>DASPSQ010000001.1:0-154382 GCA_035623855.1 Thermoplasmata archaeon | reverse complement strand
TTCCCACAGTACGAGAGGAACGGGGAATCGGCGCCTCTAGTCCATCAGTTGTCCGGCAGGGCATCGCTGAGCAGCCACGCGCTCCGGGATAAGGGCTGAAAGCATCTAAGCCCGAAACCCCCTCGAAAAAGAGAGACCTCTAAGGACATTCGTAGAAGACGAGTTCGATAGAGCCGGGGTGTACGCAGAAAGCCTTCGGGCGATCTGTTCAGCCCGCGGCCACTAACGTCCGCAGCTACGTCAACTGGGTACGCTTGGCAGTTAAACAGAACGCGTGTGGTTCCTTTTTTTCCGAACCCCGAAACCTTCCCGGGCCGACCGGCCCGGGCCGCGAAGCGTAAAGCGCCGACCGCGCTCCGTCCGGCCGTGCCGAGCCTCGGTGTCGCGCACAGTCAATGGCCGGTGGTGGCGTGGATCCGCCTCAAGCTGCCGCCGCGACCGCCGCCGATGACGTTGATGCCGGGAATCGCCCCGCCGCCGGACCCACCGCTCGACATCCTCGCGCCGAACCCGGTCCCGACCGACCCCCGAAAGCGTGTCTACGCCTTCGAGCTCGAGCGGGACGACTGGGTCGTGCGGCTCGTCTGGGACGCGGACGACCCCGAGCTCCTCGAGGCGGAGTGCCGGGCTCCGCTCTACGGCCAGCGCCTCCCCCGCGACGAGGTCCCGAAGTTCTGGGCCGTCGTGAAGGAGCTCATCGCCCCGCTCGGCCCGCTCCCGGTCGAGGCGGCCGACCCGCGGCCCTCCCCGGCCCCAAGAGACTAAAGGGACGCCGTCCGTCGCGGCGCCCGTGCTGCGGGCGACGTTCCTGCATCTTCCGGGGATCGGTCCCGCGACCGAGGTGGACCTCTGGCAGTCGGGGTTCCGGGACTGGCAGGACCTCCTCCTCGAACGGCCCGGGCGGCTCGGCGTGAGCCCCCCGACGCGCTCGCGTCTCGCGAAGGAGCTCGAGCGGAGCGAGCGGGCGCTCGCCGAGCGCGACGCGGGCTGGTTCGCCCGGCGCCTCCCGAACCGTGAGCACTGGCGTCTCTATCCCGCGTTCGCCCGCGAGACCGCGTTCCTCGACATCGAGACGACGGGCCTTTCACCGTACGGCGGGATCGTCACCGTGGTCACGGTGCACGGCGGCGGGACGACCCGCACGTTCGTCGCGGGGGACGACCTCGAGGAGCTCCCCGCCTTCCTCGCTCGGTACCGGGTCCTCGTCACGTTCAACGGAAGCCGATTCGATGTGCCGTTCCTGCTCGCGTCGTTCCCCCAGATGATCCTCCCGCCCGCCCACATCGACCTACGGTTCCTACTCTACCGGATCGGGCACGCGGGCGGCCTCAAGCGAATCGAGCAGCGTCTCGGTCTGGGGGACCGGTCCGGAGTCGAGGGGATCGACGGGCTCGAAGCCGTCCGCCTCTGGCAGGAGTACCGTCGCGGGAGCGCGACCGCGCTCGACCGGCTCGTCCGGTACAATCGGGCCGACACGGTCAACCTCGAACCGCTCCTCAAGTTCACAACGACCGAACTCGAGCGTCGGGTGTTCCCGTCGTCCGGGACGGGACCCCGCCCGGTCTAGGGAGCGCGATGGCGTCTCGGCCGGAGGTCACGGTGATCGTAGGCGCGTACTCCCGCGAGCGGTTCCTCCCATTCGCCCTTCGCTCGATGCTCGCCCAGACGCTCCCGCGCGACCGGTTCGAAGTCGTCGTGGTCAAGAACTTCCGTTCGACCGAACACGACCGGGCGCTCGCGGAGGCCGGGGCCGCCGTCCTCTACAGCGAGGAGCGGCGGATCGGTCGGTGGTTGCGACCCGCAATCCAAGCTTCGCGCGCGCCGATTCTTGCGTTCTGCGACGACGACGACGAGTTCGAACCCGACCGCTTGGAGCAGCTCCTCGAGGTGTTCCGCTCGCACCCCGACCTCGGCTTCTACCGCAACCGAGTTCGCGTGATCGATATCGACGGTCGTCCGATTCCGGAAGACCTGTGGCGGGAGCACGAGCGAGATTCCGAGCTCGACACCCTCGGGCCCGTGTACCGCCCGAGGGGAGCGAGCGCCGACCTCCTCGACATCGCCACGCGACGAACCCAGGCGACGTTCGGTTCGAGCACCATGGCCATCCGCCGCGAGCTGCTCGACGGGGAGTTCGGCGACGCGTTCGTCCGGACGCAACTCCCGGACCTCTTTTTCTTCCTCGCGGGAGCGCTCTCCTCGTGTGGGGTCTATCTCGACGACCGCCGGCTCACCCGGTACCGCTACTACGGCGGGAACGTGACGCGCGAGGTCGGTTGGCTCCGGGAGGCCGCGGAGAGCGAGCGCGACATGGCGCACCTCGCCGAGTCCCACGGCCGGCCCGATTTCGCGCGCTGGCTTTCGGCTCGCGCCATCAACCACGAGCGACTGTTCTTGAGCGGCTCGCTGGTCGCGCGCGTCGGCTCGGAGGCGGCCCGACGGGAGGTGGCGCATCGCACCGCCGAATACCTTCGCTTCCTCGACGGCCACCCCGAAGAGCGTTCGTGGACGCTCGATAGCTGGGCCGCGCCGATCTACGGGCTTTCCTTCCTGGTCGCCCCGTCGATCATCGGTCGGGTCGCCCGCGCCCGGATCGCGGCCCGGACGGTGCACTAACGAACTACTGCGCCGGCCGACGCGCAGGCGGCAGGCGGAATCGATCGCCGGCGGGCGGTGGCGGGATCGGCCAGTCGGCCGGTGGCGTCGCGCGTCGAACTCGTTCGGCCGCGAGCCGACAGTAGTCGTGCGACGAATCGATGTGCAGATAGTGCCGGCCGAGTCGACGCGCGACCGCGGCGACGGTTCCGGTTCCGCCGAACATGTCGAGCACGAGGTTTCCCCGGTAGCTGTAGAACTTCACGAGCCGCTCGATCAGCTCCTCGGGGAACGGCGCCGGATGCCCGTTGCGCTTCCGTTCGGGTGGGATCGGCCAGAAGCCGTCCGAGAATCGCTCGAACTCCCGGGCGGAGATATCGACCGCGCGCGGGTCGCCCGGAAGTCGCCACTGGCCTTTCGAGAAGACGAGCACGTACTCCCACGACGGGATGATGTGCGGGTTCGACGGGCTTCGCCAGCTCCCCCACGCCGTACGCCGGCCCATCGTCTGCTTGTACCAGATGACTTCGGTCCGCATGATGTAACCGAGCTCGCGCAGGTCGCGGGAAAGGTCGTGGTGGATCGGCCGGAAGTTCTTGATCGAGGTCGGCGCAACGTTGAGGACGAACCGACCGCCCGGCACGAGTACCCGGTGCAGCGCGGTCCAGACGCCCTTCAGCCAGTGGAGGTACTCGTCGGGCGGCAGGTCGTCGGTGTACCCTCGGTAGGGGATTCGAACGTTGTAGGGGGGACTGGTGATCGCAAGCTCGACGACCTCGGCAGGGAGTCGGTCGAGCACCTCGCGTGCATCCCCCTCGACGATTCGGTCGCGGAATCGGGAGAGCGCGGACGTCGACCGTGAGCGCTCCGCCATCGACCCGGCGGACCGACCGGCGGTCTATGAACGTTGGCCCGGCGCCCCGGGCGGGCCCGTGGCGCCGGTCGGCCGGATGCCGGCCTCGTCGGCGACCCGATCGGCGATGGCGAACGCCGCGGTGGCGGCGGGCGACGGAGCGTTCAGCACGTGCAACGACCGGGGCCCGGTCACCAACACGAAGTCATCCTCCAGCGTGCCGTCGGGGCGGACCGCCTGGGCCCGAACGCCCGACGTGTGCTCGACGAGGTCCCGCTCCTCGACCACCGGCCATAGGCGTCGTACGGCCTCGACGAACTCCGCTGGGCTCCACGATTTCAGCCACTCTCGGGCGGCGTAGACTCCGTAGCGACGCGCGAGGCCCACGGTGCCGGGGAACAGCGCCATCTGCGCGAGCTCGGCCAGAGTCCATTGGCCACCCCGGTACCCCTCCCGCGAGAGCGCGAGCGCGGCATTCGGCCCCGCGAGCAGCTTCCCGTCCACGGTCGGTGTGAGGTGCACCCCGAGGAACGGAAGGTCCGGGTCCGGGACGGGGTAGACCAGGCACGGAATCCGGGGGCGCAGCCGCTCGCTCAAACCGTAGAAGTCGCCCCGGAACGGGACGATCCGGACGGGCGGGCGAACCCCCATCGCCTCAGCGATGAGGTCCGACTGAAGACCCGCGCAGTTGATCACGTACCCGGCCCGGACCTCGCCGTTCGACGTGTCGAGCCGCCACAGGCTCCCGTCGAAGTGCGCCGAGCGCACGCCGGTCGACAGTTGGGTCTCGACGCCGTCCGCCGCGAGGAGCTCGGCGATCCGCCGGGCGATCGTTGGATAGTCGGTGATCGCTGCGGACGGGACCTCCACCGCGGCCGCGCCGACGATACCGGGGAGTCGTGCCTCGAGCTCGCCCGAGGCGAGCCGGCGCACGTCGTGGACTCCGTTCGCGCGCGCCTTCTCCTCAATCGAGTCGAGCGCCGGGATTTCCCCCGGGTTCGCGGCGATGATCAGCTTGCCGATGCGGACGCACGGGATGCCCTCCCGCGTCGCGAAGTCGATGAGACGCGCCCGCCCCTCGAGGCAGAGCCGGGCCTTGAGCGAGCCCGGCCGGTAGTAAACCCCCGAATGGACGACCCCGCTGTTGTGCCCCGATTGGTGGGCGGCGACGGTCGCCTCCTTTTCGAGCACGACGACCGACGAACCCGGCCGTCGCGCACGGACCGATCGGGCGGTCGCGAGTCCGACCATTCCCGCGCCGACGACGGCGAAGTCGAACGCTGCGTCCATTCGGTCAACCCCCGGACACATCAAGCGTATAATCTCCCCGGACAGACACCCGACCGATTCTTATGCCAGTCCGCATCGCGGTACCGGTCGAGGTTACTCCTGGCGAGAAGCGCGTAGCCCTGACTCCCGACGTCGTCAAGGGGTTGACGAAATCCGGGGTCGAAGTGGCGGTCGAGTCGGGCGCGGGTGCCGGCTCGAGAAACCTCGACGAGGCGTACAGCGCGGTCGGGGCCCAGATCGTCTCGGACCGGTCGGCCCTCTTCGGGACCGCGGCCATCGTGCTCAAGGTTCAACCGCCGACCTCCGAGGAGATTGGCTGGATGAAGCCGGGCACGGTCGTGGTCGCCCAGATGAACGCGAGCCGCAACCTCGACGCGGTGACGAAGATGCGAGACGCGAAGCTGACCGCGTTCGCGCTCGAGCTACTGCCTCGGATCACCCGCGCGCAGAGCATGGACGTCCTTTCCTCCCAGGCGACCGTGGCGGGGTACGAGTGCGTGCTCATCGGTTCCAGCCTCTGCTCGAAGTTCCTTCCGATGCTGACGACCGCGGCGGGGACCATCCGGCCCGGTAAGGTTCTGGTCCTCGGAGCGGGGGTCGCTGGCCTGATGGCGATTGCCACGGCGAAGCGACTCGGGGCGGTCGTGGAGGCGTACGACGTTCGGCGCGCCGCGGGCGAGCAGGTCCGCAGCCTGGGCGCAAAGTTCCTCGAGCTCCAGATCAACGCCGAAGGCGGCGGTGGCTACGCCCGGGAACTGACCGACGAGGAGAAGAAGCAGGAGCAAGCGATGCTCGCGAAGGCCCTCGGGGAGGCGGACATCATCATCACCACCGCGGCGATTCCCGGACGCAAGGCCCCCATCCTCGTCCGGAAGGAGAACGTCACGGCGATGCGGCCCGGCGCGGTCGTGGTCGACCTCGCCGCCGAGAGCGGCGGGAACTGCGAGCTCACGAAGCCCGGCGAGAACGTCATGGTGGGCGCCGTGACGGTCGCGGGCCCACTCAATCTCCCGAGTCGGGCGCCGCTCAGCGCGAGCCAAATGTATGCGAAGAACCTCGAGTCGTTCCTGACCCTCCTCATTTCGAAGGAGAAGGGACTCACCACCGACTATTCGGACGAGATCCTCGCCGCGAGCCTTCTGTGCAAGGACGGAGCGGTAACCCACAAGCCGACCGCCGACCTGCTCGCACCGAAGGGGGCGGCGTAGATGGCGGCCGACCTCTGGACGGCGCTGTTCATCGCGCTCCTCACGATCTTCACCGGTTACGAGGTCATCAGCCGCGTACCGGTCCTGCTCCACACCCCGCTGATGAGCGGGTCGAACTTCATTCACGGGATCGTGTTGGTCGGAGGGATCGTCGCCCTCGGTCTCGCCAACAACACTCCCGAGCTGATCATCGGATTCATCGCGACCGTGATGGGTGCGATGAACGTCACGGGCGGCTACGCCGTGACGGAGCGGATCCTCGAGATGTTTGACCGCTCCGCCAAGAAGAAGGGAGGGAAACCATGAGCTTCCCGGTCTCGGACGTCGTGGATGCCATCTACGCCATCGCGGTCCTGATTTTCATCCTCGGCCTCAAGGCGTTGAGCTCACCCGAGACCGCCCGTCGAGGGATCGTCTACGCCGGCATCGCCATGCTCGTCGCCGTCGCCGTGACGTTCCTCACGTTCTTCAACTCGAGCAGTTCGAGCTGGAGCTTCGGAATCTCGCTCCCCGTCAACCTCGGCCTGATCTTCCTCGGCATCGCGGTCGGTGGATTTGGTGGCTACTACTGGGCGCGGGTCGTCAAGATGACGGCGATGCCCCAGATGGTCGCCATGTTCAACGGGATGGGAGGCGGGGCGGCCGCGGCGATCGCGGCCGTCGAGCTCCTCACGTCGGTCTCCAACCGCATCACGGGGGGCCTCTCGATCGCGGGGGGGATCATCGGGGCGATTTCGATCTCGGGCAGCATCATCGCGTTCCTCAAGCTCCAGGGGTGGATGCCGTCGAAGGCGATCGTCCTTCCGGCGCGTCAGTACGTCAACACCGCGATTCTGATCGTCGCGGTCGCGTGCGGGGTCCTCACGCTCTGGACGCTGAACATCTTCTGGCTGACGCCGTTCTACATCCTGCTCTGCCTCTATGGGATTCTCCTCACGATCCCGATCGGCGGGGCGGATATGCCGGTCGTCATCAGCTTGTTCAACGCCCTGACGGGCATCGCGGTCGCGCTCGACGGCTTTGCGCTCGTGAACGGTCCGCTCGGCGATGCCGGCTATGGGATGGTGATCGCGGGCATGCTGGTCGGGGCTTCCGGTTCGCTCCTCACGTTCCTCATGGCGAAGGCGATGAACCGGTCGATCTCGAACGTCTTCTTCAGCGCCTTCGGCGCGGTCGAGGAGACGGGCACCCAGATGAAGGGGTCGCTGAAGCCGATCGAGGCGTCCGACGTCGCGGTCCTGATGGAGTACGCGAACCAGGTGATCATCGCGCCCGGCTACGGGATGGCCGTCGCCCAGGCCCAGGGGAAGGTCAAGGAACTCGCCGACCTGCTCGAGGCGCGTGGGGTCACCGTGAAGTTCGCGATCCACCCGGTGGCTGGGCGCATGCCGGGCCACATGAACGTGCTGCTCGCCGAGGCCGGGATCTCGTACGACAAGCTGTTCGACCGGGACGAGATCAACGCCGAGTTCCCGAACACGGACGTGGTCCTCGTCATCGGAGCGAACGACGTGGTGAACCCGGCGGCGCACCGGCAGGGAAGCCCGATTTACGGGATGCCGATCCTGGACGTCGAGAACGCGAAGAACGTCATCGTCAACAAGCGCGGGAAGGGCAAGGGATTCGCGGGGATCGAGAACGACCTCTTCTACCGCGACAACACCCACATGCTCTACGGGGACGCCCAGAAGGCCATCGGAGAACTCGTCAGCGCCCTCAAGAAGTAGACGACGCCGAGCGGTCGGGGGCGGGGGGCTGGGTCCCCCGCCGGGCCGCGCGCTCCTCCCGCCAGAGATCGACGAACAGCGCGAGCAAGAGGCCGGTCAGGACAACGTCGAAGACCATGGACGGCCAGGTGATGCCGTCGTCCCAGGCCCACACATTGAGCGCCAGGTCGTAGTTGAGCGACCCAACGAAGGCGACCGACCAGAGCCACCAGCGGGCCCGGGCGCCCGCGAGCGCGACGGGCAGGAGCCAGACCAGGATGTTGAACGACAGGAAGGGCGTGAGGAGGGTGAACCCGACCAGGACGATCGACGCCGCCCGCACCTGGGAGCGCACCCAGAAGAACACCGCGAGCACGAGCGCGACGGTGGCGACGACCTGAACGCCCTCGACCACGACGCTGCTCGGGAGCCAGTTCTGGAACAGGAGGATCCCGTAGAAATTGAGGGAGAACGACCGACGCCCCAGCTGCTGCAGGAACACCGGGCCCAGGAAATCGTCGCCCCAGCGCGCGTACGAAACCCCCGTGACCGCCGCGAAGACGAGGAGCCCCGCCGCGAACGACAGGTAGCGCCGTCGCGGGAACGAGCCGGTCTGGCCGAGGACGGGGAGAAGGTTCGGGAACCGGGCCGTCGAGAGGAATCCCCCGACCATGGCGGCGAGGAGTTCGCTCCGGCCGGCCAGGTAGAGGGAGAGCAGGACCGTGGCCGGCACGATGGCGTTCGTGGCTCCATCGATCTGGCTCGACACGAGCGGGATGAGAAGGACCGACGTCGCCACGAACACCGTGACGTACTGCCGGTCGTCGCCGCCGGCCAGCCAGGCGAGCGGCAGGATCGACAGGGCCACCGCACCCCAGACTAGGTAGATCCCGGGGAGTCCCCCGAAGCTTCCGATCGCGCTCAGGAGCACCGCCGCGAAGCCGTACGGGATCTCGAGGTGGCCGCCGCAGTCCGAAACCTTGAAGGGGTCGAGTCCCGCCCAGAACGCCTTGCCCGAGTTGAGGACGCCGATCGGGTCGCTGACACCGGGAGGGTGGCAGCCGTACTGTCCGCTCAGGATCCCGTAGGCGCTCACGCCGGCGAACGCGATGGCCGCCGCCACGAGCAGCGGTTGCCAATCGAGCCAGCGAAGGTCGTCGCGTCCCGACAATCGGTGCAGGGCCCGGAGCACCGCGGGGCGCAGACGGGCGCCCCACGGGGTTCGGTACAGAAGCACGAGAAGGTTCACGGCCGACAGAGCGGCGAATACGCCCCACGTGACGGCGTTGAACCATTCCACCATGAACGGCCGGGGGCGGCGAGCGGGGTCTCGCTATTTCAGGGCTTGCAGCAAGATGCCGAGCGCCGAGAGTCTACCGGCGCAACTCGGTCGCGCGCCGAACGCCGGCTCCTGCCGTAGATGCAAAAAGGGTCAATCGTTTCGCGGGCGTGCCGAATCGATCGTGAGGTGATTCAACTCCACCATGTCCGCATCTTCGCCCGCGTCGAAGACCCGAACGATGGCGTCGCTCCGAGTGAACGGCGTGGACCGGTCGGTGGCCCTCGAGCCGGACCGCCATCTCCTCTACGTCCTTCGGGAAGAGCTCGGGCTCACCGGGACCAAGTACGGTTGCGGCGAGGGCGAGTGCGGCGCCTGCACGGTCCTCCTCGACGGCGCGGCCGCGCGCGCCTGCCAGACCCGGATCGGGGAGGCGGTGGGCCGGTCGGTCACCACGATCGAGGGCCTCGCGAGCGGCGAGGGTCTGCACCCGGTGCAGCAGGCGTTCATCGATGCGGGCGCCTTCCAATGCGGCTTCTGCACGCCCGGAATGGTCGTGGCCACGGCGGCGCTGCTGTCGCGCAACCCCCGGCCGAGCGACGCGGAGGTCCGAGCGGCGCTCGACGGGAATCTGTGCCGCTGCGGAGGCTATCTCCGGATTCTCGACGCGGTCGAGCGGGCGTCCCAGCGCCTCGGGAACCCGGGAGGGTCGACGCGATGAGCGCCGCGTCGAAGACGATTCCGTTCGACCTCCTGCCCCCGGGGGAACGGCCGTATTTCGACCGATGGGGCAACGGGCTCGTGGTCGTCCTGCCGGCGCGACGTCCGGGCCCGTCCGGTTGGGGTGCGGGAGGTCCCCCTCATGGAGGTGCCTGGGTGCACGTCGGCGAGGACGGGAAGGCGCGGGCCTTCACCGGCAAGGTGGAGGTCGGACAGGGTACACGTACCGCGCTCTGTCTCATCGTGGCGGAGGAACTCCGGCTTCCGCTTTCTTCGGTCGAGCTCACCATGGGCGACACGGACGTCTGCCCGTGGGACATGGGCACCTTCGGCAGCCGTTCGATGCCCGACGCCGCCCAGCATCTGCGCTCGACCGGGGCCGCGGCCCGAACGGTGCTGGTCGGCCTCGCGGCGACCAAGCTCGGAGTAGCGCCGGCGAACGTCGAGCTCGAGGGAGGAGTCGCCCGAATCCGCGGATCCGGAACGATCGCCTCGGTCGGCTATGGCGAACTCGTGGCCGGGCTCCGACGCCTCGAGTTCGTCGCCCCCGACACCCGACCGACCCCCCCGACCGAGTGGACGCAAGCTGGCCACCCGGCCCGCGACGTGGCGACCCGGGACATCGTGACCGGCGCGCGCGAGTACACCTCGGACCTGCATCTTCCCGGGATGCTGCACGGGAAGCTTCTGTTCCCGCCGGCGTACGGGTCTCGTCTGCGTCGTGTCGACCTCGCGAGAGCGCGTGCGATGCCGGGAGTGGTGGCGGTCCACGAAGGAGAACTCGTTGCGGTCGCGGCCCCCACCCTTCTCGGAGCGATCGCGGCGGTGAAGGCGGT
Source organism: Thermoplasmata archaeon (assembly GCA_035623855.1). Lineage (GTDB taxonomy): Archaea > Thermoplasmatota > Thermoplasmata > Lutacidiplasmatales > UBA184 > Lutacidiplasma. Next base: position 143,895 of record DASPSQ010000001.1, on the reverse strand, counting down.
CCGGGCCGAATGGGAACCGACCCCCCAGCCTTCCGAAGCGGAGGTCGTCGACTATCTCCGTCAGCATCCGGCCGAAGGGGAGGATTTCTGGGACGTGATTCACCACGAGGCGGGCGATGTCGCCGCGGCCCGGGTCGACGCGCCGATTACGCTCGAGGGAACGTACACGACGGCCTACATCGCCCACGCTCCGCTCGAGACGCACGCGGTCCTCGCCTCCTGGGACGGAGACCGACTCACGGTTCGCATCGGCACCCAAACCCCCTTCCGGGCGCGCGAGGCGATCTCCGACGAGCTCGGCATTCCTCCCGCGAAGGTGCACGTGATCGTACCACCGACCGGGTCCGGGTTTGGCGGGAAGCATGCCGCCGAGCTCGCCGTCGCGGCGGCCCGCCTCGCGAAGGCGGCCGGAGCTCCGGTGCGCATCGCGTTCAGCCGGGAAGAGGAGTTCACGCAGGCGTACTTCCGACCCCTTGCGTTGATCGACGTACGCTCGGCGGCGGACCGCGATGGGAGCCTCCGGTCCTGGGAGTTCCATGTACTGAACGCCGGGTCCGCGGCCGCTCGCACCCCGTACCGTGTGCCCAACCAGAAGATCGACAACCAGCCCACGGAATCCCCGCTCGCGCAAGCATCGTATCGGGCGCTGGCGGCCACGGCGAACAATTTTGCCCGGGAGTCGCACATCGACGAGCTCGCGGCCCACGTCGGCGCGGACCCGGTCGACTATCGCCTTCGCCAGCTCGCCGACGGCCGACTCGCCGAGGTCCTTCGGGCGGTGGCGAAGAAGGTAGGATGGGACCCCCGGCCATCGTCCGCCGGGGGACGGCCCGACCGGCGCGGCCGCGGTATCGCGGTCGGCCTCGAGAAAGGTGGCCGGGTCGCGACGTTCGCCGAGGTCCACGTCGGGGACGACGGTCACCTCGAGTTGGTGCGGCTGGTGAGCGGGTTTGAGTGCGGCGCGATCGTGCACCCCTCGAACCTGCGGAGCCAGGTCGAGGGCGGTGCGGTGATGGCCCTCGGGGGCGCCCTCTACGAAACGATCCACTTCGAGGGCGGCCGAGTCCTGAACCCCCGATTCTCCGAGTACCGAGTACCGCGGTTCCGTGACATTCCGCCGATCGAGGTGGTCCTGCTGGACCGTCCGGACCTTCCGTCCGAGGGAGGCGGCGAGACGCCCCTCATCGGGGTTGCCCCCGCGATCGCGAACGCTGTGTTCGACGCGGTGGGCGTTCGCCTGCGGTCGTTGCCGCTCGCGCCCGACGGCACCGTGCCGCTAGCCCCCAACGGATGACCGGCTCGGGACCCGACCCGCGCGGCTCGTCCGGAGGAACTCCGACCCGTTCGGCATGGAGTCCCAGCGCGATTGTAGGACGGCTACCGGAGCGCGGGGGAGTTCGATCGACGCCGCGGACCGCCCTCGAGCCCGGATCCTACGCGGCGAAGACCACGGCCGCGACGCCGGTGGATACGATGAACGCGAGGCTGCCCCAGAACGCCCATCGCCAGACGCCGCGGGACGCGTGCTCCCCCATCACCTGCTGGTCCGAGCTCAATGTCCCGACGAAGATTCCCGGAACGATGAGGACGAAGACGAGCGCGACCATAAGGGCGAGGACCAGGGTGACGAGCTTCGGGAACAATAGCGGGACGAACACCGCGGGCACGCTTTCGACGATGTAGATCCACCGGGTCGCTCGGGGCGATAGACCGAGCGCCTCGGTCACGCCCCACGCGCTCCCGAGGGAGATCACCACGAGCGCGAGGAACGCCGCCGCCACCAGTCCGATCCCGAGCACATACGTCCCGTACTGACCGAGGCCGGAGGCGAGGGCCGACGAGAACTCAGCGGCCGTAGCGAAGTTGAACGAGCTCGAAAGACCGGCTCCGATCATCACCACCACGACCATCAGGAGCTCGCTCACGATCGCGCCGAGGAAGGTCGACTGACGTGAGATGGCGACCGAGGTCTCCTTCTCGGCAGTGGCCGACGACTGGAAGAACAGCATGAACGGCATCACCACGGCCCCCGCGTTCGCCGCGAGCAAGAGGACGAAGGTCGACGAGGAGGCGACGCCGATCGGCGAATAGGGGAGCAAGCCGCGGTGGAGCACGACGACGGCGAGGGAGACGACCACCCCGGCCGAGATACCGATGAGGACGCGCTCGGTCCAGGCGTACTTTCCCTGCGTGACGATCCCGATGTGCGCCAGGAAGGCGATCGGGAGCGAGACCACCGGGGGAATTCCGAATAAGCTCAGTCCGAGCGCGATCCCCGCGTACTCGGCGACGTACGTCGCCACATCGCCGGCCGCCATCGACAGGGCGACGGTGGAGGCGAGCCGGGGACGGTACCGGGAGCGCGTGAGTTCCCCCAACCCCTTCCGCGTGACCGCACCGAGTCGTCCGGACGCCTCTTGGATGAAGAACAAGGGGACGGTCAGGGCGACCAGGAACCAGATGAGGTCGTAGCGGAAGGTCGCGCCGGTGGCGAGCGCGGTCAGGATGCTCGCCGCGTCGACGTCGGCGATCATCACGAGCCAGGCAGGCCCTCCCCGCCACCGCCGCGGCGCGCGGAGGTGGGCGGAAATCGCGGGAAGGGTCAGGCTCCCGCGGTTCGGCGAACTCGACGACCCGCCTGCGTCCACCATGAGCTGGGGGCCGGAACCCCGAAGCCCTTTAACCCTCGCCGTCCAGCGTCGTTGAGTCGCCGTACCGGGCCGTTATGATGTCCCCCGGAGTGGCGCTCGCGGAGCGAGCTTCCATGACGGTCACGCCTCGGAAACGCCGTTCCGCGGCCCGAAGGAAGCGCCATCATCGCGCTCGCCTTTTGCGGGTCGCGGCCCGCCGGCGTCGCCCCCGATAGGCCCAGCCTGCGGAGAACCTTCGGGTCGCGCCCCGGGCCCAGCGGCTCTACGCCTTCAGCGGTCCGCGGGCTCGTGCGAATGCATCCGGACCTGTCGGTCGGTCTTCGCGACGGTCTCCGGTTCGACCCCTCGATTGATCGTCACCTCGTTGATGATGACGAGCATCTCCAGAGCCATCAGGAGGTTCGAGACGACCCGCTGGGCGGAGACCGCGAGCCGGCGGTCGGAGACGTGGCGCGCGATCGAGTCGCCGAGCTGATAGTTGGCGGGGAGGGACTCGTCGATCTCGTTCAGCGCGGTATTCGCGTCCACGACCGACATTTGGGAGAAGGCGTCCATCGTGCGGTCGAGCAGTTGCTCGACGTGCGCGATGAGGGCGACCAGCTCGGCGAGGGCCGGCTTCGGGAGGTGCTGGAGCCCGGGCAGGTTGTCGTTGAGCTCGCGGATGACTCCCGAAACGAGGTCGCCGGTGACTTCGAGAACCTTCGAGACGAGGCGGGAACCGATCTGATAGTGGTGGCTCTCGACCCCGATATCGCGCGCCACTTGAAAGTCGTCCGACGAGAGGAGCAGCTGCCGGACCATGAGGAGGTAGAACCGGTCGATCTCGTCCTCCATCGCCGCGAGCGGCTGCAGCGCGGTGCGGTTCCCCCCCTCGAGGACGGCTCGACACGTCTCGAGCTCCGTCCGCAGCATCCGGACGACCTGACTCATGAGGCGCTGGAACTGGTATTTCCCCGGGTCGACGAAGTTCTGGACCTCGACCTCGCCGGACTCTTCCTCGACCACCGTCATTCCGAGGACGTGAGCGACCGTCCGACGGACCTCTTGGCGTTGGTCGGAGGTGAGCCCCGAGCGTGACGTCACGAGGATTTGGTCTTGGCCGGTGATATAGGCCCCGATGAGGAGGCGCGCGAGGAGCTTCGGGGGCGCCCCCGAAGCGTCGACCCGGAGGAGCTTCTGGTGCCGTTCGGGGCTCGTCTCCGCGTTCGCCGGGCTGATCTCGAGCCGTCCTCCGCCCAGGTCCCGGAACCGCAAGGTGTCGCCGGTCTGGAGGTTCATCGAGTCGGTCCACGCCTTCGGTAGCGTCACCGAAAGGGAGGACGAGCCGGTCCGTTGGACGCGACGGGTGAACCCGGGGACGGCCGCGGCCTCCTCGCGTTCCTTACGCGCCCGGGGCATCGACCCCCCATCGCCCCCGGCTCATTAACGGTCCGTGCGGGCGCCGCCGCGCCGCCCGGGGGCCGTTCTCTTCTCCATACTCTCCTTACGCAAGGGACCGTACCCGCATCACTACCCACCCCCTTTCCCTTCTCCAGAGGCAGCCTATGCGAGACGGCGAAGAGTTTCGAGTGTTCGACCGAGAGAGCTGGCAGCGGAAAGTGCGACCTCCGACCTGGTTCCAACGGGAGGAGATCGAGAAGCACGCCCTGCGGAACGACGAGCTGAAGCCCAAGGAGTTGTGAACATGGCGTTCATCGATTTCCTGGCGCTCCAGGAAGGGTTCCTACTGATCGCTACGGTGGTCGTAGGGTTCGTCGGATTGTCCGTGTGGTGGGCGATGCGCCTGAACGATGCGGCGGGCGTGAAGAGCGCGCTGAAGAGCGGAGCTGTTCCGGTCGGCGCCCTGGGCGCGGTCGCTACCACCCTCGCGGTATGGGCCGAAACCACCTGGCCGTTCCCGGCCATTCCCGGAACCGACCTGGCGTCCTACAACATCTTGTTCACGGACGTCTACCTGCTCTTCGGCCTCACCCTGTTGATCCTCGCGGCCACGATGGCGTTCAACCTGAAGCTCGCGTATGCGGGCCTGTTCGCCTTTGTGGCGGGGGCCATCACGATGGGGTACGGCTGGAACGGCTACATCCTCCACATGACGAAGGAACCCCTCGAGACGTTCCTCATGTACCTCGCGTTCGGCGGTGTCGGGATCTTCTCGTTCCCCGCGACCCTCATGACCGACCACTTCCTCGCGCACCCCGACGGGACCGCGTTCGCCTTCGGCACCACCGCCCCGGTGGCCCGGAGCCGACCTAGCTTCCAGGGCGCGAGCCGGGCGGTTCAGCCCGTCGTCCCCGGGTCCAACCCGGAGTCGACCGAAGCGGCGGAGCCGACCTTCCGCGCGAAGTTCCACCTGCCGGCCTACGTGACCGCCTACACGGGGTTCTTCCTCTTTGTGGTCGGGCTCGCGGGCTACGCGGCGTTCGCCTACCTGCTCGCGACGCTCCCGGGACACCTCATCAGTGCCCCGTAGACGGAGCCCGAGCAACAACGCGGAAGCGGAGCGAGAGAACGACGAACGGCTGCCTCGGGACGGGAGGGGGCCTCCCCCTCCCCGGGTTCCCGCACCCGTCCGGGTGAGGGGGCTCGGGTAGGGGAGGTGTTGCCCCGACCCGTCCCGGGGAGGAGAACGAACCGACCATGGGGACCTCGGACGTCTGGTACGGCGTGCTCACGAGTCTCGAGGACCAGTCGGAGCCCCGGATACGGGCCTCCGACCACCCCTTCTTTCGCGGCTTGACTCCCTCTTGGGTCGAAGCGGTCAGTCGCGGTTCGGACGACGCGATCTACGACGCGGGCGAGCTGATCGTCCGCGAGGGGGAGGTCGCGAACCGGCTTTATCTCGTGTTCCACGGCCAGATCTCGGTCGAGGTGAGCGGCCCTTCGGGCCGCCGATGGACGGTGCAGACGATCGGTCCGGGCGAGGTGCTCGATTGGTCGGCGGTTGTTCCGCCCCACGTATGGCGGTTCGACGGCCGGGCGCTCCAGGAGACCCGCGTCGTCTCGCTCGACGCGACGGTCTTGCGGCGTGCACTCGAAACCCATCCGGCCGACGGGTACCGGTTCCTTGCACGCCTTATCCCCATCCTGGGACGGCGCCTAGAGAACGCCCGGAACCGCCTGGTCGCGGCGACCGACGCCTAGCGGTCGAAGCCGAATTTGAGAGAGGTCTTATGATGCACGTGGCGAGTCGGGGCTTGTGCGTTTACTCATCCTCGCGGACGAGAGCCGGTCCCGCCGGTCGCTCGCTCATTTGTTCACCGAGCTGGGGCATACGGTCGCCGCCGTTCCGGTGGTCTCCGAGAGCCTCGCCCGTCTCCAGGGCGAACGATTCGACCTGGTCGTGGTCGAACTACGAACGCCTCGAGGCGATGCCATGAAGTTGCTGCGGGCCGCCCGGCGTCAGCAACCCGAGACGCCGATGGTCGTGGTATCGGGCTCGGACCGGGTCCGGGCTTCGGTACAAGAGCTCGGCCTGGCGCCGGTCACGTTCCTGCCCGAGCCGGTCGGTCCCGGACGGGTGGCCGCGGTTCTTCGCCGCGTCGAGGCCGCGCTCCCGGCCCAGCGGGCCGCGATTGCCGAAGCGGAGCTGCTCGCTCCCGCGCGCATGCCGGACGAGACCCATCCCGTGTCGCCCGCGGCCGTCCCCCACGAGCTCGGGGAGGGTCGTCTCACCGTCGGTCTTCCGAACGGCCCCGTGCAGAAAGTGCTGCGCATCGATGCCACGGACGCGCCGCCGAACCTCCTGGTACGACTGCTGGTCGGCAGCTACATCACGGGCCAGGATCAGGTCCTGATCACCGCCCGCCACGGCCTCACCGAGGCGCAGCGGAATGAGATTCACCACCTCGTCGACCGCACGCTCGGAATGAGCGTGGTCGGCGACTCCACCGAGGTGGTCGAGGTGCAGAACTTCATCGACCCCGGGAAGCACGAGCTTCCGCGTCTACTCCACCGGGTCGCTCAGATGCTCCGGACCGAGCTCGACGTCTGCCGGTCGGCCCTCCTCGGGAAGGGCCCGCCGCAGCTCGCCCTCATCGAGACGATCGAGGAGGAGATCGACCGGTTCTATCTGCTCATGGTCCGCCAGCTGTTGCTCTCCTCCGACAACCCCCGGATGGCCCGGAACATCGACGTGGAGAGCCACCACTTCCAGATCGGCTACCGCTTGGTGGCGAAGGTGCTCGAGATGACCGGGGACCTCATCCAGGGGATCGGGGTCGAGCTCCAGCGCAATCTTCCGGGGATGCGGCGCCTGCCGAATTCGATGCTCCACGAGTTCGTGACGCGGCTCGAGCGGCTCGACCATCTCCTCACCCGGACGATGGACGCGTTCGACCGGCTCTCCGTGATCGACGCGAACGCGACCCTCAACGTGATCGGCGAGATGCTCCCGAAGGACGCATCGTTCGGCCAGCGGATTTGCCACGCCATCCCGAATCGGAGAGTCGCGATTTCCGCCCAGCGGATCGCGAGCCATTTGGACATGGCGCTCGAGATGCTGATCATCATGAACGAGGTGACGATCAACCGATGCGTCGAGCCCGAGACCGTGGCCCGCATGGGCACGCGGGTGGCGACGGTCCCCCGCGCGGTCCCTCCCGCCCCCAAGCACGCCTCGTCGCGGACCTCGTGACCCGCGTCCTGAGTCGACCACCTTCCGGCGCATTCCCGGGGGGACGCCATTTATTCCGGGGCGGTGTTTGTCCGTCGTGGCCCGGCCGCTCAGCCTCACCGTCGTGCTCGTCATCGGGATCTTCGCCTTCCTCGGCGCAGCGCTCGCCTTCGCGGTCAGCTGCGACGGGGGCTACTCGCTGATCTTCCTCGGAGGCGCGGTGGGGTGCCTCGGCATGATCCTCTACCGGACCGGGGCTTGGGCGACGGTCATCCCGTTCGCGATCATCGTCCTGACCCTCGTCGGCGGCGGCTACTACGGCCTGACGGTGGCCGGCTGCGGGTTGTAGCTCACGCCGGCCGGTCCGCATGCCGGCGCGCGATGCGAGGGGGACCGCCCCATCGGCCCCGGTCGGTGCGCGCGGTCGGCGAAGAATCTATTCGCTTCGGTTGAGTGGGGGCGGCGATGTCCACGGGCACACCCCCCAAGACGTTCGTCTCCGACCTGCGACCCGGCCGGGTCGCGACCTTCGAGGCCACCGTGGCCCGGCTCGAGCCGATCCGGGAAGTGGACCAGCGCACCGGGGGCACGAAGCGAGTCCGCAACGGGATGTTGAAGGACGGCACGGGGGAGATATCGTTCGTGCTCTGGGGAGACGAGGTGGAACTGGTGGCCGAAGGGGACGCCATCCGAATCGTGGAGGGCTGGGTAAAGGACTACAAGGGCCGTCCTCAGGTCTCCCTCGGCCGAACGGGACGCATCGAGAGGCCGTGAGGCGAGGTTTCGCCTGCGCACGAGGAGGTGGACGAACCCGTTCACCGTCCGAAAGTTCCTAAACGCGAGGGATTGGAGCGTAGCGTGCCCCCGAAGGAAGACCCGCTCTCCCGCGTTCAGCATCGGAAGACGGGCGCGTACCTGTTCAACTATACTTGGGCGCTCCTCGACCGGAAGGACCGAACCCGGGAGGATGAGGAGGAGATGCTTCACGCGGCCCACGCCTCTCGCTATCACTGGGGAAAGGCCGGAACGGCGCTGCACACCTCGATCGGGGACTGGCAGATCTCCCGAGTGTACGCGACGCTCGGCCGCGCCGAGCCGGCGCTCTACCACGCCCGACGGGCGCTCGAGGTCACGCGACGGCACCGTTTCGGCCGGTTCTACCTCGCGTATGCCTACGAGGGATTGGCCCGCGCCGCATCCGTCGCCGGTGACCGTCGGACCCGCGACCGGTGCTTGCGCGAGGCCCGTCGGGTCGGGGCCCAGGTCCGCGACCGGGACGACCGGCGAATGCTCCTCGAGGACCTCGCGTCGATCCGTTGAGTCCCGGGGGCTCCATCACCCCTGGGGGTCCCGTCTCGGACCGCGGCCTCGGGGTTGCAGGAATTGCGCGGGAGCCCGCTTAAGAAGGTCGGCGAGAAGGTCGGAGAACCCTTTCGTGACCGGTTCGCCATGACCCGGAAGCAGGACCTCCACCTCGAGGGCCCGGAGGCGCTCGAGCGAACGGACCGCTTGCTCGAGGTTCGCCGCGTACTTGGGTGCCGGTAGCGTGAGTCGGCCGTTTCGCTCGATCACCGAGTCCCCCGAGAAGAGAATCTTGCGCTGGGGCTCGTAGAAGGCCACCTCGCCGGGCGTATGCCCCGGGAGGTGAACCACGGAGAGGGGCCCGACCCGGTCGCCGTCCGTAAGCCGCGTCGCGACGGTCGCCGAGCGCGGTCGCAAGAACCACCGCATCAGGAACGACATCGACGCTCGAGAACTTCCGTCCACGAACGGTGCATCGTCCGCGTGGCACGATATCGGGGCCTGCGCATGTTGGAGGAGGTACGCCGCACCGCCCCGGTGGTCGATGTGGTGATGGGTGAGGAGGACCCGGCGGACCTGCGAGAGCGGGACTCCAGCGTCCCGGAACGCTCGCACGACCGGCTGAGCCCCCCGCCGGAATCCAGTGTCGATGACAAAGGTCTCGCCACCCGCTCGGAACGTGTAGCAGTTCACGAACCCCGGAATGCGCCCGACCCCTTCGACGACGGCCTGGCCCGCGAGGGAAGAGGTTCCCGTCGCCATCTGGACCTCCGTCGGGACGGGGGAGTCCAGCCGAAAGCTCCCCAATCCGGGGTCCGAACGAGACGAACCGTTTAACCGTTAGGCCCGCTCGGTCAACCGGCGGGCGTCCCAGGCGATGAACCGCGAGGTTCGGGGACCCCGTCGCCACGCGGCGTCTCGGGGAAACTCGACCCGCAGTCGACGGAGGATCTCCGCGTGGACCTCCGTAGGGATTTGACCACCGCCCATCATCGTCGCGGCCCAGCGCGCCGCCCGCTCCTCCGAAGGCTCCCCCTCCGGGGAAGGCACTGTGACCACGCGCACCTCGTTCGGGCGCGCGATCTCCGAAAGCTCCTCGACCGAGTGGAAGTAGCGGGGGCCTCGCTCCGGGAGCGTGTAGCCGAGCTCAGCGGCGATCTCCCGGTACCGGGTTCGCCGCTCCCGCCAGGGTTCGGATGGGCGCTGTTCGAACCATCGGGGAAGTTGGACGACCACCCGACGACGGGCGACGCGGCCGAGCTCTCGGAGCATCGTCCGCGCGTCCGGGATCAGTTGGAGCACGTGCGCCATGAACGTCGCGTCCACCGCCCGGTCGGCGATCGGGAGCCAGAGGGCGTTCGCGCGCACCAACGCGGAAACGCCCTTCGTCCGCGCCCGCCCCATCATTCCGAACGAGAGGTCGACCCCGACGATCTCGAACCCGCGTTCGTGCAGCGGCACGGCGAACCGCCCGGTGCCGACGCCCGCGTCGAGGACCGTCCGGCATCCCCGGAGCATCGTGACGAGCGTACCGAGCTCTTCCCCCGAAGGGGGCCGTCGGGTCTCGTCGTAGACCGGAGCGATCCGGTCGAACTCGACGTCCCCGGTCATCGGAGTCGGGTCGGTCCGGCCGGAGCGACGTGGGTCAGCTCGCCGGTGGGTTCGGGCCTCACCGCAGCGACCGTCGGGGCCGGGTCGGCCGCCGCCGGCGACGGGGCTGCGGGAGCCGCCGGCTTTTGGGCGGCCGCCTCCGCGTCGAGCTCATGCACATACCGACCACCGCGCAGGAGCGAGACCACCGCCGCGAACCCCGTGAGCACCGCCGAGATCCCGAAGGCGAGGTCAATCCCATGCAGGAAGGACGGGGCCACGGCATTCGGGAAGAACTGGCGCGAGAGGAGCGTCGGCCCTAGTTGGGCTTGGAGCTGCGGCGGTAGGTACGTGATGAAGGCGGTCATCGGGTTCTGCCCCAGGAACGCACCGAACAACGCTCCGGTGGGGTTCGAGCCGACGAGGTTCGTGAACTGCGACAGATACGGCTCGGGAACTCCCGCCGAGAGCAGGGCCGAGTGCACCGACCCGGCCAGGCCGGTCGAGAGGCCGACGAGGACGATGGTGAAGAAGACCGCCATCGAAAGCTGCATCCCCGCGTTCTGCAAGGTCGCCCGCATGCCGGACGCGGCTCCTCGGTGCTCCGGGGGAACCGCATTCATGATCGCCGCGGTGTTCGGAGCGGCGAACATTCCCATCCCGCATCCCTGGAGGAAGAGCAGAAACCCCATCTGCCAGTACACAAAGTTGTACGGCAGGCCCAGCATGGCCACGAAGGTCACGGCCGCCACCGCCATACCTCCGCTCGCGAGATACCGCGCTCCGAACCGGTCGGAGATCCACCCGCTCAACGGACCCATCAGGACGAAGCCGCCCATCATCGGCATCATGTAGATGCCGGCCCAGAACGGGGTCTGAGAGAACGAGTAGCCGTGCAGGGGAAGCCAGATCCCCTGGAACCAGATGATCATCATGAACATCACGCCGCCGCGCGCGATCGAACCGAGCATGCCGGCGGCATTCCCCGCGGCAAACGCACGGATCCGGAACAGTTCGAGGCGGAACATCGGGTCCTTCACCCGGGTCTCGATGAACAGGAAGGCGATGAGCAGCGCGAGGCCAATCCCGATTCCCGACCAGACCCAGGGGCTCGACCAACCCATCGTCTGGTTCCCGTAGGGCAGAAGACCGTAGGTCACGGCTACGAGGAGCAACGTGAGACCGACGCCGAAGGTGACGTTCCCGAGGTAGTCGATCTTCTGGCCCGCACGGACGGGCACGATGTCGTGGAGCTTCACGTAGGCCCAGATCGTTCCGCCGATCGCGACCGGGACGCTCGCCAAGAAAATCACCCGCCAGGATGGGATCACCAGCGCGCCCAGGTGGACGTCGCCGATCCCAGCGAGGACCCCACCGAGGACGAGACCGACGACCGACCCGCCCATCGCCGCGACCTGGTTGATGCCGAGCGCCTTCCCACGTTCGGAGTGTGGGAACGCGTCGGTGATCAACGCCGCCGAGTTGGCGAAGAGGAACGCGCCGCCGATCCCCTGGATGACGCGGAACCCGACGAGCTCCCACGCGCCGGTCGTCCCGGAGTTCGGGGTGAGGAACAACAGGACCGAACCGACCGCGAAGATGGCGAACCCGGCGTTGTACATCCGAGCCCGCCCCCACATATCCGAGATCCGACCGAAGGTAACGAGGAGCGTGGCGGTGACCACCCCGTACCCGAGCAGGAGCCAAATGAGGAGCGTGATGTTGCCCGGGAGGAACGGGTTAACCTTGAGCCCCGTGAAGATCACGGGAAGCGAGATCAAGATGATCGTGCCATTGATCGACGCCACCAGGGCGCCCAACGTCGTATTCGACAACACCGTCCACTTGTACTCCATCGTCCCTCCACGGGGCTCCGACTACGGCGGAGGTCCCTCCCGTATGGCCGCTCGCAGCGCGTCGAGTTCGCTCTTCAGCCGGACCTGTCGTTCGGGAGGCATGGAGCGGGCCAGTCGCCGAAGATAGGCACGGCGAGCCGCTCGAGCGGACCCGACCAGTCGGTGGCCGTCCGGGGTGAGGACGACCAGTACGGACCTCCGGTCGGTGGCGTTCTCCGACCGTTTCACGAGTTCCCGCCGTTCCAACCGGTCGATCAGCTCGGTGGTGCCCGACGGCGTGAAACCAAGCTGTCGGGTTAAATCGGTCGCTCGAACCGGTCCGCCCGAACAAATCCGAAGGGCGCGGTAATCCGCGATGGCGAGGCCGAACGGCGCCAGGACTTCCTCGAGCCGGTCGGAGATCAAGGAGTACACCTCGTGGAGGGACTCCCAGACCTCTTCCTGCTCGAGAGTCAGAATCACCTTCGCGACGGACGGGCGAGCGGGGGCCGCCATGGCCTCTCTCCCTCGTCCGCGCACATGTTTCGGATAAATATATTACGCTGCCGTAATAAATCGCTACGCGGTCCGAATCCCCAGGGACCCGGCCCTCGGGTCCCCCCGTCGTTGCCGGGGCGTCGCGAATCAGCTATTCGTCGCGGGGGCGACGCCGCTTGCGGGCCCGTGACCGGTCGTCAAAGGTCCGCGCTCGGGGCCGCTCAGGTCCCCGCCGGACATCCCCCCGGTCGTAGCGGCGAGGACCGGTGAACCCTCGACCCCGGCCGCGATCCGGGCGGGGAGGAAGAGTGAACCGGTTCCCGCACGACTCGCACTCTCCCACCAAAAGCCCGTCCTCGCCGGTCGAGAAACGAAGCGGAGCTCCGCACCTGCGGCACGGCCGGCTGCGAGGGACCTCCTCATCGAATCGGGGAGCGCGCCCTCGGTCGGGGCGGGGGTGCTCCGGCTTCGGAACGTACAGGGTGGTGGTCTCGCATTCATCGCAGGTCGCTTCGATCGACCCGCGGTGGCCCGCCCGGAACGTGAGCGGAGACCCGCACTCCTCGCACTCGGGGCCCTCCCGAGCCCCCCCGCTCGCCCCGCCTTCCTCGTCCGCCTCGTTCGCCGTTCCCGCCGGGGGAACGCCGAGACGGGAGGAGACCGCCGCCCCCTCCACGAAGGCGAACTCCTTCGTACAGGCGGGACAAACACCCGTGCGCAGGTGAACGTCGTGCTGTTCGAACTCCATCGATGCCCCACAATCCGGGCAGGTATTCGCCATGGTCACCGCGCAGTGCGACCCGTCGATGCCACATTACGTCCGCCTGCCGTCCTTTAAAGCCGGCGAGCTCGCACGGGTCCCGTATCGGGTCGTCGATTTTGGTTGACGAAGCCGTTTCTCGCTCGGGGCAGGCTTCGAGGTAACTACATACGGCGACCCCGGAATGGCCGCCGGTATTCCGAACGGAGGGGGGAACGCTGCTATGGTGGTGACGTTGGACGGTCATTCGCTGAAGGCGGAGGACGTGGTCAGAGTCGCGCGCGACCGGGAACGAATCTCGATCACCCCCGAGGCAATCGCACGGATCGACAAGTGCCGCGCGCTCCTCGAGCGCAAGATCGCGGCCCGCGAGATCATGTACGGCGTCAACACCGGTATCGGCGAGCTCTCCGAGGTGGTACTGGACCCGGAGCAAGTCGAGAAGTTCCAGCGGTACCTCGTCTATTCCCATGCCGCGGGTTGCGGGGACCCGATCGCCGAGGAGGACGCTCGCGCGGCGATCGTCTCGCGGCTGAACACCCACTGCTGGGGGCATTCGGGCATCCGCCACGAGCTCGTCGAGCTGATGATCGACATGCTGAACCGGGGCGTGACCCCGGTGATGTGCCAGAAGGGCTCCGTCGGGGCCTGCGGGGACCTCTCCCCGATGGCGCAGATGGCGCTCGTCCTGATGGGCGAAGGAGAGGCGTTCGTCGAGGGCCGGCGACTCCCCGGCGCCGAGGCCCTTCGGACGGTCGCGCTCGAGCCGATCGTGTTCAAGGAGCGCGACGGCCTGGCCACGATCAACGGCTCGAACGTGATGACCGGAATGGGTTGCGTCGAGCTCGTGGACGCCGAGCGATGGCTTCGGACGCAGGAAGTCGCCCTCGCGATGACCCTCGAGGCGCTCAACGCCAACATGGCGGCTTTCGACCACCGAGTGCATGACGTCCGGGGATATCCGGGCGCCCAAGCGTGTGCCGAGAACATCCGGAAGATCACCGAGGGCTCCGAGCTGCTGAAGCGGCCGGGCAAGAAGGTCCAGGACGCGTACTCCCTGCGGTCGAGCCCCCAGGTGATCGGGGCCGCGAAGGACGCGCTCGCCTGGACGCGCTACATGCTCGAGATCGAGCTCAACCACGCCGCCGACAACCCGACGTTCTTCCCCGACGAGGAGCTCGTCCTCAGTGCGGCGAACTTTCAGGGGACGCCCATGGCGTTCGCCATCGAGCTGATGGGGATGGTCATCACGACCGTCGGCGTGTTGTCCGAACGGCGGACGAACCGCCTCCTCAACACCCATCTCTCGATGGGCCTCCCCGCGTTCCTGACGAAGGGAGCCGGGATGTTCAGTGGGCTCATGCTCTCGCAGTACACCGCGGGGGCTCTCGTGGCCGAGAACCGGGTGCTCGCGACGCCCGCGGCCACCGGTTCCATTCCCGCGGCGGCGGACCAGGAGGACTTCGTCTCGATGGGCATGACCTCGGCGATCAAGTCGCGCCAGATCATCGAGAACTCTTGGTCGGTGGTGGCGGTCGAGATGATGGCGGCCGCGCAGGCGTTCGACTTCCGGTCGCCCACGACGCCCTCGCCGGGGTGCCAGGCCGCGTACGACGTGATTCGGAAGCACGTCGCGAAGCTCGAGGAGGACCGACCGCTCTTTCCCGACATCAACGCCCTCACGCAGGTGGCCCGTTCGGGAGAGATCCTCGCCGCCGTGGAGAAGGTGGTCGGGCCGCTCAAGTAGGCGACCGGGCCCGGTGGCGCCGGCCCGGAAGCATGACATCTCGCCGCTCGTTACGGCGCGACCGCGTATCGAACGACCGGGTGGTCGATGTAGACGAGGACTTTGTCGACTCCTTGCTCGCGTCCGGTCCGGTAGGCGACCCGCAGCACCGTCTCCGCCACCTCCACCGTGAGCGGCGGAACCTCGTCGATCGCGGTCACTACCGGCGTCGCGTGGCGGTCGAAGCAGGCGAGAAACGCACGGAACCCCGGGAACGCGAGCTGAAAGAGTCGGAGCTGCAGCTCGACATCCGGCGGGGTCGGACGCGCCAAGTAGCTCTTCATCTCGTAGAACCGGTCGCGACTGTTCCAGTAGTCGGGCTGGGCGTAGACCCCCACCTCCTCGTTGATGAGCACGAGCCGGCTCCGGGGTCGGGCGAGCCCCATCACCTCGCTCCGACGGAACGCCTGAAGAACCCCCGAGACGGCCGCGAGCTGGCCCAGCCGGTCCGCCGGGGTGAGGGCGAGGTCCGCGTCGGCGAGCTCCCGGTCGAGGGTCTCGGTCGCGAGCCGGTTCATCGCCGAGAGGGTCGGCCGACGGCCCTGCGAGAACTCGTGGCTGAACCGGGAGAGGGTCTCGTCAATCGCCTTGCCGACCGCCATACCCACTTCGTCCCGTTCGGTGACCTCCCGGGGGTAGACCGCCTGGACCACCTCGTGGGCGGCGACGGTCTTCACGACGGTCGGCATCCGACGGTCTCTCGCTCCCCGTTCAGCGCCGTTAGGCCCGGCCGAGCGCCTCGGCGAGAGGGGCCGGCAGCTCGAAGGCGGGGCACGCTGGGTGGGACAGGATTTTCTCGGCCTGCCCGGCCGTGACGGTGAGCGACCCCCAGACCCCCCGAGCGCCCGTGACCGCACGGAAGGCGACGAATCCCTTACCTACGACCCTCGGAGCAGCGAGTTGGTCCCATCGCAGCGTGACCTGGCTCAGTAGGTAGCGGAACTGAACCGAATCCCGCGTCACGAGCACGTCGCGCGGGAGCCGGTCCATGATCGCGAGGCCGATCAGGAACGCCGCGATGCCGAGGAGCGCGCCCGGGAGGTCGACCTTGAACAGGCCCGGCGAGACGACGATTACATACGCCGTTACGAGCAGTAGCGCGATGCCGAGGGCAAATACGACGTAGCTCGAGTAGGCCCACCAGGCGCGCGACCCCACGGACACCGTGGCGGTGGACATCGCGGACGGTGGTTCATTCGCCATGCGTCGGGTCTCCCGGAGCGGTGCCGGGTCGTCCGGTCGGACACGTTGGTCGAGCCAATTAATGGGATAGGTTCATCGGTCCTCACCGCCGGGTCTCGGCACCGCGGTTCGACCGTTCGCCGCCGTGGGACCCTCGATAAGGGCCCTCCGTCGAGGGCTCTTGACCCCCTATTCATACCCTCTGCTCTCCGTGCAAACGCCGTGGCCCCATCCGCCGTCGTCACGCAGGGCCCCCCGCCGCCGGCCATGCTCGCGGCGCTGACCCGGCGGCCGATGGACCACCCGAACCGGGTCCGGGGGGTCGTCACCGTCATTCCCGACCGGTGCAAGGAGTGCGAGTTCTGCGTTCACTACTGCCCGAAGGAGGTCCTCGAGATCTCCCCGACCTACAACGCTCGGGGCTACCGGCCGGTCCGGGTGAAGGAGTCCCGTAAGGACGAGTGCATCGCCTGCCGATTCTGCCAGGATGTCTGCCCCGAGTTCGCGATCTTCGTGGAGGAGGCCGGCAAGTGACCGAGAAGAGCCCGATCCTCACCGGCGCGCACTTCATGCTCGGCGACCAGGCGTGCGCGGAAGGGGCGATCTACGCGGGGTGCCGGTTCTTCGCCGGCTACCCGATCACGCCCGCCACCGAGATCGCGGAGCGGATGGCCGAGCGGCTGCCGGAGATCGGCGGACAGTACATCCAGATGGAGGACGAGATCGGGTCGGTCGCGGCGATCCTCGGCGCGAGCGTGGCCGGAGTTCGGGCGATGACGGCGACCTCGGGTCCGGGGTTCTCGTTGATGCAGGAGAACCTCGGCCTCGGGTTCATGATGGAGGTGCCGTGCGTGGTCGTGAACGTCCAGCGCGGCGGTCCGAGCACCGGGCTCCCCACGTCCGTCGGCCAACAGGACATGATGCAGGCCCGGTTCGGCTCCCACGGCGACTACCAGGCGATCGCGTACTCGCCTTCGTCCCCCCAGGAAGCGTTCGAGCTCACGATCCGGGCGTTCAGCACGGCCGAGCGGCTGCGAACCCCCGTCCTCGTGATGATGGACGAGGTCGTCGGGCACATGCGCGAACGGGTCGTGATTCCGGACGAGGGGAAGCGGACGATTCTCTCCCGCCGTCTCCCGTCGGTGCCTCCGAGCGAGTACCGGCCGTATCGGGTCGGCGACGACCTGGTGCCCGAGATGGCGCTCGCGGGCGGAGGCTACAGTGTCCGGATGACCAGCCTGACCCATGACGAACTTGGCCGCGCGGTCACCGACACGGCGACGCAGGCCGTACTCCTCCCCCGGCTGCTCCGGAAGATCCTCGACCACCGGGAAGTCTACGAGGAGTACGAGCTCCGCCACGCGAAGGATGCCGAGGTTCTCGTGGTCGCCTACGGCATCACGGGCCGGTCCGCGGCCGGCGCGGTCGAAGAGGCTCGTGCCCGCGGGGTCCGGGTGGGATTGTTCCGGCCCAAGACCGTCTGGCCGTTCCCGGCGGAGGCGTTCCTGCGCGCCGCTCGCACGGTGCGACGTGTCGTGATCGCCGAGGTGAACATGGGCCAGGTGGCTCTCGAGGTCGAGCGACTGGTGGCCGGCCGCTGCCCCGTCGCCCGGGTCACGAGCCCCGGCGGCGAGGTCTTTCCCCCCGAGCGCATTCTCGCGGCGTGCGGCCCCGAGCGGGTCGCCCAGGTGCGCACATGATCCCGGCGGCGCAAGAGCACCGGGAGCGGGCTCCCGAGACGGAGAACGCGCCGCCTCGGCACCACCCCCTCGACTCCGTGCTGCGCTCCGAGGTGCTCCCGCACATCTGGTGCCCGGGGTGCGGCATCGGGGTCGCGCTCGGCGCCTTCCTGCAAGGCTTGGACCGGGCGGGTGTTCCGGTGGAAAAGCGCGTGATCGTGGGGGGCATCGGCTGCTCTTCCCGGGTCGTCTACTACGCGCGGGCGGACACCTACCATACGACGCACGGGCGTGCGATTCCGTTCGCGACCGGCATCAAGCTCGCGAACCCCGCCCTCCACGTGACGGTGTTCGCCGGCGACGGTGACCTGTTCGCGATCGGCGGCAACCATTTCATCCACGCCGCGCGGCGCAACATGGACCTGCTCGTCGTCTGCATCAACAATTTCAACTACGGCATGACCGGCGGCCAGTCCGGACCGACGACGCCGCACGACGCGAGGACGACGACGACGCCGAACGGAAACTTCGAATTCCCGTTCAACCTTCCTCAGCTCGCCGCCGCCGTCGGTGCGGTCTACGTCGCCCGGTGGACGACGCTCGACGTCCGGCGCCTGCGGGACTGCTTCACCGAGGCCGCGAGCCGGCAAGGATTCCGGTTCGTCGAGGTGCTCGCTCCCTGTCCCGTCAGCTTCGGGAAGAACAACGACATCGGGAGCGGGCTCGACGAGATGGACTACTACCGTGGGCTCGAGCAGGTTTGGGGAAGCGCGGGAGGGCTCCCGAACCGGATCGAGGTCCGCGAGACCGGGGACCTCTCGGAAACCGAAATCTCGCTCCACCGTCCGATCATCGTAGGAAAGTTCGTCGACCGCCCCCGCCCCACCTTCCTCGACAACTACCGGGCCGCTGCGGCGTCGCGGAGGAAGGCCCCGTGACGCGGGTCCGGTTCGCCGGGTTCGGGGGCCAGGGCGTCGTGCTCTCCGGGTTCATCCTGGGACGCGCGGCGTGCTTGCACGGCGGGAAGAATGCCGCGATGACCCAGAATTACGGGCCCGAATCGCGCGGCGGGGCCTGCAGCGCCGATGTCGTCGTGGACGACCGGGAGATCGCGATGCCGGTCTTCGACCAGCCGGACATCCTCATCCTCCTCTCGCAGGAAGCGGCGAACAAGAACTCCGTCTGGATCGCCCGCTCGAAGCTCGTCCTGGTCGACGAGGACCTGGTGCACCTGGAAGGGGACGACCCGCATGTCCAAAAGGCCCCGTTCACCCGAATGGCGACCGCGATGGGTCGCCGCATCGTGGCGAACATCGTGATGCTCGGCACGCTCACCGCGCGCTGCCACCTCGTCGCGCCCGAGGCGATGGAGGAGGCGATCCGGCACACGGTACCCCCGAAAACGGTGGACCTCAACCTGAAGGCGTTCCGGGCGGGGCTCGCGATCCCCGAGGCCGCGACATGACGTCCCTTCCCGTGATGATCATCGGAGGCGGCATCGCGGGGGTCCAGGCCGCGCTCGACCTCGCCGAGGCCGGTCGTCGCGTCGTGCTCGTCGAGCACACGCCCTCGATCGGCGGCAAGATGGCGGCCCTCGACAAGAACTTCCCGACGCTCGATTGCAGCATCTGCATCGAGGCGCCGAAGCTTTCGGAGGTCGCGGAGAACCGGAACATCGAGGTGCTCTCGAGCACCGAGGTGGTCAGCGTCCAGCGCCGCGAGGACGGCACGTTCCGCGTGAGCCTCCACCGCCGCGGCAACCTCGTCAACGATGAGTGCACCCGCTGCGGCCTCTGTTCCGATGCGTGCCCGGTCGTGCTCCCGAACGAGTTCGATTCGGGCATGGCGAGCCGGCACGCGATCTTCACACCGTTCCCGCAGGCGGTCCCGGGCCCCTACTTCCTCTCGGTCGAAGACTGCGTCAACGAACCGCCGATCGTCCTCCCATGCTCGCGCTGCCTCGATGTCTGTCCTCCGAAGGCGATCTCGTGGGACCGACCGCTCGAAGCGAACGTCGAGCGGGACGTCGCAGCGGTGGTCGCAACGACCGGCTTCGACCTTTTCGACCCCGCCTCCCTCGAGGAGTACGGCTACGGGACCCATCCGGACATCGTCACCGCGATGGAGTTCGAGCGCCTCCTGTCGTCCGCCGGTCCGACCGGCGGGGAGATCCTCTGCCCGTCGGACGGACGGCACGCGGAACGCATCGTCTTCGTCCTCTGCGCGGGTTCCCGGGACGTCCGCCGCCTGAGCCAGTGCTCCCGCTTCTGCTGCATGTACTCCATCAAGGAGGCGGTCCAGGCCCGGGACCACGGTGCGGGGTCCGTGAAGATCCTCTACATGGACATCCGGGCGTACGGCAAAGGGTTCGACGGCTTCTACGAGCGGGCCCGCGACGAGGGCGTGGAGTTCCTGCGGGGCCGTGTGGGCCGCGTTACGCCGGGACTCGGTGGCCTTCAGGTGCGTTTCGAGGACACGCTCAAGGGCACCGCCGAGGAGATCACGGCCGACTTGGTCGTGCTCGCGACGGGGGCCAAGCCGACGGCCGGACTCGCCGCCCTCGCGAAGACCCTGGGCGTCCCGATCGGACCGGATGGCTTCCTCGTCGGGGACGCCGCGCCGGACGGCATCTTTGTGGCCGGTTCAGCTTCGGGACCGAAGGACATTCCCGACAGCGTCACGGAAGCCGGCGCGGCGGCCGCGCGGGCGATGGAACGCGCGCCCGACAAGGTCTGGCCCGAGCCCGAGCGGGGAGAACCGCTTGACGTCTCGGGCGACCCACGGGTCGGCGTCTTCCTCTGCGATTGCGGTAGCAACATCGCGGGCGTCGTGGACGTTCCGTCGGTGGTCGCCTATGCGAAAACGGTCCCCGGGGTCGCCCACGCCGAAGAGGTGCGCTTCGCTTGCGCCGGGAACACGCAGGCGGAGATGGCGAAGCGGATCCGGGAGAAGAACCTGAGCCGGCTCGTCGTCGGAGCCTGCTCCCCGAAGACGCACGAGGGGACCTTCAAACGGGTCTGCCTGCGGGCGGGACTCAACCCGTACCTCCTCGAGATGTCGAACATCCGCAACCAGGATTCCTGGGTGCACAAGGCGGACCGCCTTTCCGCGACGTCGAAGGCCCGCGACATGGTCCGGATGGCGGTCGAGAAGGCCGCGCGTCTCCGGCCGCTCGAGCCGTACACGCAACCGATGGTTCAGGCCGCGCTCGTGGTCGGCGGGGGTCCCGCCGGGATCGCCGCGGCGACCAGCCTCGCCCGGCAAGGGTTCGACACGCACCTCATCGAGCGGGAGCGGGAGGTGGGGGGCGCGCTCCGCCGGCTCGAGCGAATCGAGCCGTCCGGCGCCGACGCGAAGGCGCTCCTCAGTGCGATGACCCGGAACCTCGAGGCGTCGGGGGCGCACCTCCACCTCGGGACCGAGATCGCGCAGATCGACGGCCACGTCGGCAACTTCCGCGCTCGGCTCACGAACGGCGAGTCGATCGACGCGGGGGCCGTGGTGCTCGCGATGGGAGCCGGGATGGTGCACCCGCCGGAGGATTTCCCCTTGCGTTCCTCCTACGACCTCGAGACCGTGACGAATCAGCGCCTCGAGGAGATGATCGCCTGGGGAAGCGTTCCCGGACGGACGGTGACGTTCGTATCGTGCATCGGCGCGCGCTCGGGCGAGAAAGGGTGCTCGCGGTACTGCTGCGGCTCGATGGTCGGACAGGCGCTCCAACTGCGCCGGATGGGAAAGAAGGTCCGCGTGCTCTATCGCGACCTGCGGGCGTATGCCCGCGGTTCCGAGGAACTCTACCGGACGGCCGCGCAGGAAGGGGTGGCGTTCTTCCGGTACCCGGATGAGCCGGCCGAGAAGGCGGTCCGGGTCGTTCCGGGCGCGGTCCGCTTCCACGACCTCTTCCTCGACCGGGACGTCGAGCTTCCCACGGACCTCTTGGTCCTGGTCTGCGGGCTCGTCCCGGAGGAGTCGGCCGTGGCGAAGATGCTGAAGGTCCCTCGCAGCTCCGACGGCTTCCTGCTCGAGCGGCACCCGAAGCTCGGACCGGTCGAGGCGGGGAGCGCCGGGATCTTCCTCGCGGGGACCGCCCAGGGTCCGAAGGACCTCGGGGAGTCCGTCCAGCAGGGCCTCGCCACCGCGGCGAAGGCAGCCTCGCTGCTCTCCCGCGACACGATCGAAAAAGAGCCGCTGTGCGCGGTGATCGACGAGACGACGTGCAACGGCTGCGGCCGATGCGTGCGGGTCTGTCCGTTCAACGCGCTCGAGCCGTACACCCTCGAGGAAGGGGGGAAGAAGAGCAAGAAGGTCCGCGTCGTGACCGCCGCCTGCATGGGCTGCGGCACGTGCGCCGCGGACTGCTTCCGGGACTCGATCACGACCCCGTACTTCACGGACGAGCAGGTCGAGGCTCAGATCGACGCGGCGCTCGCGGACGACCCCAGCTCGAAGGTGCTCGTCTTCGCGTGCAACTGGTGCTCGTACGCGGGCGCCGACCAAGCGGGCATCGAGAAGATCCAGTACCCGAGCAACGGCCGCATCATCCGCACGATGTGTTCGGGCCGGGTCTCGGACAAGTTCATCAAGCGCGCGTTCGACCGGGGAGCGGGTGCCGTCCTCGTGACGGGATGCCACCCCGGCGACTGCCACTACATCAACGCGAACAGCTGGACCGAGAAGCGGTTCGAGATCTGGCGGAAAACCTTCGAACGCCGCGGGATTTCGCCCGACCGGTTCCAGCTCGAGTGGATCTCGGCGGCGGAGGGCAAGGAGTTCGCCGCGAAGATGAAGGAGATGGCGATCGTGCTGCGGGACCACGCCGCGGCCACGCCGTCCTCCGCGGAGGCCGTGCATGCCGCCGACTGAGACGAAACCGCTCGTCTGGAACGACGAGCTCTGGGAGGAGCTCTGCCGGGCGACCGACGCGGCGTCCTGCTATCAGTGCGGTTCCTGCACGGCGACCTGCCCGCTCGCGGAGCGGGGCACCCTCAACGTCCGTCAGCTGATTCGGCTCGGCGCGTTCGGGGACGGGTCCCCCGGTCTGTGGGCCTGTACCACCTGCGCCCAGTGCAATGTCGGCTGCCCCCGGGGCGTCGATGTGGTCGAAGTGGTCCGACATCTGCGGTCCCGGGGGTGGAAGAGGAACGAGGTACCGGTGGGCCTCCGCCCGCTCCTCTGGGCGGAGTTCCAGGATGGCAACCCGTATCGGCTGCCTCCTTCCCAGCGGGCGGCGTGGATGCAGGGGCTACCGGGAGCGGAATCCCGCTCCTCGAACGACGCGACCACCGTGCTCTACGTGGGCTGCACGGCCAGCTACGACCCCCGCGCCCAACGCACCGCGCGAGCGCTCGTTCGGGTCCTCACGGCGGCTCAGGTGCCGTTCCGGTTGCTCGGCGAGAAGGAGGTCTGTTGTGGGGAAACGCCTCGGGCTCTCGGGGTCGTCGGGCTCTTCCGAGAACTCTCCACCCGCAACGCCGAGACCCTGAGCTCGGTCGGGGCGACGCGCGTCGTCACCCTCTCCCCGCACTGCTTTGACGCGCTCAAGGCCGGGGTCGGCACGCAGGTCGAGGTCGTTCACTATAGCCAGCTTCTCGACGAGCTCCTGAGCTCGGGCCAGCTGAAGGTATCGGGGAGCCGACCGGCGGGGTTGTTCACTTACCACGACCCCTGCTACCTCGGACGGCAGCACGGGGTGTACGACCCTCCGCGCCGCCTCCTCGAGTCCGCGGGAGCGAAGCTCGTGGAGATGCCTCGGTCCCGTCAGTGGGCGCTCTGCTGCGGCGGCGGGGGCGGGAACATGTGGCGCGAATCCGGCTCGGAAGAGCGCCTCGCCGACGCTCGCGTCGCGGAAGCGCGGGAGACGGGAGCGACCGCCCTCGCCACGGCGTGCCCGTTCTGCGTCACGTGTTTCTCCGGGGCCCGCACGCCCGGCGCCGGTCCGTTGGACATCGTCGACGTCGCTGAGGTGGTCGCCCGCGCGGCGGGGGTGCCGGCATGACGGCCCCCGGCGCGGTTTGGGTCTATGCGGAACGTCACGGCGACAGCTTCCCTCCCGTGAGTCTTGAGATCCTGGGGCATGCCCGGTCGGTCGCGGACGCACTCGGAACGAAGCTCGTAGCGCTCACGGTCGGAGCGGACGGCGCGCCTGCGCGCTCGCTCGCCCGGTACGGGGCCGACGAGGTGGTGACGGTCGAGCACCCTCTCCTCGAGCGGTACGACACGAAGCTGTTCACCGACCTCCTCGAGTCGGAGCTCCGACCGGCGGACCCGTCGGTCCTCCTGCTCGGCGCCACCCGCAACGGCCAGGACCTCGCCGGCCGGCTCGCCGTCCGCCTTCGGACGGGGCTCACGGCGCACGTCACCTCGTTGGAAGTCGACCGGGAGAAGCACCTCGTCGGGTGGGTCCCGGGCTTCGGAGGTGGCATCGAGGCGGGCGTGGTCTGTCCGAATCGGCGACCGGCGATCGTGACGGTCCGTCCCGGCGTCTTCCCGACCCCCGAGCCCCGAGGCTCATCGACCGCCGTCCGGGTCGTCCGTCCTACGCTCGATGAGACCTCCTTCGGCAGCCGGCGCGTCGCGTTCGAACCGAAAGGGTTCAGCGTGGACCTCACCCGCTCGGAGGTCCTGGTGGTCGGCGGTCGTGGGACCGACGGTGACTTCGGCCGTCTGCAACGGCTCGCCCACTGCATCGGTGGGGAGGTCGGCGCGACCCGCGTCGCGACCGACTCCGGGTGGGTCGAACGCGAGCGGATGATCGGTCAGACCGGCGTGGTGACCCGGCCGAAGGTGGCGGTGATTCTGGGCGCCAGCGGCGCGGTCCAGTTCACCGTGGGGATCGAGAAGGCCGGGTTCGTGATCGCGGTGAACCGGGACCCGGACGCTCCGATCTTCGAGGCCGCGGACCTCGGGATCGTCGGTGACCTCGGTCCGATCGTCGACAAGCTCGTCGAGGCGCTCGGGGAGGCCTAGCGAGGATGCGGAGCGTCGTTTGCTTGAAGGTGGTGCCCCGACCCGAGGAAGTTCGCGTCAACCTCGAGGCGAAGACGCTGGAGCGGTCCGGCGTGCGGTCGGTGATCAACCCCGCCGACCTGAACGCCCTCGAGACGGCCCTGGCGATTCGGGACCGCTACGGAGGCCGCGTCACCGTGCTCTCGATGGGACCTCCGAGCTTCGAGCCGTACCTGCGCGTCGCGATCGCGGTCGGAGCGGACGAGGCGGTCCTGCTCTCCGACCGAGCGTTCGGCGGTGCGGACACGCTCGCCACCTCGTACACGCTCGCGCAGGGGATTCAGGCGATCGGGGGCGCGGACCTCGTCCTCTGCGGTGATGAGTCGTCGGACGGAGGCACGAGTCAGGTGCCGCAGGGGATCGCGGAGTGGCTCGACGCGGCCCAGGCGACGTACGTCGACCGGCTCGAGGTCCCCCGAGAGGGAATCCTGCGGGCGCGGCGGCTCCTCGAGGACGGCACGGAGACGCTCGAGGTTTCCCTACCCGCGGTGGTCTCGGTCCTCGGGGGGGCGAACGAGGTCCGCTTCATCGACTACGACCGGTGGGCCATGGCGGAGCAGGCGTCGATCCGCGTCATCGACGCCGTGGAACTCGGGGCCGACCGCGCGTCGCTGGGCCTCCCCGGGTCACCGACCGTGGTCGCGGGGCTCCGTGAGGTCCGCAAACCCGGACGTCGCCATGAAGTGCTCACGCTCGAACCGGGGGTGGCCGCCGCCCGCTTGGCCGAAGAACTCCGGCGACTCGGCGTGGCGCGTACCTAGCCGCGTGGCTTGGGTCATCGTACCGGGAAACCCCGACCTCGGGCCGTCGGCGGGATTCTACCGGCAACCCTAAGTGAACCTCCGACTCCCGCTCCACATGATCCCGAGGCCTCTGGACCCCGACCCGGCCGCCCGCCGAGCCGACTTCCACTCCCATTCGTACCTGACCGACGGGGAGTCCTCGCCGATCGACATGTGGCTCGAAGCGCAGGAGCTCGAGCACCGCGCCCTCGCCCTCACCGACCACCTGGGACCGGAGGACCCGAGACCCCTTCTCGACCGTCTCCACCAGGAGGCGAAGGTCCTCGAGAGCACCCGGTTCGTTCCGATCGTCGGGGTGGAGCTCACCAAGATCCCACCCCGCCGGATCGCCGACCAGGCCCGCGCGGCCCGGAAAGCCGGGGCGGAGATCGTGATCGTTCATGGCGAGACGATCGTCGAGCATGTCCCGGCGGGCACCAACCATGCGGCGATCGACTGTGGTCTCGTCGATGTGCTCGCGCACCCCGGACTTTTGGACCCGAAGGATGCCGAACTCGCGAGGGCTCAGTCGGTGGTCCTCGAAATCTCCGGCCGGGATGGCCACTCCCTAGCCAACGGACACGTGGTTCGCCTCGCGCTCGAGGTCGGCGCCGAGCTCGTGGTCGATTCGGACGCGCACGACCCCGAGCACCTGATTCCGCTCGAGCACGCCCGTCGGATCGCGCAGGGCGCCGGGGTTCCGGAAAAGATGCTCCCGCGCGTACTGTTCGGCACCCCCACCGAATTAATCAAGCGGACCCACGGTGGCTGAGCGCCGTCCGGCCGGTCACGTCGACCGCTCTACCGGCCCGACTCGTAGAGGTCGACCCGGCCGCAGCTCGGGCAGTGATAGACGGCGAACGGCTGCAAGGCCTCGGAGAGCTGATTCCAATTCCCGAGGAGGAATCCGCTCCCACCAGCACTGCCGCCCACGCGGAACTGGAGCTCCCCCGCGCCGGTCATCGCGATCCGGCAGTTGGGGCAGCTCGGCCCGGAGCGAGCCGGGGGTGAACCGGGAGCCTTTCCGGGGGCCTCGCCCGCCCCGAAGGCGCGTCCACAATTCGGGCAGTACACGGCCGGCGGATTCCCGAGGTCGTGCCCGCAGAACGTACACGCGGTCATCGACCGCGCCGGAAGGGACCGCTCGACATATAGGCTGTGACGAGTCGGTCGACCTGGATTACCCTCCCACCCCGCTCGCGTCGTTCCCGGGCGGAATCGTCAAGGTCCACCCCGGCGTCCCGGCACCGCATGCAGTCGGGGCCAGCCGCGCCCGGGATGTGCGCGCGCTGCGGCGGACCGAATCCTCCGCAGTCGTCCTTCTGCCAGTTCTGTGGGTCACCTCTCACGGGTCCGCTGCGCTTCGTGCCACCAATCCCATCGCCGGTCCCGCCCGACCAATTCCGGTTGGTCGCTACCAATCGAGACGAGCATGAAGGTCCCGGCGTCGCCCTCCTCGTGGTCGGCATCCTCCTCATCGTGGTGGGTCTGATTCTGTTCGCCGTCGCGGCCGTGGTGCACCAGGGGATCCAATCGTTCAACAACGATTGCTCGCAAAATCCAACATGTACCCCGCAGTCCGATCCGAGCGGTGCGATCACCGGCGCCGCGGTAGGAGTGTTGATTCTGGGGGTCATCCTGACCATCGTCGGCGTGAGCGTGTTCCGAGGAGCCTGACCGTCCGACCCATGCCGCACGGCGATTCTCGTCATTATCGGTTCGAGGAGGTTGCGGAAGGGGTCCACGCCGCGCTCGCCCGTCCGGACGGATTCGCGATCTGCAATTCCGGTGTCGCCGACCTGGGCGAAGGTGGGCTGGTCTTCGATACCGGCATGACGCCGGAATCCGCCCGGGACCTGCTCCACCACGCTGCCCGGCTCTTGGGACGCCCACCCTCGGTCGCGGTCACGAGTCACCGGCATCTCGACCACATCCTCGGAAACTCCGAGCTCTCGGGAATTCCTATCTGGGGAACGCGGCGGACCCGCGAGATCCTGCTCGAGACCGCCGACCGGCTGCTGGCCGATCTACGGAGGGAGCAGATCGAGAAAGAGGTCGCGCAGCTCGAGAGCCGCCGGGACACGACGCGCACGGAGGGCAGCCGGACCGACCTCGAGTTCGTTCTCCAGATCGACCGAGCGGCGCTCTCCGGCACCGGACAGTTCTCGATCGTGCCGCCCGACCGCACGTTCGAAACACGGATGACGCTCCCCGGACCTCGGAAGGCCGAGCTCGTCTGCCTCGGCCACGGGCATACCGAGGCCGATGCGTTTCTGCTCCTTCCGTACGAGAAGGTGATCTTCGCGGGGGACCTCGTGGTGGTCGGCGTTCAACCGAGCATGGGCAGCGGGGACCCCGAGCACTGGATCCAGGAGCTCGACGAGATCGAGCGCATGGCGCCCGAGCGAGTCGTTCCCGGCCACGGTCCGGTCACCACCGTGGAGGGTCTCCGGCAAACCCGGGACTATCTAGTGGGCATTCTCGATGCGGCTCGGGCATCCGGGACCGCTCCCCTCCCGAGGGCGCTCCGTCGCTGGGAAGGGTCGGTCAGTCTCGAGGAAAACCTCACCGCCGCACGGGACTGGGTCGAGTCGCACCCCACCCCCGACTAAGTCGAGTCCGTCCGGCTCGTCGGATCCCGGCCGATTATCGACCGCGGAAAAGGTCGGTGCTGAGGTACCGGAGCCCCGAGTCGACCAACAGGGTCACCACGGTAGCGTCCGGTCCGAGCTCACGGGCGACTTCGAGGGCCGCCACCACGTTCGCCCCGGACGAGGCCCCCACGAAGAGCGCCTCGTCTCGGGCGAGCCGGCGGGCCATGGTGATGGCGTCCGCCGTGGACACGGTCGTGAGCCGGTTCACCAGCTTCGGTTCCCAGAGCGGTGGAACGTAGCCGATACCGACGCCCTCGATTTGGTGGGAACCGGTGACTCCCTTCGACAAGATCGGCGACTCCGTCGGTTCCCAACCGACGATGAGCACCTTCGGGTTGTGCTTCCAGAGCGCCTCCGTCGTTCCGTGCAGCGAGTGCGCGGTGCCGATCCCGTGGACGAACGCGTTGACCGACCCGTCGGTCTGCCGCCAGATTTCCTCGCCGAGCGGATGGTACCCCTGCGCTCCGTCCCGATTCGTGAGCTGGTCGCAGAACCAGTGGCCGGGCCGCTCGGCGATTTTCCGGGCCGTGGCCACCATCTCCTTGATCAGCCGCTCGGTGATCCGCTTGTGGTCGCTCGGGACGATGGTGACCTCGGCACCGAACGCCTCCATCGTGCGCTGCTTCTCCGGCGCGAACGCGTCCGAGAAGACGACGTGGAGACCGTAACCTTTCGCGGCACAGATGAGCGCGAGGGAGATGCCGGTCGTTCCGGCCGTGTACTCCACGACCGTGCCGCCGGGCTTCAGCCGGCCGTCCTTCTCGGCCGCCTCGATCATCGCCTTCGCGACCCGGTCCTTCATGCTGCCCGTGGGGTTCGTGAACTCGAGCTTCGCGAGGACCGTCGCGGACCCGGGCGGCACGACCTTACGTAGGCGGGTCAGGGGCGTGTTGCCGATCGCTTCGAGTACTCCGTTCCGTACTTCGGTCATCGCCGTCGGCGAACCCACCGGCGGCTCGATATTTGGTCGTGCTGTAGGCTAACCCGCGTTTGTCGGGGGGGGCCTCGAGGACGGGTCTCAGCCCCGGGCCGCCCCGATGAGGGCGAGTCGCGGCACGCCAACGTCGGAGCTGGCATGCGCTTTCGTGGTGCACTCCGGCGCGCCGGAGGGGCTACACGTGTGCTGCGTCGATGACGAGGTATGACCCACGACGCTCAACACCATGTATCCCGCGACGCCCACGGCCACGACCACGGCTGCGAGCACGACGACGCCCATGGTCGCGCTCAAGCCTCTTCGGTTCAGTCGGCCGGCTCCTCGACGATGTTCGATGGCCACGCTCATGGTTCGTTCTCCTCCCCTTCGCTGTCCCTGCTCTCTAGCCCCCCGAACGGCGGAAATACCCTAGGCGATGCGTCGGGGGAAGTACGCATAAACACTACGAGATCGCCCACGAATCGGTTCGCCGGCGGCGACCTTCCCGAGGACTCGGGGGATTTTGGACCGGTCCGGTACCCAGAGGCCAAGTACCCCGTCACGAATGAACCGGTCGTGCAAATTCGCCGTATCCTTCCCGGAAAAGAGTTGACGGTGCTCGAGGCGAGCCACCTATTCGACCACGGGCGGCCCGAGCGGGCGAGCGTGCGGACGTACCTCGCGGACCCGCACAACCGCCTCCTGTTCGCCTTCGAGCGAGGCACCGCGGTCGGATTCCTTCGGGCGACGGAGCTCCTCCAGCTCACCTCGCACCGGAAACAGATGTTCCTCTACGAAATCAGCGTGGACGAGAAGTTCCGCCAGCGGGGGATCGGAAAGGCGTTGGTCCAAGCGCTGCTGAAGGACTGCCGCGAACGAGGGTTCGCGGAGGTTTTCGTCTTCACCGACCCCGCGAACGCCGCGGCGGTCGCTCTCTACCGTTCGACCGGGGCGGTCACCGAAACACCGGCCGACCGGATGTTCGTCTACCCGCTGCATTCGGAGTAGCCGCCGCCGGTTTAGGGCGTCTCGGAGGCCCCGGTGATATACGTAGCCGGTTGCGAAATCGCCCCGCCGGGCCACCGATTCACCGCCGGCCGGGAGGGAAATCCTGGCCGCACCGGCGGAAACCGTTGACTACATCTACCCCCACGACGCCGTATCGAGTGGGACCGGAATCCATGAGGCGCGGGAATCTGCGCCGTAACCGGAACGGCGGCGCTCTGCTGGACTTGGTGGTCGGGATGGCGTTCGTGCTGCTCGGGGCGTTCGCGCTCGCCTCGGTGGGTATCACGTTCCCGGAGATCCTCCGGGGAGCGAGCCGATTCTTCGGTCTCGGCTAATCACCGGCACGCGGCCGGGGACCCATCGGGTCCGCGGGCGACCTCGGGGCGAGGGTATTGTCGCGAGACACGTTCGGGAAATCGTTATTCGACGTTGTCGCCTCGAAAGCGATATGGCACGCACCTACCGGTTCGTTTGGCTCGACGTCTTTGCGAGGACATCGCTCGAAGGAAACCAGCTCGCCGTCTTTCCGGACGCACGGGGTCTCCGCGAAGCCGAGATGCAAGCGATCGCGCGCGAGACGCACCTCTCGGAAACGACCTTCGTGTTTCCGGAGGGCGACAAGTCCGATCTCGAGCGCGGATTCGCGACGCGGATCTTCGCGGTGTTCGGCGAGATGCCTTTCGCCGGGCACCCCACGCTCGGCACCGCGAATGTGCTGAGCGAACGCACGGGTTCTTTCGAGGTAGCGCTGCGGCTCAAGGTCGGAACGATTCCCGTACGGTTCACCGTCCACGAGGGGCTCCGGTTCGGGGAGATGGTCCAGAACGACCCCGAATTCGGACAGACCCATGACCTCACGGCGGTCGCCCAGGCGCTGAATGTGGCTCGGGACGCGATCGACCCGACCGACCCGATCCAGACGGTTTCCACCGGTGTGCCGTTCGTGATCGTCCCGTTCCGAGGGGTGAGGTCGCTCTCCCGCGCCCAGCCTTCGTGGCCGGCCATGGAGGAGTATCTCCGGGGCACCGACGCGAAATTCTTCTACCTGCTGGCGCCCGAAGCTGAGGACCCATCGGCTCAGCTGCACGCCCGGATGGTCTTTTCCGGTGGCGAGGACCCGGCGACCGGCGCGGCGGCCGGTCCCGCGATCGCCTGGATGGTCCGTTACGGGCGAGCGAAACCCGACCAACCCCTCGTCATCGAGCAAGGGACCGAGGTGTTCCGGAAGAGCCTCATCCACACCCGAGCCGGTCTCCGCGAGGGTCGCCCGGTCCACGTCCGCGTCGGAGGTCACTGCGTTCGGGTGATCGAAGGCACGCTCACGCTCTAACCCGAACCCACGAGACCGATGGGGTCCCGCCGAGCCCCGGCGGTCCCTCGACGAAATGGCTTAGGACTCGCGCAAGATCCGGTCGATTTCCTTCGCGGCTGCGTCCAATTCCTTGGCGGCCTGCTTCGCCACCCTCTTCGCCGACTCCGTCGGCGTGCGCGCGGCTTCCTCGGCCTTGTCCATCACCCGCTTCGTGAGCTTCGCGGTCGCTTCCGCGAGCTCCTTCGCGGCCTGGCGGGTAGCTCTCAGCGCGTCCTTGAACGTATCGTCGGGCATCGTCCCGCTCCGTCGCCGAACCGGCGAGGGCGGGGGGGCTATTTATGCACGGTTCCCGGGATCCCGGCCGTCGCCCGGGCCCGGTCGGGGTCGCCACCCGGGACACTATCTTCCCGACGGCGCTCGGGGCCTGAATGGCCGAGGACAAGGAGTTCCTGGACCAGCTCCTCCGCACCGAGCTCACCTGGAATACCCCGCTGTCGGAGTCGCACGCGAGCGAGCTGTTGGGCCGTCTCGAACTGCCCTCCGCCCATCGGATTCTCGACCTCGGCTGTGGGCGGGGGCGCCTCCTCTTGCAGGCCCTCGGTCGGGCCCCCACCGCCCACGGGGTCGGGGTGGACCGCGACCGTTGGGAGCTCGACCAGGGCCGAGCGGCCGCGAAGGAGAGCGGTCTCGGCGACCGGGTCACGTTCGTGGCGCGCGATGCGACTAAGTTCGACGGGACGGCCGACCGGGTGCTCTGCATCGGTGCGGCCCACGCCTGGGGCGCGACGGGCAGCGCCCTCGCCCGTCTGCGAGAGCGCACGGTCCCGAAGGGCCTCCTCCTATTCGGCGACGGGTTTTGGGCGCGCCCGCCGACCCGCCGTCTCCTCGAGGTGTTCGGAAACCAGGAGAGCTCGGTCGAGGCGATCGCCGACCGGGCGAGGGGGGCCGGCTGGCGGGTCGTGCACGCCGACAGCGCCGACCCCGCGGAATGGGACTCCTTCGAGGAGTCGTCGTACCGTGGGCTCGAACGGTTCGCCCGACGCGCTCCGGACCATCCGCTGTCGGCGGCCGCCCGAGACCTCGCAGCGCGACGACGTAAGGAGTACTACGAGGGATACCGCGGTGTCCTCGGCTTCGCCTACTTGATCCTCGGATGAGCCGCCGCCGGTCCGACCGGACCGGCGGGCGGCGGGCGGAGCGTGGGGTTACTTCTCGCCGAAGTAGGCCTTCATCGGGTTCCAGTAGAACTCGTACCAACCCTCGTCCACGCCATCCCGGAACTTATCGGGGACCCCGAGGTGGTCGACGATCATGCGCGTGCCTTTTCCCTTCGGCTTGAATTCGAACCGAAGGATGGAGTAGATTCCGTCCGGCCACTCGCTCGCCCGCCACGCCTGCACGATCCGCTTACCCGGGATGAGCTCGACGTTCCTTCCCGAGATGTAGGAGTCCCCGGCGGTGAACTTCCCGCCCTCCTTCCGACTCATCTTCGCCGACTGGCCGGTGAAGCGAGCATGACGGCGGCTGTCGAGGTAGGCGTCGTAGACTTCCTTCGGGCGCACGCTGAACTCCACTTCGTGATGCACGGGTTTGCACATGGGTCGGTTCCGGACGCCCGGGCCGGGCGTCCACGGGTTGAGGGTACCAAATATATTTAACCATTTGGTTTAATGTTGGGAGCGCCGATGCCGCCCGAGAGGTCCCGACCTCACCGTCCGTCCGTCGACGACCGGCTCGACCTCCTGTTCTATGCGCTCTCGGACACGACCCGTCGCGCGCTCCTCGCCCGGCTCGTGTTCGGCCCCGCCAACGTGACCGACCTCGCGAAACCGTTCGAGATGAGTCTGCCCGCGGTTTCGAAGCATCTCAAGGTCCTCGAGCAGGCGCACCTCGTCTCGCGAACGGTCGACGGCCGCGTCCATCGCCTCGCGCTCCGTGGCGAACCCCTGCGCCACGTGGAGACCTGGTTGGACCCGTTTCGCACCTACTGGGAGGGACAACTCACCGCCCTCCGGCGGGACCTCGAAGCGCATCCCCCTCGACCCCGGCGTCGGGCTTCGGGCCGGCATTGAGTCGGGGCCTCCATCGAGGCTCGGGCGCGGCTCCGATTCACCCCCCGCCGGAATACGAGGTCGTCGACCTCTCCGGGGGGACACACGGCTCGTGCGTTCCACCTAAGAGTCGCACGACCCCTTGGCCGACCCGAGGGAATCGAATGGCGGCCACCGTCGACCGGAACGGGGATCGCTCCCCCCTCCGGACTCCCTCGAACGAAGTTCCGGCCACGAAGGGCTACCGGGGCATCGGCATGGAGGGCTCCATCGCGCGATGGTACGCCCGGACGCGGGGGACCGAGAGTCAGATTGCCGCATGGAGAAAGCAGGCCGCCGCGGTCACGGAAGGGCTGCCGGACGGAGCCGAGATCCTCGAGGTCGCCCCCGGACCCGGCTATTTCGCGATCGAGATCGCGCGGCTGGGCCGATTCCGCGTCACCGGCCTCGACATCAGTCGCACGTTCGTGGAGATCACGACGGAAAACGCCCGCACTGTCGGTGTACCCCTGACCGTCCGGCAAGGCGACGCGTCGCGGATGCCATTCCACGACGGCTCGTTCGATCTGGTCGTCTGCCAGGCCGCGTTCAAGAATTTCAGCCGCCCCCAGGCGTCCGTGAACGAGATGTACCGGGTGCTGCGACCGAACGGGCTCGCGCGGATCGAGGACATGCGACGCGACGCGAGCAACGGCGCAATCCGTGACGAAGTGCGCGCGATGCACCTAGGTGCGTTCCGCGCATTGATGACCCGCAGCGCTCTCCGATCGTTGCGGCGCCGGGCCTACAGCGTGGAGGAGTTTCGCGAATTCGCCCGGACGAGCCCTTTCGGGGACGGCGAGGTAGTCACGGCGGGTGTGGGTCTCGAGTTGACGATGCGTCGGCGGGAGCCGTTGAGCTTCCCGGGGCCCCTTTAGCGCGCGCGACGCGACGCGCGGGAGCCGGCCCGCCGACGGGGCGAGGCGCGGGCGGCCGGAGTCCGAGCGGGCGCCCGCCGCCGCGCCTCGGTGCGGACGAACGATGTCGGGGCCCCGAGCAGCCAAAAGATGTTGCCGTCGGGGTCGGCGAACTTCGCGATCGACCCCCACGCCTCCTTCCTCAGCGGCTCCGGGAACTCGACCCCCGCCGCCTCCATCCGGGCCACCAGAGCCTCGATGTCGTCGGTCATGAAGGCGACGCCGGTGTTGCCCGGTTCCGCGGGTTCGAACCCCGCGCACAGGTGGAGCACGAACTTGTCCCCTGGGGGCGCGACCATCACGGAGTGCTCACTGCCTCCGACCGTGTGTACCGCAAATCCCAGCTTCTCGACCCACCAGCGGGTCGCCTTCTTCGTGTCCGAGACCGTTACGGCGCAATCCGCGAGGACGATCATAGATTCCTTCGGTAGGCAGCGAGTAGGCGGGACGATTAAAGACCCCAGGGGGGTCGTGAAACACCGCGGCCGGCCCGATAGGACCGTTACCGCGCTAGAGGATGATTCTCTCTTCCTGCACGGACCGGCGTTCGAGCGACAGCCGGTCGACCCGATACGACCGACCGTCGAACAGCTGGGCCTCGGGCCGGCCGTCGAACAGGGCGACGACCAGGCGGCCGATCGAGTCGGCCTTCATGATCGCGCTTCCCGAGTCACCGCCGACCGCGATGACGCCGTACGGTTCCTCGGTAAGCACCGGAAGACCCTCGGGGCTGAAGTTGTAGTATCCTCCCCATGCGTTCTCGAGCCGGACGCCCGTCGTCTCGAACCTCGGGAGATACGGTGTAACGAGGGGCAGCGCGTCCGTCGCGAACGCGTCGCGCTCGCCCATGCGGGCCATGTCAAAGTCGAGGCGACCCTCGACGCCCGGGTCCTCCCGCGTGCCGATGGGGTGGGCCACCGTATCGACGTAGCCCAGCCAGAGCTGCCGTTGGGGGAGGATCGGCTTCAGCACGGCTCCCGTAGGGAGGATCAGGAACGGGAACCGGGCCCGACCGTGGTCGGTATCGACCGGCCGGATGGGTGGGTTCCAGCCGAGGAGCTCCTCGACGACCGGTCCCGCGACCGAGAAGAGTAGCTGGGTCCTCGGGCTGCACGCCGTCGCAACCCCGAGCGGGTGGAGGATCTGGTTCGCCCACGCACCCGCCGCGACGACCACCCGGTCGGTGCGGACGGACCGGCCGTCCCCGAAGCAGACCTGCTGGATGCGAAGCCGTCCCTGCATCTGCTCCTGGAACGAGAACGGCCGCTTCGAGGGCTCGTGGAGTAGGATTTCCTCGCGGCCCTCGAAGGAGAGCCGCTGGACGCACGTGTCGAACGCGAACTCGACCCCGAAGCGCTGGGCCTCGTCCCGGTAGAACTTCGCCATGAGCTCGGGCGCGACGGCGCCGCAGTTTCGACCGAAGAGCCCGCCCACGATCGGCTCGGGGGGGACCGCACGGTCGCCCTCGTACCATCGTTGGGGCGCGAGCTCGAGCCCCGGACACGAGCGAAGCTCAT
Organism: Thermoplasmata archaeon; assembly: GCA_035623855.1. Lineage (GTDB taxonomy): Archaea > Thermoplasmatota > Thermoplasmata > Lutacidiplasmatales > UBA184 > Lutacidiplasma. The sequence continues at coordinate 107,796 of DASPSQ010000001.1, read as the reverse complement.
CGAGCTCGACCACGTCCGCGTCGATGGAACCCTGACTTCGGCGAACGATCGACCGGTATTCTTGGAAGAGGCGTTCGGGGAGCAGCCACAGGTAGCCGTACCGGTCGAGCAGCGGCGTGGGGGCGCGAAGTTCCCCATGCTCCTCCATCAGTTTTCGGTAGCTCGCGATCGCCGCCTTCGCGAGGATGTGGTTGTCCTCGGAGCTGAAGACGTCACGCACCATCCCGTTGCTCGCGCCCATCGAGCCTTCGCCGGGGCCCGAGCGGGCGTCCACGACGAGCACCGCGAGCTCGGGGTGGCGTTGGATGAGATGGTAGGCGGACGCGAGGCCCATCGCGCCCGCCCCCACGATCACGACATCGTACCGGTCCCGAGACGGCATGGTTGACCCGCCGAGGTCCACCTCGAGCACCGGCGATGAACTCGACGCTTTATGAAGCGGCCTCCCGAGCGAGGGACTCCGCCCTAGCCGTGTCGAGTCACCCCCGCGGCCTTCCGCCCGCTCCCTCGTGACGGGGCGAGCAACGGTCGACGTTCCCTGACGATTTCTGCGGGGTTTATCATGCGGGAGGACTTCCCCCTCTCAATCCACACGACCCGGCGGTACGAGGGGCCCGAAGGAAGGAGTTCGAAGGATTCGATGGGAAGTCGTGGCACCTACGTCGTCATCGATGGGATCGACGGGACGGGCAAGACCGAGCTCGCCGCGCGGCTCGTGCCGCCGCTCCTGCGGCGTGGGCACTCAGTTTCCAGCTTCCGTTCTCCGACCGACAAGTTTCTCCGCAGCGAATACGCCCGACTCGCGAAGAGCGACCCGTTCGCCGCGGCGCTCTGCTTCTCGGTCGACCGGGCGATGCTGCGGCCCGAGGTCGAATCGGCGCTCCTCCAGGGGGACGTGGTCATCCAGGACCGCTCGTACTACTCCGCCCTCGCCTACCTGTCACCCGCGCTCTCGGTCGAGCAATTCCGCGAGCTCGAGCGGATCGAGCAGGCGCTCTCGATCGAGCCGGACCTGATCCTGTACCTCGACGTGCCGATTAGCCTCGCGATTCGTCGCATGGCCGAGAGCGGTCAGACCGACGCGACGGACGACGAGACCTACCTCCAACGGGTCAAGACGAGCTTCGAGCAGATGTTCCAGCCTCCCCGGTGGATCCGGCTCGATTCTTCCCAGAACCCCGAGCACACGCTCACCCAGGCGATGAACGCCCTGCTGTCCGCGGGTCTATAAACCGACCCGGAGCCGCCGGGGGGTGGGTGGGGGGTTCTCACCCGATCCCCGGAGGGGTTCCGGGGAGCGTTGCGGTAGGACGAACCACGGGCCACCCGATTAATAGCGAACTCGGTTCGACGGGGTATGCCGCGAGCCCCCCGGAGCCGACCCCGCGTCATCGGCGATGTCTCCATCTATCCGATCGGAAAGGGAACGAGCCTCGGCGACTACGTTCGGGCCGCCTCGAAGGCTATGGCGAGCGTTCGAGGCGTCCGGCTCGTGCCGGGGGCGATGTCGACCGCCGTCGAGGCGGCGAGCCTCGATGACATCTTTCGCGCGGTGCAGAGGGCCCACGCGGCCCTCCTCCGCATGGGAGCCCAGCGCATCGCAGTCATCCTGAGGATCGACCACCGACTCGACAAACCCGAAACGATCGAATACAAGGTCGGCCGAATCCAGCCGTAAGGAGCGTTCCACTACCCCGGAGGCGGGCTTTCGGATCATGGAACTGAACGACGCGCTCTACCTTACGGACGCCTATCTCCGGCGATTCGACGCGAAGGTCGTGGAGGTCTCGCCCGAGGGGGTGCGGTTCGACCGTACAGCGTTCTACCCCACCGGGGGCGGCCAACCCGCGGACCGGGGGAAACTAACGCTCTCCGATGGCGGAACGGTCGAGGTGGTCGACGTGCGCAAGACCCCGGGGGGGATCGTGCATCAGGTCGCCGGGGCGAGGACGCTGGCGCCGGGCGATTCCGTCGCGGGCGAGATCGATTGGGATCGACGATACGCTCACATGCGCTACCATACGACGCTTCACATCCTGAGCGGCGTGGTCTATCGCCGCCTGGGCAGCGTCATCACCGGCAACCAGATCACCGCGGAACGGGCCCGGATGGATTTCTCGATCCCCGAGTTCGACCGCAGCCTCGCCGAGAACCTGATCGAAGGGGTCAACGCGGTGGCCCGTGAGCGTCGGCCCGTGACGGTCCGGTCCCTGCCCCGGGCCGAGGCGGAGAAGGACCCCACCCTCATCCGGGTCGCCCCGGAACTGATGCCCGATGTGGCGGTCGTTCGACTGATCGATATCGAAGGGTTCGATGTCCAGGCGGACGGGGGAACGCACGTCGCGAACACGGCGGAGGTGGGGACGGCCCGGCTCGAACGCATCGAGAACAAGGGCGCGCGGAACAAGCGGCTCTACCTGACGCTGGACCCCGCCCCCCCGGAGTGAGCTCCCGCTCGCCGCGATCGGCGGCGGCGGGAACTCGATTCGCGGCTATCCACCGACCTTCGGGTGACCGGTCAGCCCGAAGATACGGACGAGTCCTTCGGAGAGAAACCGGTACGCCTCCACCCCTTTCTCCGAAAGCTCCACGCGGCCGTCGTCGGCCGGTCGGACTACCACGAGGTTCAACCGGACCAGGAAGTCGAGGTATCGTTGGAACACCGAGTAGTTGAGGCCGGCCTTCTGTTGGAGCTGGGTCCGCAGCAGGGGGCCCGGCGTGAGGGCTTCCAGCAATCGGCCGATGACGAAGAGGTCGGGTCGCTCCATCATGTCGGCAGGCCCCCTCCGGCGAACCGCCAGAGAAACTCGGCCTCGAGTTTCGACAGCTCGCCGACCCGTCGGTTGAGGAGTTCTTGATATTGCGCGATCCAGCCTTTCGCGTATCGGTACAGCGGATAGAGCAGGACGATACTCGCGAGTCCGACGAGCGGGAACAAGAGGACGGCCACCGGCCCGATGCCCGGCGCCAGGACGGATTCCAGCGCGGCCAGCCCGATCCACACGAAGGAGAACCATCCGAGGACGATCGGGACGAACGACCACTCCACCTCGCTCTTCGCGTGCGTAATCCGTTGCTGGCAGCGCTGGACGGTTCCCGTCCAGCCCGCGGCGTATCCGCCGAACTCCTTGGGGTCATTACCGATGGGACCGTTCGTCCTCTTCGAGGTTTCCCGGCGACCGAGGAACAGTTCGCGGAAGGCGAAGGCCAGCATCGCGACCGGCGGCACGCTCAGCACGGGGAAGTCCCACCAAGGGAACGTGGTGGTCGTCGAAGTGCCGCCACCGGTCAAGGTGGTCACGGTCACGACCGGGAAAAGGATGCCAATGATGGCCCAGAGAAACACGCCGAGGTAGGTGGCGAACAGGAACCCCCAGGAAAGCCACGAGAACCGACGGCTCCGTCGTGCCATGGACCCGACGCGACCGTCGAGGCTCGCGAGATGCTGATTGAGGTCCGAGAAGGCGGGTTGGTCGACCGGTCCCGTATCCTCCCCCACACGTTCCGTACGGGTCGGGAGGGCCTTACCCCTTCCTCCTCGTCGGTCCATTCGGGCTCCCCCCTCCAACGGGGGGCGCTAGCATCGTCGGCCACCGACCGGCGGACCCATGGCGCCGGCGCCCTGGGGAGATTACCCGAGCGCGTCCCGGTCCGACCTCAAGTCGATCCCGTGCTCCACGACGGAACGCAGATTCGTGAGGTAGTACGCCCAGCCGGATTGTATCGCGCCGTACAGGGCGATCCACCTCTTTCCGGACTTGAACCCTCGATGCGTAACCTTGAGCTGCGTGCCTCGGCCGCGTTTCGCGAAAGTGAATCGTGCCTCCGTCTCGAAGACCCTGCCCCCCTCGAAACGGTCGACCCAGGTCACCACGAGCTCCTTCCCCGGCTCCGCCCTTTTCACCTTGCCTCGCATCGTGTAGCCGGTCGACCAAGTGAGTCGGTAGGCACCGCCTTTCTTCGCGGCGACCTTCGCCTGGTCGGCGAACCAGCGGGTGAGCTCGCTCGGCTCGGTGAACGCGGCATAGACACGCTCCGGGGCGACGGCGTAGTAGAACGTCTGCTCGATCGTCGGGGTCTTCACCATGCCTTCCCGAGGACCCGGGTCGCCTTTAAGCACGGCGGGAGGCAACCGAAGCCCCTTCGAAAAGTTCGAAGATGCACGGCCCTGCCCGGCGATGCTTCAGGGCCAGATTAGCCGAGGGCCTCGAGGATCTCGCCCGTCGTCCGTACGCGGCCGATCCGCTTGAGGACGAAGTTGACGGTGGCTTGGTGCATTTCCACGGAACCGGAACTCATCGCGTCCTCCGCGAACACCTGCTGGAAACCGTACTCGTAGGCGAATCGGGCGGTGCTCTCGACGCCGTAGTTCGTGGAGACCCCGCAGAGAACGATGGTCGTCATGCCCCTCCGCCGGAGCTGCAGCTCGAGCTCCGTGCCGTAGAACGCTCCCCATTGCTTCTTCGTGATCGGAAGGTCGCCCTCGCGGGGAGTAAGTTCGGGCACGAACTCCGAAGCGTCGGGCGAGGGCGGGCCGCTCGGGCGCCAGCCCGGGTCGTCCGCAACGACGTTCAGCCGTTCATGGGGGCCTGCGACAACGTGGACCAGAAAGACCGGCATACCGTGCCGGCGGAAGGCATCGGCGAGTCGCGCCGCGTTGCGCACGACCTCTTCGCTCGAGTGCGGCGCGAGCGTCCTACCGGCCGCGACGATGCCTTTCTGCAGGTCGATGACGACGAGCGCGGTCTTCGCCCGGTCCAGCTCGAGCGACATGATTCCAGTGAGTGGGTGAACTCCGGAGGGGTCGGTTCAATCCTCGGCGGCGGCGATGTTCCCGTTCACCGAGACCCGGCCGTGGTCGAGGCGGACCGTCCCGGTCGACTCGGACCAGGCGAGAGAGTTGACGTACAGGCGGTCGACGCCGTCGACGATCACCCGTTTCCCTCCCGTGACCACCACGAGCTTGCGGGTGTCCCGGTCGAGCGCGACCTCCGTGACGTCCGGATAATCGTACTTCACAACGGTCCAGAACCCACGCCCGACTCTTTACCCTGTCGCGCGGGAGAGCTCCGACCGGGGGCCGATGGGAGCTCGCGTCCCCGGTCGGGGGCGGCGAGCTCTCCACGCACCCATCCGCCGTCCCCCATTCCGATGGCCGAGCTAGATGTTCGCTGAGCGCCTTCGAAGAGCGCCCGCGGGATTAATCGTCGTACCCAAGGACCGGGGCGTCCACATCCTGCTGCCAGAGCAGCGCGTTCAGCTCACCCTTGTGCTGGAGTTCCTCTTCAATCATGTGCACCAGCATGGTGCGTACCGTGAGCTGTTCGCGGCGGCGGTTGGGCAGGGTGACCTTGCGCTCGAGGTCCTTCGGGCCGAGGTCCCTCAAGAAGTCGTCGAGCATCCGGTCGACCTTTCGGGTCTCGCGTCGGGCCTCGGCGAGAGTGTATCGCGTGCCGAGAGGGTACTCGTCGAACTCGGTCTTCCCATAGACCTTGATGAACCACCACCGGTAGGCGTCGAGAATGTGCATGTAGATGTCGACGAGCGACGGGAACGACGCCCCCCGGTCGCGGTACCGTTCCTTGGGGGAGAGCTGCCAGATCTTGCGAAGGTATCCCTGGCGTCCTTTCGAGTTGTAACGGTAGAGGTCGCGGATCAGCTCGAGTTCGGTGGTCATCGGCGCCCCCAGTCGACGCGGGGAGAAAACCCCTTGCGACACCGTTCCGCTCGTACCGACCGTTCAGGCGGACGACTTGCGTCGCCGTCGGGCGAACCAAACGGCTCCGGCGACCGCTCCCGCCACGAGGATCGCCCCGACGACGACCCACGGCCAAACGTCCGGAGATGCGACCGGCATCGGTGGCGGGCTGGTCCCGTACACTTCGAGGTCGGTGGAGGCGTTCGCGCTCTCTTTGGCCGAGTCGTTGACGTAGACCGTCACGTCGAATAGGCCGCGGCTCGACGGAGTGCACCGCAGGGAGCTCGTGTTCGACGAGGCGCAGCCCGCCGGCAGGCCCGTGTAGGTGTACCGGAGGGGGCCGACCCCACCGATGGAGGACGCGTTGAGGAACGTGAGTTCCCCGACGCGCACTGCCGAGGGGTCGGCCGAGAACGAGAAGACCCACGGACCTACCGTGGCATCGAAGACACTCCCCGAGTCCTGACCGAAACCGCTGTCGCACGTTCCCGAGGAATTCTCCGCCGGTAGACTGCATCGGTCGGTCACATTCGCCCGCCAGACGGTCCCGTTGACGGGATTGTCGGGGTTCCCCTGGCTCCACGCCTCGAAATGCCAGGGTCCGGCGTAGGTGTTGTCCTCGAAGTGGTTGTTCTGGTCGAACGTAATGTTGATCGGGACGGCAGGGCCGCTGTACGGCGGCTCGCCGTAGTTGCTGAAGAGGCCGTTGTCTCCACAGTAGTTGGCGACCGTGCAGGTCGGCCCGACCTCGTACGGGTCGAACGCGAACAGGTTGTGCGCCACGGTCACGTTCTGGGCTCTCCAGCGGCAGTTATCGTAGTAGTTGACGGGCGAGCGTTCCCCTAGATGGGCCGCGCAGTTCGTCAGGTTGAACACGGCCGGGTCGACGAGGGTGCAGACCTGGTCGCTACCGTCCGAACAGTAGCGATTTGCGTTCTCCCAGACGACGACGCCGCCCCAGTTGTCGCTGAAGGCGTTGTCGGCCACGAGGAACGAGGTGGCGTGGAACGGGTTCGCGACCCGCTCGTCGAACCCCGATTCCGAGATGTACAAGGCGGAATCCGGGAAACCGGCGACCGTCGGGCCAGCGCTGATCGCGTTGCGGATGAACGTGTTGTTCTCGATCAGGCCGTTGTAGCTGATCTCGTAGATGACGCCCTCCGCGTAGTTGTCGACGATGTAGTTGTGGGCGATCAGGAACCCGGTGTTGTCCGTGTCGACCCAGATGCCGACGTTGCCGTTGTCGTGGACGTAGTTGTCGGTCACCCGTACGTCGCTCGAGATCCAGAACTTCCCACCGCCCGAGCAGCCGCAGGAGATCGGGCTTCCCGGTTGATCGTATCCACCGTAGGCATCGTTGAACGCGATCTCGTTGTCGGAGAGCGTGATGTTGGCGGAACCTCCGAAGGAACTGAAACCGTACTCGCCGTTGTGCGCGAGACAATTGTACTCGACCGTGTTGTGGGAGCCGAGCATCACCCCCGCACCCCCCGGGTTCGAACCGTTGAACTCGTTCGGCCCGATCGTGTTGTGTTCGACGACCCAACCCGACTGGCCCGCCTGATTGACGACCCCCTCGCCCTCTCCGGAGGTGAAGTTCACGATCGTCAGGTATTCGATGGTGACGTTGGGCGAACCCGAATTGGGGTTGTCCGTAAAGGCGAACTGGTTCACCGACTGCCCGTTCACGACCGCACCCGGACCTCCGACGAACGTGTCGCCCGCATCCGGTTGGAACTGGGAAAACGGACCCGTGCCGAGCGTGTGGGCTCCCGGGGCTAACCAATAGGTGGTGTCCGGCGCGAGCTCGTAGCTCGCGGACATGTTACCGTTGTTCCCTGCGGGCAACGTGACCGCGCCCGGCGGAGGTGTATCCGGTCCCGTGAGCAGAGAGGAGTTCCCACAGATCTGGACGGGAGGGGACGACGGGGCGCTGCCCGTGGGCGGCAACGATGACGCGCCAACGACCGCGGGTGCCTCCGAAGGGGACGGGACGGTGTTCTCGGGGCCGTAGCCCAGCGTACTCCCTCCCATCGACGCGATGGGCAACAAGATTCCGACGCCGGCTGCCACTAGGAGTGGAACGGTCCATGGTCGAGCCGAACGGCTCGCACGCCGCAAGGTCATGGTCCACCGGAATGTATGCCCCGGAAAGGTTCTTGAGGCCTCGCTCGCCGGCGGAATCCGGTGAGGTAGTCGCGACGCGGGGGCTACGGTCGATTCTCAGAGCCAGGGGCGCGGGAGGTCCTACCGGGACTTCGGACCCACGCGGGCGGCGAGCAGGGCCTCGTACACATTCCGGGCCGCGCCGTCGAACACCACGAACCGGACGCGGCGGATGTCCGGAAGACCTCTCACCTCCTCGAGAACGGTGCGGACGGCGACTTGCGCCGCCGCCTCCATGGGATAGCCAAACACTCCGGCCGAGATCGCTGGAAACGCAATCGACCGGATTCCTCGCGAGCCGGCCTGCCGCAATGCGTTCCGGTAGCAGTTGGCCAGCAGGACGTCGGACGGGACGTCGACTCCGTACACCGGGCCCAGGCAATGGATTACATACCGGTTGGGTAGCCCGTGACCTCCCGTGATGACCGCCTCGCCCGGCCGGAGGGGGGCGAGCGGACGGCACTCTTCGTAAAGGCCCGGCCCGGCGGCCCGATGGATTGCCCCGGCGACGCCACCGCCCGGTCGGAGCTCAGCGTTGGCCGCGTTGACCACCGCTTCGATGTCGCGCTGGTCCGTGATGTCACCTTGAACGCACTCGATCACGGCGGGGCCGACCCGCAGCTCGGTCACGTTCTCGCTCCTCCCAAAGGCCAAACCCGAGCTCGGAGAAGACGGCAGCGGCGACCGGGCCGGTGTTGGTTAGTTTCCCTCGGTCGCGCTCGCGCTCGGCACGCGGTATCGGGGACGCTCCCCGACGACGAGGTAACTCGTGCCCCGGGAGAGCACCCGAGGATTTCGAAGACCGGTTTCGTGGAGCATGGTGACCATGTGAGATGCGGAGAAGCCAGTGCGTAGAGCATCGTGAAAGGCCGACCGGATGAACGCCGGCGCGGTCAACCGAATCCAGAGGGTCAACAGCCACCGTCGGAGGGCCGGGGCGCTGCGATCGAAGTCGACAACATAGAGCCGGCCACCGGGTTTGAGGATACGAGCCATCTCCCGCAGCGCCCGCTCCGGGTCCGACGAGAGGCGAATGAAATGCTTACAGAGGACCACGTCCGCGAAACTGTCCGGGAACTCGAGTCGCTCGGCCTCTCCGTGGCGGGCGACCACCTCGAGAGAGTACTTTCGACCATTCTCGGCCGCCAGCTGGAGCATCGTGGGAGAACCGTCGACGACCCAGAGTCGCGGATGGTCGAGGTGACGGCCGACCTCGAGCGCGAGGAATCCCGGACCCCCCGCGACATCCACCACCGTCGTTCCCGGCGGGGTGGGTTGTAGGTCCGCGAGGATCTTCGTCGCCCAGTGACGATAATCGTACTTGATGTTCTTCTCCATGTACCGAGCGTACGCCCGTGACGTATCGTCCGACCAGTCCAGCTCGGTCACCGATCGACCCTCACCGATACGGAGTCGAAAGAGCGTGCCCTCATCAACGCGTCTCTCCCGCAACCTGACCGCGGCAGCGTCGATTTCACCGGGCGGGCGTCCGGCGCCCATCGTGCGTCGACCCGAAGAGGATCAACCGGGTTCGTGGACCAATCCGTACGGTGGGAGGACCAGCATCAACACGCCGGCGATGGTTCCGAGAACGGAACCGACCCAGAAGCCGCCGCCGAACCATAGGTCGCAGGCGGACACCAAAACGATGAGCGTTCCGAAGTACGCTCGATAGTTTCCGTAGCTGCGGTAGAAGGCGGGGAGGAAGATCATGCTGAGTCCCGCAACCGCCGAAAGGGCACCGGCGGAGGGCAGGTCGATCGAGCCGAAGGGGAGCGTCAGCGTGTGGGTGAGGAGGTAAAACCCCTCCGTGAGAAAAAGCACCGCCGCGACCCAGGCGAGCATGCAGGCCTCGCCTCGGCCTCGCCACTCGTTTACGGCTGCGGACACATCCCCTCCCTCGTACAATCTCCCGAATCGAGCTTACCGCCCTCGAGGGAAGCTAAGTCTTGCATTTACGTCACTCCACCCGACCCGAGAGGTCGGAGCGAATCGCAGGGCTCCCGGGACGAGGAGCCGACAGCGCGTAGAGCGAGGGCCCGCATACTATGGAAGAACGTGGCGTCGACCAGCCTCCCCCGAGGCGCTGAGCGACCCCTTGTTGGTGAGGGTCCGTTCGTAGGCCGTGGGGGCGGCGGCCCGAGCAGCGAGGCTCGTGTGCGGGGAACCCTGATTAGTCACGCTCCTTGCTTTCCGGCATGAATGTGCGTCGGCTCGGGAACTCCGGCATCCTCGTTAGCGAGATTTGCTTGGGGACCATGACCTTCGGATGGCAGACGGACGAAGCTACCAGCCATCGAATTCTCGACCTCTACGTCGAGCAAGGCGGGAACTTTCTCGACACGGCGAATGTGTATTCGGACGGAAAGTCCGAGGCGATGATCGGTAGCTGGTTGAAGAGTCGCAACCGCTCCGAGATCGTGCTCGCCACGAAGGCACGGTTCCGAACCGGGACCGGAGTCAACGACGTCGGTCTCTCGAGGAAGAACCTGTATCATGCCGTCCACGAGAGCCTGAAACGTCTGGAGACCGACTATATCGACCTCCTCCAGGTGCATGCCTGGGACCCGCTCACGCCTCTCGAAGAGACCTTCGGGACCCTCGACCAGATGGTCCGGCAGGGGATGATTCGGTATGTCGGGATTAGCAACTATCGGGGATGGCAGTTCGAGAAGGCGCTCCAGCTGAGTCGCCATCGAGGATGGAGCGAACCGGTGAGCCTTCAGTCCCAGTACAGTCTTTTCGCTCGGGCGACGGAATTCGAGCTGCTTCCGATGTGCGGCGCGGAGAACGTCGCCATGCTTCCATGGAGTCCGCTCGCTGGTGGATTCCTATCGGGAAAGTACCGGGACGGCGTTCGCAATCCCCCTCCCAGGACTCGGATCGCCGACTCGGAGAACAAGGAGTTCTACGTTCAACGATTCGAGAACGAGCGAGCGGTGCGCATCGTGAGCGCGGTCGAGGCCGCCGCCCGCGAGTCCGGCCATACGATGTCCCAGGTGGCGCTCAACTGGCTCTTGTCCCATCCGACCGTCACCGCGCCGATCATCGGTGCGAGAAGCCCGGAGCAACTCTCCGAGAACCTCGGGTCCACCGGGTGGTCCCTGACGTCCGATCAGCTCGCCGCCCTGAATCTGGCCAGTACGCTGGACGTCACGTACCCGTACGATCGGCGAGCCGAGGAGCAGCAGAGCGCGGACCGTCGGCTGGACACGAGCAGCTGAACGGCCGATAGCCGCTGGCGTTCGCAGCGCGAGTCGAGGAGTCCTCACTTACCCGGGAGGAGACCCAGTCCCGTGAGCATCTGACGAGCCGCGTCTTCCACTTTCGGAACCGGCCCAAAAAGCTCGGCCTGGCGGCGGGTGTCGGCCACGTACTTTCCCGTCTGGAAATATCGGAACATGGCCATCATGTCGTCGTCGCGAGCCCCTCGACCCCCCTGCATGGGGGCAACTCGCACGGGTCGGCCCAGTATGTCGCCGAGCAGCGTCGCGTATTCCGGGCCCGATAGGGGTCGATCCGACCCCAGGTCGATCTTCTGTCCGAGGGCTCTGGGTTCGTCGACCGCCAGGGCGATCGCCCGAGCCACCTCGCGGGGCGCGATGTAGGTGATGCGGATTCCCTCGGGAGTCATGGCCAAGACCTGGCCCTGTTCGAGGCCTTGACGGATCATCTGGCCGTACCCGCCTTCGGGGGCGTACAGAAAGGCTCCCGGTCGAAGCGAGACGAACGGAACTCCCTGTCGAACGAGGTAATCCTCCGTTTCCTTCTTCGCCCAAAAGTGGGGCACGTCAGGGGCCTGGTCGCACGTGAGGATGCTGAGGAGAACGAACCGAGGAACCTTCGCGTGCTTTGCCGCGTCCACGAGGTTTCGGTTCCCGTCCCGATCGGTCCGAATCGAATCTCCCTCCTTCCGGCGGGAGTACCCGATCGCCGAAGTGACGATGGCGGAGACGTCGGCCGCAGCACCCCGCAAGGACGCCGGGTCGAGCAGATCCCCTCGAACGACTTCGACCCCGTTGGGGAGCCTGGATGCGTCGCTGCCGGGGCGCACCAGCGCGCGCACTTTCTTTCCTCGGGAGAGAAGTTCCTGGAGGACAAGGCCTCCGAGATAGCCGGTCGCGCCCACCTGGAGAATCGGTTGATCGTTCAGGCTCGGGGAAGGAGACGGCATGGTCCGTCCAGCGTCCGGTCCCATATATTGACAGGAGTGGCCATTTCTCGCTCACCAGCATGCGATTTCGCGGCGAGCGATTTGGCTGGAGCGCTGCTAGCGTGGGTCTAGCGCCGCCGCTTCGCCATGCGGGAAGCCCGACGGCTTGCGGAGGTCCTAGGTCGAGGGCGAACGTTGTAAAGAGCTGACTTCGGAGGCGGCCAACGGCCGTGAAGGACGCGTCGCTGGATCCAGAAGGTCGTGGGTGGCTCCACGTCCATCTGCCAAAGCATCGCTTCCACCTCGCCCAGATGGAGCAGGTGTTCCGTGAGGCATTGCGCGAGGGCGGAGTCCCGGGACAGGCGTATGGGGTACTTTCTCGCGGCCACCCAGACCGCGGGTTTTTCGAGCTCCTCGGGACGGTTCCATTTCTTGAACCGTTGATCTCCCATCGCCCGTACCTCTCGGAGGCGACGTCGGACCGCCGAGATGCTCCGGAAGCGGTCCTTGGGGATTTTCATCACCTCCGTCATCCACGCGGTCGGTCGTCCCTCGCAGAATTCGGTGACGTGCTGTTCCTCCACGTAGGCTAGATGAAGGAAGATGTCGCGGAAGGAGAGCATGCTCACCCCGCGGTCCTTGGTGAATTCCTTCCATCCTAGCTTGGCCGAGCACTCGAAGAAGTCCTCCCGGAGCTCGTGGACGAAATCCATCAGGTCGATCGTGGTGACCATGGATGCGAGCCGCCTCCCTTTCGTCGGATACCCCTTCAGTCGGGACCCGGTCGGGTGAACCACCACTCATTGCCCCAGGCATCCCGCACGCCGCCTCGTCGACCGTCGGGTGCGTCCTGCGGCTTTCGAATGCTGGTGGCGCCCGCCTTGAGCGCCCGTTGGTAGGCCGCGTCGGAGTCGGTCACGTAGAGATGGATCATGGCGGGGAAAGGGCGGCGGCCGGTGGGAGCCTCCGCAATCATCACCACCGAGTCCGCGATGCGGAACTCAAGGTGGTTCACCTTCCCGTCCTTGGTCAGTTCCTGGAACCCTGCCTTTCCGCCAATCCCTTCTTCGATAAACCGCCCGAGTCCGGCGGCATTGCGGGCGAGCAAGTATGGAGCGAGTTTGGGGCTTTTCGCAAGTTCCATGGCGACGTGACACGGACGGTCCCCAAGAGCGTTCCGGGAAGGTCGTGGAACAGTGAGTGAAAGGGGTAGTTCACCCTCGACGGCCCATGGAGGCGCTGCCCGGACTCGACGGAAGGGTCCCTCGCCTATTGTAGAGCGGCGCGCAACCGCGCGACCAGTTCGTCCGCCGTCAAGGAGTGGTTGTGGCGCTCGTTCAGCTGGACCAGCAACCGGATCACTTGGTCGATGGCCGCCGAGGTCTCCCCCGTGCTCCCCACGAGATAACGCGTCTTGGGGGTTTGCGAGAAGAGTGCGTCCACGACGGCTTCCGCCACCGGACGGGAGTCCGGATACCGGGACCGGTCCAACTCTCCGGGAACGGAGAATGTCTCGGAGAAGAACTTCTGTGTGGCCTCCCGCATGGGCGAGCTGACGGACGCAGCGGCCGTGTGGCCTTTCTTCCGCTCGAAGAAGCTCGAGACAATGTTGCTTCGGAACCCTCCGGGTTCCACGACGCTGACCCCGATTCCGAGCGGGGCGAACTCCTCCCGAAGCACGTCGGTGTACGCCTCCACCGCGTACTTGCTCATGCAGTACGAGCCTTCGAAGATGTCGGGATACACGCCGTTGATGGAACCAATGTTCACGATGCGCCCATGCGCCTGACGAAGCAGCGGAAAGCAGGCCCGGACCATCCGATGCATGCCGTAGACGTTGACGTCCAACAGCCGGCTGAGGTCCTCGATCGACGTATCCAGCAACGGGGCGAGGTCGACGGTCCCCGCGTTGTTGACCAGTCCGTAGAGTCCCCGACCGGCCTCGCGCACCATCCGAGCGGAAGCTCGAACACTGTCATCGTGGGTTACGTCCAGCAGGATCGGGGTGACGTTCGGTAGCGCGGCGAGAGGAGCTTGGTCCGCTTCCTTGCGTACGGCGGCAAAGACCGCGTGGCCCTGCTCGGAGAGGGTCTCCACGATTCTGCGCCCGATTCCGGAGCTCGTGCCGGTCACCAGGACGGGTCCGGGACCTTCGGTCATGTGCCCGGTTGGACCGGAATCGCTGACGGCTCTTTAGTAGTTCTGCGTAGCCGCGAGGGGACCAGCCGATGGGGGTTGGCCAGCAGGGCCGCACGCACCCGGCCCGTAACCCTCCACCCATGCACCGGGTCTCGCCTCTCCACGAGTTTCCGAGTTGGGCGTGACAGATCTAACTTCGGACGCGATGACCGGAGCCTTCTTTGGACCGAGTGAGCTGGGCCGTCGATCAGCCCGGAGGCGATGGGAGAGAATGAGGAGGTCGAAGCACCCCGCTCGGGCAGATTTCTCCGACACTACGCTTCGGAAAATCAACTGGTCCCATGATCTGGACACGGTTCGGCGGCTTTTCCGGGAGTACCGCGATTGGCTCGCGGATCACTCTCCCGCGGCGACCGGGTCCGACTCGCCCGTGCCGATTGGACTCGTCCAGTTCGACCGCGTTATCTCCGAGCTACCCGGAGTCTACGGTCCGCCGCGTGGGGATGTTCTCCTCGCGTTCCATCACGCCGAGCTCGTCGCCTGCGGTGCACTACGGGAGTGGGAACCGAAGGTCGGCGAAATCAAGCGAATCTACGTGCGGGCGGATCACCGAGGGCCGGGATTCGGCCCGGTGCTCACGGCCGCGCTGCTGGAGCGAGCGCGTGAGCTCGGATTCGAGCGAGTCCGGGTGGATACGCTCCCGTCGATGACCGCCGCGATACAGTTCTACCAAAAGATGGGGTTCAAGCCCATCCCACCCTACTGGCCCCACCCCGTGCAGGGTGCGCTTTTTTTCGAGTGGAGTGCCACCCGAGACACCGCCGGGGGCTCGGGGTAGAGAGTCGCGCGACCGTTCGGGATGTACGCAGTCTTGCGACCGCTGGCCCTCCCAGCTACTCGGAGGGCATCAGGAGCAGTTCGTTGCCATCAGGGTCGCGAATCGTGGCGTCCCAGCCCCAAGGGCGCTGGGTGGGACCATCCACAAATTCGACGCCCCGGGCCTTGAGTTCCTCGCAGTTCGCATGGAAGTCCCCGTCGAGCAGTAGCAAGATTCCGCTATTGCCCGGTTCGAGGGGTACTCGGGGCTCGAGGTCCGAGCCCTGACACAGGTGGATCGCCCCGCCCTTTCGGGCATGCCCCACCGTAACCCAATGGTCGCCCGAGATTGCGATGGGCAGCCCGAGAACCTCGGTATACCAACGCAGAGAGTTCTTGCGGTCCTTGACCACCACGGCAGTGCTCGCGACCCAGGGGGCGGCTTGGCTTTTGGATGACTTGGCCGGCTTGGACTTCGACTTCGAGGCCATGGGCACGGCACATCAAGACGGGAGATAAACTCCTGAAGGAGGTCATGAAACACTCGGCGGGTAGCACGGGTGCGTTGCACAAGGGACTTTGTGGCACACCGACTCGAAGAGCTGGGGGAAGGCCCACCCACAAAACGCCGTCAGCTGAGGTGCCAGCGACCCAGCTCGTTTCGGTTCGGGCCGAGGTGTCGTGTCAGCCAAGACTAGCCCCGTGCTCGTCTTCGCCGGCCGGCGAAGCGAGCTACGTGCCTCGTGAACGGAAACCCTTGCGAGTCCGATGTGGGACGGGGACCGACGGTTAATCTTCCGGGCCAGGCGCCGCTTGGCGCAGGCGTCGCACGGTCTCCCGAAGGAGCGCCTTTAAAACGGTCGGGTCCCCCGCGGCCGCGGTCCCCCAAAACTCCCACGAGGAGAGGACCAAGCAACGGGTCGGGCTGACGGCCTTGACGGTCGCGGTCCTGGGCTCTTCGTCCAGGAGTGCCATTTCCCCGAAAAATTGCCCCGGGCCGAGGGTCGCAACGGTTCTCCCACCTTTTTCGACGTTGACCTGGCCTTCGGCGATCAGGTAGAAGCCGATTCCCTTTTGGCCCTCCGCGATGAGGACGTCACCGGCTTTGTATCGCTGATCGGCGGCGGTCGCGGCGAGGGTCTTCAGGTATTTCTTCTCGAGACTTGCGAACAGCGGTACTGTTTTCAGCAAGTCCATGGCGGCCGGTTGATCCTTCGGGTCGCTCATCCGTCTTCGCCCGACCCCGACGAGGTGAGCCGATAGATGAGCCTGTTGGTGTGGTCTCTATAGTGAACCTCCCAATCTCTCGAACGATCGTAAGGACCGCATTCCGGGAATCCGTACCGGAGATTTTCGCCCAGCAACCGGCGCAGAGGTCTAGGGAAAGCGCCTTAACTCCGGCCGGCCGCGGGTTTAATGGACCGAATGCATCCCAGCTCCGTGGCTCCGGGTCGCCGCCTCGCCGCGGTGATGTTCACGGATACGGTTGGCTTCACGGCGTCCACGCAGGCCAATGAGGGGCGCACCCTCGAGCTGCTCCGTCAGCAGGCCGAATTACTCCGCCCGCTCCTCGCCCTTCACCAGGGTCGCGAAATCAAGTCCACGGGCGACGGCTTCCTGGTCGAGTTCGACAGCGCGCTCAAGGCCGTCCAGTGTGCCATGAACATCCAGCGCCGCATCTACGAGCGGAATTCCGAGGGCGGTCAGACGCCGATTCGCATCCGAATCGGGGTCCATCTCGGGGACGTGGTCCAGAACGGGGCCGACATCCTCGGGGACGCGGTGAACATCGCCGCCCGCATCGAGCCGCTCGCCGAACCCGGTGGGGTATGCGTTTCCAGTGCCGTCTACGACCAGGTCCGGACAAAGATTCCCGACAAGTTCGAGAAGCTTCCGCCGAAAGCGATGAAGGGAATTCAAATCCCGATGGAGGTCTATCGGGTGGTGTTCCCCTGGATGAACAATGGCGGCGGGCCGGCGGCCGATGATGCACGCGTAGCGGACAAGACCCGTCTCGCGGTCCTTCCCTTCGCGAACATCAGCCCCGACCCTTCCGACGAGTATTTCGCCGATGGGCTCACGGAAGAACTGATCGCGAACCTCTCGCTCGTGCCGGGCCTCAAGGTGATCGCCCGAACTTCGGTCATCGGCTACAAGAAGACCGAGAAAACGGTCGCCACGATCGGAAAGGAGCTCGGCGTGGGGACCGTGGTCGAAGGGAGTGTCCGCCGGTCGGCGAACCGAATCCGCGTGACGGTCCAGGTCATCGACGTGGCGACCGAGGAGCACCTTTGGACCGCGAAGTACGACGATGACCTCGACGACATCTTCGCGGTGCAGAGCGACATCGCGACCAAGGTGGCGACGGCTCTTCCCGGGGGACTACAGAAGGAGAGGGTCGCGGTCCCCGAGCTCGAAAAGCCCACGGAAACGGAGGCGTACCTCCTGTATCTTCAGGGACAATCGTTGATGTGGAAGACCGACCAAGACTCGTTGCGGCGTTCCCTGGAGTTCTTCCAGAAGGCGATCAAGACCGACCCCACGTTCGCGCGAGCGTACGCGGGCATGTCGCAAGCGTACATCGGGCTGGGGACGGAAGACTTCATGCCCTGGGTGGATGCCTGCGAACTCGGTCGAGCGGCGGCGGAAAAGGCGATGGCCATCGACCCGAACCTCGCCGAGGCGCACGGCTTGCGAGCCGAGATCGCGTTCATGGCCGACGAGAACGCCGACATCTTGGACCGCGAGGTACGGAGAGCGTTGGAGTTGAACCCGAACTCAGCCCAGGCTCACATGATCTTGGGAGCGCTCGCGGGATCCCTCGGCATCGTGGAGGCGTACCTCGATCAAACCGAGCAAGCGTTCCGGCTGGACCCTCTCTTCCCCACCACGATCCGATCGCTGGGGAACGCCTACTTCTTCTCGGGCCGGTTCGATGACGCTCTGGCCCATTGGAAGAAGACCACGGAGCGGTCCCCCATCGACTCGTACCGAGGGCTCGCCGATTATTACATGCTCAAGGGCGACTTCGAGCAGGCGGAAAGCATGGTGAGTGAATTGGAGCGCATCGCTCCATCGAGCGACTTCGCCCTCCTCTGCCGGGGTTTCCTCGCGGCGTTGCGAGGAGATCGAGCGACGGCGATGAAGGCGATCCAGAAGCTCAAGGAGACCTCGAAGGAGGGATACGCGCGTCAGTCGTCGGTGGGATTCATCTACTACGCTCTCGGTGACCTCGACCGGTTTTTCGAAGTGATGTTCGTGACCGCCAAGGCGCATACCATGCAGGCCGCTCGCATCCGCATGTCTCCGCTCCTCGCCGGCGCGAGGAAGGACCCAAGATTCGTCCAGCTGCTCTCTACGTACGGCCGACCCGTTCAGGCGCCGCAGTAGACCGGGGGATGCCGCACCCCGTCCCGTTTCTCCCGGGTGAGCTCGGCCGAGGGTAATGTCATGCCGGAAATGACCAAGACCGAGAAGTTCTTTGTCAATCGCCGAGGACTGAAATCCCTCTCCCGGTTATTGGATAAGCTCGAGCGCTCGGGTCAGATCTCTCTCACCTCATCGTCGAGCGTCCTTGAGCTCGGGGGCGGCAATGGGAAACTCTCTCTGTTGGTGAACGAGCGGTATCACCCCGCCCGGATTCACCTTACCGACTACGACCGGGACCAGCTCGCGGTCGCCCAAGCGACGCTCGCGCGGCAGTATGGTTCCATCCCTCCCTCCATACGGCTCGAACGGGGCGATGCCACCCGGCTCCAGTATGCGGACGAGGCGTTCGACTTCGTCATCGCGCACCTGATGCTGCATCATCTCGGCGGTGTCCCGGAACTCCTCCGAGGGCTCGATGAGGTGAACCGAGTGCTGCGCCCCGGCGGGCGCTTCTTCTACGTCGAGATGTTTCACAAGCAGGAGATACGGGAACACCTCGCGCAGATCGGGTTGGCGATCACGTTCCACGAGAGGAAGCGGAGGTGGTTGAACACGATGGATATCGTGGTCGCCGTGAAGCCCATGGGGCCGACGGCGGCTTCGGCGACCCGCATCCCGTTGGGCGCTCCGGGAGTCTGAACCGGAAGGCGTTCCCCGGGAAAGAGTCCCAAGGCGAACACGCCGCGCTGCCCTGGTCCGATCACAGGTTCAACCGGGGTTGCAACCCGTGTTGAGGAGGCGTCTTGACCCTCGTGGGAATCAGGAGTGCGCGAAAGCGCGATGTCCGAGCGTCCCTGGGCCACTGCCGGAATGGAAGTCCTTGGCTCGGCCGACTTCGACGGAGAACGCATTCGTAGGCCCGGTCGATACGTGGTGACGTTCGGGGCCGAGTGGTGCCCCTGGACGCGACGTTTCGTGCCGAAGTTTCTAGCGCGGACCAAGGGGATGCATGCCACGCCGGCGATCGCCGACATCACCGAGATGACAAATCCGCTGTGGGACACGTTTCGAATCAAGATCACTCCGACCATCGTCTGCTTCATCGACGGTTCGGCGGTTTATCGAGCGAACGGACACCGATTGATCGGGATTCGCGAACGAGAATTACAATCGGTGGTTGAATTCATGGAAAAGGCGGCGCCACCATCGAAGGTCGACCGGATGTAAGGGGTGGTCCACCTCACCCCACGCATCATCGGACCGGCTCTCGGCCCGCCCGAGCGAAAGGTAAGATGGCGCCAACTATGTAGGCGGAATCGTCTCTAGCCGGCGTTCTGTTGGTCCACGCATCCGATCGAGGTGGGGTTGATGAAAGCCATGAGACTCGTCGCCGAAGGTCGCGGTCTCCAGGCGATGTCGGTGGACCTCCCGTCGGTCTCACCGGGCTCGGCTCTCGTCGAAGTGAAAGCGGTGGGGGTGTGCCACTCCGACCTCCATCTGATCTCCGGGGGGTATGACCTGGGAGAAGGGCGCAAGCTCTCGACCACGGGTGGTGGTGCTCTCCTTCCGTTGACTCCCGGCCACGAGATCGCGGGGACGATCGCAGCGTTGGGACCCGGCTCGGAAGGTTCTCATCTCAAGGAAGGGGACGCGGTCGTGGTCTACCCCTGGATCGGATGTGGACAATGCCGGAAGTGCCTCGCGGGCCGGGAAAACCAGTGCGAAGGCGCTCAGCGGTTCCTCGGCTTCATGCGGGATGGAGGCTACGCCGAGTTCGTTTCCGTGCCCGCGGTTCGGTACCTCGTCCGGACCGGGGGGCTCGCGCCTTCGCAGGCCGCACCCCTCGCCTGCGCGGGGATCACGGCCCTAAGCTCGATCCGCCGGTGCCAGCTTCGAGCGGGCGAGCTTCTCCTCATCATCGGAGCGGGTGGCGTAGGAAGCACGGCCATTCAGATCGCGAAGCGGACAACGCAAGCCCGCGTGGCCGTAGTGGACGTGGACGACGCGAAGCTGGAACAGGCCTCGAGGCTCGGCGCCGACGACGTGTTCAACGGCGCGAAGGTCGATGCGAAAGAGCTCGTTGCCCAGCTGAAACGGTCGAACGAAGGTCGCGGCGCGGACGCCGTGGTGGATTACGTGGGGACACCCCGCACGGCCTCCCTCGGGTTCCGCCTCCTGGGTCACGAAGGCCGGCTGGTCCTGGTGGGATTAGCCGGGGGCGGGATGACCATCCCCCTACCCATGCTCCCAATCCTGGGGGCCGAGATCCTGGGGGACTTCACGGGAACCCTCGAGCAATTGAAGGAACTGGTCGACCTCGCCCAGAAGGGCATGGTCGTCCCTGTCGTGTCCGAATCGTATCCGCTTGAAGAAGCCAACGCGGTCCTCGATAAGCTTCAGCACGGGAAGATCCAAGGGCGTGCCGTACTCACGCCGTGATGACCCGTGGGCACGATTCGATTCCTCGCGATGTCTCGACCGGCCGAATGACTTCGCGGATACAACGCGGTAGCCGCCGTGAGGCCGTGTCACGGAGTGCGCCGGCACGAAACTCGGACGGGGGAATGCCAGGCGAGGCTCCCCTGTCACCTAGGCACCGGCCCCGAAAGGGCTGAGTATAGGGACGAATCATAAATGTCGGGCGGAAGGCGAGCCTTGGTCGACTCGACGACCGTCTCTTGGAACCGGAGGGCTGGCGTCTTCTTGGCCATACGGTACCTCCGAGCCCACTCGGTCCCGGTCGTCACCGAGCCGCTGTCCCAGCTTCCCCACTTGTCGAAGCGGGCGATTCGTCTCGCGCTCCGGTTGTTCCCGGGCTTCCTCGACCGCGCCGACGTCTCGTTCCCCATCATCGTCGCAGGTCGAGGGTGGTATCAAGTGGCCCTCGACGGTCGCCATCGGCTTTGCAAAGCCATATGGACCGGACGCACGGAACTCCCCACCGTGCGATTGCCGTTCTGGTACGTCTTCGAGCTAGTGTTCCCGGGCGTCTTCGAGGTAGAATGGCTCTTTCTCTACCTCCGGCACGAGCTTAGGAAACCGGGCCGGCTAGCGGTCACCCCATCGGAGTAGATCCTCGCCACCGTCCGCTACCGGGACGCCTCGCTCGGCTCGAGTCCCGGCCGATACACCGCACGCGCCGATGGTGTCGGGGTCCACGTTCGGGACCTCCATCATCGCGGAGCGAACGGTCCGCTCGTCCCACGGGAAGAAGTGATTAGCGGCCGGGACCTCCCGGTTTCGGCCCCGAGTCGCCCGTGACTGACTCGACCTCCTTCGACTGGCACGCCCGGCCTGGAGTGATACTCGCTACTCGGCACCTGCGAACTCACGCCATCCCGGTCCGGTCGACCCCACTCGCTGAGCTTCCCCGGCTTTCCAAGAAGGTGATCCGTTTCGGGCTACGGCTGTTCCCGGGGCTCTTCGACCACGTGGACCTATCCTTTCCGATCATCGTGGCGGGGAAAGACTGGTACAAGATCACCCTTGACGGTCGCCATCGCATCTCGAAGGCCACGTGGACCGGCCGAAGCGAACTTCCGGCGGTGCGCGTTCCCGTCTGGTTCGCGCTCGAGCTTCTTATCCCGGGGGTCTACGAGATCGAGTGGCTTGGGCTGATCCTTGGCCGCAAGCTTCCGAAGAGGGCGACGTCGTTCTCGATTTTGCGTGCCCGAAAGGTTAGAGTCGCTCACTCGGAACGGCTCCCTCACCCACACTAGCGACCGTATTCGAGGGCATCATCGATGCCTCGACGTTGAGAACGAGGCGGATCGAAAGAATCTAAGTGCCGCCCCTCACGATCTCGGCTGGTCGCTGACGTTCGGTAGCCCTTCCCTCATGCCCGCTGAGCCGGATGGGTATTTGGGTAGCCGACACGCTATCGGCCAGGGGGCCGACCTGTGGAGTCGCCACCGCGCGGAGAACACCGATCCTCCCTCTCGAAGCCGACGCTCTCCACCGGGATCGTGGTGTCCGCTGTTACGGTGGGGGTGTTCCTCGTCTTTTCCGCGGTGGCGCTGGTGGAAAGTTCTCCCCTCTGTCAAGCAGCTCCCGGTTCGCGGGAGTTGATCGGTGGTCGAACGTACTGCGCTGCGACCGTCTCCGTGCCAACGCAAACCGGGAACACCAGTGCCAATCACACGGAATGGGGATTCTTTTTCCAACTCATCCAGCCCGTTACTTTCGGTTTCAACTCCTTCTTCGTGATGGGTGTCACGGAGCCGGGACCCTTGGGCGGGGTCATGTGGGGATACCTCATGACCGGGCCGGGAGGGGTCCAAGCCTGCTACGGGACGTGGGGCACCGGAGGGCCGCGGGTTTGCAACCCGGCCCAGAACACCTCCACCCCGGTTTGGTTAACTCCGGACAGCAGTGCCGGCGTGATGTTTTTCCCCTCAAGCCTCCAGCTTCTCGTGGAGAGTTGAGGCCAACGGTGCTCGAGAACGGCCTCGGCGGAACACAGTGGCCGACGTGGGAATTGCGGGTATTCGTGGGCGAGGAAATCTGCCTGAGATCCAACGGGAATCGACCCTCGGACCGGGCGCAAGGCGGATCCGGAATCGCAATCTAGTGACCCTTCGCCCGGTCGTGCAACCACCGAGTGATTTCTTGGAAATGACCGTCGTAGAGCGTAAGGTGGGTTTCCTGGTCGAACGAGTGGAACTCCGCTTGGGGAACGTGCTCGGCGAGCCAAACACCATGCGCGTAGGGGACAAATCGATCCAGCTTGCCGTGCCAAATCGATGTGGGAACTTTCACGCTGTTGAGGTCGAATCCCCAGTCGGAAATGAAGGCAAAGTCGTCCTCGATCCATCCCTCCGGCGACTTCTCGACACCGAAGCGCTGGGCGGACTGCAAGTGCCTCCCGAGTTCCCCCGTGAGGAGTTCGAAGTCCTGGGGTGAGAGCAGGGTGAGCATCTCAGGCGAGACATTCCCGCTCTCCTGCCGCATCGCTTCGCACTCCGGCGCCACGTAGCGTTCGAGCGCCTCCCTTCCTGAGAGAGCCGCCTGAAACTCTCGCAAGTTTCCCTCTCCCATCCCCTCTATCCAATCGAGCCCCTGGGCTCCGTAGGGCGCCACCGATGCGGAGGCGGCCGCGGAGGCCACTCGGTCCGGTAGGGTTGCAGAGCAGGCGAGCGCGTGCGGTCCGCCGCCGGAGTGGCCCCAAACCGAGAAGTTCGCAAGTCCAAGGTGGTCCGCGATGGCCAGTACGTCCGCGGCGGCGTTCACCACCCGCCTCCCCGGCGATGGGTCGGACCCCCCGTAGCCCGGACGGTCGTACCCGATTAACCGAATCCCGTGTTCCAGCGCGTCTCGTTCGTGCGGAGCGTAGAGGGCCCCGGAAACTGGTGTGCCGTGATGCAGAAAAATCGGCCATCCACTGGGATCGCCGCCATCGACGACCCGGAGCACCCGGCCCTCGCGCGTCGTAATCGGTAGTGTTCGGCTCATTGCCGAGTTACAGGTGGTGGCAGTACTCACAAGTTTACCTCCGGGAGCGCACGCGATGGGCGCGGGGAAGTGGAGAGGCCGCTCAATTCCTCGGGATTCGGGTCGCCTCGGACGCTGGGCATCCTACCTCCTTCAGGAGAAGCGGTGAACGCTCCGGACGACGGTCTGACCTCGGATAGGCTCACCGAACAATCCGGGCCCGGAGTTATACCGGTCCTGAGTCTTTGATGGTAGGAACGACCTCGATTGCTGGAGGGAGGTCCGATGATGGGTGGGAAGAACCGCCAGTGGCTGCTCGCGAGCCGGCCCGAAGGCATGTTCAGTGAACAGAACTTCAAGTGGACGGAGACCTCGATCCCGACGCCACGGGACGGAGAGGTCCTCCTCCGGAACCTTTGGATCTCCTGCGATCCGACGCAAATAGGTTGGATGAAGGCGGACACATACGCCCCGAAGGTCCCGCTCGGCGAGGTGATGCGCGCCTTCGGGGTGAGTCAGGTGATTGAGTCGCGCAATGCGGGTTTCAAGGTCGGCGAGCTCGTCACCGGCCCCATCGGTTGGCAAGACTACGTCGCTACCAGCAGGGGCGGCTTGAGCCCGCTCGCGAGAGTTCCTCCCGGCGTGGCGCCGGAGTTAGCGATGAGCCTCTTGGGCGGCACCGGGTTGACCGCCTACTTTGGCGTGACGGATATCGGCAAGGTCCGATCGGGAGAGACGTTCGTCGTCTCGAGCGCGGCGGGCGCGGTCGGTTCGATCGCCGGCCAGATCGCCAAGATCCTCGGAGCCCGTGTGGTCGGCATCGCCGGGGGTCCCGCGAAGTGCGAGTGGTTGCGGAAGGAGGCGGGCTTCGATGCCGCCATCGACTATCGCGGGGAGCAAGTCGGTCCCCGTCTTTCCGAGACCTGCCCGCACGGGATCGACGTGTATTTCGACAACGTTGGCGGCGAGATTCTCGACGAGGTGCTGGCCCGGATCAACCTGCACGCGCGGATCGTGATGTGCGGCGCGATCTCGAATTATGTCGCGTGGGAGTTCCGTCCGTTGAGGAATTACTCCATCCTGATTCGGAGTCGGGGCCGAATGGAAGGTTTCCTCATCTTCGATTACGCCGCACGATTCTCGGAGGCGTTGCCGGTGCTGGCGCGATGGCACGCCGAAGGTCGTCTAAAGCAGAGGGTCGACATCGCCGTCGGCCTCGAGAACGCCCCGAAGACTCTGGCGCGGCTGTTCAAGGGCGAGAACTTTGGCAAACAACTCCTCAAGCTCGCCGACCCACCCCTGCCGATTCCGTCGTGAGCTGCGGAATTTGGACGGTGGGGATTAACGCTCCGTAATCGGCGGGCCATTCGGGTCGGGCTTGGTCGCAAGAACTGTCACAGCCAACTCGCTGGTAGACGAAGGGATTGGTGTTCCCAACGGGTGCGTCCAAGCCATCGACCCGGATCAAACTCGAAACTTGCCCTTTCGTTTGTTCGTAGGTCGCCGTCGGCTCCCGGCGACGGACGAGGTCACCCCATCGACCACCGTGAGGGGACTCAACCTCCGGATCCTATGTATGAGAATCGGAGAAGTACATCCATGTCCTACCGCCAGCAGCATGGCGAGCGTCCCTGCGCTGATCGTCGGAGCGTTTTTCCTCGTCGTGGGCGCATTGCTGATGCCCGTCTCGGTTGGGGAAGGGTTTGTGGTGGTTTTCATCGGATTGGTATGCATGGGAGCGGGCCTGCTCTGGGGTATCGGATCCGATTCCGCCTCCTCCGGCACGGGTCGGGAGACCACGTGCGCCCAGTGCGGTTGGCCGAATGGCACCGGTAGTGTCTACTGTACCCGGTGTGGGTTCTATCTTCCGCTACCGGCTTGATCCGCTGTTGCGTTAGAGCGGGCTTCGGAACACTGCCGGGGCTTCGATCCGGGCAGGACGGGAAGCACCCGGCGAGAGTGATTTTCAGTAGGATTCAGCACTTCGGACGCCCCGGAAAACGTTGGGAGCCAGACCCGGCAATCCCCCACGAAATCCGAAACCATTAATGCCTGGAGAAACCACTTTTTTCGTCTAGGGAGCGGTCTCGCCCCTAGCGATGTCTGATGAGTCGGACGCGGCGCGCATTTTGCGCGACCGCGAGCAGCGGAGGGCCGTCGAGCGCGCTCGGATCGACGAGGAGCGTACCGACCGTCGGCGTGAGCTCGGACGGCTCCGATCCATCTCCGACCGAGGCGTCTCTCCATCCGTCGAAGAAACGGAGAAGATGTTGGAGCATCCGGCCCCTTCGGCCCGAGCTCGGGAGGAGGCGACCCTCGCTCGGCCCGATGCCATGGCGTCGGTCAGCCGAACGGTGATCCCCCCGGCCGGCCGGAACATTGGCGGCGCGCTGCGGCCCCCGATTCTTGCCGAATTCCTGCAGACCAATCCGATGGAGCGTTTCAACATCCAAGCGCTCAACGCTCAGAGGTTTCCGGACCTCATCGAGGCGGCGCGAGGAGATTCGGTCCTCCTCTCCGCCATCACCCGGCAGGCCGAAGCCCTGATGGCTCGGGTGAAACAGGAATTGGACGACCCCTTGAGCGCGGGAGCATTTCTCCGGGACCAAGTGTTCCTTTGGTACCAGAATAGTCCCCGCCAGGAGGATTGGTCCGATCGAATGGCGGAAAGCTGGGCGGGGCTCTTCGCCGACTCCCGTGTCAGCGGAGGCCGGCTCCAACCGTGGCTCAACCTGCGGCTCGGGTCCGTCTACGCCCAAGCATCGCGGTCAGGGTCGTTGGGAGGCCGAGTGCGACAAAGTTTGCGTCGGAACCGCTGGGTGGAGTCTTCCCTGAGCCGGGCGCCGATCCAGCAGATCCGGGCCGAGGTCGCCCAGGCGATTCTGGACGACCTGACCGTGCGCCGCCGGGACAAGGAGGGACCGGTCCCGCTCGTTCGGTTGAGCGAGCTCGCGGTTCGCCGGCAGGTGCCCACCATCAACGATGCGCTCGCCCAACTGTTCAGCGGTCCCGAGACCGGCCCGTTCATCATCCTGCATCCGAACCGGTACCCCGAGTGCGACGAAGTCCAGATTCGGCCTCCGGTGGGCAACATGACCGGTGCGGCCCTCGCCTACAGCTTAGTGACCGGACGACCGGGCCGAAAGCTGACGGGCAGAGGCCGGGGTCCCGTTGAAACAGGGGTAGGCACCGCGACGGAAGAGGCCGAAGGAGCGGACTCCGACGAGGCCGAGGAGGTGGATGCCACCACCATCTGGACGGCCGAAGAAGTGGACGCCGCCGCGTGGCGTCGGGTGGTGAAAGAGCGTCGGAGAGAGCGACGGCGGCTCGAGACACCTCCTAAGGAGTGTCACAGCAGTACGGCGTACGCCCAGCTTCGGAGCCTCCTCTTGGAAGACCCCGAGTTCCGACAGTCGTTCCTCTCGATCAAGTGGCGGGGTCGCCCGGCCGGACTACCGCTGCTCGCCACGTTGCTCCAGAAAGGCTCGCTCGTGCCGGAGGTCGTGACGGACCATGAGTACCTTGAGGCGGAGCTCGGCGACCTAGCACGAGGCGACCCCCAGTGGCATCCGTCCGACGAAACTTGGACCATCGGAGCATGGACGGTCGTGCGAGAAGGCTCGCACGAGAAGGGCTTCCGATTCACGGCGAAGCGAGCCGCCTAATCGGGGCGAAGAGTGCTTTCGTCCCAAGTGGGAAGGCGGTGCGCCAGCACGGCCAACTGGCGAATGAGTATCCGGTATTCCTCGAAGGGGTATTCCGGCTCCCAGCCGCCAACGGGGATCCGGGAGCGTCGAGCGATTCGTACCCCCTCGGGTCCTGCAACCAGCTGAAGGCCGCTAAAGAACCATTTCGGTAGCGCGATACTGCCCCCCCTTCGACCCTTCGTCGTCCGGATGAGTCGAAGGGTCTCCGGGAGGTAGGAGGTCAGGATGTTCTCCCCCACCGACTCTCGGGTCCCGGCGGGCCAACTCGACGGAACGCCGGCGGGGATGTGGAAGCGTTTCAGGGTCTCGGAAGGGCACTGGTCCAACTTCGTGACCACGAACATTGGGTAGAGGGTCCGAAGCTTTCGGACCCGCCCCGCCGATAGGAAGCGAGATAGCAGGTCAAGGGTCGCCGCGAGCATTCGGTCGTACCGTTCGAGCGGGCGTCGGTCCATCTCCTCGACCAACGGTAGGAGCCGTGACGCGTCGACGAGCGGAAGCACGACGGGGCTCCGGAGCAGCTCGCGCGTGGAATTCTCGAGGATGGCATCGTGCTCGGACAACTCGGCCACCGTTTCCACCGAAATTCCCCCGACCTGAACCCGGAACGAATCGAACCCTCCATCGTGACTTACCCCGGCACCCCTCAGCCGGGGGAAGGTGCCGGACCGGAACGCGAAGACGAACGATAGGGGGTGGGTGTCCCAGTCCGCGTCCCAATCGGGGAATCGGCCGGCCACCAGCTCCCCGTAGATCCCCTCAAGCTGGCGAATCGTCTCCCGGTCCGCCGAGAAGCGGAATTCATCCCTCTCCTCGGTACCGAGCCGAAGCTGCGCCGCGTAGAGGAGTCCCACGAAAGTGGTGAGGCCGGAGCCGCGGTCGCCAACGACTAGCGCGGATCCCACAGCCCGGCCTCGGTCGAATGAGTTCTCGTGACGCTCGCCCTACGTCGACGCGAACGCCTCCGCGATGCGGTTGTAGACGAGGCTCTTCCCCTTGATCGGAGGGAGTGTCGGCTGGTCGATGCTCGCATCGAGCAGGGTCCACGACCCATCCGCTCGAACCCCGCGCGACGAGATCGCGAGGCGGAAGTGATTCATCGCGCTCAGGGTCGGGGCGTCGCTGATGGCAGGGAAGAGCGCGATCTCCTCCCCGGCGTGCAGGAGCTCCACGAGGTGGTAGAGGAGCTCGTTGCGGTACTGGTTCGAGCTCCCCCGGCAGAGGATCAGGGTTCGTCCCTGGTGGTCCGCGAGGAACCGGCTGGCGAGCGTGTCGACCGCGGCCTTCGTGATCAGTCGGCGAATCCCCGACCCCCGCGGTTCTTGGGACTCTCCGGGCGCGCGCAGCTTCACCGGGATCGGGTCGACCTTGCCGAGGGCCTTCGGGAACTTGTGGTCGAACTCGACCGTGGCGGCTTCGACATCGGCGAATCGAAGCTGACCGGTGCGAAGGGCGTCGTAGGGGATGACGACGGTGTGGTTCGCGATCGTGGGCCGGTTGTACTCGTCCGCGACTCCTCGACCCAGGATCGACAGCAGGACCTCGCGATTCGCGGGGGCGGGATGGATCATCCGCGCGTCGATCAACGTCCCGCCGCCCGCGGTCTTCTCGACCCGAACGGGTGTCAGGTGATTCTCGAGGTAGCGCATGTAGAGCGGCCCGTTGAGGCCGCGGGACTCGGCCTTCGTCCCGTACCCTTTCTCGTGGCTGGCTCCGTAGATCCAGTGCTCGAGCTCGAGCACCGTTGCGTCGCTCATCGTAGTTGCTCCTCCCGTGCGTGCGTTCCGTCCGGTCGCGCCTCGGCCCCTAGGCGGTCGCCGCGGTGGGCGGGGTCTGGAGCGTGGTCTGCTCGACGATCTCGTCGGGCACCTTGTTCGCGACGTCGCGGAAGTGCTCGATGAACGCGACATAGTCGTCGTAGGAGAAGTCCGGCTCCGCGCCGCCTTCGGCCGAGAATCCCTTCCGAACGATGCGCGGCACGCCGAGCGGCTGCATGCCGGCCTCGGCCGTCTCGGTTCGGACCCAGCTGAAGAAGTACGCCGCTTGGTCGAAGTTGACCCCGGCGACCTTGCCGCCGCGGATCTGCGAGAGCGTCTGCGGCATGAACACACGGAGGAGCGCCTCCGCGTACTCCTTGCGCCGCCGCTTCTGCTCCCCGTCGGGAACTCCTCGGTGGAGCCCCAGCTTCACCAGTACCTCGTCCCGGACGCAGTCGAACTTCGAGAGGACGATCGCCGGGTAGATCACCGGGTTGCCGACGCTCAGTCCCTGGGTCTTCATCCGCGAGAACTCCTGCTTCTTGTACGTCTGGAGGGAGACGAGGAGGCTCGCGACCTCGCTGTCGTACTTCAGCATCTGCCGGAACACGGGCGAGTCGATCTCGGTCGTCATCTTGCTGCAGTCGACCAGAATGACGACGACATGGCTCTTCAGCAGCTGCTGAATGATCGGGCTCGCGGCCACCCCGGTCTCGATGAACTCCTGGACGTCCTCGCCGGATACGTCGTACGCTGCGAAGGATAGCTTCGCGAACGGATTCACCCAGTTCTTGTCCTTGAGCGCGGCCGGGAGGCGTCCTGAAATGGGCTTACGATACCCGAACACGAAGCCGATTTCCGTCATTTCGTCCTTGAGCGTGGCCCCGGGGAATCGGGCGTCTTTCATCCCCTCGTAGACCTGGCTCATGAGGCGCAACGACTGGAGCGGGGCGTGGAATCGGAACGAATCCAACACCCGGGTTCCGTACTTCACTTGAGCCGCATAGAGGAGCCCAAGGAAGGTCGTCTTTCCGCACGCACGGTCGCCCAAAATTGCTGCCGGACACATGGTTTTCTTTCTCTCCTTTGCTTACTCCAACGGGAACCGGGAATCGCCCGACCGCTCTCGCGCCAGGTCGCCCAACGGCGACGTTCGCGGGCGGGGCGAAAGCTCGCCCCCCGAAGGATCGTGAAGGAAAGCGTCCGAACTCGCCGGCTCGACGGCGGCAACGTCCGAACCCAACGGACGGTCGAACACGGACGGGTGGCTCGGAGGGTCAAGCTCCAGTCCCGGACGCCGGATGGTCCGCAGGATCGCTTCCCCCAGAGTTCTCAGACTCCGCTCCGTGCGGTCAAGACGGGCATCGAGACCGCTCAAGCGGGAGCCGATGGCTTCGACCACTCGGTCTCGGTCCGGGTCCGCTTTCGGGAAGGGGGCGATCGCAGCGGGGGCCGGAGGCGAGATCCGGTGGAGTTCGGTGACCGTTAGGGTGCGGACCGTGAGTCCCACCGCGACGAGGTCGGGGGCCGCGCACGCCTGGATCTCGGCGGCCAGGCGGTCCCAGTCGGGTTCCCCGTCCTCGGTCTTGACCCGAGCGAGGACGGCGGGGATGGCTCCCTCTAAGGTCCGGACGATCAGCGAACGGACCTCCTCATCCGTCTTGCCGAGCAGGTTCTCCGAGGCCACGGAGAGAAAGCCCGGCTCGGCCGGGACCTTCGCCTGCGCCTGCACTCGGACTTCCCAACCCGAGGCCCGCGTCCCTTCGAGCGCATGCATCGAACGGACCGTCACCTCGACCGCGATCGGCGCGAGCGAAAGGTACCCCACCCCTCGGTCCCAGGGAGCGACGAACGCCCTCCCTCCGACCACGATTCTCGGTCGGCGGAGCGTCACGTCGGAGGGAATGAGCGGGGAGTCGGAAGCAGGCCGGGGAGCTCGGCGACCGAAGAGGACCAGCGCGCGGTTCGGCGGTACCCGAACACTGCACCGGGTGTAGACCAGCCAAACCGCGAATGCCGTCGCGGCTACGAATCCACCTGCCTCGGCGATCGGCCAGGCTAAATCGATGAGCACCACATTCTGCCTTGCCACACCCCGGAAGGGACGCCGCGTGCGGCAAGCGCGGGGCGCTCCTGGTGCCAACCGTCGACCCGGGCGGGGTTAGCAGACGTGGACGCTGGGTTCGAAAAAACTCCGAGGGGGGCGAGAGAGCTTCCGACGTGGCCCGAGCGAGCTGGGTCCGCCATCAGCTTCCTTCCCCCTTCGGTCGACTCCCGCCGTCAGCAGGAGCCCGATGAAATAAATACGCATCAATAGGGATAAATACCTACTCATCGACCCAGAGTTCTACGGGGTCATTCACCCCGGCCAAGGGCATGAAGGTCCCGTCGGGGGGTGGAGGCGGTCGGTGCGCTGGTGGCCGCCCGAACCAGGGAGAAAGTCGTCCCCCGGAGACCGTTCGTCCCTCGAGCCACGTAACGGCGTTGCGTACCAACTGAACTTCCCGTCAATTCCCCGGAGCCGGGTCCATTCGGAGGAGTTGCTTTCCGATATTGTCCCCCGAGTAGAGCCTCGCGAGGCCTCTCGGTGCCTCGCGAAGCCCGACCAACACGTCCTCCTTCGACTTGAGACGGCCCGAACGAAGCAACGGTAGCATGGCATCGACCGCCTCGGCTCGCCGAGGGATGTAGTCCCGTCCCAGGAGTCCCTCCATCCGTCCATTGACCATGACGAGGGCGAGGTAGTTGACGGGACCCGGGGGCTGGGGCTTGGCGGCGTATCGTGAGGTCGCACCGCAGAGCACGACCCGGCCCCCGGCCCGCAACCGATCGAGGGCGATATCGAGGGTGGGCCCACCGTCGTTGTCGAAGAAGATGTCAATCCCGTCCGGACAAAGTTCGGTGAGCCGCTTTCCGACGTCCTCCGTCCGGTAATTGATCACGCCGTCCACGCCTGCTTCGTGCAGGAGCCACTCGCACTTCGCCGGACTTCCGGCGATGCCGATGACCCGGAGCCCGTAGATCTTGGCGAGCTGGGATGCGATCGACCCCACGCCGCCGGCAGCTCCGGAGATGACGAGGGTCTCATCCGGTTTGGGCCGCGCAATTTCGTGGACCCCGAAGTACGCCACCAGTCCCGTGAGTCCAAGCACGCCGACCGCCCAGTTGGCGGGAACTCCCTCCGGGACCCGATAAGTGGGGGTGAAACTCTGGCCGTCTGTGACCGTGTAGTCCTCCCAGGCGGTGTGGCCGTGCACGATGTCCCCGGGCGCGAAACCCGGGTGCCGGGACTCGAGCACTTCCGACACCGCGATGCAGTTCATCACTTCGCCGAGTGGGATTCCGCTGTCATTCGGTTCGACGGCGTCGCTTCGGCCGAGCATGAAGATCTGGGTAGGGTCGAAGGAGAGCCAGAGATTGTGCACTAGGAATTGACCCTCGCCGGGAGCGGGAGCCGGTGACTCCACCCATCGAAAATTAGCTTCCGTGAGTTGTCCGTCGAAGCGCTTCGCCACCAGCCATCGTCGATTCACTCGACCCGACATTCAGGACTCCTCGGAACGGCGTAGGCCGTGGGGTTTTCGACCGAACGTGGAGCTCGGAATATACCTGACCCCTCGCCCGATCTTCTCGAGCGGGAGGAGTGGAGGGGCGTACGCGCGAGCCCGTTCGGAGGACCGGATTGTCCCGGGGGGTTGGGCAATCCGGCCGAAGATCGTTAGCCGTCGGCTCGGACCGGGGGCAGCCGGTCGATCTCGATTACTTCGTCGACCTCTTGAAGGGTGGGCAGGTCGTAGCGTTGCCCTTCGATAAACCGCCGGGCGTACAGAGCGGCGACCCGGGCGAAGCGCGGAGAGGGAAGGGCGTTCGCGATGCGGACGAGCTGGGCCACCGCGATGGCGTGGCCGAGGTCGTTCAGGAAATCCTTCCCGAAGAACTGGGCCTCCGCTTCCGAGCACGAGGAGAGGCGGACCAGGGTCTGCTCGATGCGCGTTCGGGCGAGGGCGTACGTCTCGCGTCCGAGATGAACCCCCGGTTCGCTCTGGGCGAGCTCCTGAAGCAGCAGCTTCTCCGCCCCTTTCTTGGCAATCACCTCGAGAAGGTCGAGCGCCTGGATGTTGCTCGGTCCCTCCCAGATCGGAGTGATGAGGGCTTCTCGGTGCCACCGTTCGATGGGGAACTCCCGCAAGAATCCGAGGCCGCCGTGGAGTTCCATCGCGACCCTCGTGACGTGAGCGGACATGTCCGCGGTCACGTTCTTGGTGATGTGGGCGAGAAGACGGGCGAAGTGGTACGGAGGTCCGTACGGAGGTTCTTCCGTCCAAGCCCGCTGGAACCCTTCGATGGCCCGGAACGTGAGCGCGAGGGCCCCTTCGATCGCCACCTCGAGGTCGAGTAGGTCGCGTCGGACCAGAGGGTGGTCGATGAGCTTCCGGCCGAAGGCGCTCCGGGCCTGGGCGTAGTAGTAGGCCTCGAGGTACGCTTTCCGTGCGATTCCGAGGGCGGCCACCGAGTTGGCGAGGCGAGAGACCATCAGGTTTTCGAGCGTGTAATAGACTCCCTTCTCCGCCGCCCCGAGCAGGAGGGCCTCGGAGCGGTGGAACTCGACCTCACCGGTCGGAACTCCGATGGTGCCGCTCTTCTCTTTCAAGCGGCGCACGAGGAAATTGCGCCGCCCATCCTGGGTCAGCTCGGGGACCAAGAACAGCCCAAGACCCTTCACACCGGGCCCGCCTCCTTCGACTCGGGCGGTCACCAGCGCGAGCTCGGCCAGTCCGGCATTGCTCGCAAAGTACTTCGTGTCCCCGTCGACCACCCATCGCCCATCGTGGCGCTCCGCCGTCACCCGGTTGGCCCCGAGGTCGCTGCCACCCTGGATCTCGGTGAACCAAGTTGCGCCATACCGGACGGGGTCCGTCTCTCCGATGAGGCTCGGAAGGTAGATTTTCGCGGCCGCGTCGCCGTACTTGTGAATCGCGTACGCCGTCTGGTTCGTGACGGTAAGGATGCACCCCACGCCCGGGTCAGCGATCAGGTAGAGCGCGGCGAAGTGCTCGAACCAGTCTCCGCGACGGTAGGGACCCTGATTGACAGCGGCCTCCTTCATCAGCCAATCGAGGGCCCGCATCTCGGAGGGCGCCATCCACGTGCGGTCGACGCGTTCGCCGTCCACGCTCCAGGTGATGAGCTCGGGATGACCGAACTTATCGACGTAGTCGGCGACCTCGTAGAGCTCCTTACCGACAAACTCCCCCAGCCGCGTCAGGTCGGGAAGCTTGCCGAGGTGAACCCTCAGCATTTCCTGAAGCGGCCGGTCAATGGAGAAATGGTTGCGACCGTATGCATGGGAAAGATGGCGATAGGGCGAATCGGGCATGACCCGTCGATGGTTCTCGTCTAGTTAACAGGGGCCGGATCTGCTTTGGTGGAGAACCTCGGGCTTACCGCCTGCCGCGAGAGAATTACCGACGGCCGTGCGCTAACGTGAGCGCTTCGTGGGCCGAGCGGATGCCGTCCCCCTTCGGGCAACACGTGGTGGCGACACCGGCGAGAAGGATACGACCCGAACGACTTTCCCCCGTTGGTCGAACTCGTAACAGTCCATCCCCGTCAGGGCGGGGCGTGCTCCTCCGAACGTTGTCCACCACGCCGATAGAACGACCCGGTGGTGTGCGCCAAGTAGCGATCCTCCGGTCCGGAGACGGGGAAACTGCGCGCGCACCTCGGCGATGGAGTCCAATTGGGCCCGGACTCCACGGAGCACTCCGTAGGGGCTTGAGACTTCCAACCTAGGGGAGCACGTCGCCCTCACGAACCGCGTTCGCTCCTTAACGTCGTCCGTGTTCCAAGCGGAGGTGAAAAGTTTCAGGGTGCGCGCGTAGCGACTAGGCACCTTCAAGATGGGAGACATGGGTGCTGAACGGAGGCGAACTCCATCATAGAGCTTCTCCTCTCTTCGAGCTGAGGATCGGTGGGGCTTGCCCTAGACATGCGCCGGGACCGCCCACTCCGCCAGAGAAGATTGACCGTGTGGACCGACAAGCACCCGCGGCGCTGGGTCTCAGGCCGGGATGAGGGCGAGGCAGACGGTAGCGTACGGCGACACAGAGGCAAGCGTCGCAGTTACCTCCGTGGGAGCCTGAGAGGCAAGGAGCCCGTACTCCCCGAGCAGTGCGCCACTACCGGTCGAGACCTCTCCCGGAAGGACCGATGCGGAGATGGGCGAGCTCTCGGGAATAAGGGAACTCGATTGGTAGGTGCCGGTCATCGTCACCACGACCACGGTCTCAGCCGCTTCGTAGGTGGTCCCCAAATCGCAGATGTCCGAGGTCGTGGGTCCCACGGAGAGGCCGCTCCCGTCCCCCATCACGAAGATGCTCGGGAGCGAAGCGACCGCCATGCCGGTGAAGTCCTCCAGCGATAGGTCGGAGATGGCCGGGGTCGAGTAGTTGAGATACACCGTTACCGTGGCCGTCGTGTTGATGACCCAGTAGTAGAAACCGGCCTGTACGGACGGCGCTCCGAAGTTCTGTTGGGTGTATTCGTCGGCAATGGTGAACGGGTAACCGTGGATGCTCATCGTCCCGGCCACAGCCTGCGCCTCGGTGTACCCGAATCCCATGAACAGAATCGAGTTCGCCGTCACGGGAATGGACTCCGTGCAGGGCGAGGAGGAGCACTGAACCGCGATGCTGGAACCGATGTGGGCGGGCGCGCCCTTCGACTTGGACTCGAAAGCTCCCAGCCCGTACGGTGCGGGGGCGGCCGCATAGATGAGCACGCCCGCCGCAATGACGACGCCGACGATCACCGCGAGGTAGAATTTCCGCCGTTCCCCGGTCGTGCCGGCGGTCGGAACGGCTCCGACCATCGTCTTCCGCTCCCCTGCGCCTTTCCGCAAATGGAAGCAGGTCTAGTTAGTCTTTCGGGGAACGAGAGCGCAGCGAAATCGAAGTTTGCGGCGGCCGGGCCTTCCCCGGAACAACGGAGCTCTCGAGCAGCTTCGAGGTCGCTTGACTCAAGCTGCCTACGGATGGTCGAAAAGTGTTGGAAAGGAGGTCTCCGCAACGATCCATGTCCCCGTCGGCGGTCGTTCAGGGGCCGGCGAGTTCGTGCGTCGATTCGCAATCCGGAACGTACGAAGTTCTCTCGCCCATATATTCGACCGCGGGTGGCATCAACTCAAGTAGACACCCGCCCCTCGGCCGCAGCCGCGGCGAGCCTATGAGCGCAGACAAGGCCCCGGGGGAAGCGTCGGTAGCGCCGACCGAGCCCGGACCGATTGTCGCGGTACAACACTTGGTCAAGCGATACGGCGACCTCGTGGCGGTCAACGACGTCTCGTTCTCGATCCGGAAGGGCGAGATTTTCGGGATCGTCGGACCCAACGGTGCCGGCAAGACGACTACGGTGGAGTGCATCTCGGGGCTCCGAGTCCCGGATTCCGGTCAGATCTTCGTCGATGGGCTTTCTCCCCGGACGGACCGTAAGAAGATGCGGGAATTCGTGGGGGTCCAGCTGCAGGAAGGCGCTCTGCCGCCGATCATCACGGTGGGCGAGGCCGTCGAACTGTTCGCCTCGTTCTACCGGGACCCGCTGACGCCGGATCGACTGCTCGAGTCGCTGGGCATCGGGGAGCTGAAGCAGAAGCAATTCCAAAAGTTGTCGGGGGGTCAGAAACAACGACTCTCCATCGCGCTCGCCCTCGTGGGCAACCCGAGGATTGCCATCCTCGACGAACTGACCACCGGACTCGACCCGGAGGCTCGACGAGAGACATGGGACCTTATCGAACACATCCGGGAGCGTGGTGTCACGGTGATTCTCGTCACCCACTTCATGGACGAGGCCGAACGTTTGTGCGACCGGCTCGCCCTCATCGATCATGGCGTCGTACGGGTCTTGGACACTCCGGAGGCGATCACCGCGCGCGTGGGAGGGGTCCGAGTGCGATTCGTTCCGTCCGTGCCCGTCGACGACTCGACCCTCCGGGCGATTCCGGGCGTCGAAACGATCGAGCGCAAAGACCGGTATATCACCGTCACGGGCACGGGCGACCTCGCGACCTCCGTCCTCGACGCTTTGAGGAAGGCTGGCGTGAGCGTCTCCGAACTCGAGGCCCGGAAGGGAAACCTCGACGACGCCTTTGTGAAGCTGACCCGAAACGCCGGTCCGGAGGAGCGTGACTCCGCGTGACCTCCGACCCGAGTCCCAGCCGCACGCGGGAACGTACGCGAGGTGCGTTTTCCGAACTTCTCAAAGTGCAGTGGCGCCTCGCCTTGCGGCAACGGTACATCTTTACCGGCCTCGTCCTGCCCACCGCCCTGCTCGTGGTGTTTTGGGCCATCGGGCGCCTGAATCCCGGGGAGGTCGCCGGCTCCGGGCTGACGATCCTCGAACTCTGGACCCCGACTATCCTGGTCATCTCGTACATCGCGATCGGCCTACTCGGCCTACCGGCCACGTTTGCGAGGGACCGAGAAATCGGCTGGCTTCGCCGAGTATCCACCACGCCAATCCCACCATCGATGTTGCTCGCCGCTCAGCTGCTGCTGAACCTGATCATCGCGGCGGTCGCCACCGCCTTCCTGCTGATCGTCACCATCGCGATTTTCGGGGCTCCGCTGACCGTGGGAGTCGAGTTTGTGGGGATTGCGTTCCTGGCGATTGTGGAGATGTTCTCGCTCGGTATGGTGGTGGCGGCGATCGCTCCGTCGCAGCAAGCCGCCGAATACATCGCGGGCGGGTTTGTCTTTCCTCTGATGTTCCTGTCGGGGCTATGGGTCCAGCCGGTTCAGGTCGGAGGTGCGTTAGCGACCATCATGTACTACTCCCCCACGGGAGCGGCCGTTCGGGCGATCCTGTATTCGGTGTTCAACGCCGTACCGCCGTACACCACCCTCGTGACCATGGTGGTGTACACCGTCATTTTCGCATTCATCGCTGTACGCTTCTTCCGTTGGGAATAGCCGCGACCCCGTACGATCCCGCCGAGGCCGGCGCGTAGGGGGAGACGGTCCGGACCCCCATCCGTCGATGGCGCGTAGGCGAGGCAGGGTACGCGTCCCGCAGCAGGAGGCGATGACCGGAGCTCGGCAAACGGTTCGCGTGCGATCGAACGTGGGGTCGGAGACTCCCAGATGTGGAACCCGGATCCCGATAGGTCGGGTCCATCCAGGCACCCTTGCGGGCTCAGTCTACGGATGTCCCTTTTCTTCGTAGTCGAAGTAGATTCTCACGAGGGCACGGAACTCCGTCACTTTGCCGTCGTGGATGGCTCCCTCGAATTCGGACACCCGGAACCACTTCATGTCGCGCACCGTGTGGGATGCGGTGGTCACGGCGTTCTGCACGGCGTGGGCAAAGCTCTCCGGATGGATTCCAACGACTTCGGTCACTCGCTGCACCATGGTGGGCCTCTCGGAGCGGTATCGTGTGTCGGTTAAGAAGACCTTCGCACGATTCGCAGATTCGTTCGATAGGGGAGCACGAGCTCCCGCCTCCCCGATGCGTTTTGTCCGAGGGTAGCTGCACCGGGACTTTCACCTAGGTCAACGTGCAACACGCGTTGCCCATCCTGAACGAAAATCGGGGTCCAGGGGTCCACGAATCGCTTATCGGCAACGCGAGATTGACCGCGGAAGATGACCGGGCCGCAGACCGAGTACGTCCCTCGCTCTCTCCTCTCCACCACGGTCCGCAGGGCTTCGATCTCAGGTCGTTTCTTCCTCGTCTATGGGACCGCCATCAGCGTCCTGCTCGGGGTCGTCCTTGCCTACCTCTCGGGCTCGGCGTTTGCGTCCTCGTTCTCCCTCTTTGTTCCCATCTTCGGCGTCGTCGGGTCGATGGGAGGGCTGCTCGTCTTCACGAGCGACCGGACGAAAGGTGTACTGGAGTACCTGATCGCCTACGGTTACTCGCCGCGGAGACTGTTTGCGAACGTCCTACTCACGACGCTGGTCCTGGTCAGCATTGTCGTAGGGCTGGGCGTCACCGTGAGCCTCGGGGTATATTTCGCCAAGGGATTCTCCGTCACGAGCGACTTAGAGATCGCCGTCGGACTGTACGCGGTCCCGATGGCGTTCTCCTGCGCGGCGTTCGCGTCGACCGTCGGGGTTTATTGGACGACGCTCTCCTCTCCCCGGCAAGGGATCAACAGCCCGATTGGACTCATCCCGTTTATCGGAATTCTTCCCGCTCTGGTGACCCTTTTCGTGATCGTAACCATGTCTCGTTCCGGCCCCTTATCGACGGACACTCTGCTCCTAGTCCTCGGTTCCGCGATGGGGCTCGTAGCGATTCTTGTCATCGTCCTATTGGTGAGCATGGGGAGGCTCCTCCGGCGAGAGCGTTTCCTCTCGCCGGCCTAGGGGGTGGGGTCAGCTGTCCACGAGCTCTTCCGGGACCCTGGCGAATAATTCCGATCGGGTCGACGGTGGGGTCGGAATCGATTGTCGGTCCGTCACGGCTGGTTACCTCGGCTCGAAGGTGCTTCACCAGGTCTCGTTCCGGATCACGGAGCCGTCGATCTACGTGGTACTGGGGCCGAACGGCGCGGGAAAGACCACGCTGTTCCGAACGCTAGCGGGAATCCTACGCCCC
Organism: Thermoplasmata archaeon; assembly: GCA_035623855.1. Taxonomy (GTDB): domain Archaea; phylum Thermoplasmatota; class Thermoplasmata; order Lutacidiplasmatales; family UBA184; genus Lutacidiplasma. Next base: position 67,959 of record DASPSQ010000001.1, on the reverse strand, counting down.
TACGAAGGCGAGGTGTACGTGGGCGGAGAGCCGATCGACCGGCAGTCGTCCCGCGACCGTCTGCACTATCTCACCCACATGGACGGATTGCCGGACGGTCTTCAGGTCCGCGAGGCCCTCGAGTTCTTCGCCCGGGCCGAGGGCGCTCGACCCCAGGATGTGGATCGCGTCCTCGACCAGCTCGAGATTCGGGACCTCAGCGCGAAGTTCCCGTCGCAGCTCAGTGCGGGCCAACGCAAACGGGTCTCAATCGCCCGCATTTTCCTCCGAGAACGTTCCATCTACCTTCTCGACGAGCCGACCGCCAATCTCGACCCCAAACTGGCCCGCGAAATCCGGGAACTCATCCTGAAACTGAGCCGAGAGAAGGTCGTTTTGTATTCCTCGCACAACCTCTTCGAGGCGCGCGAGATCGGGCGATACGTTCTCGTGATCAAATCGGGCATGATTGCCCGATTCGACCGGATCGAGAACGTCCGGGGTTCGCGCTTCGTGCTCGGGATAAGGGTGCTCGAACCGTCGCCGGCCCTCGCGAGCTACGACCACGAGGGCGAGTACTACCTGAGGGAGCTTTCGGGGCCCGAGGAAGTCCCTTCGATCCTCCACGAACTGATGGCCCAGGGCGTCAAGATCCGCGAAGCACGCGAGATGGAAAATCCGCTCGAGGACCTTTTCGCCTAAACCCCGGCCTGGGGGCCAAGACCGCGCGGGTGCCAGGGTCGTTGCGCCTCAGGGTGATGAGTTCGTCGGTTTCCGAAGGCTTGAGCCACGGCAGGCACGGTGGGCCGTCGGCCGCGAGGCGGGAAACTTCTATTGTGTCGTCCCCCTAATCCCCCATACCCTTCGGGAGATGGACATGGGTCAGGTGGCGACCGAGACCCGGGAGGTCCAGGTCCGGACCTGCCCCGAATGCAAGCAAGTGATGGAACCAGGCCATGTCATGGGGATGATTAGCACGGCCTCCCTGCAGCAGTTTCCCGCGACTATCGGATGGGTTCCTGAATCTGTGCAACCCAGCGAGAGAGGCTATTCGGATCAAAGACAAGCGGTGCCGTTCACTGAGATCGTGTTTGGTCCGCTCTTCGGGAAGCGGCCCCGGTTCGTGGCCTGGCGCTGCCAGAAATGCCGACTGGTGATCTTCACCTACGTTGAGGGCAGTTGGGTACGGTAGCCTCTCCTCGCTGGATGTAAAAGCGTCGTGCGACGCAATCTCGGCCGAGTTAGTGAAAAGGGGCTTGCACCCACTCGGTCTGGGTAGGTGTAGGGGAATCGCATCCATGCAAGCAGAATCGGCGAAGTCCAGGGCTTCGTCCGTGGTGAGGTCGGGCTCCGTCAGGCTTACCCCGGGCCCGAGATTGGTTGAAAGCGAACCATCAAGCTCCTGCCGCCCCTAGCCCCATCGCGAATGTCACTGGCACCCCCCGAGCTAACCATCTGCCCGTCCTGCGGTGCGTCCAACCCGGCCGCGGCGGAAGTGTGTAGCCGATGCAGCGGCCGAATGGCGGCTCTCCGGCCCGAATCTCCGTCCCGGATCGATCTCGTACTGCTGATTGCGGGATTCTCGGTGGTCGCCGTTGGCGCCACGTTGCTCTTTGAGTGGCGATTCGTCGCCGGCGTTGCGGCAATCGTCGTGGGAGGCATCGTAGCGGTCATCGGGGCTTACCTCGGATCCGGTTGAGGGGTGCCTCAGAGTTGCGCCGGCGGCGTTCGCACCTTCAGCCACGGCCGGCAGGGAAGTGGGTGCGAGGGTGTTGCACCGAACCAAGTCCGGACTATCGGGCGTCCACGTCCCGACGCGTGGCAGAGTTCAACGGCGACTACACCGCTTGGTGTTGGCACTTCAATCTCTAAGGGTCGCGCCATCGAGCGAAGCGCATGGCAACCCCAATGAAGAGTGCGGTCAGGAGAACCAGTCCAACCAGTTCGCCGGTAGCCGACGACAGAAGCGGGGACGCGGGCACCGAGGCCGCCGGCAGTCCTGCGGCACGAGCGGCGAGTTGGCTAGCGAAGGTCGAGGGAGCGATGTACGCCACCCACCGGAATGAGCCAGGAATGTAGCCGAGCGGATAGAACACCGGGGGGAGTACGGAAAGAGTGGTGAACACCACCATCCCGATGGGCCAGATCTCCCGCAGCGTGCGGAAGAACGTCGACAGGAGGAAGCCGAGGCTGGTCGCGAGCAGCCAGGTGAGGAAGATCACCCCCACCAAGGCAAGGAACGAGAGGAGGCTGATGGGTACGACGAGGACGAGGACGATACTGAAGAGCACGAGAGCCGGGATGGTGAAGACGAGCTCGCTAAGGGCCATCCCGAGGACCCAGGATATCGGCCGCAGCGGGCTTGTGATGAAGACCTGCTGCATTTGCCGCTCGAGCCGCAAGTAGGCGCAATCGTTCATCATCCCGCTACCCGTGAATAAGCACGAGAACAGCAGCCCTCCTACCACTCCAAAAGGCAGCTCCGCACGCGGGGCTAGGACGTAGATGAAGAACAGGAAGCTGAGAGGCGTGAGGAAGAGCGCAACAAAGACCAGCGGACTGCGCATCAACCCCAGAAACCCGTTGAACCAACAGATCCGTAGGACCGCGTTCGACTGGGACCTCCACGTCATGCCCAAGCACCCCCGGGCTCGTCTTCCTCGATGCTCTTGCCCACGAGGGTGAGGAACGCTTCTTCGAGCGTGACCGGACCGACATTGACCGCTATGCCGCGCTCCAGGGCAGCCCGTGTCAATTCCTCCGCATGGACTCGAGTGGTCATCAGAGTCAGACCGCCGCGTTCTGAGTAGACCTCCCCGAAGGATTCCAGCTCCTTCGAAGTGAAGCCGCGGTCGAAGTGCAGTCGCACTTCTCTCCGAACCTTGGACTTGAGCGACTCCGCACTCCCCTTGTAGAGAACGTGTCCCCCCTCGATGACGGCGAGTTCCTCGGTGAGCTGCTCGGCCTCGTCGAGGTAGTGGGTTGTAATCAACACCGTCGAACCGTTGCGCCCGGCGCGGCGGATCACATCCCAAACTTGTCGACGAGCGAAGGGGTCCATCCCGAGCGTGGGTTCGTCGAGGAAGAGAAAGTCGGCACCGGTTGCCAGGACCATGGCCACGAGCGTTCGTTGCTGGAGGCCCCCCGAGAGGAGCATCGCCGGGATGTGCGAGTACGCCTCCAATCCCATCGCTTGGAGAAGATCGTCCGCGATGCTCTTCGCAGCCTCGGCCGCCCGGCCTCGTACCCGCAGGTACTCCTCGATGTGCTCGCGCGGCGTAAGGTGGTAGAACGGCTTCCCCTCCTGCGGAACAATGGCGATTCGTTCTCGGACCTCGCGCGGCTGCCTGAGCACGTCGATTCCGAACAGTTCCATTGAACCGGAAGTCGGTAGAAGCAGCCCCGCGGCGATTTTGATGAAGGTCGTCTTCCCGGCTCCGTTTCGACCGAGGAACCCGAACAGCTGCCCCTTGCGAATCACCATGTCGACGTTGTCGAGGGCCTTCACCGTCCCCTGTCGGGCGTGATACGTCTTGGAGAGGCTTTTCGCGAGGAGTGCGTCCATGGGCTTCGCACCGAGCGACCTATCGGGATAACTTCGTCGGAGTCGCGAGAGTTGTTCTCACATGCCTGAGTGTCACGGGCGTGTACTCAGGCCACAGAAGTGATGCCTGAAAACATGTAGGTGAGGTAGTGAAGCACTCCGGGAAGGAGAGTCGGCGGGCACTCCACCGGTTCCTTGAGAGGAGCCGAGAGTCCCTGGTGTGCAACGCGTGACGGACCTACCGGAAACCACCGAGGGAGAGCACGGCGAACCTAGGGTCCGTGTCGCCTCTCGGCGAAGCGGGACCGTTGGGTGCAGGCGAGGCTTATGCCTGCAGATTCTGTGCGAGGCGAGCAAAATGGGCCCCACACCCCGAACCCGCAGGTCCTCCGCCGCCTCAGCCACGAAGATGTCGCAATCCTGTGATGGTCTGGCGAAACTTCTCGACGATGTCCGTGGCATCATGCGCGAGGCCGATCCCGAGGCTATCGAGGAGCAGAAATGGAAGAAACCCTCGAATCCCGCGGGGGTTCCGGTATGGTCCTAGAACGGGATCATTTGCCTCGCGAACGAGCTGAAGGGTCGCCTGCGGCTCACCTTCCCCAACGGAGCCTCTCTCGAAGACCCTAACCGGCTCTTCAACACCCGACTCGAGAGCAGGACCTTTCGCGCAATCGACATACCCGAAGGGACTTCGATCGATCCGGTCGCGCTCAAGAACCTGATTCGGGCAGCGGTCACCCTCAAGCAGCGCGGCAACGTTGACGGCTTAGGGAACCAACCTCGAGACGTTGGGTGAAGGAGATATTGGACCCAACGACGGCTTGACCCGCCTACCGGAAGGGCAGGATGATGACTCCGAGGGTGGGAGCCGTTACTTCCGAGCGGTTACGATGACACACTCCGCCGGGAGAGAGACTCCGTCGGAGGTCGTCCAACGTTTCAGATTTGCCCGAGTCTTCCGTAGAACCTGCTCTTGAGTCGCGGCATCCTCTTCTTCGAGGGAGTGACCGATGGGTGTGGCCTTCAGAATCGTGCGAAGGTAGTCGTCGGTGGTCTCGAATTTCATTCGATGCTCGACACGAAACTCCGTGCCATCCTGGAATCCTGCGTTCTGCAGGAATTGGACCATTTCTCCCGGACCCCCGGTTTCGTAGGGAGTTGGGATGTACCCGTTCTCGTCCGGCTCGGCAAACTCTAGCATCGGACCCACGATCGCATGGAGGAATGGCACCCGATCACCAGTAGCCCACACTCCCACACAGATTCGACCGTTCGGCTTGAGGACGCGAAAAGCCTCTCGGGCCGCTTTCTCCGGGTCGGTGAAGATCTGGAACCCGAAGCAGCAGGCAGCGGCATCGAAGTGTGAATCGGGCAGCTTCAGGTCAGAGCAATCCATGACCTGAAAGTCGACATTTTTGAGTCTCCGAGACGCCGCAACCCTGTTGGCAATCGAGACCATGTTCTCGGAGAGGTCCACGCCCGTGACGTGGCCGTCCGGGTCGACCTGCTTCGCGATGGTCATTGCCGGCTCGCCTGGGCCGGTGCCCAGGTCGAGGATCACTTCGCCTCGACGCGCGCCAAGACGGACTAGCATGTCCTGGCGGAACGGTTCGAGAGATGCGAGCATCCCCACGTAGGCGTCCGCACTCTCATTCCAGGTCGTCCGGGTGTATTCCCGATAGTACTCGTCGGTGTACTTCCAGGACATTGCCGCGCATCCCGTAGGTTTTCCTCTATGAGGACTTTGTCATTCAGGAGATTTGGCCCACCTCGCGGTTCGTTCGGATAGACAGAATTCTTTCGCCGTCCGAGACTGCACGCGGACGAACGACTCTGCGATGAACCGAAAGACTAGGCAGACCGCATTAGGTAGATTGTTTCCCCTTACGGAGTCTAAGTTTTGTCGTTCGCGACAGGTGCACGCTCAGTTCCACACGTCAATCGTCGCAAGAACGGGGCACGTCTGAGTCGCGGCACTCGCAGACTTCCGCCTTTGGCCCAAATCCGTTTTAGTAGTTACACCCAGTGTCGGGACGGATGATGCTCCCCGGACTGATCTCTGTTGCATTCTACCGACGTCGTCCCAGTACGGTTCAGATTAGCCTCGGCCTCGTGTTCACCGTAGTCTTGTCGGGGCTTCTGGGATACATCCAGGATGTCGGGACTTCCCGGGTGTGGGAGAACGTCACGCTCGCGATTGTGGGAGGAGTTGTGCTCTATGCGGCCGTTTTGGCATTCCTCGTATACTGGTATTATCCGAAACATGCAGCGCGGGGGGAACAACCGACCCCCGCCCCTCCGGATCCCCGGAGCTGACCACGCGCCACCGGTGCGGTTAGGACGAGAAGCTCGGACCCCGTTTGGGTGCAAGCGGTCTCGCACTCACTCCGACCAATCCAGTTGTCGTTCGGGAATTCCGAGAGCTCTTCCGTACGCTTGAGCTTCCGCTCGGCCGTCGCGCTGGCCGCGAGGATATCGAAAAACTCGGCCCGAGAAGATGATGAACGTCTCGGTTTCCGAGGAGAAGTTAGCGTACCAACCGGTATCAAGAGCTTCGGACAACGCTTCCGTGAGATCGTCGGCCCGCTCGTCCTCAAGCTCAAACTCGATCGAGCACCACACGTCGGGTAGGCCCGCGGCAATCTGTTGCTCCGAGAGTCGGGCACGACCCCGTCCGACCTCCCGGACGAGGAAACGAAACCCAGTGAGCTCAGCTTCTTCACGAAGACTTTCCAGGATAATGGTCCCCCTGATCACGGGCGCCTCGCCGAACGATTCAGCACAGGCGTATCGCCTTATGACAGACGCCCAGGGGAGAGTGCGCTCTCGGTGTCACGGCGCCGAGCGGAGGCCAATGCTATTGCGACGTGGTCGCTGATGGACGGCGCGATGGGTTAGAGGGTGGTGGGTCCAGCCTACGGCCCCTCGGTAATGCCCTCGGCCCTGAACCTACACTCCGGAGGGGACCTGAAAAACCATCCAGAGATTACCCTCGGGATCCTTGAAGAACGCCGTTGTTCCGTAGGGATTCGACACGACCGGCCCTTCGACCGTTGAGTCCGGACCCATCGATTCCCCTCGCTGGAACCGCACGCCACGACGCTGAAGGGACTTCACGTACCGCTTCGCGTTCTTGACCATAAGAGTCGTGTAGGCGAGGGCTCGTTTCTCCCGCTTGTCGGGCGCCACGAGCCAGACGTGGTGGCCGGCGATACTCATGGAAGTCCAGGAGTCCCTCATTTCGCCGGTTCCCCGCATCGTGACCTTGCCGCCGAGCTGCTTCGAATAGAACCGAACCGCCCGGCTCATGTTCCGAATCGGGATGAGGGTCACGAACTCCACGGATTTCGCCATCGTCTCTCAACCTCTTCGACAGGGATAGATCGATTCGGGGATATTCTTTGTCTTGCCGACTTGGGGATCTACTGGCGGGTGCGGTCCAATCTCCCCGGCTGGGTGAAAGCGGGGACTTGCACCTATGGTTCGCTGTAGGTCCGCGACCCAATCTCACGTTCGAGTGCCCGCGCAATTCGGTGCCAGAGAGCGGAATCACCGCGCCGTTCCTGGTCCGTCAGCCGGGTCTTCTGGGCGGGGCTTAGCGACCTCGGAGTTCGAATCAGGCGCATTCCGGTAAACTCGAGATGCGACCGCCGAGGCGCGTCAGGGACGATGCGGTACCAATACTGTGAATGCCGGAAGGGTCCCGAAATGTGAGTGTTCGTCCATGCGAGATCTTGAGGGCTCAACCGTACGAGTCTCTGAATGACACAAGTCCGTCCCCCGGGCCACGTCGTCTCGGTCAGGAGAATCGCGTCCTTGGCCAGTCGGCGAACCTCACGTCGCCACTTCTGTTCAAAGAAGCGAGCGTCACTGGGTTGGTAATCCGTGCACCACTCGTACGCGGCCTTGGCCGGAACCCGGAAAGCTTGACGAAACCGAAATCGCACAGAGCTCACGGGCATCGAGACACCTTCGGAAGGGGCTACGCTGAGCAGCGATTAAAGTGTGGGTTAAGCACATGCTCGACCGTCTGCATAAGCGACAAGCCACGAGCAATCTCTGGGTGCAAGGACCGTTGCAACTTACGCGAATGCAGTGATTGGGGGCAGGTCTAGAGGAGCTTTCCGGCGCGGATGACCGGGGTCCCGTCGATCGCGACCTCAGAGCCGGCGAGCGAGATCCAATCCATGAAATTCGATCCGTTGGTGCCCCCCCCGAGGTGCTGGTTCCTCCCGATGGCGAGGGTCAGGCAGCCGAGCTCGACGTTCTCCAAGTGGGGGACATCCTTGGCGGCCGGGTTCAGCCCGAAAGTGAGTGAGCCGGTGCGGTCCTTGCCTGCCGTGCCCTTCTTGTACATGGTGTCAAACTCCTCCTTTCCTTTCTCGAAGGAATACGAGCCGAGCTTGCCGTCAGAGAACTCGAGCGTTCCACCGGCGGTCCAATGCCACCAGATGTTGGTCCTGCGATTGGCGTGGATGATTCCCTCCGCAGTCTTGGAGTCGAGGGCCACGTCGATGCGTCCGGCGGGGATCTGAGCCAGCATGTCACTCGGGCCGTATCTCTTGTCCCGAGGGTGCGGCGTCCCGTCATGCAACCGCGGAGCGCCGCCGGCCAAGGCGACCTCAATGTCGGTTCCATTGGAGTGGGTGATCCGCACCTTCTTTCCGTGGGAGATGGCCTTGTAGAGCCGGGCCCCGCTTTTGGCCGTCTCCACCGGGTCGGTGAGGCACGCGCGTAGGATGCTTTCCTCCCACCGAGCGCGATCCAAGCCCCACTGCTTCGCCCGCCCTTCCGTCGCGAACCCAAGGGCCACCCGCCCACCGCGGAGGCCCGATTTCCTGGCGACCTGGTACCAAGGCGTGAACCAAGCGAGCGCTTCGTAGAACGTCCTCTCGGGAATCTTCTCGAGGCGGTCCGTATCACCCGGACCCCAGAAATGCACGTACACATCCGTGGCGTTCAATGCCGCCCACTCGGGCGCGCTCGACCTGCCGAGGAGCTTGCTCTGCTTCCGGTCGATCGCGCGCCACCACGCATCTTCGTCTTCGTGGATGTGGAGGGTTTTGCCCCCCACACGGCGAATCTCGTCGACCATTGCGGCGGCTATCGGCATCGTATGGTCCCATGACTCGATGATCGCGTTCTCTCCTGGCCGGATTTTGAGGTACTTGGTCACGATGTTGCGGGCAGTGTCCCGGTGCAACTTCGAGGGGATTTCGACCATGGGAGGGAGCCGACGTCGACGGGCCTATTTGTATCATGCAGGGGTTGTGAAACGGTGGGCACATCGGTTCGACCGCGGAGTCTTGCGCGTCCGAACAACTGACGCCCTCAGGTTCCGCGCTTCTGACGGAAGGGCTTGCATGGACGTCCCGGGTTCGAGGGGTTGGAGACGCCTTGCCCCCAAGTGTTTAACAAAATCTGCGGAATAACTAAATATTCGTTTAATTCTGTTAAACGGCGTGCGAACCGCTCGAGCCGAAGCTCCCGCGACTCACTTTCTCGGAGTTCGCCTGACGACCGAGGAAGAGTCGCTCCTCGAGAGATTCCAAACGAGTCGCCGATTGCCGAACCGTTCCGAAGCGGTTCGTGCCCTCGTGCGCGGTGCAACAGAGGGCAAGGCGACGACCGTGGAGCTCCCCGCAACCCTGCGGAACGAGCTTGAGGATCTCGTGGAGGATGGCTATGCCCGAGACCTGGACGGCGCGATTACGCTCGTCCTGACGCTCGGCATTCGGGAGCTCGCTCGCACCCACGACGAACACGTCCCGGCCTTGCGCGACCGCGCGAGGTCGGCGAGCGAGCGTCGTGCGGGGCGGCACCGGGCGGAACGGGAGGGTCGGGGGCTCCTCCGGCGATAACCTCCGAAGCGGGGAAGGGTTGCATCATGGAATCGATGGGGATCGCCTGGAGCGAGCGGAGCGGGTTCATCTGCCGACTGTGCCGTCAGGACGCCAAGCATAATGAGGTGCTGCACATCTCGTATTGTCCCGTTCACGGCCTGAGCTCTCCCTTGGACCAGCTGCCGTGGCGACCGGAGGCGAGAGCATCCCGCGTGTCTATACCCGTACGGGTGACCACGGAACTACCGGTCTTGTCGGCGGGTCCCGCGTAAGCAAGGACTCCGATCGCATCCGCGCCTACGGGACGTACGACGAGCTCGGCTCCCAGCTGGGGCTCGCTCTGGCCGATTTGCCCCCCGAGCTGGAGACTCTCCGACCGATCCTCGTTCGACTGGGACACGAGCTCTTCGTCGCGCAGGCCGAACTTGCCACACCGCGCCCCCGTTCGCCACGCCATCGAATCAACTCGGCACACGTCGAACGGCTCGAGCGAGACATCGATCGATTCCAGGCGGAGCTCTCCCCTATTCACTCGTTCGTAATCCCCGGTGGATCTCGCGCGGCCGCGCAATTTCACGTTTGCCGCACGATTTCCCGCCGAGCGGAGACCGAACTCCTGCGGCTGCACAAGGTCGAACCGCTCCGGGCCGAACTCCTCGCATGGGCCAATCGGTTGAGCGACCTCCTCTTCATCTTGGCCCTCGTGGCAAACCACACGCTCGGGACTCCCGAAGTCCCGCCGGATTACTCTGCCTAGCCCGGTGAGGGGTGACGGTCCGTGGAAGTCGGCGTCGTGGGCAAGCCGAACGTCGGCAAGTCGACCTTGTTCAACGCGCTGACTCTGTTGGACGCCGCCATGGCTCCGTATCCGTTCACCACCACCACTCCGAACCGGGGCACGGCCGCAGTCCGGGCCCCGTGTCCGCATCTCGAGAAGGGAGTACCGTGTACGCCCGGCAACTCCAAGTGCGTGGACGGGACCCGCTGGGTTCCGGTGAGCCTCGTCGACGTTCCGGGGCTTGTACCCGGAGCGTCCACCGGCAAGGGGCTCGGACACAAGTTCCTCGATGACCTTCGAGCGGCCGACGGGTTTGTGCAGGTGGTCGACCTCTCGGGCGCCACCGACGCGGAGGGCCGGATCGTCGCTCCGGGGAGCCACGACCCCGCGGAGGAGGTCGGCTGGCTCCAGGAAGAGATGGTGGCATGGGTCGCCGAGATCCTGGGGCGGGACTTCCAGCGCCAGGCGAAAGGGGTCGAGCTCGAGGGAAAGAAAATCGAGGAGTTTCTCGCCGAGAGATTGACCGGCCTTTCCATCTCCCCCGGCGCGATCGCCTCCGCGCTGCGATTGACCCCTACGGACCGAGCACATCCGGCCCATTGGACCTCGGAGGACCGCGCCCGGCTCGCCCGGGCCCTTCTCGAGGAGTCCAAACCACGGCTCGTGGCCGCGAACAAATGCGATCGCGTGGGCCATGAGCAGGCAGAGGCCCTTCGGTCGGGGGTCTCACCGATCCCGGTGGTTCCGACGGCCGCGGACAGCGAGCTCACCTTGCGACGCGCGGCACGGGCAGGACTCGTGTCGTATCGACCCGGTGATGCGTCCTTCACGATTCCGGATCCCTCCCGCCTTTCCCCACCCCAGGCGAAAGCTCTCGACGGCATCCGTACCACCATGCAAACCTGGGGAGGGACGGGAGTACAACCGGCGATCGAACGGATGGTGTTCGATCGCCTCCAGATGATCGTAGTGTATCCGGTCGAGGACGAGTCGCATTGGACCGACGGAAAGGGCCGGGTGCTGCCGGACGCGCTCCTGGTTCCAGCGAACACCCCGACTCGAGCGGTCGCGTACCGGGTTCACACCGATCTCGGCGAGAACTTTATCCGGGCCATCGATGGCCGGACCCATCGTGCGCTCGCCGCGGACCATCCGCTCGGGCCGAATGCGGTCGTGCGGATCGTCTCGCGACGCTGACCGACCCGGTCAGGTTTCGACGACCTCCGCACCCTGGCTTGCCGGACGGACCACGAACGCCAGGCCCCCGGCACGCGCGAGACGGCGGACGACCTCCGTCTCCTTTCCGGGGACCGGAAGGACGACCACGGAACCTCCCTTTCCTGCGCCGGTCAGCTTCGACGCCTCGGCCGCCGGTCGGGCGGCCTCGATGAGGGCCTCGATCCTCGGATGAGACACTCCGGCCTCTCGGAGGAGCTCCTGATTCCGCTGCATGAGGGATGCAACGGACGCTCGGTCGCCCCGCTCGACCGCATGAATCCCATCGGTCGCGACCCGTGTGAATTCGGCGAGCAGCGCGGGACCGTCGCTCCGGTCCAGCCGGAGCCCGACCGCGCGCACGGCCTCGCTGGTCGACCTCGGGATCCCGGTGTACGCCACCACCCAGACCCAGCCGGGGTCGGGCACGCGGCGGACATCCCACTGGTGCTCGGGTCCGTGGACCGTCCACAAAGGCTCGCCCGGTCCGCCGTTGATCGCGGCGTATCCGCCCGCAACGACGGTGCTTGTATCCCCCGGGCTTCCCACCCCCTGGGCCTCCCGCTCGATGTCGAAGCTCACCTGGGCCAGATCGCCTCGAGGGATCCCCCCTTTCGCCGCAGAGAACGCCGCGGCGAGGGACGCCGCGAATGCTGCGGAGGACCCGAGTCCCGCGGCTCGTGGAATCCGGGACACCGACCGCACATCGACCGGGGGCCCTCCCTCCCAACTCTGGCGAAGGGCGGACCGGAAGTAGTCATTCTGTCGGGCGGCGTCCGGGTCCGAGTTCAACTGGACCTTCTCCCCGGGGCGAACGAAGACCTGGGTGTAGAGATCGATGGCGAAGGCGAGCTCCGGGGCTCCGCGAACCACGGCGTGCTCTCCAAAGACGATGCACTTTCCGGGCGATCGGACGGACACCGGTAAGGGTCGAGCCGGTATGGGCGACGGAGCTTCGGTCATCGTGGCGACTCCCGCATCCGAACCATCTTGCCGCGAGCCCGGGGTACGATGACCTGGCGAGCCTTGGGCCAGGCTTGAGGTCCAGGGATTCCCCGAAGTCGTTCGAGGACGACGGCGACGGCCGCGACCTCGCTGTGCGGCTGGTGTCCGACGGCGACGTTGTAGGTCGCCCGGTTGAAGAGGTCGCGAGGGACCTTCGCCCCACCGACGACGAGCAGGATCCGGCGGGATCGACGGAGCCGTGGCTCGATCTTCTCGAAGGGAAGCCCGTACATCGTCAAGTGAACGACCGGGCCGTCAAAGGATCGAACCACGGGGCGCCAGTCGTCTGTGGGAACGATCGAGAACCCTCCCCCCCACCGGACCCCGACCGCACGGAGCCGATCCACGATGGCCGGGTCGGGTGGCTCGAGATACATCGCCCGCGCCCCGAAGGCGCGAGCGGTCAGTGCCAGGTGGGTCGTCAGGCGGGGATCGCGCCCCGGCCGGTGGCCGATCCGCAGGACCGAGACCTCTGGAACGGCCCTACTCGACTGCTTCCGCCTGGAACCGCTCGATCCGGTGGCCACGGTACTCCAGAGTCTCCGAGCGTTTGACGACCGCCTTGAGACGCGTCGGCGACATCGCGAGCTCCTCGGCCACGTCCGAAAAAAACCGGCCGTCCGACCCGACCGCGTCGTGAACCCGCCTTTCGATTCGGACGTACTCCTTCGGGCTCATCATGGCGACCGAGAGGACCTCCGAGATCTCGTTCAGCGGCGAGGTGGTGTTGATGTTGATCGTCGAGTAGTAGAAGTGGTAGCTCTTCTCCGGTTGCCGACGACCCTCCCGAGCGACCCAGCGGGTATCGATCAAGCGGAGCTTCTCGAAGAACGCGAGGGCCTTCTCTCCCTCCTTACCAAACTCTCCCACGACGTCATCGAGGGTGAGCCAGCTCTCGCCGAGCCGCTTCACCAGCTGGAGCTTGACCGAGGAATCGACGGCGCGCAGGATCGGGACGAGATCGCTGACGTCGTTCACGACCTTGATCCGATGGACGCCCGCGACCATCGCCTCGCCTTACCCGGACCGGGTCAGTTCGGTCAACATGCGCCGGTACTTCCCGTATCGGTCCCCCGGGTCAAAACGGGCCGGGTGGGGCGTGCGGGTTTCCGACCCGCATTCCGGGCATTTCGTTCGGAACGTGTACCGTCCGCAGCCCTTGCAGACTCGGAGCACGGATTCCGTCATGCACGGGCGAACGTGCCCTCGCCCCCCGACGACTTGATCGAGCGAAGGGCGGCTTCGGTCGCCTTTTTCAGGAGCTCCTCGGCCTGCTTGTACTGGGAGGCCTGCACCCGGATTCGGTACTTCGGCGCTCCCACGTAATGGACCTCGACCGACTCCGGGTCGATCTTCTCGGCGGCGAGAAGTGCGGCGCGAACGTGCTCGGCCCCCATTGGCGACGGATCGCTGACCTCGAGAGTCCCGAGAATCGTCACGTGCGGAGGGACGATGTTGTCGCGGGCGACCTTGAGGAACGCGGCCGCCCAGGTCGACTTCTCGGCCTCCTTTTGGAACCGCTTGGGGTCGGCGGAGGCCACCTCGAACGCCTGGAAGAGGGAGCCGTACCGCTCCACGAGGGTGGGACCGAAGAGCTCGATCGCCTGGTCCGAGGTCAGTTTGAGAGATTGGGCGACCTGCTCCACGAGCCGCATCGCCCTCTGTTCATTCTTCCACGACTGGACCTTCTCACGTCGCTGGTGGTCGTTGATCCGCTTGAGCGAGAGATCGATCTGACTCTTCGATGGATCGACTCTCAGGACTCGGGCGACGATCTTCTGGCCCTCGCGAATGTGGTCCCGGATGTACTTGACCCATCCCGTCGCCACCTCGGAGAGATGGATGAACGCCTCTCGCTTCTCGTACTCGTCGAGGGTCACGAACGCGCCGAAATTGCGGATCGACGTGACCGTACCGATGACGAGTTCGCCTTCCTCGGGGAACTCTGCGCGAAGGGGCATCCGAGGTCGGACTCCGGGTTAGGCCGTCACCGGGCGCACGAGCTCGCCACGGAGCTTGGCCTGACCACCAGTCGGCGTCGCAAGCGTTGCGCCGCAGACCGAGCAGTTCACGACAGTCGCCGGTCGGCTAAAGATCGTCTGCTCGGTCGAGCAGTCCGGACACTTCACGACCCAGAACGGGGAGGGGGCGCGCATCGACGGATTCCCTAATGCTGCTCGACGAGTTCGAGCTGACTCGCCCGCCAGCTTGCGGGCTGGACCGTGTACTGGCACTTCTTGCACCGGAACTTGAGATACACGCGACGCACCGCCTTTGCGCGTCCCTCGGGTTTCGGCCGCGGGAAGCCTCCGTACCCGCGGGTCGCGCGGCGGAACCGCCGCTGCCCCCAAGCAAGCTCGGACGCGGGTCGCTTCTTGCCCTTCTCGACCTCGTGCTCGGTGTGCTTCTTGCACTTCGGGCAGTACGTCGAGACGACCTTTGGATAGTGCATCGGCGCCGCCGAGCCGGAGGGCGTATTTAATGATAAGGACGCCGGGACGCGCGACTGGGGACGATCGTGCCTCGACCGAGCGTTAACGATGTCAAGCTCGGGAGATGACGATTCTAGCGACCCGGTCCGCTCCCATTGCCGGAGCTCATGACCCGAGCAGCGGCCGCCGGTCCACCAACACTTAAGTAGGGAGGGCTACTCCGCGCCGCCGCGCTACCGCCGAGAGAATCGCTATGCCGGACCGTCCTTCCATCGAGGTTGTCACCGAAGCGCTCGGCAAAGCACCGGATCGCAAGTTCTCCGAAACGGTCGAGATCTCGATCAATCTCAAAGACCTCGACCTCACGGTCCCGAAGAATCGCCTCGAGGACGAGATCCCTCTGCCGAATGGACGGGGCAAACCGGTCAAGGTCGCGGTCTTCGGTTCCCCCGAACTCTGTCAGAAGGTCAAGGGCGTCGCCGATGTCGTTGTCCCCGCGAACGAGATCGACGAGTTCGCGAAGGACAAGAAGACCGCGAAGAAGATGGTGAGCAAGGTCGACTTTTTCCTCGCCGAGGCCCCGTTGATGCCGACGATCGGCCGTCGCCTGGGAGTCGTCCTAGGCCCGCGGGGGAAGATGCCGCGTCCCGTTCCCCCCGGAAGCGATCCGACCAACCTCGTGAACGCCCTGAAGCGGTCGATCCGTGTGCGGTCGAAAGGGAACCGGACGTTCCATGCTGCCGTCGGGACACGGGGCATGAAGCCGGAGCAGATCGCCCAGAACGTCGACGCGGTCCTGGGCCGCATCGTCGGGAAGCTCGAACGCGGGCGGACGAACATCGAATCGGTCTACGTCAAGACGACGATGGGGCCCGCCGTGCGGCTCTGGTGAGGGGATCGAGATGCCCGGTCGTGGTGCGGTGCGGCCCGAGAAGCTCGCCCACGTCGATGCGCTCGCCGATCGGCTCCTTGGTCATTCGATGACCGCCGTCGTGACGGTTCGGGGGGTCCCGGCGGCCGCGCTTCAGTCGATGCGCCGCGAGTTGCGGGCCCGCGGGACTCCGATCACCGTCGCCCCGAACAGCGCGATCCGCCACGCCCTGGAGAAGGCAGCAATCCAACGACCCTCCCTTCGTCCCCTGCTCGACCAGGTGCAGGACCAGACCGCGGTCCTGTCCGCCGAAGGGAACCCGTTCTCACTGTACCAGCAGTTCCTCAAGACGCGATCTCCCACGCCCGCCCGGGGCGGTGAGATTGCCCCGGACGACATCCTGGTTCCCGCTCAGACGACGAGCTTCAAGCCCGGCCCGATCGTGGGCGAGCTCCAGCACGCGGGATTTCCCGCGGCGATCGAGAAGGGTAAGGTGGTCCTCAAGAAGGACACTCTCATCGTCCACGCCGGCCATCCCATCTCGCGCGAAGTCGCGACGATGCTGACCCGTCTCGAAATCTTCCCTCTCGAGGTCGGTCTGAACCTCCGTGCGGTCGTCGACGGAGACGTGTTCTACCCCCCCGAGGTCTTGTCCGTCGATCTCGAATCTCGCCGGAACGACGTGGCCCGGGCGGCTCACCTTGCCCTTGGGCTCGCGGTCGAGGTAGGGTACGCCACCCCGACGAGCCTCCCCCCGCTCGTCGCCCGCGCTCACCGGCGCGCCCTCGCCGTCGCCATCGCGGTCGGCTATCCAACAAAGGAGACGATCGAACCGCTCTTCGCGAAGGCGATGCGCGAAGCGGCGGCGGTCGGCAAGTTGATAGGCCACTGAGGGTCCCCACGAAGGTCACGGAGTGAGAACAATGGAGTACGTCTATGGTGCGCTGCTGCTCAACGCCGCCGGAAAGCCGATCGACGAGAAGGCCCTTACCGGGGTCCTCAGCGCGGCCGGGGTCGCCCCGGACGCGGCCCGGGTGAAGGCGCTCCTCGCCTCGCTCGAGGGCGTCAATCTCGCCGACCTTCTCGCAAAAGCCGAGACGTTCGCCGCTCCGGCACCTGCCGCGGCCGCTCCGGCGGAGAAGAAGGAAGGCAAGGGCGAAAAGAAGGAAGAGGAAAAGAAGGAAGAGAAGGGCGTCTCCGAAGAGGAGGCGGCCGAGGGACTCTCCGCCCTCTTCGGCTGAACGACCTGATCTCGATCCAGCTCTGCACGCCGAACCAATTCCCTGCCCCTCCGGGGGCCAGTGGGTCGTCAGGGGACCGATTCTAGATCGGACTTCGAAGCGTACGCCGCAGCGACACGGCTCCAAAGTGGCGGAGGAAGGGGTTCGTTCGGGCCCCTCGCGGAAGGGAGGGGTTCGCAGTCGGTGCTCAGCTCAGGCCATGAACGAAATGTGCACCAGAACCGCGCTCGACACTACGTCGACCGCGCCCGAGGACGGAGTTGCAGTGTATCCCGGAACCGCGCCCACCGTGAAGGCGTAGGCCCCCGTCGGCTCATAGAAGACCATGGTCGCGTGGGTGGTCGTCTGAGTGTAGCCGTTCAGAGTCACCGACCAGGCGGTCCCGCTCGGGAGACCGGTCTCCGTGAACCGGACCACGTAGAGCGTGAAGGGGATCAGCGGGTGATGGTCGCCACCGGAGAAGATCAACCCACCGTCGTTGTACGGCAGCACGCCGAACGGGTCCTGCGGAGTCCCGTAGTTGCTCCAGTAGTTGCCGCCTTCCCAGCTCAACCCGAGGATGCTCCCCGACAGGTAGAATCCGTTCTTTGTGTAAACGTCGCTCGACGGCTGGACCTTCACGTTCCATTGGTCGACGTTCAGCTGGAAGGCTCCCGAGTAGAAGTTTTCCGGGAAGCTGATCGCAGTGACCGGCGTCAGGAACGCGTTGTTAAAGATCACGTCGTGCGACTCGAACTCCCAGAGCGCGGGGAACGCGCCGTAGTTCAGGAGCTCGGCGGTGCTCGGCGAGACCACCGGCTGGGGGGCGAAGATGTTCCCCCAGATCACGTTATACCCACCGTTCGTCGCGGTGAATCCGGCCGCGGTGATCCCGTTCGACTCGACCTCGAGCTCGTTTCCTGCGATGAGGGTGTTCGTCGCGCCCCACAGGTAGATCGACGCGGGCTCCCCGAACGAGCCAAACGCCGCGAACCATCCCGAGATCTGATCGCTATTGATGATCGACACGTGGGAGGTCTCGTACAGCTCGATGTTCAGCTGGTCGCTGAGTGGCAGCCCGTCCTGGATGAGGCGGGCGCCCGCGATCTGGCTCGGAAGGTACGCGATCGAGAACGCCGGCAGCTCCGCTGCCGTCACGAAGGCGGTCGTGTCGATCAGGTAGATCCCCGGGAACACTACAAAGGCGTAGTCGTTGATCTCTCCAAAGAGTGAGTTCACGTTCGCCGGACCATTGTCGAGGATGTACGGATCCTTGGCCGTCCCGATACCGCCCTGCGAGATCGCCGCGAGCTGGCTATTTGCCTCGGCCCAGAGCGGCGTGTAGTCTCCCAACGACGGGTTCAGCGTCAGCGCGACCGTCCAGGTCCCGCCCGAGCTGTACGTGGCAGCCTGCGGGGTGTGGTCCGCGAGCAGGTACTCAAAGCTGTATGCCCCCGGCGCGACGTTATAGACCGTCGGCCCGCTGATCGCCGTGGGCCCCCAGCCGGCCGCGCTCTCGTTAAACGTGGCGCCCGGGCTCGCGAAGACGAACGTGTTCGTCGGCGACAGGTTCAGCGTGATCGTCTCCTCGCCCTGCTGGGCGCCGACCACGCCCCAGAGTCCGTAGAGCATCGACGGACCGCTCCCGAGCTCGGCCATTGGGCTCGAGCCCGTTGTGGCCCATTCTGCGATGCCTTCCGACGTTTCCCCGGTGTCCGTCCCGAAATCGTACGCCGAGGGAACCGTCTGGTAGGTGCTCGTCCCGTTCGGAAGGAGCCAGAGCCCCATCGAACCGGAGATCTGGAAGAGGCTCGTTGTCGACCCACCACCCGGGCCGCCGAGCATGATCTCGGCGTCGTTCAGAAGGAAGTTGGTGTCGCCGACCTTCTGGCCGTTAATCTGGTTCACGGGCTGGGGTGCCGGCCCAGTGATCGCCGGCGTGGAGTTGAACTCCACGAAGTCATAGGACCCCGAGAATGGGCTCGCGGTCGACGGAATCACGGTGTAGTTGAAGAAAATCGTTGAGCGCCCCCCGACCACGGTGAGGTTGTTGTACACCACGACTGTGAACGGCATTGGAATATGGAAGGACGGGCCGACGGCGTAGTACAATGTCGGCGCGGCGACGACCCCGCCGGGACCGTGGGCGTAGACCGAGTTCGCAGTGAACAGGAACGCCGGGCTCGAGAAGTTCCAGACGTTGTCCTCGAACGAGAGAGTCTGGGTGCTCGTAGCATAGATTGGAACGTTCTGGAGCCAGAACTGGTAACTATCGTTCCCGAACAGATCGACGTTCGTGCCGACCGTGTTGAGCTGCATCGTGAACTCGTCGGGGGCCGAGCTTGTCACGTAGATCGGCTCGACATTGTTGAGGGTGACCGACGCCATCACACTGCGGACGTAAGTGACCGTGCCGACATTCTGGCCATTGACGTCCTCGATTCCGAAGTCGCCGAGACCCATCGGCGCGGGCGTGTTGTCATACAGCGGTGTCACGACGCCTCCCTCGGTAGAGACCCGCGCTCCAAAATTCGGCAGAAACGCAGCAGTCGAGGGGACGTGCTGCGATTTGAGGTCAGAGACGATGCGCTCTTGGGTCGTCATCGTCCCAGTTGCGACGGATCGCGTCGCGGAGGGCTTCTCGGAGGATACGTGCGTACCGGCGGGAGCCATGTGCGGGACCGGCCCGGAGGTCCCACCGATCCGGAGCGCGGAAGCGCCCGGCAACACCATCGTCGCAACGACCGCGGCTACGACCAGCAGCAATAACCTGCCGTGATTTGACATAGCGCGGGCGACGTATAACCGGCTCATAAGTCCTACCCTTTGCTCAAACCAAACTCGGCCCGCTCGCTGAGGACTGTCAGCAGACCGACCGTCCCCATACTCAGGTTCGGCGCGAGACTGAGATCCGGGCCTTCAACGGCGCGTGGCCCGGCCCGGTCATCGGACAGGGCGGCCGAGACGGACCGATGAACCTCACCTTTGCCGGAATCCCCTCGGGCCCGTCCCCGGCCGTTCGATCATCCCTTCCCGGCTTCGAGCCAGAAGGCGTACCGAGGCACGCGAATCGGGCCTTGGTCCAGGACTCTCGAGTGCAGCCTCTCAAGTCGCCGCCGTTGCCGCTCGACCGAGAATCCCGGAAAGGTCCACGGAACCGCGGTAAGATACCATGCGAGAGCTCCGACGTCGCTGAAGCTCATTGAGAAGTCCGCTTCGCCGCTCCCGAATGGGTGCAGTCCGGCAGCGACCAGTTGTTTCCGTGCAAGATCGAGATTCCAGTCCGGGGCTCGAGAAGCGGGCGGTTCCACGCCGAGGAGACGGTAGATTTCAGGAGTCACTGAACCCCCGCTCTGCTCGGTCAGGAACACGCCACCCGGTGCTAGGACTCGAGCTACGTCTCGAGCGACGAACGCTTCGTTGCGATCGATCACGAGGTGAAACGAACTGTCACGGAATGGGAGAGAGCCTTTCAGTCCGACGTCGCCTTGTCCGGCGTTGTCGGGAATGCTCGAGACATGTACTACGTCTATGCCGAATGGGGCGAGCCTGCGGGCCGCGATCCCGACGTTGGGCGGATAGGATTCCGTGGCCACGGTGAGCTGCGGGTGCGGAGTGATTGCGGCGAGTCGTTCACCGCCGCCGGTGCCAAGGTCCAGTAGATCCGGCGAGCGGCGTGCTCTTCGCGCGACCAATTCGGAGTAGACCCATGGGAGCGGGTCCTCCTGGTATCGGCCCTCTTCCCGAAGCCAACTGAAGTCCCAACCCTGGATGGGGTGGAGGAACGCGCTCCTCAACAGCTCATCGAAATCGCTCCGATCCAGCATTCTGCGAAATCGCATGCCCTTGCGGGCCAAAAGCAAGCACCAAAACCGCCGGCGTTCAAAGAAAGTCAGAGCTTCGATTGATCGAGCAGGCATGGCGCGATCGAACGTCGGAGCTGACGTACGAGCCACCGGGCCCGCTTCGCTTAAGACTCAAGGCCGAGTGTGTCGTACGGAGGCGCCCTTCCCGCACTCGGTCCAGAAGAAATGCCTGCCCGGGAGTGCTGCGGCGTAGTCGGAGTATCCCTGCAGGGCCGAGGCGCCGCACCCTACCTCTTCCGAGGGCTTCGCTCCCTTCAGCACCGAGGGCAGGAATCCGCGGGCATCGCGACGTCGAGTCACGGCGTGGTCTATCAGCGGAAAGGGATGGGCCTCGTGCACGAGATCTTCGGCCAGGAGCTCCTCGACTCCCTCCGAGGATCCGTGGGAATCGGCCACGTCCGGTACTCGACGACCGGCTCGAGCGACCTCGAAAATGCTCAGCCGATCGTCGTCAAGATGCGCGACGAGGACGGAGCCATTGCCCACAACGGGGACATTGTGAACTTCGGCCGGATCCGCCACCGGCTCGAGGCTCAGGGAGTCGATCTTCTCGGGAACGCAGACACCGAGACCATGGCGCAGATGATCGCGCTCGAATACGGCCGGACTCGCGATCTCGAAGCGGCGATCCGGCGCGCATGCGCAGAGATCGTGGGGGGATACGCCGTCGTTCTCCTCGTCGGGAACCGGGTGTACGCGTTCCGCGATCCCCTCGGCATTCGACCCATCGTCTTCGGTACCGTGGAAGGGGGCGTCGCGGTCGCGAGCGAGTCCGTCGCTCTCGAGCTGATGGGCGGGAAGGCGGTACGGGATCTCGCGCCGGGGGAGGTCCTCGTTCTCGAGCGCGGCCAACTCGCACGGACGTCTCGCATTCCGAACGGTGGCGAACGGGCCCACTGCATGTTCGAGTGGGTCTACTTTTCCCGCCCGGATTCGATCGCCGAGGGCCAACCGGTGTACGACGTTCGTCATCGCATCGGTACCCGGCTCGCGGAGGAGGCGCCGGTGGACGCCGACATCGTCGTCCCCGTCCCGGACTCGGCCCGGCCGCAGGCCCTCGGGTTCGCGGAACGCTCGGGAATCCCATATGCCGAGGCGTTGATCAAGAACCGGTTCGTCGAGCGGACGTTCATCCTTCCGGACCAGCGGCGCCGGGAGTCCGAGGTCCGGGTGAAGCTTCACCCGATACCGGGCCTCCTGAAGGGAAGGCGCGTCGTGCTGGTCGACGACTCGATCGTCCGCGGAACGACGTTCCGAGAAATCGTGGGGATGGTCCGTTCGGCGGGTGCGACGAGGGTGGATGTGCGAATTGGCTGCCCGCCCATCCGCGCGCCTTGCTACTTTGGCATTGACATGAAGGAGCGCAAGGAGCTCGTCGCGCACAACCGTACTCCCGACGAGGTCGCGGCGATCGTCGGGGCGGACAGCGTTCACTATCTCTCGATGAACGGGCTTGTGGACTCCATCGGGTTGCGCCAGGAAGAGCTCTGCCTCGGGTGCCTGACCGGCCGCTATCCCATCGAAGTCCCCGAGGAACGCCACCGGTTTCAGAAATCGCTCGGGGAGTTCTAGAGCGTGGGGACGGTCGTCGCCGTCGGGCGCGGACCCCGGATCTTTCTGGTCGGCGTTCCCGGGGAAATGCTTGTGGGGATTCCCTGGGATGCGGACCCGGAGCGGGCGGCGGATCGCCGAGCCGAGCTCCGACCCGAGGACGTTCCGGACGCCCTGGTCCACCGGCTCGATCTCTTGCCCTCGGGAACTCGCCTCACTGCCGCGGGCCCGCTTCTCTCCGGGTCTCTGGGCCACCGAGCCGGTGGGCCGGTCGAACTCGCTTCCGTGGGACTCTTACGGCGGGCACGCGCGTCCCTTCCACCGCTACCGCCCGAGACGGAGCGGACGTTCCTTCGTTCGGTCGCGGCGCGGCGGCTCAATCGGGCGCTGCGGTCACCGGCGGAGGTGGTCATCACTCTCGCCCGCGAGGAGGAGCGCGTGGAGCGGGCTCTCGGACGCGAAGAGCGAGCGGCGGAGTCGTTCGTGACCGTTCCCGACTCACCGCTCGAGACGTACGTTCGGGACTGGACGTCGGCGCGTGGCTCGCTCGCGATGCATCACGCTCGTCTCCTCGCGAGCCTTGAGCACGAGGTGCGGTCCGTTCTGCCGAACCTGTCCCGAGTAGTGGGGCCCCGCGTCGCCGCCCGACTTCTCGCCGCCTCGGGCGGTCTCGGCACCTTGGGTCGCATGTCGGCTCCCCGGCTTCAGCTCCTCGGGTCGCGCCGCCGCCCCTCGGCGGAGCGCGGCCCCCGGTTCGGGGTCCTCTACCGGGCCGAGCGTATGGAGGAGGTGCCGCTGGGACGGCGGGGAGCGTATGCCCGAAGTTTGGCAGCGCTCGCGGCCATCGCGGCACGAGCCGATGCGTCGACAGGTCGAGACATTTCGCGGCCCCTCGTCGAACGACGCGACCGACGGGTCGCAGAACTCCAGCGGAGACGACGATGAGGGAAGAGTCTCGACCCCGGCGCTCCTCGGTCCCCTCACGGCTACATCGACTCCGTCGGGGGGACCGAACGGAACTTTGGACCGAAGCGGTGGGTTCGCTGCCGCCGGTCTACGGAGAGCGCTGGAAAGAGGTCGGGGGCCTCCTCTGCCGGAGCTTCGATCCGAGCCGATCGAAGCTCGCGGCCGCAATCGCCCACGACTGGTCCGGCGACTTGCCTCGAATCGGCGAGCGATGGCTCTACCTGGGCGCCGCGAGCGGTACGACCGCATCCCATGTTGCCGATTTGGTGGGCCCCTCCGGCCGAGTCTACGCCGTCGAGAAAAGCTTGCGTCCCTTCGCTCGGCTCTACCAGCTTTCCGAGCGCTGGCCGAACCTTCTCCCCGTCCTTGCGGACGCGCGGACCCCGGAGGACTATGCCGACCTCGTGCCTCCTGTGGAAGGGCTGTACGCGGACATCGCACAGCCGGATCAGATCGAGATCGTCCGACGCAACGCCGCTTTGTATCTCCGCGCAGAGGGTCGTCCGGTGCTCATCGCGCTCAAGACCGCCAGTATCGGACGAAACCGGCCGCCGGCCGCTTTCCTCGCGCTTGCGGAGAAGGCGCTCGACCCGGTCGTCGAGCTCGAATCCTCCGTCCGGCTCGATCCGTTCCACCGGGCGCACTACTTCGTGGGCGGACGAGTGCGGCGCACGCTGTTTCCGGCGGAGGCGGGAAGCCCCGTCAGCTCGACGCCCGCGCGCCGCCCCGGAGCACGACGACGGTGACGATGTCTTCGTCGGAGAGCACATGCTCCCGTCCTACGCTCTGACCCGGGAATCTCGCGCTCTTGCCCCAGACCTGGGCGGTCCGGAACGCCCGGTCGAGCTCGGGCGGTAGGCGACGGAGCAATCCGTCCACGGTATCCCCCTCGCGAAGGACGACCGGCTCTTGAAGGTCCGGCGGACGGCCCGGAGGCTTGACGTAGACGCGGATGAAGCGGAGCGCGTGCCCGAGCCGGTCGACCAAGGCGTCGAGGCCCGTCTGGTCCCGGGCCGAGATGAACGTTGGTTCGAACGGCCGAAGGTCCAGGACGAGCTTGGCACGATCTTCCGGGGTCAAGAGGTCGGATTTGTTGACCGCGAGCAGGGCGGGAAGGTAGACCCGGTTTCCGGCGAGGACGTCGATGAGCTGGTCCATTGTCGCATCCTCACGGAGGATGATGGAGCCGTTATGGAGTCCGAACTCGCGGGCGATTTGCGCTGCGGCTCCCCCGGCGAGGTGTGTCAGCCGGACCGTGCTCGAGACCGTCAGCCCGCCGCGGTCGGACCGGTGGATCACGATCCGCGGAGGCCGTTGGTTGACCCGGATTCCTGCCCCTTCCAGTTCGGCGGCGAGGGCGCGCAGGTTCGTGTGCTCCGGGTCAATCAGAAACAGGATGAGATCGACCGACCGAACCACGGAGAGAACCTCGCGCCCCCGTCCTCGGCCCTTCGAGGCCCCCGGGATGAGCCCGGGCATGTCGAGGAGTTGGATTGACGCCCCTCCCCACCGAAGCATCCCGGGGATGATCGACACCGTCGTGAAGTCATACGCCGCGATCTCGCTGTCCGCGGAGGTGAGCCGGTTCAGGAGGGTCGACTTCCCGACCGAAGGGTACCCGACGATGCCGACGGTCGCGTGGCCGCTCTTGCGCACCGCGTAGCCGAGACCGGCGCCGCGACCCTTGGCGCGGGTCTCTCGTTCGAGCCGTAGGACGGCAAGTTTCGCCTTGAGTCGGCCGATGTGAAGCTGGGTCGCCTTGTTGTACGGGGTGGTGCGGATTTCGTCCTCCACCGCAGTGATCTGCTCTTCGAGGGATGACATCGCGAGGAACCGTTCCGGCGACCTCGGAGATAGATTCTACTTGAGCCTGACGAACCGCATCGTTCATACTCCGTCGGCCCCACGACGTTCACACCATCCCGCTCGGTCGATCCGTCGATGTCCGCGGACAAACCGGCACCCCTAGGACCCCGACAGGGAAGGCTCTGGGTGTTCCGTCCAGCACGTCGATCCGCTCTCTCACGAGAAGAGACCTTGGTATTTCGGCGGAGATTGGACGCCGCCCTCCGGGCCGGCCGAGGCTCGGGGACGACGTTCACCCTTCAGATTCGCGCCGGGCCCGAGCCGACACTCTGCCTGGAGACCGATTCGATCGAGGCTCGGCAATGGGCGAGTCGAGCCTTGTTCCACGTCTACGACCGTCACTCGTGGAGACCCTGGCCGAGTGCCCTATACAATCGGGCTGGACCTTCGCTCTGGGGCCGACGAATTCGTCTCTGGCCGCGCCCGCTCCGGGACTCCGCCGACGGGTCCACGCTTCTGGATGTGTGGACGCTCGCGCTCGCGTCCCTTCGGCCCGGCCTGGAGCTAGCGATTCGAGCCCGGCCCCTTCCCCCAGGCCGACCCCAGTGGTGGGAACGTTTCACCTACCGGGTCGAGCCAGTGCGGACGCCCTCGTCCTCTACCGGCCGGGCTCCCGCGCCGCCACCGAACGCGTTCGACCGGACCGCCGTCGAAGCCGCCTCTACGCCGGTCGCATGGGAACTGCGCGTGAAGCTCACCGCCACATCGCGCTCGTTGACGTCCCGCCAACTCGAAGATTCTGCCCTGGTCCTGGAACGAGCATCCCGTGGAGATACCGGGAACGGGATTGCCTTTGGCGGTTCGGGTTGGCGGAGCCACCGGGATGGTCCAAGCTTCCTCGTTTCAGAAGGAGAACTCGCGACATTTCTTCCCGGTCCAGAGTTTCCCGGGGGGGACCCGGTCCGCCCGATGACCGGCAGACGGACGATCCTGCCACTGGGCCGGAATGGATCGGGTCGAGTCGTCGGTCCGGTCCTAGACCCGGTCCAGGGGCGACACGTGGCGGTCCTCGGTGAAACCGGTATGGGAAAGAGTTCGCTTCTCGTGGCGGTCGCGCGCAGGGTCAGCCAAGACCATGGTCTCGTGGTCCTGGACCCGCTCGGGACGACCTCGGCTGCGATCGAACAGGAGCTCTGCCCAGACGCCCGCCGTCGGCTCCTTTGGATCGCGCCTTTGGATGGCCCACCACGCTTCAATGCGCTGGAAGGGATCGCGCAGGAAGGACCAAGGGACCTCGTCCGTTCCGAGCGCCGGCTGAACGACCTCGTCCACTCACTTCGTCGGGTCCGATCCGGTCGGTACGCCGACTCCGCCTACTGGGGGCCCCGGATCGAGGAGATGGTCACCCGAGCCCTCCAAGCCGCGGCTGAGTGGCCCCAGGGGACCCTCGTCGAAGCGCACACGCTCCTCGCGACGGGCGGTCGGCTCCATCAGGAGATCCCGCCGGGCGCGCAGGGACCGGTACGAGAGCTCGCCCAACGGATCCGCGAGCGGCCGGACGACGCGGAGGGAGCCCGCCGGCTTCTTCACGAAATTGTGCGGAGCCCTGTACTCGAGCACATGCTCTGCGCCCCCGTGCCCGATCTGAGCTCGTCGGAGCTGGTCCGCCCGGGGCGCGTCGTGCTCGTCTCGGGGGACGCAGCCCACGTCGGCGAATCGACTGCGCGATACCTCCTCTCGGTCTTTCTCGCGATCATCTGGTCCGAACTTCTTTCCCGTCCTTCTCGCACGAAGACGTTCCTGCTCCTCGACGAAGCGCAGTGGTTTGCTCATGAGAGCCTCGCGGAGATCCTCCGGCTCGGCCGTTTTGCGAACGTCCACACGATCCTCGCGACCCAGGCGGTCGCATCGCTTCCGTCTCCCGTCGCCGAAGCGGTGTGGACGAATGTGGCGGACCTGGTCGCCTTCCGGGGTTCTCCCGAGGAGGCTCGCGAACTCGCCCACTTGGCCCACGGCATTTCGACCGAAGCGGTCCTATCTCTTCCCCGAGGCCATGCCGTCGTGCTTCTCGGGAAAGGGGAAGCCGTGCATTGGCTTCGAACTCTGCGGTTGCCTGAGCGGAGCTCGGCGAATTCCGCCCGGACTCGCCAAGCCACGAGCGACGATGACTCGGGTTTGGGAGCGAACGCAACCTCGAGTCCCGCCTCGAAGTCCGCGTACGTGATTGGCGGGCGAGAGTCTTCCCCGGTTCGCGTCCAGCGTGCGGGTACCCCCGATGGACCGGAGTCGGTTCGAGAAGGTGGTGATCCGGCTCAAGCCACCGCAGAACAGGTGATCGCCTACCTCAGGTCCCTGGCGGAATCCTCCCCGCCGGGTACCCCGATCCGCGTCACTCTCGAGGATCTCCGAAAGCATCTAGATCCCGACGGCCTCGCCGTCCGGCGCGCCGGGGCTCGGCTCTCGGCTTCCGGGGCCATCCTTCGAACGGAGAGGACCCCGACAGGAACCGTCTGGACCCTCTCCCCGGACCGGTTTCCTCCTGCCGCCGTGCCGGGAAACGAGGAGCGGACTCTCGGAGATACCCCACCGTCACACCCCTCATAGGTGCGCAGGAGGACCGAAGGGCTCCCCGGACCGCTGGAACCTAGACGCGTCGAACTCTTCGAACCGTCGGGCCCGGGCAATGTTCCGGCCGAACGAGGCGTCGGTCCGCGGACTCGGAACATCTCTGTCTTTAGGTGTCTTTTCGGGGAGTATACTTTCCAACGATACCCTCATAGGGGCGGAACGGCTCGTTTCACCGATGGATTCTCCCCCGGGGACGACCCCGGCGCCGGAGGCTGCCCCGCCGCCGAGCCTCATGGCTCCGGCCACTGCGCTCGACCGATGCGCGACTGGCATTGAGGGCCTCGATAACCTGACGGGCGGGGGGATCCCCCGAGGGAACATGGTGCTGGTCGCCGGCAGCGTCGGGACCGGCAAGACGACCCTCTGCCTCGAATTCCTCGTGCGGGGCGCCGAACGGGGAGAGCGCTCGCTGTTCATCTCGGTCACCGAATCGGCGAGCAAGCTCATCCAGAACCTCTCGACGTTCGAGTTCTTCCGGACCGAGCTCGTCGAACAGGGCTCGCTCGTCTTTGTCGACCTCCCGGTCGTGTACGACCGACTCGGGCTGGGGCATGAGGAGCTGACCCCGGAGGAGATCGACATCGTGCTGCGGACGATCCGCGACCTCGTGCGGTCCCTCGGGATCCGCCGGCTGGTCCTCGACAGTCTCACGTCCGTATGCTACCGGATTCGCCGGGACGAACAGATCCGGGACTTCATGCTCCGACTCGGCCAGGAGCTCAACGCGGCCGGGTGCACGTCGCTCCTCGTTTCTGAGATCGGCCCGACGCCCGGACGGTACTCGCTGCACGGGGTCGAGGAGGCGATCGTCGACGGCGTCATCCTCCTGTGGAACACGCGCCGGATGGGAGA
This sequence comes from Thermoplasmata archaeon, assembly GCA_035623855.1. Classification (GTDB taxonomy): domain Archaea; phylum Thermoplasmatota; class Thermoplasmata; order Lutacidiplasmatales; family UBA184; genus Lutacidiplasma. Next base: position 39,400 of record DASPSQ010000001.1, on the reverse strand, counting down.
CATCCTGCGCGTCCTTCAAATCGTCAAGATGCGCGGTACTGCGCATTCGCGGGCGCAGTACGTCATGGAGCTGACGCCGATCGGGATCCTGATGGCTCCCCACCTCAAGGGCGGGCGGGAGACGGGAGGGACGTAGCGATGCCGCCGGTCGACATCGGGGATCGGCTCCGGACCCTCCCGGGCGGAAGCGCGGTCGCCCTCAAGCTCGATCCACGGGAGTACGCCGACCACTACTTCGCGGTGCTCAACGCGACCCTGCGCGACATCGGGAGCGAGACCGACGCGCACACGATCTACGTCGCGGTGACAAGCCCCGCGTCGTTCGTCTGGACCCTGGCCCAAGCTCTCGATGTGTCGCCGGACCGGATCTCGTTCGTCGATGCGATCAGCCACATCATGATGAACTACGCGAACCCGCTTTCGAACGCGACGTACGTCGAAAGCCCTCGCGCGCTCGAAGAGATCATGCTCCGCGTCGAGTATCTTCTCCGCAAGTTCCCTCATCCGAGGTCGATCGTCGTCATCGACAGCGTGAACTCCCTCGCGATCCACAACCCGCCTGAGCTCCTCTCCGAGTTCTTTCACATCCTCTTGAACAATCTGAAGAGCCGGTCGGTGCTCACCCTGGTCCTCGAGACCAGCGAAGAGGAGACGACCGGCGTGGAGCAGATGCTCAATCTGGTCGTGGACGAGACGATCGACGTCGCCCGTGCGGGACGGTGACGATGGTCGAGGCGGAGCGCGTTCTCGGAATCCCCGAAGTGGACCGAACGCTCTGGACCGCGCTTCCCCCGGGGTGGCTCGCGCTCCTCACCGGGCCCTCCGGGTCGGGTGCTCCCCTGCTTGCGAAGCAGTTCGCCCATGCCGGAGTCGGTCTGGCCCCCGTCCTCTACTACACCACCTACGAGCGGACCGAGTCGGTCCGCAAGGCATTCACCGACTTCGGCTGGGACCCCACCGACGTCCAGATCGTCAACCTCGCCGATGAGTACTATGAACGGGTGCTCCTGCGGGGTCTCGAGGTGGCGCGGGCGCGGGAGGTGGGCCTGTCGCTCAGCCAGATCGTCGGGGACCGCCCGGAGCGGAGCGATCTCGCGACGTTCAGCCTCACGGACCGCATGCTGTCCGACCTCGCCGGAATCGATAGCCCGTTCCGGCTCGTGGTCGAATCGTTCGACTTCTTCTTCGAGGTACTCCCGCCGCACGACGTCACGACCGTGGTCCGGCAGATCCGCTACCGTTGCCAGACGATCGGAGGGCAGGCGCTCCTGGCGATCCATTCCTCCGGGCGCGACCGCGTGGCGTTCGGCCTTCAGGACCTCGCGGACGTCGTCTTCGAGCTGACCGCCGAACCGAAGGGGAACCGATACGAGCATACCCTCTACCTGGAGAAAGTCGCGAACCGTCCGGATCTCACGCACATCTGGTATGCGGAGATGGGCGAGAGCGGCTGGCACGTCGAGGAACGGCCGCCGACCTCGGGATAGCGGGGTACTCCGGCACCACCGAATCTTTATCGCCCACGCCCTACTGGTCGCAGCGGAGGAGGGGGCTGTGGAGGACGTCGTGATTCGCACGCTGGAGAAGGTTGAGCTCCACGACCCAATCCTCGTCGAGGGGCTGCCGGGGGTCGGCAACGTGGGAAAACTCGCGGCGGACTACCTTCGGGACCAGCTTCCCGCCCGCCCGCTCGCGGTCATCTATTCCAAGTTTTTCCCTCCCCAAGTCTACGTCGGCGAGGACGGAGTGATCCGCCTCGTCTCGAACGACCTTTCGTACTGGAAAGCGACCGGCGACGGCCGGCACGATCTCCTCGTCCTCGGGGGCGATTACCAGGGGATCAGCCCGGAAGGACAGTACGAGATCACCGAGCGCGTTCTCGACTACTGCCACCAGCTCGGAGTCCGCGAGGTCTTCACGCTCGCCGGATTTGCCCAGGGCCGCGTCGTGGAACACCCCAGGGTGCTCGGCGCAGCGACCAATGCCGCGCGCGTGGAGTCGCTCTCGAAATCGGGAGTCGTCTTCTCGCGCAATGATCCGGGAGGAGGCCTCATCGGCGCGAGCGGGCTGTTCCTCGGCCTCGGTCGGCTGTTCGGGATGGAGGGGGCCTGTCTCATGGGCGAGACGAGCGGCTACTTCGTCGACCCCCGGAGCGCCGAGGCGGTCCTCCGGGTCCTCGGAAAGGTCCTGCACCTCGAGATCGATCTGACCGCGCTCGAGGCGAAGGCCAAGGAGATCGACCGGATCGCGCAGAAGATCCACGAGGCCGAACAACGGACCACGGAGCCCTCCGCGACGCCGGGCACCACTCCGCGCGAGGACCTCGGATACATCGGGTAAGGCTCGGGCCGTCGCGACCAATGGCTGGTGACCCCCCACCGGACCTCTCGGGCGAGCGAACCCGGATCGATGAGGTCCGACGCGAGCTGCGGAGGTTCGCCCGCGCCGACGGGTTCGTTCCATTCGACCGATTCATGGACGTCTGTCTCTACTCGGAGGGAGTCGGATTCTACGAGCGACCGGAAAGCCCGTTCGGCCCGAACGGAGACTTCTACACGGCGGCCCATGTCCATCCCCTCTTCGGACGTACGGTGGCCGAACGGATCCGCGCGGTCCGTCGGGCGCTCGGCGGAGACCGGCCGTTCGAGATCGTCGAGGTGGGCCCGGGAGACGGGACGCTGGGCTCGACGATCGTCCGAGCGCTCTCGGAACGCCCCGAGGAAGCCCGTGGGATCTCCTACCGCCTCGTTGAGCGATCGGCCTCCCTGAGCGTGCGCGCACGAGACCGGGTCGCCGCGGCGTCGGAGACCGCAGCACTCTCGGTCGTCCCCGAACCGGCGGTGGGGGCGAGCGGACCGTTCGAGGGCGTCGTCCTTGCGAACGAGTTCCTCGATGCGTTGCCCGCTCGTCGGCTCCGCTGGGATGGCACGGAGTGGCGCGAACTGGGTGTCCGGCTATCGGGGGGCCATGTGGAGCCCGCGGAGACCGCTCTCCTTCGCCCCGTCGCCGCGCCGGGTCTCCCGGCCGGGGCCGAACCGGGCGTCGTTCTCGAATATTCGCCGGCGGCAGAGGGATGGATCCGGTCCGTCGCCGACCACCTCGTTCGCGGGATGGTCCTCGTGTTCGACTACGGCCTCGAGGAACCGGAGCTCCTCTCCGCCCATCCCCGCGGGACGCTGGCGAGCGTCCGCCGCCATCGATCGACCGACGATCCCTGGACCGAGCCGGGGGCGAGCGACCTCTCGGTCTTCGTGAACTTCACCCGAGTCCGCTCCGCCGCTCGGCGGGCCGGGCTCGAGGAGATCGCTTTCGCTTCCCAGGCGGAGGCGTTGGGTGGCTGGGGATTTCCCGAGCAGCTTAGGGACGCCCTCCGGACGGCGACATCGAGCGAAGAAGAGGTGAGGACTCGACTCGCCGCGAAGAACCTCCTCTTCGGGTTTGAACGGTTTCGGGTCCTCGAGCTTGCCGCTCCGCGGAGCGCGGGCGCGCTCCGTTCGCTCAGACGGTCGGCCGCGTCGGATTCGTCGTGACGGGTTCCGCGATCCGCGCGTCGATGAGGAGACGCGCGGTCTCTGCCGGCAGCGAGACGATGTCGTCGGCGCGGAGGTCGAGGGTCTCGCTCCCGACCTCGATGGGTCGGCCATCCCGGACAATCCGGACGTAGGCGAGCGAGGATTCCACCCGGGCCGCCGGCGGCGGGGTCGGCACGGGCGGTATGGCCGGACCCGAGGACGGTGCATTTGTCGGCGCTTGCGGGGGGGTCGGCGGTCGGGGGGCCGGTGGCACGGCGCCGGAGGGTCCGGTCGGCGTAGGCTCGAGGTACGCGGCGACCGAGCGCCGGTGCTCGAGGAGGACGCCGAGAACCTGGTCGAACATCGACCGCTCCTCCGCGAGGGCATTCGGGAGATCGCGAGAGCCTCCGATGCTCGCCTGGAAGGCGGCGGTAAGGATCTTCTGAATTCGCCCTTCCACGACGTCGCGGGCGAGCGAGCTCGCCCGGTGGTACGTTTGTCGCGAGATCTCTCCCTTGCGGCCGGAAGGGTTCTCCCGGAGGTCCGATTCGTAAGAGTGCCTGAGATCGGCAAGGTAGCCCTGGGTCGAAGTGTAGAACTCTCGCGGGAGCTTCGCGAGCCCTCGGACCGCGGCCTCGTTCCGCCGCCATTCGAGGAGCAGGGTGAACTGGTCCGGCATGAGTTCCTGCGAGACGGCGATCGAGAGCCCAAGGAATATAGGAAATATGCGGTCTTCCACGGCCGGATTCGGTCCGCGCGACAGGTCCGGATCTGAGTAGGGTCGCGGAAGATGGGCGGACGGGCCTCGGAGGAGGTGTTCGACGAGTTCCTCGATCTCTGGGGGCGGTTGCGATCCGCGAGTGAGGAGGATGGGACGGTCGTGGTCGTGGAAGGCGAGCGGGACCGACAATCGCTCCGACGGCTCGGTCTCTCAGGGTCGATCGTCCTCGTCCATCGAGGCGAATCGCTCGCGGCCACTGCGCAGAAGCTGAGCCGGCAGAGCCGGCATGTCATCGTGCTGACCGACTGGGACCGGGAGGGCGGGTTGCTGGCGCGGCGGCTCAAGGAGTTCCTCGAGGCGGAGCCGCTCGTCCTCGACCTCGAATTCCGGCGACGGCTCGCCTACATCCTTCGAGGCGAGCTCGTCCATGTCGAGGGACTTCACGGCTGGGCCCGGCGCCTGGCCGAGCAGCGCGGCGCACCGCTCGATCACTTCTTGTCGGGACCGGGCGACGGCGACTCGGTTAGGGGATGACCTTCGTCTGGGTCCGACGGACGTCGCGCCGGTTGCGCGCTCGAGAGGGTCGGAACCGCTCGGCGCCCTTTCCCTTCCATCGAAGCCCTCGGCCTTCCGTTCCCGCGCTCGTAAGGCCCCGATAAACGCGACCCCGCTGGCTTGGCAAGGCGATCCAGGAGATCTTCGGGTCCGCGAGGACGTCGGGGTGGGCCGGGTCGACGAGAATGACCTCGAAGAACTTCTGCTTCCCGTCCTCGCCCAGCCAATACGAGTTCAGCACCTCGAGGTTCGGGTAGTGCTTCTGGGCCCGCTCCTCGGCGATGCGACGTAGGCTCTTCGCGAGAACCATCTGAAGAATCCCCTTGTGCTTCGGGCGGCGACCCGCGATGATCGCACGCTTCCTCTGGCTCCCCCGACGAACGCGAACCCGGACGACGATGAACCCGCCTTTCGCCCGGTAGCCCACGGCTCTCGCGCGATCCAGGCGGGTCGGGTGCTCGAGGCGAGTCACGGTATGCTCCCTCCGCCAAGTGAGCAGCCGCTCGTGCCGCAATGCCGCACCCTCGTCCCCCTGGGTCTGGCGGAACGAGCGAGCCATGAACCGATACGCGGAGGTCGACATGAAACGCGGCGCGGGGGACCCCCGTTCCGATTATAAAGCCACCGCGAGGCCTTCGTCAACTTCGGCGGACGCACCTGCGGGCGGCGGGTCGGTCCCACCCCCTGAGGCCCCGGCACGTGGTTCGAGCACTGGTGACTCTTCCTCGCCCGGGTTATGTACGAACATTCCGTTATCGAACCGTGGCTACTTCCGAGGGGGTGGAGCGGCTACCGGGCGTCCTGTTCCGGCGACTCGACACCGCTGGGGAGTTCCACGCCGTCCAGGAGGTCCAGAAAGACGCGTGGGGGCTCGACAAAGACCCGCCCGTACCCGCCCCGCTGATGCGAGCCATCCAGGATAATGGGGGCCTCCTCCTCGGGGCGTTTCGAGAGCGACAGCTCGTCGGCTTTGCCATGGGGTTCCTCGGTCGCGAGGGGGGCACGACCTTTCATTACTCGCACATGGTCGCGGTCCGTCCCAGCGACCAAGCCCACCACTTGGGCCACGAATTGAAACTCTACCAGAGGGAGGAGGTCCTCGCGCAAGGGCTGACCGAAATCCGGTGGACGTTTGATCCCCTTCAGAGCCGGAACGCGATGCGGAGTGTCCGACGTCTCGGCGGACGTCCCGTTCGCTACCTTCCCCGGTACTACGGACCGATGTCCGACTCCATCAACGCGGGTCTGGAGACCGATCGGTTGCTCCTCGTCTGGCCGATCGCAAGTCATCGGGTGGAGGAACGACTCGAGAAGGCCCCCTCACCCCAGGACGACGACCCCTCCCGATGGAAGAGGTCGTTCGCCGTGATTGAAACGGCGATCCGGCCGTCGGGCGTACGGATCCCGGTCTCGACCCGGCCGCCAGGGTCGAGTGAACTCGCCCTCGAGATTCCGATCGACCTTGCCCGCGTCCGAGAAGCCGAGCCCGGCGGCGCCCAGTCCTGGCGGGCCGCCACCCGGACGGCGTTCGAAACCGCGTTCGCGAACGGCTATCGGGTGGACGACTTCGTGCGACTCTCCGTGGGCGGAGAGAGCCGGTGCTTCTATCTCCTCGACACCGCTCCCGACGACGATGCAACTTAGTTCGGCACGGCTTGACGACATCGACCTCGACCTGGTCGAACCGTTCGAGACAAGTTTTGGCGTGCAGACGAAGCGCCGGTTCTTTCTTCTCCGTCTCGAGTCGCGGGACGGCCTGTTCGGCTACGGGGAATGCGTCGCCACAGACGACCCCCTGTACTCGAGCGAATCGAACGTGTCGGCGAAGGATTTGCTCGTTCGGCAGTTCCTGCCGTCGCTCCTCCGGTCCCGTGAAACGAGCCCCGAGGCGTTCCTCCAGGAGGTCGGGCACTTCCGGGGGAACGCCATGGCAAAGTCCGCCGTGGAGACCGCGCTCGTAGACCTTGAGGCACGCGCGCGCGGGATCTCGGTGGGTCGCTATCTCGGAGGGCGACGCGCCCGCATCGAGGTCGGGGTCAGCGTCGGAATTCATCCCAGCGTCGCCCGGCTCGTCCGCCGGGTCGCGCGGTACCGGAACGAGGGGTACCGGCGAATCAAGATCAAAGTCCGCCCGGGATGGGACGCGGCCCCGGTCCGCGCGATCCGCCGGGAATTCCCCGACCTCGAGCTCTGGGTCGACGCGAACCAGGCGTACCCGCCGACCGCGGTCGAGCGGGTCCGCGCATGGGCCGAAGCGGGCCGCGTAGTGCAAGTTGAGCAACCGTTTCCCGAACGCGCGATCTGGGCGCACGCGAAGCTTGCCCGGGGCGCGCCGTTCCGGGTCTGCCTCGATGAGTCCATCGTGGACGCGGTCTCGCTCGAGGATGCGATCGAAGCGGGGGCGATCACCAGCCTCAATGTCAAGACCGGCCGCGTCGGCGGGCTCCTCACCGGCCGGGCGCTCGGCCAGCGGGCGGCCCGCTCCAAGATCCCCGCCTGGGTGGGCGGGATGCTCGAGAGCGGAGTCGGTCGTGCCCACAACATCGCTCTCGCGTCACGGGAGGAGATGACGCTCCCGGGCGACCTCTCCGCCAGCTCTCGGTACTATCGGGAGGATCTCATCGACCCTCCATTCGAGCTCGGCCCGGGCAGCTCGATCGAGGTCCCGCGGGGTCCCGGACTCGGGGTCGAAGTCTCGGAACGGGCGATCCGGCGCCACCGCCGGTCGTCGAGGACCCTCCGCCCCCGCTAACAGCTCGGAAGCTCCCGACGGTTCAGGGGGGTGGAGGCGGTGCGGGGCCCACCCAGGGAAGGTGCGACTCCGGCGGCCGAATGACCTTGGCGGTCGCGTGGCTTTCCGAGTGAACGACCCGCTCGAGATGACTCTGGATCTCGCGGACGAGCCGGTCCATTCGGGGGCGATCCGCCGGCGGCACTTCCTTCGGCACCTCCCAGACCAGTGCGGCGCCCCCGCTCGTCGGGTACAGCCGAAACTCGAGCGCGATCGCCGCCGGGGGGACGGCCGGATTCATTCGCTCGAGACGGCCGCGCACCCGACTCTCGAGCGGATCGGTCGATTCGGCACGCTCCACGGAGTAGCCGAGGGTACCCAGATAGTCCGCGACGTACCCCGCAAACCGTTCCCGTCCAATTCCCCGTGCCCGCAGCCAATCACCGTTGCCTTCGACCATGGGACCCACCTCGGTCCAATTCCCGCTCGAGGCTCTTGAGGAGCCCGAGCAGCATCCGGTGCTCTGCCTCCGTCGGCGTCGCCCGGCCGAGAACGCGACGGAATAGGAGGATTAAACCCCGTCGTTTGTGCGGTGGGTACCCCGTGCGAGTCAGAAGCACGGCGAGACGCTCGAGAAAGAGCTCCTTTTCACGGCCGTTGAGCTCGAGAACCTCCGGGGCGGGCGTCGACTCGGGGTCTTCGGCCATCCGGGCGCGGTGGACGGCGTACAGGACGACTCCCGCGGCGTGGGAAAGGTTGAGCGTGGGGGCCTCGCGCCGGGCCGGAATGTGGACCACCAGGTCGCAACGGGCGAGCTCCTCGCGCGAGAGGCCGTTGTCCTCCGGCCCGAAGGCGATCGCCACGCGTCCGGCCAGCGGCCGGAGGATCTCCCCGAGGCGCTCGGGGCTGACCGACCGTCGCAGGTAGGCGTGCGACCGACCGGTCGAGAGATCCGTGGTGCCCACGACGAGGTCCGCGTCGGCCACGGCCCGAGGGAAGCTGGGGGCACGCGCCGCGGCCCGGAGCAACGTCAGTCCTGCCATCGAGCGACGCCGGGCGACGGACCCCACCGCCGCCCGGGGTGAGACGAGGACGAGACGGTCGGCACCGAAGTTCCGCGCGAGGCGCGCCACCGCGCCCACATTGCCGTCCTCTTTGGGGCGGACCAGGACGACGTCGATCCGGGCCGTCAACCGGCCGCCCCCTCCTCGAAGAGGCGACGGATCATCCAGTCTGGGTCGAACGGGAGCAGGTCGCCGTAGCCTTGCCCGATCCCGACGAAGAGGATCGGTTTCTTGGTGACGAATGTGGCGCTCAACGCCGCCCCGCCTTTCGCGTCGGCGTCGAGCTTTGTGAGGATCAGACCGTCGAGCCCGATGGTTGCATCGAAGAGCCGGGCCTGCTCAATCACGTCGTTCCCGCTCAACGCGTCCCCCACCAGGATCGTGAGCGCTGGGGCGACGACCCGACGGATCTTCTTCGCCTCCTCGATGAGGTTCTCATTGGTGTGCTGGCGACCTGCGGTATCGACCAGGACCGCATCGAGGTGTCGGGCCTTTGCGTGCTCCACGGCGTCGAACGCGACCGCCGCCGGATCACTGCCCTCCTGTTGCCGAACGACCCGGATCCCGAGTCTCTCGCCGTGCACGAGGAGCTGCTCGATGGCTCCCGCCCGGAACGTATCCCCGGCCGCAATGACGCTCGTCAAGTGCTGGCCCGCAAGCCAACCAGCGATCTTCGCGATCGTGGTGGTCTTGCCGCTCCCGTTGACCCCGACGAAGAGGATCACGTACGGTTTGTTCGCGGACCCGCGGATCGCGCTCGCGAGGTCGATCGGGGGTCGGGCGAGGATCGAGCGGGCAGAGTGCAGGAGCGAGATCCGGATCGCCTCCTCGGCATCTACCCCGTACCGAAGCTTCTTTCCCGAGAGCTCGCGCCGGAGATCCTTGCGAAGCCGCTCGATCACGGGCAGAGCGACGTCGGACTGGAGGAGGACGATCTCGAGATCATCGAGAACATCCTCGATCGTGCCCTCTTTGAGACGGCGGCCGAGAAACCCCTCGGTGAACGATGCGTCCCGATCCGGGATCGAAGTCTGCGCCGGCCGGGGGGGTCCGCGCAACTCCGACGGGGGCTTCGAAGGAGGGGGGGCCGGCGAGGGACGGCCGTCCGGAGACGGCGGAGTCGGAGGCGGCGGAGCGCCGGAGGGAGGCGAAGCGCCTCCCTCGTCCGTCGCGCCCGAGCGCCGCAGCCGGGCCTTAATTGCCGCCCACATTGGCCGTCACGCCGCTCGTGCGGGCGATTGCGTCGATCCGACGCGAGATCGTTTGGATCCGATCGTCCAGGCCCGAGATCTGCCCCTCCATCTCACGGACGGCTTGATCAATCCGCTTCACCCGCTCCACCAGGAGCTCGATCACTTTCGGGCGTTCCATCTCCACAACGATCCCGGATCCGATGCCGATCAGCACCGGGGCGCGGAAATCGATCGACCCACGGACGAACGTCTCCCCGCCCAAGGGCAGGAGGAGCTCGGCGCCGGCGGGGGCGCCGTCGACTCCTTCGAGGCTTTCGCGCGCCCGAAGATGGTCCTGACGGGATGCGGAGAGGATTTGGTGCTGCTGCAGAAGCGCGTTGAGCTGGTTGCGGTACGCCTCAAGCCGTAGGAGGTCTTCTTGGACCTCGGCTTCCAGCTGACTTTCCGAGGGGGCCTCCGTTCCCGCCATCGCTCTCCGTGCCGGGGACCCAAGGGACGACTTAACGCTCGCTCCCGGCAGGCTGCGGGTCGGTCGGAGGTCGGATTCGAGCCTTCTCGGGCACCGGGCGCCGGTTACGGAGATGCGGTCGAGACCTCACTGACGGATTCTATCCGGATCTGGTGGCGCTTCACATGGTGACAGCCACCAATCTCGGAGAGTGCCCAGTGGCGGGCCGTCTCGGCATCGTCGGCTTCGTGTGTCTTCGTGAATGGCTGCCAGTACCCCCGGCGCGCGTAGAAGGCGCCTCGGACCGTCCAGAGCGGCATCGAGAGAATCCTCGAACGGCGGGGGCCACCGTCGCCCTGTATATGACGATGCTCGCTGGCCCGATACCCTCCGCCGCTTGGAGGACTGGGGACCCCTACTGTGGGCTCCCAGGGTCCTGCGAGCGGGACCGGCCAATCGCTCGTTCGCGCTCCTGGACCCACTTGAGCTGCCGGGCCCGAAGTCCGACGTCGGAAGGTTCCCGCGAAACCGGTTCGGAGGGGAGAGGCTCTGGCGGGATGGACACATCGGTCGGAGCCGGGGGGTCCTCCTCGGGCGAAGGTGTCTCCTCCTCGTCGAAGGTGCGCTGGGTCAATGGGCGAGCGCCGTTACGGCCCTCCATCGCTCTTCCACCTCCGCATCGGTGAACGCCACGGTGGGGGAGAAGAGCACGCGATCCCCCCAGCGCTTCCGCGCCACGGCGAACTCTTCCACCGAAATCGGTAGGACGACACCGTCGGCGTGAGACTCCTCGGCTACTTCCACTAGCCGTCGGTTCCACTCCTCGGGGTCGGCCCCCGCGACCACCGCCCGCGCTCGCGGATCCAGCCGGGACAGCGTATCCCGGACGAAGGGTTCCCCCGTGGGGACCGTGACGATCGACACCCGGCACCCGCGCTTCATCATCAGGTACGCTCCGAGGGCCCCGCGCGGCCCGTCGACCAGAGCCACCAGTGGCCCGGCCACTCCCAGGGGAAGTCCGCCGGGGCCCAGGGTCCGGTCGAAGTAGAGGTACGTCCGAGGTCCCCGGACCTCTACAAACAGCTCAACGTCCGGCTGTCCGAGGTCGACGCGTAGGTGTCGATCGGCGAACCGGTCGAGGACGTCCGCCCCGAGGTCCCGGGCCAGCTCCTGACTCGTAAACGGATGCTGACCGGTTCGGCGCGCTCGGACGGCGAATCGGACGCCCGTAACGAGACGAGGCTCCGCCACCTGGAGCAGGCGCTCCCGGATCGCAGAGCGCTCGCTCGGAACCTCTTCCACCGCGCTGAACGAAGTGATCCCGAAGATTCGCTTCAGAACCTGCCGGGCGCGAACCCCATCGTCCGCCTCGACATAGAGGTGGCCGTGGTCTGCGCGGAGTCGGCTCGTGATTCCCTCGCGGACGAACTGGTCCAGGATATTCCGCCGGAGACGGCTCTCAAACTCCCGGCGCACGGGAGGAGACTTGAGCGTGAGCTCGCCGTACCGTACTAGGAACAGTTCAGCCATCGAGTACTGTTAAGACGAGGGAGCCGCTAAAGCCTCTTCCCGGCGGTAGCGACGGTGACTTCCGAGCGCACACCTTTGTCTCCGAACGTCGACCCGTGGGCGTTGCTGCTCGATGCCGTCGTCGACGGACTCCGGACCGGACTCGGGTCGCTCGGGATTCCGGTTCCTTCGGAGAGCCTGAGGGACCAGCTCGAGACCGGCGGGGGTCCGGAAGGGGACGTTGCGTTCCCGACCCATCGGCTGGCGCACGCGGCGCATCGCGCGCCCGCCGAGCTTGCCTCCGACCTTGCGACGTCGTTCACCCCCGGACCGTGGATCCGAGCGATCACGGCCAAGGGAGCGTACGTGAACTTCGAAGCCGATCCCGAGCGGCTTACCGACGCGACGCTCCGCCTCGTGTTCGCCCGCGGAGATCGGTACGGACACGCCGATCCGACCGACGCAGCCGTCTGCGTCGAACACACGAGCGCGAACCCGACGGGCCCGTTCCACATCGGCCGGGTCCGAAACGCCATCATCGGGGATACGCTGGCCCGGGTCCGTCGGGCATCCGGCCACGCGGTGACCACGCAGTACTACATTGACGACATGGGCCGGCAGGCGGCGATGATCACATGGATCTGGTCGAAGCCGCGGTCCGAATGGCCCGAACCGATCCGACGCGCGGTCGAGGGGGAGGAGACTCCGGGGGAGAAACCGGACCTTCACCGCGGTCGGCCGTACCCGGCCATCAGTGCCTACCTCAAGGACCACGAGGACGCTCGGGAGGAGGTCGCAAGCATCGTCCGCGCGATTGAGCAGGGCCGTCCGCCCTCGAACCACCGCGAGTTGACGCAGTCCATCCTCTCCGGCATGCTCGATTCGCTCTCCCGCCTCCACATCCGGTTTGACGAGTTCGTCTGGGAGTCCGACTTTCTCCACGACGGCTCCGTCGACCGGGTCGTCGCGCGGCTTCGGCAGGCCCCTCATGCGCTCCAAGAGCCGAATGGGGCGTGGGCGATCGATGCCGGGACCTACGGACTCCCGAAGGAGTCGACCCACGTCATCTTCCAGCGGTCCGACGGGACGAGTCTCTACGTCACCCGGGACGTGGCGTACCACCTCGTGAAGTTCGTTCGGTTCGCCGAGGTCGTCGACGTGCTCGGTCAGGACCACCAGCTCCATGCCCGAACCCTCTCGGCCCTGCTGACCGAGGTCGGGGAGTCCCGTCGACCGAAGTTCCTCATCTACCAGGACATCACCGTGCCCGAGGGAGGCCGGATGTCGACCCGGGGCGGTTCCGCGGTCTGGCTCGACCACCTACTCGCCGAAGCGGTCGAGCGGGCCCGGCGGGAGGTGCTCGCTCGCCGGGAGGACCTGCCGACCGATCAGATCGACCAGATCGCCGAGTCGGTCGCGGCGAGCGCCGTACGCTATCACATCGTCCGGGTCGCCCCGGAAAAACCCGTCGTCTTTCGATGGGAAGAGGCGCTGTCGTTCGAGGGACGCAGTGGCCCGTTCCTGCAGTACTCGTACGCCCGGGCGTCGAGCGTCTTGCGGAAGGGCGGAGTCGAGCACGGTCCATTCCGGTTCGACGCGTCGCGCTTGACCGATCCGGAGGAACGAGCCCTGATCCGCGTGATCGCCCGCCTACCGAGGGTCGTGGAGTACGCGGCCCGCTCGTCGCACGTCCAGGCGATCGCCGGCCTTGGCCACGATCTTGCCGACCAGTTCAACCGATTCTACCACGCCGTGCCGGTCCTTCGCTCCGGCTCGGAGCGAGAGAGCCGGATCGCGCTCGTTGCCGCGGTCCGTCAAACCCTGGGCAATACGCTCGACCTCCTGGGGATCGATCGACTCGCCACGATGTAGGAGGAACCGCGGAGAAATGCCAAGTACACGGGAGCGTGTCGATCGTGCGGTGGGATTATGGGACTTCGACAGGACTTCAATAAATTCGTCCAGGAGGGAAATCTCGTCGGATTGGCCATCGCCTTTGTCCTCGGTGTCGCGACGGCGGCGCTCTTCACCGCACTTACCTCGGACCTCTTGACCCCGATAGTCGGCGCAGCGTTCCACGTCGACTTCGCGGCGTGGACGTACACGATCAACGGCAGCACGTTCATGCAGGGCGCGTTCCTCAACTCGGTGATCACGTTCGTGCTGATCTTCCTCGTCCTGTTCTTCCTGATCGGCCTGCCGTACGTTCGCTGGCAGAACAAGCAGGCGGCGATCGCGGCGACCAAGATGCGGAACTGCCCGGAGTGCCAGACGAGCATCCCGATCATCGCGAAGCGCTGCTCCGCGTGCGGTCAGCCGGTCCCCCCGGTTCCGGCGCCCGCCCCCGCGCCGGCCAAGCCGAGCTAGCTCCGATTCCGACGCGCGGCCTCGAGCGGGTCCGGGCGACCGGCCCCGCGGAACCCGCGCCGGCGTAGACGGCAGGCATCGCACCGGCCGCAGGGGGACCGCCCGCCGGCGTAGCAACTCCACGTGAGCTCCCAAGGGACCCCAAGTCGCTCTCCCGCGCGGACGATCCCGGCCTTCGAGAGCCGTAACAAAGGGGCTCGGACGCGGATCGTCTGGCCGTCTTCGACCCCTGCGCGCGTTGCCACGCGGGTCAGGCGCTCGAACGCTCGCAGGTATGTGGGACGGCAGTCGGGATAACCGGAGTAGTCGATCGCGTTCGCCCCGAAGTAAATCGCCCCGAGCCGGTGACTTTCGGCATAGCCGAGAGCGATGGAGAGGAGAATCGTGTTCCGCGCCGGCACGTAGGTCGACGGAATGCGCCCCCGTGGAGTCCCGGTGGCAGGGAGTTCGCGGTCGGGTCGAGTGAGCGTGGACTCCAGCAGGGAACCCAGAGGGAGTCGGAGAACGACGTGGCGCGCGACACCCCAGCGGCGGGCGAGGACGCGGGCGGCCCGGATTTCGCGGGCATGCCGCTGACCGTAGAGAACCGTCAGCGCGTGCACGGGCGGGGCGTCCCGCGACGCGATGGCCAGACACGTCGCCGAGTCCATCCCACCCGAAAGAAGCACGACGCTGCCCGACCAGCGCGCCGCGCGTCTCATACGCTGCCTCCGAACGCTGCGACGATGGCCGCCGCAATCGCGACGGACGAGAGCATGCCGAGCAGATTGGTGGAATGTTTGGACAGATGCCCCGAGTTCTCCAGCGTCTGTCCCAGCACGGAGTCGACCTGGCAGGAGAGGAATCCGGCGAGTGTGACGACGAGGGCGAAGCCGATCGGCGCGGCCGGGACCGCTCCGAACAGGGCGAACAAGCCGACCGCTGCACCGGCCGTCACGGCGGCCCCGATCAGCGCAAAGAGCTCCCCGATTCCCGAAACCCCGCCATTGGTCCCGGGCACCACCGGCCGTCCGCCGAGGATGCTTCGCGCGCGGCCTGCGAGCACACCGAACTCGCTGGCAAACGTGTCCGAGGCGCCGAATGCGAGCGCGCTTGCGTAGAGGAGTTCCCGCGTCGACTCGCGGAGGAGCGAGGGACTGCTGAGCGCGGTGAGCGCGAGCGCGACGGGGACGACAATGTGCGCGACCACGTTCGCGACCCCGCGTTCTCCGTGCGTCCCCTCCTGGACATGACGTCGGCTCTTCTCTTCCAGTCGGTACCGAGTGGCGAGAGTGCTTCCCAGAACGAACAGGACGAGAAGCGCGAGGTAGGCGAATCCCGCGATCACGACGATGACCGAACCAAGGACCGCTGCGACTAGCCCTGCACGGAGCGTCAGGGCCCTGAGCGCGACCGCCGTGAGGGCCAGGACGGCCGTCGAGGCAACCCCGAGGACCGCCGGCACTAGAGAGAGCACTGAAAATCCTCTCGCGGCCGCAGAGGGCGATGGGCTTAACCCCTTCGTTGCCCGCGTCGCGTTCGACTGTCACCCGCGGGCAAGGACGCGCAACACGGCGCCGCGGAAGGAATCGGAAATGATGTCGGGAGCTGCCTGGTCGCGGAGGAGCTCGGCGTCGACTTCGATCTCGTGCCCGCGCGGGCGGACGACCGCGGTGGCGAGGCCAATCCGCTTCCCCGCAAGGATGTCGAGCGATCGGTCGCCCACGACCGCGCTGGTCGCGAAGTCAATCTTCCAATCGTTCTGGGCCTGCTCGAAAAGGGCGGTGCCGGGCTTACGGCACGTGCACCCGTGCTCCGGCGTGTGAGGGCAGTAGTAGAACGCATCGACCCGGGCGCCGTGCATCCCCAGCAGCTCGTTCAGTCGACGGTGGATGCGCTCGACATCGTCAACGGAATAGAACCCCCGCTCGATTCCCGATTGGTTCGTCACGCAGACGATGAGAAATCCGTGGTCATGGGCCAGGCGGAGGGACGCGGCGACCCCCCGGTTGAGCTCGAGCAGGGACGGGTCCTTGAGGTAGTGGAGGTCGGGATTGAGAGTTCCGTCCCGGTCGACAAACACCGCTCGACGAGTGTACGATGTCGTCGTCGGGAACGCCTCCGGCCACCGGCGAGCGAGTCGTCGCGCACGATAAGCGTTCGTGGCCGGTATGGGTCCAAGCGGAGGGAGCCGTGAGCGGCACCGACGGACTCGAGGAGGGGCCGTGTGAATCCCGTCCTTGACCTCGACCGGGCAGTCGACGAGATCCTCCGACCCTGGAAAGAGCGGGACGACCCCGTCGTGGTGCTCTTCTCGGGAGGAGTCGACTCTAGCCTGCTCGCTTGGGAGCTCCGGGGCTCCCGTCGCCTTCGTTTGCTGACGGTCGGCGCCCCAGAGAGCTCAGATCTCGTAACGGCCCACGAAGCTGCACGGATCCTTCACCTGAGGTGGACCGGGCGCGAGATCGGCCGTTCAGCGGTCCAACGGATCGCACACGATCTTGAGCCCGAACTCGCGGGGCTATCCGCGGTCGATCGAAGCGTGCAGGTTGCGCTCGCGGTGGCCCTCGCTGAGGCTCCTCGCAGTCCGCTCCTGTGCGGCCAAGGCATCGACGAACTGTTCGGGGGCTATGCGCACTACCGGGGGCTCGGGCCGGAGCATGCCGCCCGGCGGTCTACGGCGGACCTCGAGAAGCTCCTGAGCCAAGACTGGCCCCGAACGGTGCGGATCGCGGCGCGATTCGATCGCGCGGTTACAGCCCCGTACCTCGATCCCCGCTTCGTGGCCAGCGCGCTTGCCCTCCCCGCCGAGCAACGGCTAGCCAGTGGTCCTCCGAAAGCATGGTTTCGCTCCTTCGCCCGACGGCGAGGTCTTCCCGAAATTCTCGCGACACGACCAAAGCGAGCGTTCCAGTACAGTAGCGGGTTCGATCGCGTCCTCCGCCAGCCGGACTGACGACCCCTACGCCCGCAGGACCCGGGTTCCCGCCTCGCCGGAAATGGCTCGGGCAAGCGACGGGATGTCCGTGATGATGAACCGGCGACCTCCCGAGTTCAGGAACTCCAGGCCCGCCTCAACCTTCGGCCCCATGCTTCCAGCGCCGAATTCGCCTCGAGAGTGAAAGCGCTCGAGCTCTGAGAGGGTCACCTCCCCCAGCCATCGCTCCCCGCGCTTTCCGAATGAGACGGCCGCCCCGGGCACGTCGGTGACGACGGCCAGGGTATCGAGGCCGAGCTCCCGCGCGACCAACGATGCACCGAGATCCTTGTCGATGACCGCCTCGACCCCCTCAAACCGTCCGTCCGGCCGACGCACGACCGGGATTCCCCCTCCACCCGAGACGACGGGCACCCAGTGGCTCCCGAGGCCGGAGTCGAGCAAGCGGCGCACAGCGGGCCCTTCCAGCCAGGCGACGGGCTTCGGCGAAGGCACGAGTCGACGCCAGCCTCCGCGCGCTCCATCGAACTGCATGACCCAGCCGTTCTGCTTCCGAAGGACGCGAGCCTCCTCCTCGGTGTAATAGCGGCCCACGGGCTTCGACGGCGCATCGAACGCGGGATCGTCCGGAGAGACCTCGGTCCGGCTGATCACGGTCAGGACGGAGCGGTCCACGCCCGCACGCCGGAGCGCCGGCGTGAGCTCGGTCTGGATTAGATAGCCGATCTGCCCTTGCGTCTCGGCACCCAGGACGTCCAGTGGACGGGGCGGGACCTCCCGGGCACCGATCTCGTTCTGGCGGAGGAGCACACCCACTTGAGGACCGTTCCCGTGCGAGATCACGAGTTCGCTGCCCCCCGAGGCAATCTCGGCGAGGACCCCCACGGCGGCATGCATCTGAGTGCGGGCCTCCTCCCAGGAACCGGCGCCCCCGGCCCGTTGCAGCGCGTTGCCGCCGAGCGCGACCAGGATTCCGCCCATCATCGTATCGTTCCGGCAATCCCGACACCGACAGAAGAAGGCGCCGGTCCCTTGCGCGGATCGCCCTCACGAACCGATTGGGCGGGACCCCGCACGAACGGATATATACGCGCCGAAAGGTCGCCGGACGTGACGGACGACCCGTCGTCGCTCTTCTGCCCGCTCGAGTTCCGATATGGCCGAGACTCGGTACGGGAGCTCTTCTCACGGGGGGCTCGTCTCGCGCGGGCGCTCTCGGTCGAGGCAGCGCTCGCAGCGACGCAAGCCGAGCTCGGGGTTGTTCCGAAGGACGCCGCGGAGGTGATCGCCCGAGTCGCGGACCTCGACCACGTATCGGTCGACCAAGTCGAAGCGCTGGAGCGAAAGACCCGTCACGACGTGATGGCGATTACACGGGCCCTCGCGGGCGCCGCCGGACCTTCGGGTCGGTGGGTCCACTACGGTGCGACCAGCGCGGACATCACGGATACCGCGCTCGCGCTCGAACTTCGCGAAAGTTGTGGAGTACTCCGCGCGGATCTCGTCGCGCTCGAGCGGACCCTCATCGATCTTGCCCGCCGGCATCGGGCCACTGCGGAGATCGGACGCACCCACGGCCAGCACGGAGTGCCGATCTCGTTCGGTTACAAGATGGCGGTCTCCGCCGCTGAGGTCGCGCGACACGTCCGCCGTCTCGATGAGCTCGGGCCCCGCCTCGCCGTTGGCAAGATGGCCGGAGCCGTGGGAACGGGTGCGGGGTTCGGCCGAAACGCCGCGGAGGTCGAGGCCGGGGTCATGCAGCGTCTCGGGCTTTCGGCGGATGAGGCTCCCACCCAGATCGTCGGCCGGGACCGCATCGCCGAATTCACGAACTACCTCGCGCTCGTCGCGGCGACTGCGGAGCGGCTCTCGACGGAGATCCGGAACCTCCAGCGGTCCGAGATCGGCGAGGTCGCCGAGCCCTTCGACGAAGCCGAGCAGGTCGGGAGCTCGACGATGGCCCAGAAGCGGAACCCGACGGTGTCCGAGAACATCACGAGCCTCGCCCGGCTTGTCCGCGCGTTCGCTCTCCCACCGCTCGAGAACATGGTCCAATGGCACGAGCGGGACCTCGCGAACTCGGCGAACGAACGGATCGTTCTCCCGCATGCGATCGTTCTCACGGACGATCTCCTGACGAAGTTGACGGAGGTGTTCCGAGGGCTCCGGGTCGACTCGGGCCGAATGGCGGAACAGCTCGCTCGCGGTGGTGGGTCCGCCATGACCGAGAGCCTCATGCTCGCGCTCACCTCGAAAGGCCTCGCGCGGAGCGACGCGCACGAGTTGCTCCGCCGCCTCTCTCGGCCCTCCGACGCGAAGGAGGGAGACCTCGTATCGCGGGCGAAAGCGGACCCGACGATTCGCGCCCATCTCTCTCCCGAGGAGATCGATGCGTTGCTCTCTCCGGAGAGCTATGTCCGGTCCGCGGCGGAGAAGACCGACCGGATTCTCGCACGCCTCGAGCAGGAGTTCGGGTCGTGACCACGGTCGCGGCGGAGTGGTCCGCGACCGTGGAGGTCCATGCGCCGGACGCTCGGCTCCTCGACTGGATCGAACGCGCGCTGGGTCCCGAGGCAGCGCGCGAGGTTCCCCGGTCCACGGCGGAACTCGACCGCGGGAGGGATGGCGGCGTGGTCCTCTCGATCTCGGCGCGGGACTCCGGCGCGATGCGCGCCGCGCTGAACACGTACCTCGGCTGGATTCACCTGTCCATCGGGGCCGCGGCCGCGGCCCGTCTCGGCCGGGCCGCGCGACCCTGAGGTCTTCCGGCGCTCCTCCGAAGCGCTTAAGTCGACAGCCGGGTCAAGCGGTCCGTGGCCCTCCCGGCGAAACTTCAGAACGATCTGAAGCAGTTCCAGCGGCTGCAGCAGGAACTCGCCGCGGTCCAGCAGCAGCGTCTCCAGCTCGATCTGAAGGTGCGCGAGGTTACGCACACGTTGGAGGAGCTCAAGACGCTCCCGGACGACGCGGTCGTCTATCGACCGATCGGCGGCCTTCTCGTCAAGGCGAAGAACCGCCAGGAGGTCGAAGCCCTCCTGACCGAAGACAAAGAGACCGCCGAGGTCCGGCTGAAGGCGATCGAGCGGCAAGAGAACCACTTGAAGGAGCGATACACCTCGATGCAGCAGGAGCTCGCCCAGGCGTTGCAGGCGGCCGGTGTTCAGCCCGCCGGAGCCCAACAGACCGAGACCCCGTCGTCCGAACCGTAGCGCGGTCTCACGCGCTTCGGCGGACCAGCCGGTCCGCGATCTCGCGGACGAGCGGTTTGGCCCGGGTCGGCACGGTGCGACTTCGGTCGAGCCGGCCGAGCGCCCGCTCGGTCAACTGCGCGATCCGCCTCTCGGAGTACTCGAGGCTCCCCGTGCGGCGGATCGCCTCACGGGCGCGCTCGACGTCCTCGGGGATCGCCGCCGGGTTCCCGAGAACCCGGGCTAGGCAGGCTCGGTCGGCCTCCGAGCCGTTCTTCCACACATGAACGACAAGGAGGGTGCGCTTTCCCTCGACAAGGTCGTTCGAGCTCTTACCGGTCTCACTCGAGTCAAACCCGGCTCCGAGGACATCGTCCCGGAGCTGGAACGCGACGCCGAGATCGGTCCCGATCGCGGCGAGGTCACGAAGCAGCGACGGCCGGCCGCCGCCCAGGACCGCACCGATGGTGAGCGGAGCGACCACGGTGTAGAACGCGCTTTTGAGCTCGTGGACGGCGAGTACATCGGCTTCCGTGACCGACTCGGGAGGCAAGGTGCCGTTTCGGATATCGAGGAGTTGGCCGTAGGCGGTCCGTCGTGTCATCTCCACGTACTCGCCGAGCGCCGCCAAGCGGGCCGAGGGAGGTGCACGGGTTCGAAGGATCGCCTCGATCGTGAAGGGCTCCTCGAGATCGCCGAGAGTGATCCCGATCCCCGTACCATACTCCTCGGAGGACCCTCCGAGCTGTTCGCGCGCGTGCGCCGTGGCCATTTCCCGGTGCACGGTCGGCCCACCCCGCCGTTCCTCGGCGTGATCAATGATATCGTCGTGGATCAGCATCCAGCTTTGGAAGTGTTCCATCGACGCCGCAGCCGATAGGGCCGTCTGCGGAGATCGGCCGGTCGCAACGTGGTACCCCGCGAGGACGAGGATCGCACGGAATCGCTTACCCCCGCGCAGCGTGAACTCCCGATTCGCCTCGAGGTAGGTCCGAACGGTGCGGGGAGCCGTCCGGCGTTCGTTCGCGTACGCGTGATCGAGAGTCCTCTCCACCCCGGGAAGGTACCGGTAGAGGTCCGCCAGTTTCACGGTGCCGGCCGTTGGACGACCACCGTATTTAACTCACCGGGGCTTGCCGCCGTCGATGGCATCCGCTCCGTTCATTCAGCTCTCTGGCGCCCTCGTGCAGGCAATGGGTCAGCGTCTCGACGCGGCCAAGCCGTCTCCGGAGGGGCTCGTCTTACGGACCGGCGATGGATTCCTCTACGCGTTCTTGGAAGACCCGAACCAAATCTCTCTCGAGACGGTCGAACGACTGTTCGACCCGCACGGATTCTCCAAGCCCATCCACGTCGTGGTCTTGACGCCCGGTCATCTTCCGCTGGCGATCTCCGAGGACGTGGTCCGTCGGGGAGGAACGCTCGTCGAGGGCCCACGCTTCACGGAGCTTGCCCGCCAGCTCGGTCTGGAGGCCATGCTGGGGGAAGAGCCCCATGCACCTCCCCACGATACTCGGCGGCTCCTCCCGAGCGCCCAGCAGTTGGACGGGATTCTGCATCGCGCCCGGACGTGGCTCGATTGGGGAGTGCCGGCGCTGGCGTTGAGATTCTATCGGCAGGCGGCGGACCTCAAGCCGGGGTTCCTGCCGGCGAAGGTCGGGGTCGGCCGTTCCTTGCTCGCCCTCGGGCTCGTCGCCGACGCCGACCGGGTATTCGACGATGTCCTCAAAGCGCGGCCCGACGACATGGACGCACGTCTCGGCAAGGCTGCAGTGTACGGCGCGCGCGCCCAACCGAAGCAGGAGGTCGAGATGTACCGTCGACTCCTTGCGGAGGATGACGCGCGTCATGAAGTGCGGGCCCACCTGGTCGCCGCTCTGGTCGACTTGAAGGACTGGGCCGGCGCTCGCGTAGAGATCGAGGCCCTCCTCGCCCGGGCGCCGGAGCAGCCCCAGCTCCGGTTCCTGCACTCGGTCGCCCTCGCTCATGCGGGGAAGTCCGAGCTTGCCGAGGAAGAGCGCGAGGAGGCTCGGAGGCTCGGATTGACGTACGAACAGGAATCCACTCTCTGCCAGCATCTCGGATTTCCGCCCCCGCCGCGCCCTGCTCCCCCTCCCCAACCTGCCCCGTCGCCCCCGTCTCAGGAAGTCGAGACACGGCCACGGAGAGCGGTCCGCGCGAAGCCGACACGGACGCCAAAATCTCGACGGCCCGCCTCACGACGGCCCCCTCCCTCTTCCGCTCCGAAAGCGGTCCGAAAGCGTAAGTAGCTCTCCGCCGAGTCGCGAGCGCCCTCTGAGGAACCAATGCGCGTCGTCTCCGTGCTTCCGAGCGCGACCGAGCTCGTCTGCGCTCTGGGCCACGCGGCGTCCCTAGTGGGACGGAGCGCAGAGTGCGACTTTCCGCCCGAGGTGTCCCGGTTGCCGATCGTCATGCGGCCGCGTGCGCTCGACTCGGATCGACCATCCGCCGAGATCGACGCTCGGGTCCGACGGGCCCGCGCTCAGGATGAAAGCCTCTACACCCTCGACGTCGAGCTACTGCGCTCCCTTCGGCCGGATCTTCTCCTGACGCAGGACCTGTGCGGGGTCTGTTCGGTGACGTCCGCGGAGGTCGCTCATGCCTGCTCTCAGGCCGGCATCTCACCCAAGATCCTGAGTCTGATGCCGCGCACCCTCGAAGAGGTCTGGGCCACGATTCCCTGCGTCGCTGCAGCAATGGGAGACCTCAACGCCGGGACCCGACTCCTTGCGTCGATCCGCGACCGGATTCCTCATCCCACCGCTTCGTCGGCGGACCGACCGCGCGTGGCAGTCGTGGAGTGGGTCGACCCACCGATCCTCGGTGGGTTATGGGATTCCGATGTGGTTCGGGAGGGCGGTGGGGAGCCGATCGGGCCAAGGTCCGGCGAACCCGCAAAGCGCGTCAGTTGGGACTCTCTTCACCAGATGTCTCCCGACCTTCTCGTGATCAGCCCCTGCAGTTTCACGGTCACTCGGTCATTGCAGGAATTGGCCGATCCCAGGGTCCGTGCCGAGGTATCTCGGATCTCACCGGCGCTTGGCACGTTTGTCGCCGACGAGGCGTACTTTAGCCGGCCGGGACCCCGTCTCGTTGAGGGGATCCGGCTGATCCATCGGCTGATTCGCCAGGCCTGGGAGTCGTGGCCGATGCCGGTGGCTCGCTGGCCCGAGACCGCGTCGCGGCTGGTGAGCGCATGAGGTCGGGGCCGACATACTACTACACTTGGACGACCTCCCCACCGGTCCGACCTCGGATCCACACCTCGCGCACCGAGCTTATC
Source organism: Thermoplasmata archaeon (assembly GCA_035623855.1). Taxonomy (GTDB): domain Archaea; phylum Thermoplasmatota; class Thermoplasmata; order Lutacidiplasmatales; family UBA184; genus Lutacidiplasma. The sequence goes on along the minus strand of DASPSQ010000001.1, from coordinate 15,891 downwards.
CACATCGGCGTTGCCTACGTGGTGCTCACCTTCGACCTCATCCTGATCCTGACAGTCGCTGGCCTCCTCTTCGGGCAGACCGTGAGTTTTGTCTCCCGCCTCTCGGCTCCTCTCGTCCTCGCCGCCGCCGGGGCGGCGCTCACCGGATTCGTCTGCCACGAACTGGCGCACAAGGTTGTCGCGCAGCGCCACGGGTTCTGGGCCGAGTTCCGGATGTCGGTCTACGGTCTCGTAGTCTCCGTGATCACTGCGTCAATCGGCTTCCTCTGGGCGGCCCCCGGCGCGACTCTGGTGGGCGGCATGAGCGAAGTCGATCGGTCGAATTGGGGACGGACCAGCCTCGCCGGTCCGATGTCGAATGTCGCTTTCGCCGCGGTTTTCTACGTCGTGGCGGCCGGGCTGTCTCTGGCGCGGAGCCCGTACACCGTCTGGGTGCTCTTACTCGTCTTCATCAATGGCTGGTTTGCGACCTTCAATCTCATCCCGTTCGGCCCGCTGGATGGCGCGAAGGTGCTGCGATGGAGTCGGGCGATCTGGTTTGCTGCAATCCTGGTTTGTGGGGCTTTCGCCGTCATCGGATACCTCGCGTTCTACGTCTACGGTTCCCCATTCCTTGGCTTCTGAGGAGCGGCGGACGGTGACGCAGCCGGACGTACAGGAGCTCGGTCAGGGTCGGCAGATGCTCGACCTCGACTTCCGGGACACCGAGGGCCTGGTCGCTGCGTACCTAGTTCCCGAGGCTGAGGGTTGGATGCTGATCGAGACCGGACCGTCGACGTGCCGCGAAGCCCTTCTTCGTGGCGTGGCCCGCGCAGGGGTTGGACCCGAGGAGGTCCGGCACGTCTTGGTCACCCACATCCACCTGGATCATGCGGGCGGGATGGGAGCGGTGGTGGACGCATTCCCCCGAGCGACGTTTTACGCCCACGAACTCGGGGTGCCGCATCTGGTCGACCCGAGCCGGCTCGTCGCGAGCGCCCGAAGGGCATGGGGACCGGTGATGGACTCCCTCTGGGGGCCGATCGCCCCCGTACCCGCTCCCCGGATCGCCTCCCTCACTGGTGGCGATACGTTTCCGGTGCAGGGAGGTGAGCTCCGGGTCATCGCGACCCCGGGCCATGCGAGGCACCACCTTTCGTTCTTCGACTCGGCCCTGAAGGCGGTGTTCTGCGGCGACAGTGCGGGCGTCCGACTTCCCCGTAGCTCCCACTTGCGTCCCGCGGTCCCGCCACCGGATCTGGACCTCGACCAGCTCTTTGCGAGCCTCGAGGCGATGCGTCGCACCGAGCCCCGGTTCGTCCTCTTTAGCCACTTCGGGCCCAGCCCGGACGGGGCGCAGGATCTGGTGCGCTACCGTTCGATCGTTGAAGACTGGAGGGACGTAGCGCTCGCTTCCGCACGGGAACGGCCGGACCCGGAGTACATCGAAGAACGTCTGAAGGAGCATGACGCGATGTCCCTTGCGACCGCCTCGGTCGCCGACCGCGAATCGATGGTGTCGGGCTACCAACTCGCCGCGGCAGGGTTCTTACGGTATTTCGAGACCCACGGACTGCTCGCCCGGGGCCTGCGGTGACTGTCGGGATGTTCCACCGGAACAGCCGGGATTCGGCCGTCCCGGCCCTCATGGTCGCCCGGGTCGTGTACGCGTTCAATTGGTACAACGTCGGGGCGATCCTCCCGCTACTCGGGACCCACCTCCACGCGACGACTCCCGAGCTCGGGATCGTCGTGAGCTCGTTCCTCATCGGAGCCGCGGTGTTCCAAGTGGTGGCCGGGTTCGCAGTGCTGCGCTGGGGAAACCGATCGGTATCGCTCTTCGCCCTCTTCCTCATGGGAGCGTTCTCGACAGCCTCCGCGTTCTCGCCGAACTGGATCGTACTGTCCGTCCTCCGATTCGGGGCGGGCGCAGGGGCGGCGTTCTTCTTCGCCCCCGCACTTGGACTGATCACGTCCTACTACCCGCCCGGAACCCAGGGTCCCGTGATCGGAATCTACAACTCCGGGTTCAGCATCGGGTCCGGTGCTGGGCTGTTCGGGGGAGCATTCATCGGCGCAGCGTTCGGATGGCCCTACGCCCTTCTGGTCGGCGGGGTCGGTCTGCTCGGATGTGCGGGGGTTGCGGTGTTGGTCCTTCCGGCTCCGACTCGGTCCCCCGCTCGGCGTGCGATGCGTGAGCTCTGGGACAAGGCGCTCCCGACCCTGAAATCGCGTTCGTTGTGGGCACTCTCGATCTCGACCGCGGGGCTTTGGGCGGCGTACGTCCTGGCCGCACAGTACTTCGTCCAGTTCGCTGCGAGCGTCCATCCGACCTGGTCGATCGCGATTGCCGCGGGGATCCCCACCTTGATGATCGTGTTCGAGATTCCCGGCGGCCCGATCGGGGGACTCCTCGGGGAGCGAGAGGCCGAGATGCGTCGGGTCATCCTTCCATGGGGAGTCGCCTCCGGGATCGCGTTCTTCCTCGTCCCGTACCTCGCGTTCCCCGAGCTGTTTGGCCTGTTTGCCTTCCTCGGCTTCGCCGACGGTGTCGTGTTCGCGGTGCTGTACCTCCTTCCCGTCTATCTTCCCGAATCCCGCGGCGAGAATCTCTCGCTAGGGCTCGCCACCCTCAATGCGATTCAGATCTTTCTCGGGAGCGCCCTCGCCCTCGGGTTCGCGTTCGTTGCGGGGGCGTACGGCTACACCGTCGCCTGGTGGTTCACCGGCGCAATCGCCCTCGCGCCGATGCCCCTTCTGATTTGGGTGAGCGGTCGGCGGGGACCCGTAGCGCGACCCGCGGTCCGACCCCCCGGGACGGGCCGAGCGATCCCGGTTCCGAATCGACCAGAGTGATGAGGTTGGTCGGGCGGCCCTCCACGGGCCAGCCCGCCGTGAGGACGATCGGAGCCGACCCGGCAAAACCGGCGCGGTCGACCAGATGCCAGGCTTGCGTCCGAAGCTCCTCCAGTGTTTGGTGCACAGGCGCCGGGAGTGAAGTGACGCCGCCAACCAGCGAGAGGCGACGACGGGTTGCCGAAGAATTCGAGATCGCCACTACGGGACACTCCGGTCGGAGTCGCGCCACCAAGCGCGCCGTCCGGCCCGAGTGGGTCGGGGTGACGATCGCCCGAGCGTGAACACCCTCCGCGAGCTCCACCGCAGCCGCGGCGACCGCTCGTTCCGGCTCGCCGCCTCCACCGATCGTCAAGCCCCGGATGGGACCCGGATCGACGGACGATTCCGTCGCTCGGGCGATCCGGTCGAGCCATCGGACCGACTCCACCGGAAAGTGGCCGACCGCGCTCTCCTCGCTGAGCATCACCGCATCCGCCCCATCGAGGACCGCGTTCGCCACATCCGTGGCCTCGGCTCGGGTCGGACGGGGGGAATTCAGCATGCTGAGCAGCATTTGCGTCGCGACCACCGCGAACTTCCCTGCCCGGTTCGCCGAGCGGACGAGCGACTTCTGCTCGAGGGCGAGCCGCTCAAGGGGGACCTCGATTCCGAGGTCCCCCCGGGCCACCATGATCCCGTCCGACATGTCGAGGATCGAGTCGATCGCGGTGAGCGCCTGGGCCCGCTCGATTTTCGCGATGAGACCGACGTCGGCCGCATCCTGCCGATCGAGCCAGCGTCGCGCCTCCAGAAGGTCCCGGCCGTCGCGAACGAACGAAAGCGCGAGATAATCGATCCCCTCGCGAAGCCCGATCATGGCATCGTGACGGTCCTTCGGCCCGAACACCGAGGTCCGCAGCTGAGCCCTTGGAAGGAAGAGGCCGGCATGCGAGCTCACCGCCCCGCCATTCCGGACGCGTGTCTCGAGCAACCGGGGCGCGACCCTCTCAATCACGAGCTCGACGCTCCCATCGCCCAGCAGAACCGGGTCGCCGGGTTCCGCGATTCGGTGAAATGAGGGAATCTGGATTCCCACCCGGTGGGTGTCGCCCGGCGTGGGATCGTCATCGAGGATCCAGGATTGGCCCGTCGAGAGTTGAACCAATCCGCCGGCGACCTCGCCGAGTCGGATCTTTGGGCCCTGCACGTCGCCCACAATCGCCACCTCTCGATGAGTCGCCCGCGCGGCAGAATGGATCCGACCCAGCGCGGCCAGGTGCTCCTCGTCGCTGCCATGCGAGAAGTTCAACCGGAACGCGTCCACCCCCGCGTCGATCAGATCCGCAAGCCGCTGCGGTGAGGCGGACGCAGGCCCGACCGTCGCGAGGATTTTCGTTCTTCGCACTTCCACGGGCATGTGGAGCGGACTAATATCGGCCGACCCCAGGCCTCACCTTGGGTTCCATGTGCGTGACACGGGATAAGGGACCTTCGGTCCGTGGACCTCCCGGTCGACGAGCGGAACAGCTCCCTCGTGGGGGATGAGGACGAGAATTTACCAATCCTTCGATGCCCGCTCGAATTCAATCGAGAGGAGCGGTGGATGAAGAGGCCTCTTCATATTTCCCGGGCTTGCGGTGCGTTTTGCTGTATGGCTTAATCCAACATCGCAACCTGCGATGCTCTCTTTAGTCCGAGGCACCCGTCCCTTCCGCAGCCCCGTGGTGTAGCGGCCAAGCATGCCGGCCTTTGGAGCCGGCGACAGCGGTTCGAATCCGCTCGGGGCTACAAATCCTCCGGGATAGGCGCCTCTCCAGAATCTCTGGGCTGATCGACGCGGGGACCGACGAACCCTGTACACTTCCGGGGGTCCGCCACCTCTTGATCCTCCCCCTTTAGCTTCCCGCCCAGCGGGGAGGGCGCTTCTCCCGGAACGCCTCCCGCGCCTCCCGATTGTCCGGGCTGTCTCGAAGCGGGTCGGCGAGTTCCTGCTCCAACCGAAGACCTTCCGAAAGGGGAAAGGCAAGACCTCTGCGAACAGCAGCGAGGGCGTTCTGAACCGCATGGGGAGGACGTGCGGCGATTGTGTCGGCCATCGTCTGAGCCATCTCCCGCAGGCGAGGGAGAGGGCAGACGTGATTGACCAGACCAATCTCTGCGGCCCGGCGTGCGTCGATTGGTTCAGCGGTGAGTATCATCTCAAGAGCAATCGCGGGCGGGACCGCTCGCGGGAGCCGCTGCGTGCCGCCCTGCCCCGGGATGATCGCCCATTTGACCTCGGGTAGGCCAAACGTGGCGTTCTCGCTTGCCACGCGAATGTCACAAGCCAGTGCGAGCTCTAGCCCACCGCCGAGACAGAGTCCATTGATGGCGGCGATGACCGGCTTTCCGAGCTCTAGGTTCCGGGTGATTCCCCCGATCCCCGGCTCGCGATTCCACACCTCCACTCGCTTTTCGGCCGGAACGCTTCGGTAAAAGTCCCCGATCCACTTGAGGTCCACACCCGAGCAGAATGCCTTCGTCCCCGCTCCAGTGAGCACCGCGACGCGAAAGTCATTCTCGTCGCGAAAACGCTTCCAGGCCGAGAGCAGAGCGGCATGGGTTTCAGGGTCGATTGCATTCAGGACCTCCGGACGGTCCAAGGTAATCCAAGCCACGTGCCCCTTGCTCTCGAAATGGACCGGCATCGGCACGGGACCTCGCCCCACTTCTTGGACTTAACGGGGGGCCGCCGTGAATACGACCAGGATGAACAGGACGGCCCCCGCGCCGCCGGGAGGACCGACCCGATCACCGGGAAGCGGGCCGCTCGGTAGAACCCATGCGGGCTCGGCGTCCGCCTCGAACGCCCACCCCTAACAGGTACGGGGCGACGCGCATCATCCACAACCCACCTCCCCGGACCGGGAGCGGTGCGACATTGAAGGGTGGGACGAAGCCGGCCCGTCCCGTGCGGGAAAAGGACACCCTCGCTCCGATGGAGCCGGGGGACGCAGACTTCCAAGACCTGCTGTACCAAAAGAGTGAGGGGATTGCACGGATCACGCTCAATCGTCCTCGTGTCTACAACGCCTACCGCACGAGCACCCTTCAGGAGCTCTCCCGCGCGGTCCACGACGCGTCGATCGACGATTCGATCGGTGTGATCGTCCTCACCGGCGCAGGGTCGGTTGCCTTCTGTACCGGAGGTGACGTTCGGGAGTACGCCGAACGGTACATCGAGCGTCCTCGTGACTACTGGAAGTACATGGGCCTCTTCCAGGAGGCTGTCGAAGCGCTCCTACGGTCCGGTAAGCCGACCATCGCCCGGCTCAACGGCATTACCGTGGGCGGGGGAAACGAACTCCATCTTGCATGCGACCTCTCCGTCGCTGCTTCTCACGCGTATCTCGGGCAGGTCGGAGTGGGCGTAGGTTCCGTGGCGTGCGGCGGGGCCACGCAGTGGCTGCCGCTCGCCGTCGGCGACCGCCGGGCGCGCACTATGCTGTTCCTGAACGAGAGAATCCCGGCCCCCCGAGCCCTGGACTGGGGCCTTGTGAGCGAGGTCACTCCGTCTGTGCGACGCGGAACGGACTTCGTTGCGGAGCCGACCCCGGAGGAAGTCGACCTGGCCCACAAAGGGCTGCAGGACTATCGGGTGGACCTGACGGCCTTGGATGCCGCAGTCGACAAGCTCAGTCTTCGACTGTTGGGAATGTTTCCGGAGTGCCTGCGATACACCAAGCAACAGGTGAACTTCTGGAAGGAGTTGTCGTGGCACAATACGGTCGGACACGGCCGCGACTGGCTTTCGCTCCACTTCGCGAATCGCGAACCCCAAGAGGGAATGACCGCCTTCGTCGAAAAGCGTCCTCCCGACGTGCGAGGGCTACGAAGTCGCCTTGCGGAAGGCAAAGGCGGCGAGTTCCCCTTCGGCCGCCCGACACGACACTGCCCCAGTTGCGGGGCCAAGGGCCTCCCGGAGGAGTTCGCCTTCTGCGGACGGTGTGGCGCTCAAACCCTCTCCGCGGGCGCGCCAGTGGGGTGAACCGGTGTCGCAAGCCGTGGTGGCACCTGCTGCGACCGCCGGCGCCCCACAATCCTTCCTCCGCGATGCCCGTGGACTGCAGCGTAAGCTCGTGGAGGAGTACTATCACCACCTCGAACCCCGCGAGGGACCTTCTCGTCCCGTGGCCTACTTGCTGGTGGGGGGGAACCTCGCGGAGATCCTGCGCTCGTTCGGCTACGAGGTGGTGTTCCCAGAGATCGTCGCACTCAACTGCGCGATCAAGCACCAATCGCTCGACAACATCCTGCACGCCGAGTCGCTCGGCTATGGGCTTGATGTATGCGGTTATGTGAAGAACGACCTCGGCCTTCAGGACCTGGGCGGAAAGACCTCGTTCGGCCAGATTCCACGCCCCGACCTCCTCGTGTGCAGCTTCTCGGGCTGCTATATCTACGTGAAGTGGTGGGAGGCCCTCGCAGAGTCGTACGGCGCTCCCCTGTTCACGTTCGACGTGCCCTACATGCGGGAGGAGACTCCTCGCAAGGAGGACGTCGACTACATGGTGAGCCAGCTCTGGGACCTCGTCCACTTGCTGGAAAAGCGTACCGGACGCGCGTTCGACATGGACGAACTGAAGCGAATCCTCACCGAATCGCGTCGCGCCGAGGAAGGTTGGGTGGAGTTCCTGCGGAGCGGCAGGTTGCGCCCGTCTCCTATCGAAGCGTACTTCGAATCGATCTTCTACATGTTTCCAATCAACGTGCTCCGCGGCACCCGTGAGGCCGCGGACTTTTACGACGTTGTCAACGACGAAATCCGGACGCGGGTGCGGGACGGGAACTATCCCCTCCCCGAGGAGAAGGTCCGTGTCCTCGTGGAGGGCGTTCCTCCATACACGAACTACCGAACGTTCTGGGACTTCTTCCGGAAGTGGGGCGCCGTCTCCGTCGTGGCCACCTACCCGAAGGTGGGCGGCCTCTTCGACCGCGGTTTTCGTCATGACCCGTCTCGGCCGTTCGAGAGCATCGCGGAGTACAGCCTCGGCGCCTACGTGAATCAGTCGTGGCCCCTGCGCCGCAAGATCATCTCGGACTACGTGAAGGAATACCAGGCCGACGCGGCGATCATTCACGGAATCAAGTCGTGCCGTTCGTTCACGGCCGGACAGGGCGACCTGAGGGACTGGCTGATCCACGACCAGGGAGTCCCTACCCTGTACATCGAGTCGGATCACCAGGATCCCCGCTACTTCGCGCCGGCCCAGATCAAGAATCGGATGGACGCATTCTTCGAATCCCTAGAGCAGCGACGGGCCGTGGCGGCCGCCGCAGGGGCCGCCTCCGCATGAGCGTCGTCGTCGCAGGCGTGGACCTTGGCTCGACCACGGCGAAGTGTGTGGTGCTCGGGGAAGATTCCCAAATTCTCGGAAAGTCGTTGAGCGTGGTCGGTGTCGATATCGTGAAGGATGCGGAACGTGCCTTGGAAGCCGCGCTCGTGGACGCGCACATCCCCCGGTCCGACGTCGCGTTCATCACCGGCACCGGGTACGGACGGTACAAGGTTTATTTCGGTCAGCTCGTGGTGACCGAAATCTCGTGTCACGCGAGGGGAGCCAACTTCCTCTACCCCGGGACCCGCCTCGTGGTCGACATCGGCGGCCAAGACACCAAGGCGATCCGAATCAATGAGAAAGGCGAGGTGGTGGACTTCGCCATGAACGATAAGTGCGCGGCCGGGACCGGGAGGTTCCTCGAGGTCTGTGCGAACGCATTGGGGTACGACGTCGGCGAAATCGGTCCGCTTTCCCTGCAGGCGCGGCGCGCCGTGAAGGTCACGAGCACCTGCACGGTGTTTGCGGAGTCCGAGGTCACGTCGTACCTCTCTAGAGGTAAGGACCCGAAGGACATCCTCGCGGGGCTGCACGCGAGCATAGCGAACCGCACGCTATCTCTCATGCAACGGGTCGGCGTGGAACCCGAGATCACGTTCACCGGTGGCGTATCCCAGAACCAGGGCATGGTCAGCGCCCTGCAACGTCGGCTCGGTGCGCCCATCAACGTGAACTCCCTGTCCCAGTACCTAGGAGCGCTCGGCGCTGCGCTCCACGGACGAGAGCGAATCACCGGAGGTGCGGAGTGATCACCGGTGGCCTCGACCTCGGTGCCGGAGCCATCAAGGGCGTACTGCTCGAGGATGGCCGGCGGATCCTGGCGACCGCTTCGGTGCCGTCGCGGGGCATCCCGATTCAGGCCGCACGCCAGGTCCTTGACGAGTTAGGAGAGACGGCCAACATCGCCCCAGGGGATATCGACTACCTCTGCACCACGGGCTTCGGTCGGTACACGATACCCGAGCGAAACCTGCAGGTCAGCGACTTCACCTCTTCCGCGCGGGGAGCGATCTTCCTCTTTCCCGGGACACGCCTGGTAGTCGACATCGGTACGCAGGCCTCTCGGACCATGTCCGTCTCCGAAACGGGAAGGGTCCTCAAGTTCAAGATGAACGAGAAGTGCGCCGCGGGAGCCGGCCGCTTCGTGGAGCGATGTTCGAAGTACCTTCAAGTCCCCCTCGAAGAGATGGGGCCGAAGGCGCTTGCGTCCGGGCACCCGAAGCTCATTTCGAGTGTCTGCGCGGTCCTCGCCGAGACCGAGATTATCAACAACGTCTCGGAAGGAGTGCCACTTCCGGACATCCTCATGGGAGTCTTCCTCTCGCTCTCCCAGCGCGCGTACTCCCTCATGCGGTACGTCGGGATCCAGCCGGAAATCACGCTCGTCGGAGGTCTGGTCCGTAACGTCGGCATGGTGAAGGCGATCCATGACACGGTCGGAATGGATGTCAACGTCGCGCCCGACGCCTACTATGCAGCGGCGCTCGGCAGCGCATTCCTCGGTCATTCGCGCCTCCTGAAGCTCGGTCAGGCCGCGCAAGGGACGAGGGGATAGGGCATGCCCGAACTTGTGCAGATCCGGTCTCTCCCGGGGAGTGGTTCCGACGGGGAACCAGCGCCCATGGTGGAGATCTCACCGGACTTTCGGGAGTTCACTCAGGTCGGTAGCGTGCAGGAGACCGTGCGCCTCGCCCAGGAGGTCCTCGCCGACCCCACCTTCCCGACGGTCCGTGCATGGCGGAAGGCGGGCGGTAAGGCGGTCGGATGCTTTCCGGTCTATACCCCGCAGGAGCTCGTCCATTCCCTCGGCATGATGCCGGTCGCGCTTCAGGGGGGCGGAGAGAACCTCGAGATTAGCCGCGCGGACGCAGCCCTCGGTTCCTTCCTGTGTTCCATCTCGAAGTCGACGCTCGAGATGGCTCTCACGGGACTCCTCGACCCTTTCGATGCGTTCGTCTTTCCGTACATCTGTGATGTGAGTCGCAACCTCGATGGAATTTTCGCGCGCGTCCTTCCCCAACGGCCTTCCCACATGCTCCACCTTCCACAGAATTTCAATTCGTCCGCCACGATCCCGTTCCTGGTGGCCGAGTATCGCGCTCTCCTGCAGAAGCTCGAACGCGTCGCCGGCCGACCGTTTTCGCAGGAGGACCTCAGGAAATCGCTCGAGCTGTTCAACGAGCAGCGCGAGCTCATCGCGCGCCTCGTCGCGCTGAAGCAGAACGCGCCCTGGAACGTCACCCTGGTCGAATACTACCTTCTGCTCCGATTGGGGGGACTGCTTCCTCGAGAGGTACATATCCCCTTACTCCGGCGAGCGCTCAACGAACTCGAGGCGCGTCAGCGCAAGAACAAGGACGCGATCCGTGTCCTCGTCATCGGAACGTTCTGCGAGCAGCCCACCCTCGAGCTCCTGCAGCTCATCGAGGACGTCGGTTGCTACGTCGTCGGGGAAGAGTTCCAGATGCTGCACCGCTGGTGCCCTCGCATCGAGCCTGGGCCCGATCCCCTCACGAGCCTCGCGACGTCGTACGTTCAGACCCCGGTCGATATCGGGGTACGTAGCACCCCGACCACCAAGGCGGCCGCGATTCTTTCCCGGGTTGACGCGGCGAAGGCCCAAGGGGTTCTGTTCCTTACTGCCAAGTTCTGCGAGCCCGCGCTCGAGGACGTGGTGCTGTACCGTAGGGGGCTCGAACGGCGGGGCCTGCCGTACCTGCACATGGAGTTCGAGGAGAAATCGACGACGTACGAGCAGGCACGTCTGCAGCTCGAGACATTCGTCGAGTCGATCCTCTTCGACTGAGCGAGGGGCAACGTGAGCGCGAAACCTCCCGGTACCGTCTCCGTCGTCCGGGTCGACGGGCGTGCGACGGTCACTTGGGAACACGGGCCGGCGAACGTATTCGACATCGCGCTCCTCGAAGAGCTTACCCGTGTAATGCGACGCGAGGAGGTTACGGGGGCTCATGTCGTCGTACTGCGTGGAGGAGGAAAATCCTGGAGCGGGGGGCTCAGTGTCCAAGATCACCTGAAGCCCCGGGTCTCCGCCATGTTCGAGGCGTTCCATGAGACCCTCACGACCCTGTGGAACCTTCCGACTCCTACGATTGCTCAGGTCCACGGGCGATGCCTGGGCGGCGGGATGGAGTTACTGATGGCCTGTGACCTCGCGATCGCTTCCGAGGGAGCGACCTTTGGCCAACCCGAGATCAGATTGGGGGTTTTCGCACCGTTCGGAGCCGCTACCTACGCGCACCTCCTTCGGACTCGGCAAGCCGCCGAACTTCTGTTCTTGGGAACACCCTTCGATGCCCGGCGGGCGGAGGCTGCTGGCATCGTGAATCATGTGGTTCCCGACGAAGAGCTCGACGCCTCGGTGGCGTTGACCGCCGAGACACTCTGCTCCCACCGTTTGGAAACGCTGCGTCTTCTCAAACGAGTCTTGCGAAAGTCGGGCCAGGACCCGTGGTCCCCCATGGCGTACGCCGAGCGCGTCTACCTGCACGATCTCATGACACGCGGGGACGCGGAGGAAGGGCTCCGGGCCTTCCTGGAGAAGCGGACTCCCGTGTGGAAGGAGGGCTGAGCGTTCGGTTCTATGCGGGCAGCGGTCTTCCACGGATCCGGGCGTCCTCTTACCCTCGGCGAAGTACCTCGTCCAACGCTAGGACCCGGCGACGCCCTCGTCAAGGTCGCCGCATGCGGCTTCTGTCATACCGACCTTCACTACCTCGACCACTCGGTCCGGACGGCGAAGCCTCCTCCCCTCGTCCTCGGCCACGAGATCTCGGGGATCGTTGAGGAGATCGGTTCCGACAGCAGCGAACGGTCGGTGGGGGAACGTGTGCTGATACCGGCCGTCCTTCCCTGTGGGACGTGTACGTTCTGCCGGTCGGGACATGGGAATGTATGCCCTCGCCTTCAGATGCTCGGAAACCACATCGACGGAGGATTCGCGGAGTACGTGCGGGTCCCGACGCGCGACCTCGTTCCGTTGCCGGGGGACCTCGATCTCGCCCACAGTGCGGTGATCGCCGATGCGTTGACGACACCCTATCATGCCGTCGTTCACCGCGCGCGGGTCCGCAGCGGGGACTGGGTCGTCGTCGTCGGATGCGGGGGTGTGGGAATCAACGCCGTCCAGTTCGCCAACGCCGCCGGGGCGAACGTGATCGCTGTCGATATTCGGCCGGAGAAGCTCGAAGTGGCTCAGCGGCTCGGGGCGTGCGAATCCCTGAATCCATCCGAACATCCCGACCTCGGCCGCGAGGTGCAGAAGCGAACCGGCGGAGGCGTAGATGTTGCCCTCGAGGTCGTGGGTACGCCAGACACCGTGAGCCTCGCGCTCTCCACCCTTCGAAGAGGAGGGCGGCTCTGCGTCGTTGGATACAGCGATTCGGTCGTTCCGCTGCCCCTCAACCGGCTCATGTTCTTCGAGTACGAGGTCGTGGGCTCGCTTGGATGCCGGCCCGTCGACTATCCGCGCGTCATAGAGATGGTGCGGAAGGGCAAGGTCCACCTCGACGAGGTCGTCACCGCCACAGTCCCTATCGAACGGATTGGGGAAGCGGCAGAGGACCTCAGGAATGGCAAAGGGCTACGGACCCTGGTGGTTCCATAGACAGGGTCTCAGGTTTCTTCGGGGCTGGCGTCCGTACCCTCTTTCGAGTTCTAGGGCTTCTCCTCCGGCGCCGAGAGGGCCCTCACGACCCCCACCTCGTTGTGGCGCTGGGAGGCTAGCTTCCGCATTCCCCGGCGAAGGTTTTCCATGGCGCTCACCCGGCTGATGCCGAGAGATTTGGCCACGTCCCGCAGCTGTGCCCGGCGCGGGTAGTCATAGTATCCCAACATGAATGCTGTGCCAATCGCCAGCTCTTGGCGGGCGGTGAGGTCGGGGGAGCCTCGGTAGGATCCAATTCGGACAAGAGAGGCCGGCGAGTTGTCCGGAGTGCTGAACGAGGCAAGGAGGGGGTGGGCGTCCCGGACGCGTCGGGCGAGCACCCTCCACTCCCCTTCGCGAGCCTCCTCGTCCTGGGCGGTCACGGTAGGCAGGATCGGGCAGCTCATGCAAATGGCCCCCATCTCGAAGACGCTATGGCAGAGAGCTGGCAGCGGCCCCACGAGGCGGACGAGAAGGCGGTGAGGTTCGAGCTGAGTCAACGAGACTTCCTCGGCCCCCTCGCGCTGACGAAGATACGCGGTAATCTCGGGGATGGCCGTGGCACTCGCCGTGATCTCGAGCAGCTGAAGTAGCCGCCGACGCGAGCCGTCTGCGCGCCGGCAGACGTGCAGGCGGATCCCCGCGCCCCACCGTCGGCCCAGGTCCTGCATCCAATGGGGTATCGGCCCGCCGCGGATTCGGAGCTCTACGAGAGATTCCTGCCCGTGAGAGGTCCCGCCCGTCTCGCGCCGGTCGGAGCCGGAGCGTCGCGCCGGGCCTGATGAGCCTGCGCGACCGTGCCGGTGTGGGTCCGGGAGCCCTGAAGCGGTTCGATTAGGTTGACGGGCCCCGTGACGAACCCGCGACCGACCGGTTTGAGATCGCTGGGGATGGGGCATGGGGACTCATTCTCCTTGGGTAACCGGAAGCCGGTGGCCAATCGAAGAGACGCCCGGAACCGAGGAACGCGCGTGTCGTGGGACGGGCGGGCCGGCCACGCGAAGCAGCAGCCCTGTCGCCGGGGCTCCCTGACCATCCCTCGTGGTGAAACAGTCGTTCCGCTCGACAATCCACCCGGGCACGACCTGATCAATCCCAAACGCGTAGGTCAGATTCCCCTCCGTCAGACCGCCGTTTGTCCCTCTCGATCCGCTCAGGTGTTCGCGGTCCGATTGCCCGTCGCGTCGACCATCGCCCAAAACTCTTCGTCGGAGATTCCCGGGTGCTCAAAGAGAGCACGGTAGTCGCGCAGGAAGACCCGCAGGTCCTCCTTGGATCGCGATTCGGCTCCGGTCTTGACCCGATTCAAGAGTTCCAGCAAGACCGGGTCGGACATCACGATCCCTCGCTCTTTGAGCTTCTCGATGATCGCTGCCTTTCCGGAGTGCTTTCCTAGGATCATCTGCCGAGTACGCCCAACGACCTCGGGCTGCAATGGCTCGTAGGTCAGGGTGTGCGCCAGAATGCCGTGCGTGTGGATTCCGGCCTCATGGGAGAACGAATTGTAACCGATCAGTGCCTTGTTAGCAGCCACCGGAACTCCCGACAGTTCCTCGACCAACCGGGAGAGCTCGTGAATCCGATCGGTGCGAATTCCGGTCTCCATCCCATAGAGCGCTTCTAGGTCCAGGACGACCTCCTCGAGCGAGGCATTCCCCGACCGCTCACCGAGCCCGTTGACGCAGACATGCGGAGCGCTCGCCCCGCACTCGATGGCAGTGAGCGTGTTCGCGGTCGCGAGGCCGAAGTCGTTGTGACAGTGAACCGAGAGGTCCTTCGGGTGGACGCGGCGCTGGAACTCGGTGAGATACCATCGGAACGTCAGGGGGGTCATGACCCCGACGGTGTCGGCCACCACCAACCGATCCGCGCCCGCCGCCTGGGCGTCGCGGTACAGCCGCTCGACAAAGTCGAACGGGGCCCGTACTGTGTCCTCGGTCACGAAAGCGACGTGAAGACCCGCGTCCTTCGCCTGACGAATCGAACTCATCGAGGCCGCGTGGACCTCGTCCTGCGTCATTTTGAGCTTGTACTTCAGATGCACTTGGCTCGCCGCGACGAAGATCGCGATGTGGGTAGCCCCGCTCTTGATGACCGCGTCGACGTCCGACGGAACCGTCCGCGCCGCGGCGAGCACCTTCGCCGCGAGGCCGGCCGAAGCGACCAGCCGAACCGCTCGCGCCTCCTCGTCGGAGACCACCGGGATGCCGGCGTTGATTACGCCCACGCCGGCTTCCGAGAGCTTCTCCGCGATCTGGAGCTTCTCCTCGGGAGAGAAATGGACGCCGGGCATCTGCTCCCCGTCGCGCAGCGTCTCATCCCAGATCGTCAACGACGAAGGAAGCCGACGTTCGCAGGCAGTCCAACCGTGAAAGTCTTCGACAAGATTGGGTTCCGAGGGCGGAGGTCGCACAGCCACGATCGAGCTGCCTCACGCAGCTACCCCCGTGGTACGGCTTCCTCCATGATATAGATTGGCACGCTACATTTTCGCACGGAAGCAGTTACGACCCTCAAATGGCCCACGAGGTTGGCCCAGCCCGGGAATCGCAGCCCCGATGCGCCTTCATCGGCTCGCCCATGAGGGTGGATTGCACGTACGAGTGATATCCGGGCTACTCGGCGGAGGAACATGAAACCGGAAGGATAGCCTGATCCCTCGAGCTGGCGTCGATTCGCCAGCTTCAGGACGAGGCGCAAGCTAGGATTCGCCGTGGTTGCCTACGGCCAAGCTTCAACAGATTCCTGAGATGAAACGGGAACCTGGGAAGATGCTCAAGCTCCCAGCTCGGGTGGAAGGGTCTTCGAGGGGCCCGGACCGTAGCCTCCTTTCGCCCGACCAGACCGGTAGTGCCTCCACGGCATGACTGTATCCAACTTATCCTGTAGTTTCAGGCGAATCCGCTCGGGGCTATGACTCCGGTACCGGATCAACACAACGACTATAATCCCGCGTTGTGTTCCACACAGCAATGGCAGCAAAGACGATCGCTCTAGACGCAGAGACGTACGAGCTGCTTCGGAGACACCGAC
>DASPSQ010000019.1:0-7647 GCA_035623855.1 Thermoplasmata archaeon | reverse complement strand
CCTGCCCGAGCGGATGATGACGCGAATAGCAACCCCCTCGGCATCGAATCGTGTCTAGACGTGTGGTGTAGGTCTGGGGAGGTCGCGCGCCGTTACACGGGATTCGGACACCGGAAGGCACGGAAGCGCTCGGTACGAGGGCCCATTATCCACTCCCACGTGGTCTGAAGGATGGAAATTCTCCTCCTCGCCCTAGCTGCTCTCTTCGTCATCTACCTTCTCTCCCGCGGGTTCGGAGGACTTCCGTTTCGGTTTCGGCTCCCCGCGCTCGTCGGTGAGATTGCGGTCGGCATCGTCGTCGCGAACCTTGCCGTCGGCTCGTTTCGAAGTGCCCCGCCGGCACGTGCCGGACCACCGGACGAACCCGAAGCGACGGGCGTATAGCCGATTCGGAGACCGGTCGGGCGGGCGGGACCGGACGGGATACTTTGAATTACCCGTGGTCGACTCCGGGAACCCGAGCCCATGCCGTTTGGAAAGAACTCCGCTCGTGCCGAAGAACTCCAGGGTGGCGAGCCCCCCGAGTCCACGCAGCTCGTCAACCGGATCGAGGAGGAGATCAATTTGCTCGCACGGAACGTCGACATCCTCGAGAAGTTGTCGAAAAGCCCGCCGATCGGGATCATCCGGTTGAGCGAGGCCCTTCACCTACCGATCCACAAGACCCGATACTCTCTCCACCTCCTGGAACGGGAGGGCGTGATCCAGCCCTCGGCCGACGGTGCCGTCGTCACCGACAAGGCCCGGGAGTTCTGGGCGAACCTCAATAGTTCCCTCGACCGGATGGCCGAGGTCATCCAGCACCTCAAGACCCGAGCGTTGGAGCGGGAGAACCGGCCTCCTCCGGGCCGGAAAGGCTATTAGCGAGATGCCGGCTCGGCAGCGCCGGTGCCGCCGTAGCTCAGTGGCAGAGCGATCGGCTGTTAACCGAAAGGTCAGCGGTTCGAAAGGCCGACGGAGCCTCTCCGCCGGCCCCCAATTCCGCTCGGCGGCGCCTCGGTCTTCCGTCGTGCGGGCCCGTAGCTTAGTCCGGCCTAGAGCGACCGGCTCATAACCGGTCGGTCGACGGTTCAAATCCGTCCGGGCCCACTTTCAATCTCTTCCCCGCGTCCGACCGCGCCTCGGGGGGCGCGGAGAACCTGCCGCCGTCGCCGGGGGAAGTGCTCCCGCGCGTACGCCTCACGGATCCGACGCAGGCCGTGCCATTTCGTGATGAGCCGGGCGACCGACGACCCGGTGAGGTCCTTCCAGCTCGGGTCGCCGCGTGCAATGGCGTCCCGGATCCGGGTCGATGAGATGGATCCCGACCGCCGGAATCGGACGACGCGCACCCTAGGTTCGGCGAGCGCGGCGAGAGTGGTCTTCTCGGTCGAGAGGAAGAGGACGTCCGGCCGCCACCGTTTCAGAAGTTGATCGATCGCCCACGATTCTGAGGGACCATCCCGAAGCGTTCCGACCCGGACGCCCCTGATTCCTCGCTCGTGGAGGAACTCTTCGAGCATCCGCTTGCGCTCGGGGCCGCTGAACGGGTCCGTGCTCGTGTTCCGGCGTTCGGCACTTCCGACGACGATGGTCACCGTCCAGTCGGACGCGAACCGACGGATGACCTTGAGATGGCCTTCGTGCGGAGGATTGAACCGACCCCAGTAGATTCCGAATCCTTTCTTCGCCCGTTGTTCGCCGCCGCGTCGCCCCAGGGCAACGCGCGTTTTTCTCCGGATGCCGGGGGATGCGCCGGAGGACGGACTTCGACGGACCCGAGAGTCCCTCCAAATTCCGGAGCGAGCGGTTATGCGGGGCGACACCTACATGCCTCCATGCGAACCCGTCGACTGGGAAAGAATGGCCCGACGGTCTCGGCTCTTGGACTGGGATGCATGGGGATGTCGCAATCGTACGGGCCGGCGGACCCTGCGGAAGCCATCGCCACCTTCCAGCGAGCGTTCGAACTCGGGGTGACGTTCTTCGATACCGCGGACATCTATGGGCCCTACACCAACGAGGAGCTGGTGGGTCGGATGATCCGCGAGCGACGGAACGAAGTGATCCTTGCCACGAAGTGCGGGTTCGTTCCCGGCGAGGCCGGAGGGCCGAGCCATATCGATGGAAGCCCGGAGCACATCCGCGCTGCGTGCGACGCGAGCCTCCGCCGTCTTGGAACCCCGAAGATCGACCTGTACTATCTCCATCGTGTCGACCCTCGGACGCCGATCGAGGAGAGCGTCAAGGCGATGTCGAGCTTGGTCGACGAAGGGAAAGTCCGATACCTGGGCCTCTCGGAAGTGACCGGGAAGACCCTGCGCCGGGCGCATGCGGTGCATCCGATCACTGCCGTGCAGAGCGAGTACTCTCTCTGGACGCGCGATCCCGAGGACGGGGTCCTTCCCGCGTGCCGAGAGCTCGGGGTGGGGTTCGTCCCGTTCAGCCCGCTGGGCCGGGGATTCCTCTCCGGCTCCCTTCGCACTCTGGAGGGTCTCGGCGAGGACGACTTTCGCCTAGACATCCCACGCTTCCAATCCGCGAACCTGGGACAGAACCTCGCAGGGGTCGACCGGTTGACGGGGATCGCGCAGCGAAAAAACTGCACTGCGGCGCAGCTTGCGCTGGCCTGGCTGCTCGCCCAGGGAGAGGAGATTGTCCCGATCCCGGGAACGAAGCGACGGAAGTATCTCGAGGAGAACGTGGCCGCGGCCGATCTCCGGCTGTCCAGGAAGGACCTCGGCGACATTGAGGCGGCGATCCCCAAAGGGTGGGCCGCAGGCGATCGCTATTCCCCGACGAGCCAGGCGCTCGTCGACCGGTGAGCTGCCGATCCGCCATTCCACTCGCGGTCGGGGAAACGGTCCCCGAGCGGAACGAAGGGTTGGGGGAGGGTTCGAAGAAGAATCGAAAGGGTTGGACCGGCCGCGGTTAACCGCAACCGCACCCGCCGGATCCGCACCCGCACCCGCCACCCTGCGCGCCCCCTTCGGGACCCGCGGGGAGGCTCGGCGAGGTGATCTTGAATCCGGAGGCGTTCAGGTCCTGGACGAAGTCGATCTTCGCGCCGTTCAGCATCTCGGCGCTCAGACCGTCGACCACGATCGAAAACCCGTCGACCTGGATGACCTGGTCGCCGTTGCGCGGCTTGTCGAACGCCATCCCGAACGACGGTCCCCCTCCGCCCGCGCTCCCGCAGCCGCATCCGCCCCCGCCGGAGCCGCAGCCACAGCCGCCGCCCCCGCCGGATTGAAGGTAGACGCGCACGGCGATCCCGGGCTTCTGGGCCTTGATCAGGTCCCGGACCTGGTCCTGCGCTTCCTTGGTGACTTCGAGTTGTATCTGACTATCGCTCATGACGAGGGCCCTCCTCCATTACCCTACGAATCCAAGAATCCGGGTGCTATAAAAAGACGGTTACCGGCGGGATACCGACCTCAGGCCGAGAACGACTTTCCGCACGAGCAGGTGTGCGTCGCGTTGGGGTTGGAGATTTTGAACCCCGACGCCTCGAGGCCGAGCAGGAAATCGACCTTCACCCCGTCGAGGAGGGGAGCGCTCGCC
Source organism: Thermoplasmata archaeon (assembly GCA_035623855.1). GTDB lineage: Archaea > Thermoplasmatota > Thermoplasmata > Lutacidiplasmatales > UBA184 > Lutacidiplasma. The sequence continues at coordinate 4,104 of DASPSQ010000019.1, read as the reverse complement.
CGGTCCACGACCACGAGGAGCCCCTGGCCCTCGAACGCGATCTCGTCCCCCGACTCCCTCTTGTCGAACGACATCCCGTACGTGAGGCCCGAGCAGCCGCCTCCCTGGACGAAGAGGCGGAGGGCAGAACCGGGCTTCCCCTGTTTCTCCATGATCCGGAGAACCTGGTCCCGTGCGGACGGAGTGACCTCAATCGCGACCATCGCTGGGCCTCTGGAAGGGAACCTAGCCGGGGGGTGTTAAAAAAGGGTTGCTGAACCACGGGTGAGGACGTGTCACGGGCCGCGGAGGGTTATCTACCGGCCCGTCGTGCGTTCCCCCGATGTGCCGGATGTTCGGTCTTCTGTCGACCCGCGACGAATCCGCTGAACCGTGGCTCGTGCGGTCCGACCGATCGCTTCTCGCCCAATCGAACGTCTCCCCCGAGACCGCGCAAAAGGACGGGTGGGGCATCGGATGGTTCGAGGATGGTGGCCGGGCACGTGTCGAAAAGGGGACCGGGCAGGCGAGCGCACCGGCCGAGCGCGATCGGTATCTCGCCGCCGCCGCCGAAGCCCGCGGTACCCTCATCTTCGGGCACCTTCGCCACGCGAGCAATCCGCTCAAGCTCCCCTACGAGAAACTCATCGCGCTCGAGAACTCCCAGCCGTTCGAGGCGCACACCGTCCTCTTCGAACACAACGGTGCGATCTCGTTCCCCAACGAGACCCGGCCGTTCCTGGGCGTTCACGAGCCGAAGGTCCGCGGCGTCAACGATAGCGAGGTGCTCTTCTGGCTCCTCGTTCGCAATACCGAGGAGGTGGGCGATCCGCTCGCGGGGTTCACGCACTCCGTCGAGGATCTGGTTCGGGTGTGGCAGGGGCTCAAGCAACCCGCGATCCCTCCGTTCTCGGGCCTCAATGTCCTCTTCTCGCGGAGCCCGGACGAGTTGTGGGCGTTCTGCCTCTGGACGGGCGACCACGGAACCGGGCTCTTCGACACAAAGCGCCGGTACTACGAGATGACATACCAGGCCGCGCCCCATCGCCTGATCGTCGGGAGCGAGCCGTTCGACGCGGAACCCGGGGTCTGGAAGACCCTCCCGGGCGGCTCGTACCTCTCCGCGCGGCGCAAGGACCGCACGATCGACGTCACGGTGGGGCGGATTCCGCTGCCCAACTCCCTCATTCTCCGGCCACCGGCCACCTAGGCCCTCGGCCCGGGCCCGGGTCTTTCTCGGGAACCAAGCGACCGTGAACGTCCAGATGCTTTCGGGGCCCGATCTCGGAGGCGGGTACCTCCATCAGCTCTCGATCGACCGGGACGGGGAGGCGACGACGTTCACCTTCCACGCCCAGGACGGGGGGTCGGACGCCGGCGGACCTCCGAAAGGTCCGCTCGACGTCTTTGGATACGTCCACCCCCCCTCCCCGTGCATGTTCGGGGGCCCGCGTTGCTGGCATCGCCGCTTCCTTCTTCCGCCTTCGGAAGCCCCTCGGGTTCGGGCGGCGTACAATCGTGGCAGGTTCGTCCTGGAGGCGATGATCTCTCAGGTGTATTCTACCGCTCCCGTTCCCGTCGAGCCGGGTCTCGCCGAGGTCGTCCAACGCCTGGCACCGGTCTTGGACTCGGAGGGAATCGAGTGGTACATCGGAGGGTCGGTGGCCGCCTGGCTGGAGGGGGCCCGGCTCGAGCCGCACGACCTCGACCTCGGGACGACCCGGGCGGGGGTCGACCGGATCGCGGCGCTCCTCTCGGAGTACCTGATCGAACCCGTCGGTCCCACCGACTGGCCGGGATCGGGGATCGTCCACGCGGCCCGGGCGTTCGTCGGGACCTTCCGAGACGGGATCCGCGTCGAATGGTCCGTTCCGCTCGAGCCGAGGGAGGTCCGGCCGTTCGAAGAGTGGAGCGGTCGGGCCGGGGTCGCCCGAGTGGAGCCGGGGACGTTCCATGGCCATCACGTCCGTCTCACGCGCCCGGAGTATTCGCTCGTCCGAGCGGCGGCACGCGGCCGAACACCCGTAGTGGCCGCGATCGCCGAATCCCTGCAACAGCACGGGGTCGATCGGGAGCTTCTCCGGGCGCTCCTCGACCGGACGGCGCTGCCACCCTCCGAACGGGAGCGAATCGTCGCCCTGCTCTCCGCGTAGCTGGGGCGGTGGCGTCGAGCGGCCGGCAGGGCCTTCGCGTCGAGCCGCACCTTCATAGGGTCGGTCTCGCAGCCGCCGACCATGCTGGGTCCGCTCGAAACCCCTGTGCTCGAGCATCTGACGCCGCACGAGCTCGTCACGTACTTTCGATGTCCGTACGAGATGGAGCTCGCCCGGCAGCTTCACGCGCGGTCGATGGGGAGAGACCCTCCTCCGGTGCGGACTCCGCTCGACGTCGTTCCCCTCCACCACTCCCCCATGTTCGCTCCGCCGCTCGGGCACGTCGCGGTGAACGAAGGATGCCTCGACCTCGCGGAAGCGGACCGGCTCGTCTACGAAGACGACGGGGAGGACGACCTCCCGGTCCTGTTCCCGCCCGACCGGATCCATCGGGACCCCCGATTCCTGAACGGCCACTCGAATCTCATCGACCCCGAACTCGGCCTCTCGGGCCGTCCCGACCTCGTGATCCAGCGGGAGTCAGGGGAGTACGTTCCGCTCGAGTACAAGGCCACCCACCTCTTCATCGGCTATCACGAGGCCCACGGCCGCCTCTTCGACACCGTGCAGGCGATCGCCGAGTGCCGATTGGTCCATGCGGTCTTCGGCCGTCGCCCGTCGCACGGGATCGTGCTCTATGGCGACGCGGCCGGGGGCGGGGAGCGCGAGGGATGGGTGGAGATCCCGTACGGGGATGCTGAAGAACGCTGGCTCCACGCGGTGGTAACCCAGATCCGCACGGACCGGGTGCGGGCACCCGTCCCGGCGGAACGCAATTGCGGAGGCTGCGAACCCAACGCCGAGGGCCTCTGCCGGTTCGCCGCCAGCCGGTTCGAGGGCCCCCATCATCGTCAGGCCTTCCTGGCCACGCCGCGGCCCCGACTGTAACCTCGGCAAGTTCGGAGCCGTTAAATATCGAGGTCCCCATCGTCGTTCGCCGCGCCACGGCGTTGCTGTTCGGTCGGCACATGCACCCGCAGAGGCCGGGGCCTCTCCGGGGAAGGGCGAGGGTCCCCTCGCCGTGCCGGCAGGGGACCGATGACGCCGATCACACGCGTTCTGGACGCTTGTCAAGTACAATCAGCGTAGCTGACTCCTGTCAGTTGGGGAATGGCTGGGCTCGGGCGCCGAGGAAGGTCGTGCCAAGCTGCGATAAGCGGTGGGTAGGCGCAAGGAACCTGTGATCCACCGATCACCGAATCGGAACTCCGGTCCCGCAAGGGACATTCCGCAAGGAAGGGGAACCCCCCGAAGTAAAGCATTCTAGTAGGGGGAGGACAAGAAATCAACTGAGATGCCGCGAGTAAAGGCGATCGAAAACGGCAGAGGACAAACCGAATCCCGGCCCGGTGAGGGCCGGGAGATGTGGAGTAGTGGACCTCCGTACCCGCTGGCTTCGCGAGTCGAACGTGCCTGGAACGACAGACCGTAGAGGGTGAAAGTCCCGTAAGCGAAGCGAAGAGGCGGGATTGGAGGGATCCCGAGTACCGTGCGTTGGATATCGCGCGGGAAGCTGGGAGATACAGTCTTCCGATCCTAAATACGTCCCGAGACCGATAGTGCACTAGTAGCGCGAGCGAAAACTGAAAAGTACCTCGGAAGGGAGGTGAAAAGAGCCTGAAACCAACTGACGACATGCCGCATGTGGTCCCCAAGGAACGAAGCGGTCGAAAGGCCGCGGACACAGGATCCATGCGTCCGTTTTGAATAACGGGCCAGGGAGTTTCGATCCATGGCGAGGCTAAGGCCCGCACGGCCGCAGCCGCAGGGAAACCGACGGTCCACAACCCCGCAAGGGGTGAGGGACGGGGTGCGCTCGCCCGAAGTCATGGGTGGAAGACCCGAAGCCAATCGATCTAAGCGTGGGTAGGTTGAAGCCTGCCGAAAGGTAGGTGGAGGACCGAACCGGTGTTGACGTGCAAATCATTCGGATGACCTGTGCTTAGGGGTGAAAGGCCAATCTAGACTGGGA
>DASPSQ010000012.1:0-110013 GCA_035623855.1 Thermoplasmata archaeon | reverse complement strand
GGCGTAGGGAAAGAACGACCAGAAGGAGAGGACCGCGAGCGCGGCGGTGAGTTTTCCGGTCCACTGCCGGGTCAGACGGTAGAGGAGAAACGCCGTCCCCACGTCCGCAAGGATTACCGGCTGCTTCAGGAGGAAGTACAGGACGAAGCGGTTTCCGCTGCCCACGGCCATCCACAGTCGGTACAGCTCTCCTAGGAGCGCGGACCAGAACGGCAGGTAGGCCGCGGGTGGAATCGTCGTGTTCAGGTACGCGAAGCTGACGCCGGGCACGGCCGGCCAGAACGAGGAGTACGGATCGACCCCGTGCGCGGCGGCATAGCCGGTCCGGATCCAGGATTCGAAGTCAAACGGATGACCGGTCCAGAACGAAAATGCCTCTCGGATGATGAGACCGGCGAGCAGGATCTTTCCCGGGCGGGACGATAGCGCCCGCAAGAAACGCGAGGGTGCGGACGCTGCCAAACGTGGGCCTCCCCGTACCGAACGCACCTCGCCTTAAAGCCCCCGGTGCGCCGCGTCGGCGGATCGGGGCAGGATTCCTGAGCGGAAGAAAGTGATTCCGCCAGCCCGCCTCGACATCGTTCAAGGGCCCGGGGCGCGCGCGGCGGGGGCGCCCGTTCGCTCGTACGCCAGGAGCACCCATTCTCCGGCGACCCAGGCGGCAGGAAGCCGCGAGATCCGCTCGTCGAATTTCCGGGCGCGTCGGAGGCCCTCGTGTCCTAGGAATGTCGCAAGCCGGTGGGAGTCGAACGGCGGCGCAACCGCAGAAACCGGCTCGATCCCGACGCGTCGGAAGCTGGGGCGGAGCAGGCGGTCCCATCCCGCGAGCGCCGGGACATGCAGTTCGAGCGGAAAGCGGCCTCTGCCCGGGGGGATGACTTCGCCGAGGCGATACAGGGCAGCGCCCGGGCGCCCCGCGACGATCTCCCACATCATGGGGATGAGCCCAGGCCGATTGAGCGCCGTGAACTCGAGTCTTCCACCCGGCGGGAGGAGACGGGCGAATGCGCGGATCGCGGGTTCAAGCTCCGGCTCCAAGTTGAACGGACCGAATGCGGAGTAAGCCCCTCGAACCGTTCCATTCGGAAGATCTTCCGTCAGTCTCTCGAGGTCTCGGAGGCGTCCGGTTCTCACTTCGAGACGGTCGTTGACCATCGCTTCCGTCGCCCGAACCCGTAGCCGATCGATCATCGCCTCCGAGAGATCGATCGCGAGGACGCGGTGGCCCTGGAGAAGTAGGGGGAGGGTGTGGTACCCCGTGCCCGGCCCTATCTCAAGGAGGGGGTCGAAACCCCGGAGCGCCCGGACGAGGAGGCTCGCCGTCCGTTCCTTGAGGTACTGCTCTATCGGATGCGACGCGACTGCAGCATCATATCCCAGCGCAACGGACTCGAATTCGGTCCGCAACAGTTCGTCGGGCAGTGGGGCTCTTGGAGCCTGGTGCGGGTCCAGCAGGAGGGCTCGGCGGACCGTGTCGAAGTACGCACGGTACACCGCCTCCCCGTACTTGGCTTGGAAGAGCGAACGGATCCGAGCGAGCTCGGCCGGGGAGTACACGACCTGGGCCGCGCAACGAAGCACCCTCCCATCTTCCCATCGGACCTGGGCTTCGCCAGTCCGGTACGCGGTCGTGAACCATGCTGCATCGTTGGAGGCCGGGATCACGCACGCTCTACCGTCCATTTCGACATAGAGAAGCCGAACCGGCTTTCCGGGACCGGCGCGAACCTCCACGGTACGAGAACCCGCGCCCAACGGATTCGCCGTCGTACGACTACCTCGGTTCCGCGCGAAGCACGTCCCTTCGTCTTTGTGGGCCCGACGGACGCCGACCTAGAGGCCCTTCGGATACACTTCGTCGATCAACGAAAGCACGCGGGGGGTGGAATAGCCAGCTCGCGCCACGATTCGATCCTGGGTCCGGATCTTCCGCCGACCAATAAAATTCCGGGAGACGATGAACAGGTGGGAGTACGTCTTCGTTGTGATCGAGAGGATCGCCCCTTGAGGCTCGACGAGGATCTTGATGACGTGCCGCTCGGAAATCCATTTCGGAGCCACGAGTCCAGGAGACTCTTCGAGAGAAATATACTTGCTACTGTTCACCGAGCTAAGAGGGCCCGCTGATCGTTCCCACGCAGTCCGCGTCGACTCCACTTTCCCTCGTCCGACCCCGCCGCTCACGTTCCAGACGGCGTTCACGTCGGAAACTTGGCTCGTTGGATTTCTACCCCAAGGAAGCGCCGGCTGGGAGTCCCTTCCGTCCGTCGCCAACGCTCACTTCGCCCTCCAACGATGGATGGTGGTGCCGGGCGCGGTGCCGTGCCGGGCTATCTATCCCCGCCGCTCTCGTGAAACTCGTGGACGGCGTACGCGGTGCCCCGATTCGGGACGTCATCGTCCGTCCGATCCGCGAGGAGGAATGGGAAGCCTACCGTGACACACGGCTGCGAGCTCTCCAGTCCGACCCTCTCGCGTTCGGTTCGACCTACGAGCGGGAGTCGGGGTTCACACCCGAGAGATGGAAGGAACTCATCCGCTCCTCGACCCATCCCCGGAAATCCGCTACGTGGGTCGCTGTCCAACGAACCGAGAAGCTGGTCGGAATGATCGCGGTCGTAGATATCGAGCAGACCCTGCACGTCTTCGCGATGTGGGTGGACCCCCGCTTTCGGCGGAAAGGGGTGGGAAGAAAGCTCTTGGACGCGGCTCTCGCCTGGGTCGATGACGTCCTCCAGGGTCGGTCTGTGATCCTCGAAGTGAATCCTCGCCAGGTCGACGCAATCCGTCTGTACGAGTCCCGAGGGTTCCGAGCTACAGGCAGAGCGTCACCGCTCGGCCACACGCCGAGCGAGCGAGTGGTCGAGATGGTACGAGCACCTGCGTGAGATGGAGCAAGTTCCCGGCAGGGCTCTCGATGCCGATTGGACCCCTGGCCGGTTCGATGCACGGCCGTGCTCGTCTCGTCGGGCTCATGGAACAGTGGGATCCGCGGTTCGCGGATCAGGAGTTTGGACGACGTCGGAACTCAGGTCGTCCGCGTATGCGCCATGCGTTCAACCGTGACACCGGGCAGAGCCACCCGTCGGCTTGTTCGGTCGCTTCCAGCGATCCTGATTCTTGGCGGACTGTCCGCGATCGTGGTTACTGTCGTAGAGAGGACCGTTGGGCGTGCGGCGGAAGCCGGATGGATTTCCACCGCGGTGATCTCAGCAGTCTTGCTGTCGTGCGGAGTCGAGTCGGTATTCGAAATCCGTCGATTGACCCCCTCCCCGTCCTCCTCGCCGACGTGATTCGAACGACCCTGGGGGAGTCGTCTGCCGAGGGCTGTCCGTCGATGGGCCGGTGGATGATGACCCCATGGATCCTCAGAGACCGGGCCGGTAGCCTGCGGGAGTCGAGAACGTGTTCACCCGTTCGGAAAGTGTAGCTGACGAAATACGAATTATAATCGCGCCGGGTGTACGCTCATCGTGAGCGAGAGCCCGGTTCCTCCGCGCGAGAATGCTCGTCGACTAAACCATAGCGACGGGAACTCCGCGCTTTCCGGGGGGTTCTCGTCGGGCCTGCCCGGCGAGGGAGCCGTTCCCTCCGGATTGACCGAATCGTTCGATTGGCAGGCAAAGTTCCGGGACAAAGTTCGCACTGCCGACGCAGCCGTGGCCTCGATCGAGAACGGGAGTCACATCTTCATCGGGTCCGGCGCTGCAGAACCGCAGGAACTCGTCGCGGCGCTCGTGAAACGGGCCGAGTCGGTGTTCGGTACCGAAATCGTTCACATCATGACCCTCGGCCTCGCGCCATACGTCGAACCAAAGTGGGGGGACAACTTTCGGCACAATGCCCTGTTCATCGGCCCGAATGTCCGCGAGGCCGTGGCCCAAGGTCGGGCCGATTACACTCCGATTTTCCTCGGGGAGATCCCACGGTTGTTCGAGCGTGGGCGAGTGCCGATCGACGTCTCGTTGATCGAGGTCAGTCCGCCCGACCGACACGGATTCTGTTCGTATGGGGTCAGCACGGACGTCGTGAAGCCGGCGACGGAGGCGGCCCGCCTGGTCATCGCCGAGGTGAACTCCCAGATGCCGCGAACGTTGGGCGATTCGTTCCTCCACGTGGACAGCATCAACTATCTCGTACCCGTCGACTACCCCATCCTCGAGGCTCCGGTCTCCGAACCGGACGAGACCGCTCGGACGATCGGCCGCCACATCTCGACCCTCGTCGAGGACGGATCGACGTTGCAAATGGGTATCGGCACGATCCCCGATTCCGTGCTCTACTGCCTGAGAGACAAGAAAGATCTCGGAATTCACACGGAGATGTTCTCGGACGGGATGATGCACTTGGTCGAGGACGGCGTGATCACGAACATGAAAAAGTCGCTGCACAAGGGGAAGGTTGTGGCAGCGTTCTGCATGGGCTCGAGGAAGCTCTACGACTTCGTCGACAACAATCCGCTCATCGAATTCCACCCGGTGTCACACACCAACGATCCGTTCGTGATCTCCCAGAACGACAAGATGGTCTCGATCAACAGCGCCCTGGAGGTCGACCTCACCGGCCAAGTGTGCGCGGACAGTCTCGGCGAATACTTCTACTCGGGGATCGGGGGCCAGGTGGACTTCGTCCGGGGCGCGGCTCGTTCGAGAGGCGGAAAACCGATCATCGCCCTCCCGTCCACGGCGGCCGGAGGGACCGTCTCGCGAATCACCGGACAGCTCAAGCAAGGAGCCGGAGTCGTCACGAGCCGAGGGGACGTTCACTACGTCGTGACCGAGTGGGGGATCGCCTATCTCCACGGCCAGACGATCCAACAGCGCGCCTTGGCCCTCATCTCCATTGCTCACCCCAAGTTCCGCCCGGGCCTGATCCGCGAGGCGAAACGCCTAAAGTACATCGCCGAGGATGTCCCGGAGCTGTCCGAGGTGGGGATGATCTACCCCGGTCAGTGGGAGACGGCCCACACGTTTGTGGGCGGGCTACGCGTCTCGTTCCGGCCGATCAAGGCGACCGACGAGGAGATGATGAAGGATCTCTTCTACCGGTTGTCGGACCAGACGGTCTACCAGCGGTTCTTCCGGTCGCTGAAATCGATGCCTCACCGCGACCTGGTGCACTTCGTCCACGTCGACTACACGAACGAGATGGCGATCGTGGGACTGGTCGAAGACCCGGAAAAACCCGAGCTCGAGCAGATCATCTGCGTCGGTCGCTACTTCCTCAACCGCGCCGTGAACATCGCCGAGGTGTCCTACCTCGTCCGGGACGATTACCAGAAACGCGGGATCGGATCGTTCCTCGTGAAGTACGTCGCCCGCATCGCTCGGGAGAGCGGAATCGAGGGGTTCGTGGCGGAAATCCTCCCGGAAAACTCCCCCGCGATGAAGATCCTCCACAAGCTGGGATTCCCCGTGGAGACGATCCTTTCCGGAGGGAACTATCAGCTCAAGGTCTCCTTCGGCCGCCCCCACGCGGCCGAGAAGAGTTGAGGGGGCTCCCGGTGCTGCGTCGCGTTACCGGGACGGCGAACCCGGGCCTCTCTTCTAGCCACGGTCCGGGCACGTTCCCGGGCGGAGCGGGAGGACGGAGAGAAGGTCCGGCCGACCTCGAGCGGTTCCGTGGCCGAGCCCCCATCTAGGAGGTCCTCGCGACCGGGTGGTTCGATGACCTCGAAACCGTTCACAGTGGTTTGGGACCCTCGGTTCCGGGAGTACAACTTTGGTCCGGACCACCCCTTCGACGAGACGAGTCGGGATTTCGCGGTTCGATTGTTCGAGAGCACCCTGACTCCGGAGGAGCGGGTCTCCATCGATTGGAAGCGGGCCATCGAGCCTGCGCCCACGCCGATGCTGCTCACCTTCCACGAGGAGGGCTACCTCGATTTCCTCCGTGCGGCCAGCGCTTCGACCATGCCGATCCTGCTCGATTCCTCCGACACCCCTGCGTTTCCGGGTTGCTTCGAGGCCTCGGCCCGGATCGTGGCCGGGACCGAGTGGGCCGTTCGCCTGGCGATCGACCGGGGAGGCGGTGTCTTCGTTCCCGCGGGGGGCCTTCACCACGCCGCACCGGGGCGGGCGAGCGGATTCTGCATCCTCAACGATGTCGCGATCGGAGTCGCGGCGGCCGTCGAGGCCGGTCGACGGGTCGCGTACGTCGACATCGATGCCCACCACGGGGATGGAGTGATGTACGGGTTCTACCGGAATGGTCGAGTTCTCGACGTCGACTTTCACCAGGATGGCCGCACGCTCTTTCCCGGGACCGGCCGCGTGGGCGAGGTCGGAGAAGGCGATGGGGCGGGACTGAAGGTCAACGTCCCGCTGCCCCCCGGCGCCGGGGACGAGGCGCTCGTCCCGTTGGCCCGGCGTCTCCTGCCTCCGCTTCTCGAGGATTTCCGGCCGGATCTCCTGGTCGTCCAGCACGGGCTCGACAGCCACTGGGGGGATCCCCTGGCGCAACTCCAGTTCACTCCGCACGGCTACGCCGAGTTCGACCGCCTGCTCTTGGACCGTGCGGATCGATTCGGCGGCCGAATCGTGGTCACCGGCGGGGGAGGGTACCTCGCAAGCTCCGTGGCACGGACCCTCGCCCGCGTCGGGAGGCAGTTTGGTGGCCTGACACCGTTCGCGGATGACACCGCCCTCCCGGAACCGTGGAGGATCGACTTCGTGAACACGTTCGGCTCGCCGGCGCCGAGTCATTGGGTCGACCGCCCCAAGCTCGAACTGTCCCCCTGGAATGCCGCACGGGAGCAGCACCTTCTCCAGGATCTGGAACGGGCGCTCGGCCGCACTTTTCCTGCCCCGTAACGGGCCGGCCCACGAGAAGCCCTGATCGTAGGTTGCTTGGAGTGGGTGGACCTGGGCTCAGCCCACTGCGAAGACTGCGAGCATGCAGCGGAGGAAACGTACGATCCACCCTGTGATCGTTCAGACAGACGAGCGGTAGAGCTCTCAGTTCTCGGGACCGGCCCGCCGAATCCAAAGGGACCGGACTCGCCCCGTGCTCATTTCATGTCCCCACCGCATCGGGGTCGCCCGGAAGTCGCCCTAATCCCGACATCACCTACTGATGCCGCACAGGCCGACCTCTGACGAACTGCTTCGAGCTGGCGGCGCCTGAGAATTCGCTGGCACTGCGCCCGGGTCAAGCTGTGGACGTCAGGGCCACTACCCGTCAGACTATACCGTTAAATAGGGCCGATATGGCTGACGGGCCTCGGGAAGACCCGCTGACAACCGTCCGACAAACGGCGTGTCGGCATGGGCGAACGGCACGAAGGGAGACCGGGCAGGGAGAATCGCTCGATGTTCCTAAAACAGGTCAAACTCCGGAATTTCAAGTCGTTCGCCGGGTCGGCGGAGATCCCGTTCCAGCCGGGCTTCACGGGCGTCGCGGGGCCGAATGGAATGGGTAAATCCAACATCTCGGACGCGATCCTGTTCGTCCTGGGCCCGACGAGTTCGAAGGCCCTGCGGGCCGAGCGGCTGACCCACCTCTTCTTCAACGGCGGGGCTTCGAAGAAGCCTGCCACAGAGTGCGAGGTCTCGCTCGTCTTCGATAATTCGGACAAGCTCCTCCCTTCCGATTCCGACGAAGTCGAGATCACGCGGTACGTCAAGCTGGCGCCCAGCGACCCGGACGGGTACTATTCGTACTTCTACGTGAACGGCCGCCGGACGACCCAGACCGAGATCGACACGCTCCTCGCCCACGCGCGTCTCTCCGGAGACGGCTACAATCTCGTCCAGCAGGGGGACGTCAACAAGATCGTCACGATGGGACCGGTGCCCCGACGCGGCCTCGTCGAGCGGCTGGCCGGAATCAGCCAGTACGATGAGGAGCTCGAACGAGCGACGGTCAAGCGGACCGACCTCGACCAGAACCTCGACCGGATCGGGACCCTCCTCGCAGACATCAAGAGCCGTCTCGCGTCCCTTGAGGGTCAGCGCCTCCAGGCCATTCAATACAAGCAGTTCCACGACGACCGACGCCGGGCCGAGGCCCGACTCGCGCGCGCGGGCCACCGAATGGCCGAGGAGGAGCTCGCCGCCTGCCGAAAGCAGGTTGCGAGGGTTCGGGAGGAGATCTCCCGGCTCGACGAGGAACGGACCCAGCTCGCCGCCCGACAGGAGGAGCTCTCCCGTTCGATCGATCAGGTCGAACGACAGATTGCCGAGGCCGGCGGGTCGGCGGCGGTGAAGTTTAAGCAGGAGCTCGACGAGAAGAAGATGGCCTTCGCCCGGCTCGACCAGAATCTCGGGCACCTCAAGGAGACCCTCGAAGGCCTCCAGACACAGGTCACGGAGCTCTCTCGAACCCTCGAGGGGGACGAGACCCAACGAACCACCCTCGAGACCCAGGAATCCCAGTTGGCCGACGAGCTCGCCCGGCTGTCGAAGGAGGCCGAGTCCCAATCCAAGGAGATCGAGTCGGCGACGGGGTCGCCCGGGAAGTCTCAGGAACGACTCGCGGCGGCCCGAAAGCAACAGCTCGAGCTCGAACACCAGCACGAGGCAAAGCAGAAGGCCTGGCAGGCGGCCGTCCAGGCCCGCGAAGCTGCGGCCGCGGTCGTGCAAGGCGCAGAGCGGGCGCAGGCCCAGGCCGAAGACGACCTCCGCGAACGCGAGGTGGAGGTCAAGGACCTCGAGCTCCGCTCGAAGGAAGCGGGTCCGAAGCGAAGTGGGGGTCCCGCGACCGGTGACCTTCAGAAAGAACTGTTCACGCTGAAGCAGAAGGAAGAGAGCCTCACGGCCGAGGCCGGACGTCTCGGCCAGGAGGTTCTCGAGCTCAATCGACGCTATCTTGCCCTCGACGCTCGGCTCAAGGCCCGGGCGGAATCCGGAACCCGGCCGACTGCCCTTGCCGCAGTGGACTTCCTCCTCTCCCAGCGCAACCTCGGAAAAGTCCCGGGGATCCGTGGGACGGTGGAGGAACTCGCGGAATTCGACCCAAAGTTCAAGGTCGCTCTCCAGGTGGCCGGAGGCAGCCGGTTCCAGGCACTGGTCGTGGAGACCGACCAGGTCGCGGAAGACTGCATCAAGCTCCTGCGCGAAGAGAAGCGAGGCCGTGCGACGTTCCTTCCCCTGAACAAGATGCTCCCGGGGCGAGCGCACGGGAAGTCCCTCGTCGTCGCGAAGGCGCCCGGGGCGACGGGCTTCGCGCTCGACCTCGTGAAGTTCGACGAAGCCTTACGCCCCGCATTTTGGTTCGTCTTTGGCGAGACCGTGGTCATGGACGATCTCACTCACGCGCGCACCCAGATGGGTGGGGTCCGTCTCGTCACGCTCGCGGGCGACCTCATCGAGGCGACCGGCGCAATCTCGGGAGGATACGTCGACCCGACGAGCAGCGGACGGGGCTCCGATAGCGCGGTGGAACTCAAGCGGCTCGGCGACGAGCTTCGTGCCAAGAGCGCTGCGGAAACCGCGGCGCGCGAGGAGCTCGCGAGGGTCACCGAGCAGATCCGCGGAGCAGCGGAAGAGCTCTCCAAGCGATCAATCGAGGATCAAGCGCATGCCACGACACGGGAGGCGCTCTCGAAGGATCTCACTGCGGCCCGTGAGAGGCTGCGTGCGGCGCGAGAACGCCTCGAGAGCATCCTCGCCGAACAGAAGAAAGGCGCCGCGGACCTCGGGGCCGCGGACGAGAGCGTGAACCGGCTCACCGCCGAGCTCGGTGAGCTCAAGACCCAGATCCAGAAAGCCCAGGAGCATTACCTCGAGCAACTGCCGCAGGCGCTCTCCCAACGGCTGCGCGCGCTCCAGCAGGCGTCGAAGACGACGGGCGAAGAGCGAGTGAAGGTCAATGGGGAGCTCGAGAGCGTCCGAGCTTCCCTGCAAGCCCTCGCGACCGGGCTGGATGCGAAGGCGAAGGACCTCGATAGAGTGCGCAAGGAAGTCACGGCGAAGAAGAAGGAGATCGTCCAGGCCGAGAAGGCCGTCCAGGAGGCCCGTTCGGCCCTCGACGCGCTCAAGGCCGTCGAGGCAAAGCAGGGAGAGGCAGCCCACGGCCTGGCCGAACAACGCAGGAAGCTCGAGGACCAGCGCCTCGAGGTCGGTCGGAAGGTCGGCGAGGTCGCGGCCAATCTCGAGACCCGCCGCACCTTGCTGACGCAAGAGGAGGTTCGCCTCGCCCAGGCCGAGGAGAAGTTCCACGAACTCGAGGAGGCCCTCCGACAGTTCCCCGAACCCGAGCCGAACGAGAAGCCGGTCTCGGTGGAGGAACTCAAGAAGCGAATCGCCGCGCTCGACCAGCAGATCCAGGCGATGGGCGATGTCAACCAGCGGGCGGTCGAGGAGTACGACGCGGAGAAGGGCCGGCTCGAAGAGTTCGAGTCCGAGGTCCAGCGGCTCACGACCGAGAAGACCGAGCTCATCACGCTCGTCGCGGCGATCGAGACGAAGAAGCGGGAGAAGATCTCGGAGGTCGTGACCCAGGTCAACACCCACTTCAAGGAAATCTACGGGGAACTCTCGGCGGGCGGCGAAGGAGAGATCGCCCTCGAGAACCCCGAGGACCCGCTCGCCGGAGGGCTCACGATCAAAGCCCGGCCCGTCGGGAAGACGGTCGGCCGCCTCGAACAGCTCTCGGGTGGGGAGAAGTCGCTCGCCAGCCTCGCGTTCATCTTTTCGCTCCAGCGCTACGACCCGAGCCCGCTCTACGTCTTCGATGAGGTCGACATGTCGCTCGACGGGCTCAACGCCGAGATTGTGGGTCGGATGCTCCGCCGCAACGCGGAGCGGGCCCAGTTCATCGTCATCTCGCTGCGCAAGGTCACGCTCAAGTTCGCCCACCATCTCTACGGGGTGACGATGCGCGGAGACGGCTGCTCGCGCGTCGTCGGGATCCACCTCGACGACATCCACGATGTGGAGAACCGCGAGAACGCCCGGGCCCCCGAGGGCCCGGCACCCTTGGAGGCACGATGACGATTTCCGAGCTGGAAGCCCGGGACCTTTCCGCCCCGAACGCGGTCCCGCGGGAGGCGGCGGAAAAGGTCCTCAACTACCTGGTCTTCCACCGCTCGCTTCTCGGGGAGTCCGAAGATTCCTCGAAACTCCTCGAACGGTACCTCGCGCTCGTGGAGAATCTGAAGGAAGGGGTCCACATCGTCATCCCGGACCCGTTCCAGAAGGCGATGGCGCTGTTGTTCGAGCTCGTCATGGAGGAGGAGTTCGACCCGTGGGAGATCGACCTCGTGAAGTTCACGGAGTCGTACCTCGAACGCGTCCAGAAGGAAGGGGCGATCAATTTCGCGATCGCCGGTCGCCTGCTCTACATGGCCTGGAGCATCCTCTACCTCCAGTCGGAGGCGTTGCTCAAGCTTCGGGCCCAACCCGAACCGATGGGAGAGGAGGGAGGGCTCCCGCCGGGCGACGGACTCGACGACGGCTACCTTCCGCTCCTCGGGACTCCCCAGGCCGTGGACGTCACCTCGACCGTCCTGAACTCGACCGAGCCTCCCCCGCTCCTCGAGATGATCCGCCACCCGGAGACCCGGCCGGTCTCCCTTCTCGAGCTGGTCCGAGCGTTCGGCGAGGCGGAAGCGGACGCGCGACGTGCGATGCGGATCCAGGAGCTGCGGGAGCGGCTTCGCGATGAGCAACGGGCTCCCCCTGAGGTCCTCGTCCACGGAGATCTTCCCGAGCGCGACCTCGCCGACACGTGGTCCGCGGCCCTCCGCCACCCCGTGGGAACCCCGTTCGAACTCCGCGACATCTGGACCCCGCTCGAGGGCCGGGAACGCCTCGTGGCGATCTTCCTCGCCCTGTTGTTCCTGGCGCGCGAGAAATCGGTCGAGCTGCGGCAGGCGCACCTCCTCGACGCACCGGTGCTCATCGTTCGAACGAGGGAAGAACGTCAGCCCATCGTGGAGAACTAGCGATGCCGTCCCGGATCGACGACCTGGTCTTCCAGGTCGAAGCGGTGCTGTTCGCGAGCGGAAAGCCGTTGAGCGTCAAGGAGCTCACCGCGGCCTTGGGCCGGGACGATTACCGGCCGGTCCAGAGGGCGGTCCGGACGTTGGAACGCACCTACGGCCACCGTCAGTCGGCGCTCGAGGTCCGCCGCGTCGGGGACCGGTACGCTCTCCAGCTCGTCGAGAAGTACGTGCCGACGGTCCAGTCGGTGACGCCGGTGGAGATGGCGCCTCGGACGCTCAAGGCACTGACCCTGATCGCGTACCATCAGCCGATCCTCCAGAGCCATCTCGTCCGGATGATCGGCGATGTGGCGTACGAGGAGGTCCAGCACCTCAGGGGTCTCGGGCTCGTCCATACCGAGCCGAAGGGAACCACCCTCGAACTCTCGACTACCCGACGGTTTGCCGAGTACTTTGGCATCGCCTCGACGCAAGTGGAGGAGATCCGTCGGTTCCTCGAGCAAAAGCTCGGAGTCCCGTCACCGCCGGGCGGCGCTCCCGCGCCGAGCCCTGAGGCCGGGCCCGAGGCGCCCGCAGGGCCGGTCGAACCGGTGACGCAGACCGTTCCTCCTCCCGGAGAGGGACCCACGGTGGACTCGGTCCCCGCTCCAGTACCAGTGGAAGACGACCCCGCCCCGGAATAGATCTCAACCGGCTAGTATGCCCCGCATTGGGGGCACCGGACCGGCTCTGCGGGACGCACTGCGCCGCAGAACGGGCACAGAAAGGTCGCCCCGGGGTAGATCCCTCCTTGAGTTCCCGGCCCGAACACGGGGGGACCCGCGCCCCGCGCGCCGGGAGGGACCATCGGAGTCCCGGACCGCCTCGGGCGGGCGGCCAGGTAGATGAGCGCGACCGCCGCGATGATCCCGGCGCCGAAGATGAGGTAGATCGTGGCCCACGGGATCGCGGGGGTGGGGGGAGGGGGAGGGAGGCCGGGAGTTGGTCCGGTGTACTGATAGCCCGCGATCGCCGGATTCTCGTCGGCCGCGAGGAGCAAGGCCGCGTTCACCGTCCCCCAGCCCGTCAGTGCGTCCCATCCCGAGGTCGCGGAGAACACATAGTTCGTTCCCGTCGTCACCGCGCTGAACGGATCCGCGGACGACGGGTTCGCTGCGAAGTAGCTCGAGATGTTGTAGATCTCGGGGTCGAAGAACCCGAGCGGGGCCCATCCGCCGGCCGATCGGTTGCTCTCGACCGCCACCACGTCCGCGAGAAGTCCGGCGAGAACCGGGGCCGCGACGCTCGTCCCCTGCAGGACATCGAAGTAGATCGCTTCAGTCGAGTTGGCCCAGACGGTTGCGATCGTGTCGTTCGCCGGCATGGCCACGTCGGGCTCGGCCCGACCGAGCGACGAGGCCCCCTGCTTCTCGGTCGCGTTGACGATCTCGGGCTGGGCGGCCGAGTGGCGTTGCCATTCCGGCTCAGGGACGACGGCACTCACACCCCCCTCGGTCCCCGCGATCCCGCCCAACGTGTCGTACCACGCCGTGTCGCTGGTGATGCCAGTCAGGTTCGAATCGAACGTGAGGTTGAGAGGCGCGCTCCCGTTCCAGTCTGCGGTCGCGCGCCCTCCGACCGCGAGCGACACGCCTCCGACGGCGATCGCGCCGGAGTCGTTCGAGTCGGCGGTGGCGGGCCAGGTCGGCCACTGGCCGGAGTCCCGACCGTTGAGGTTATTCGGAGCGTCTCCAGAGTCTCCGCTCGCAATCACGATCGTCACGCCGGTGGCGGCCGCTTCCGAGGTCTCAAAGTTCCATTCGGAGTCGTTGAGGTCCGGCAAACCGAAGGAACCGGAGACGACTGCGAGGCGCGCCGGAGAGTAGTTGTGGGCGAGCGCGGTGGACAGGGTGAGGGCAAAGTCGTTGGCGATCGACGAAGACGAGGTCGCGTTGGCGATGAGGTTGCCGCCAAAATAGAAGTTGACGACCGAGGCGCCCGGCGCGAGGCTCCCGGCCATCTCGAGATCGAGGGAATTCTCGAATTCGTCTCCGAGCGAGTCGTTCAGCGAGCCGAAGCTTCCCGGAGCCGGGGGGGTGACGCCCTCCGCGGTGACCGGTACGCCCGAGACGTTGGGGAGAGGCCAGGACCTCGGGAGGGTGGAATTGAGGTACGCCTCGGTGACGTTCGGGTCGTACGGGGGCAAGTTCTCGTGCAACGTGCCGTTGTACCCGCTCGCGAGAAGCGTCGCGATCGCGACCTTGGTCGGGAACGTGGCGTCCGGAACGCTGTTCGACCCGGGGAAGAGTTCGCTCGCGCCGAATTCCTGGGTGAAGTCCGAGCCGAAGAACAATTCGGTCCCAGCCACCCCGCCAGTTGGGGTGTAGTTCACGAACTCGTTCGGGCCGCTCCGAACCACCAACCGGTGGAGGCCCGAGCTCGCGAGATTCCAACTGAAGCCCGAAGGCCCGGCGTTCGAGAGTCCGCTGATCCCCGAGACGAGCCCCCGGAGCGCGGGGGCCAGGACCGGCGTCCCAGTGGCGGTAGAGAGCGACCGACCATCCTGCCCGAACTGGACTAGGGTGACGCCGAAGAGCGTGCGGACCTCGGCGACCGAGAGGCTCACCGATACCGCCGATCGGTCCGGGAAGATCGTCAGGGCCACGCCGCCCGCGGACCGAAGCGTGGACGTGACGGCCGCCTCTTCCGCCTCGCTCGGCGCGTACCGGGCCACGAACTCCGTATCGGTCAAGAAATGCCGATACTGCGTCGAAGAGGGCTCCTCCACGGACTGGAGGAACTGCGAGAGCTGGGCCGCGCCCGGCTCTGCGAGCGAAAGAGTCACGTACACCCGGTCGGACGACGGCATCGGCTGGGTGGGAACCCCGGTGGGGATGGGTGTCGCGTCCGTCGCGAAGACGGTCGCGACCGCCGGCGACCCGAGGGTGTGACGAACAGGACCGTCCGTCGGCCCCGGTGCGAGCGAAATCTGGGCCGCACTCCACACCAGGACGACCGTCAGCGTGACCGCGAGGGCCACCCGGGCACGGAACATCACTGGTTACCAACAAAGGCACTCCTAATGAAGCGGACGCTCTGTGCGGGAGCAAGCCAAACTTTTGTCCCGCCGCGCTTCGGGGGGGTGCGATGTCCCCGTCGGCCCGCTCGACCGACACCAAATGTGTCTTCTGTGACATCGTGGCACGTCGTTCGCGCGCATGGATCGTCTTCGAGGACGAACACACCATGGCGTTCCTCGACATCTTCCCGTTCACCCGGGGTCATCTCCTCGTGATCCCGAAGCGACATGGGGCTCGGCTCACCGACATCCCCTTCGACGAACAGATGGGATTGATTCGATCGCTCGATGAGATCTGCCGTCGTGTCGAAACGCGGTTCACTCCCCACTACAACGTCGCCATGAACACGGGGGCGAACGCGGGGCAGATCGTCATGCACGTGCACTTCCACGTCATCCCCCGGTATGGCGAGGGAAATCCGTTCCAGATCGCGACCCGGGCCGCCATTTCCGACACCGACGCACGGGCGGTCGTGGCGGAGCTTGCCCCGTCGTGAGAAGAGATGGCGACGACTCTTCCTCGTTCGCCGGCCGTGGCGGGGGCGTTCTACGCGGGAACCGGCGATGAGCTCGCTCGCCAAATCGAGGCCTGCTTCCGGGATTCCCGGGGACCGGGGGAATTGCCGAGCCGCCAGCGAACGAAGACCCGCACCCTCGAAGCTGCGGTCGTTCCTCACGCTGGGTTCATGTACTCCGGTCCGATCGCGGCCCACGTTTACGCACGGATCGCCGCCCAGAAGCCTCCCGCGACAGTGCTCGTCCTCGGGGTCGACCACAACGGGGATAGTCGCGGCGCGTCGCTGTCAAATCGACCGTGGATGACACCGCTCGGGCCGATGGAGGTCGATCACGATCTCGTTCGAGCCCTCGAGCACGGCCCGGTCGAGATCGATGAATCCGCGCACGCGCGCGAGCACTCGATCGAAGTTCAGCTTCCGTTTCTCGAGTACGTCCTCCCGAAGCCGAGGTTCGTTGCCCTCGAGGTCGGGTTCGGACCGTTCGCCTTCCTGGAGGAGGTCGGGGGAGTCGTGCGGGAGGCAACCGGGGACCGGGATGTGCTCATTCTCGCCTCGTCCGACCTTTCCCACTATGTCCCTCCGGCCACTGCGGACCGGCTCGATCACTTGGCGATCGACCAAGTCCTCGCCCGTGACCCGAGGGGGCTCTACGACACCGTGGTCCGAAAACGCATCTCGATGTGCGGAATCGCACCGACCACGGTGATGCTCGTCGCGACGCGCCATCGCCCTCTTTCGACCTCGCTCCTGCGGTGGGGGCACTCGGGGGAGGTGGAGCCGATGACCGACGTTGTCGGGTACGCCGCAATCGCGTTCGACCGAGCCGGCGCGGCGTCGCCCCCCGTTAAATAGGGGGGGTGGCTCGCCGCGCCCGGCCTCATGATCCTCTCGGATACGAAAATCCGGGCCGCGATGCGCTCCCGGAAGATCGTGATCCGGCCGTTCCGGCCCGACTGTCTCGGCACGAACTCGTACGACGTTCACCTCGGTCCATACCTCGCGGTGTATCGCACCCCGGCGCTCGATGCGCGGGCGCCGAACCTGGTCCGGGAGGATCGCATCCCCCCCGAGGGCTTCGTCCTCGTCCCCGGACAACTCTACCTCGGCGTGACGGAGGAGTACACGGAGACCCACGGCTACGTCCCGTTCCTGGAGGGCAAATCGAGCGTAGGTCGACTCGGGATCGACATCCATTCCACTGCCGGCAAGGGGGACGAGGGGTTCTGCAACTACTGGACACTCGAGATGAGCGTGAAGCTCCCGGTTCGTGTGTACGCCGGGATGCCGGTCGGACAGCTGATCTACTTCGAAATCTCAGGACCCGTGCGACGGAGCTACTCCGAGAAGAAAAGCGCGAAGTACCGGAGGATCTCGGCCCATCCTACTCCCTCCCGGATGTACCTTAATTTTCCGAGGGACCGAGCTCGCCTGCGACGACAGCGTGCCCGGTAGGATCCTGTCGGCTCCGCCGTGAATCGACCCCGTGCGCGTTCAGGGGTTTTCCGGTGCCACGCCGCGCTGGACGAGGTAGAACGCCGGTCTTCCGGGCCGCGCGCGCTCCCGTCGACCGAGGGGGTCGGAGGACTCCGCCTCGGACTCCCGGAGGATCGACACCGCGCGGAACCCGAATCGGCGGACCAGGTACCCCTCGGCCGCGCGCAGAGTCGCGCGCTCCTCGACCGGGGGACCGGGAGGCGGCTCGGCGCGGAGCATCGGCGTCACTCGCTGCACGTACTTCGCCAGTTCGGCGCGGTGCGCCGCGACGTCGGCATGCCCGGCCGCTCGTTCCATGGCTTCACGAATCGAGAGGGACTCC
Source organism: Thermoplasmata archaeon (assembly GCA_035623855.1). Taxonomy (GTDB): domain Archaea; phylum Thermoplasmatota; class Thermoplasmata; order Lutacidiplasmatales; family UBA184; genus Lutacidiplasma. The sequence continues at coordinate 92,734 of DASPSQ010000012.1, read as the reverse complement.
CCCCGCGCGGCCGATTCCCGCATCCACTTCTCGACGGTACTCTTCCAAGGATCGGCGACGTAGAACACGACCTCCTCGGGAGTCTGCCCGCCGCGCTCGGCGATGGGCCGGAGCACCGCCCGCAGGTCTTCCTCCACGCGGTTGAGGAACGACTCGCGCGCCTCGGCGATCTCTGACGGAGGGAACTCCTCGGGATCCGGGAAGGGGCGGACGGCCACGAGCTCCGGAGCTCCCGGGGTCGCGAGGTCCTCCGCGAGATGGGGGGTGATGGGAGAGAGGAGCCGAATCCATGCATCCCGGACCTGCGCCGTGGCCCGGGAGGGATTGCCCCCGCGCAGGTAGTACCGCCGCAAGAGGGTCGGCAGCGTGACATAGGTCAGTTCGGCCGCGAGGCGGACGTCGGTCGACGCGTAGGCGTCGCGGACGTCGCCGAGCAATCGGTGGAGCGCGTCGAACAGCCAAGCGTCGAGTTCCGGCGGCCCCTCCGAATCCCCCGCGGCGTCCCGGACCAAGCGCTCGACTTCCTCGAGCCGGCGAGCGGCGCCCTCGAGCGGCTCGGGGTCCCACTCGGTGTCTTGGGCGGGCGAGGCGGCCATCACATAGTACAATCGAAGCGCGTCGGGCCCCCACTCTTCGAGCACCCGATCGATCGGTGGGATCCGTCCGCCCTTGCTCGAAACCTCCTTCTTCGAGAGCTTCGCGCCCGACGGTCCGGTGATCCAACCGTTGATGAAGATGCCGCGGGGCTGGAGCTCAGGGGGCAGGAGTCGCGCATGCGTGTAGAGGAATGCCGGGAAGTGGACGCGTTTGTGCTCCTTGCCACCCATGTTGATGTCGAGCGGGTACCAGTACCGGAACTCGTCGCGCACCTCGTCCTGGAGCGAGGCGTCGACCGTGGGCTCCCCGGGTCCCACGCCGCGGAAGACGTAGTCGAAAAATGCGTCCGTGAGTTGGGAGACCGAAAGGCGCCCGCTGGAGACGAATCGGCGGACGATGTAGTAGGCCATGTAGAGCGTCGAGTCGGCAATCGGCTCGATCAGCCACTGGGGGTCGAGCGGAAAGGGAGTCCCGAGCCACCGGCCCTTTCGAGTGCAGGGTCGGTCCCCGAACCACTGTAGGATCCCGGGCAATTCCCGACCGAAGTCGGCCGGCCAGCAGATCATCTGGGAGGCCGCCGACTGGGTGGTCTTCTTCCACGCGGGATCGGAATAGTGGAGGAACCACTGGTCCGGCACTCGTCGGATGACGACCTCGTGGCCATTGCGGCAGATCACCGGTTCCGAGAACTCCTGGAGCTCGAAGCTCTCCCCGCCTTCGGCGAGCTCGTGCGCGACCCGCTCGCGGGCGTCTCGCACATAGATGCCCGAGAGCTGAGGGATCGTCATCCGACCGCGAACGTACTCGAGCCGGTAGAGTCGCTCCGTCGCGTCGGCCAGCGTCTCCGTGTCCCGGAGAGATTTGGCGCCGAAGCTTTTCAGCGCCCTCTCCGCCGGGGTACCTTCTCCGACCGCGAGCAGCCGCTCGGAGGCCGAGAGAGTCGCGTCGGCAGGCACTTCCAGGAGGACCGGAGGGGGTCCAAGACGGGAGCGGGTCTCGAGATCGAGCTCGGCGAGGGCTGCGGCATCCGCCGGAGCATGGGCCGGAACGCTCATCACGACCCCCGTGCCGACCTTGGGGTCGACCAAGGAGCTCGAGAGGATTGGCACCCGGATCCCCCGCAGGGGCACGGTCACGGCATGCCCGACAAGGTCGGCCGCCGGTTCGTCGTGGCCGATACGGCCCCCGTGCTGCTCCACCAATCGTTCGGCGCCCGGGCGGGCCATGAGGAACGACGTCGAACCGTGGTGCCAGTTGACGAGCATTCCGCCGGGCTCGACCCACAGATTCGTGACCCCGTACACGGTCTCGGGGCGGAGGGTCGCGGTGAGGAGCACCCGGCCGTCGTCGAGACGGAACGGGACGGTCGTGAAGTGAACGACTTCCGCGTTTCCACCGGCTGAGAGGTCGGTCTCCGACGGATCCACGGCGACCGGTCCGCACACGGGGCAGACCGAGGCGAAGTACGACCCCTGGACGAGGGACCCCGTCGCGTGGAGGGCGTGGAATTGCCATCGGATGAACGCCCGGTAATCGTCGTCGACCGTCGTGAGGTACGTCGATCCGTCGACGAGAACGCCGATCGTTCGGAGGACCTCCCGGTACGTCTCCCCGAGGAACCGCGCGGCCGCCTCCGGGTCCTCAAGACGCTGCCGTTGCGCCGGAGTCACACCGCGCTGTTCGAGCTGCTCGATCGTCTCGGGATCTCGGTCCTTTACCTTCTGCGCCCACGTCACGGCCGGTAGGCCCGAGGCATGAATCCCGAATGGGAACAGGACGGACTCTCCTCGCATCCGATGATACCGATGGAGGGCGTCGGTGTAGGCAAACGAGCGCAGATGGCCGACGTGGAAGAACCCGCTCGTCCCGGGATAGGCGATGAGGGCGTAGAACTTCCCCCGGCCCGACACTCTCTGGCCGGTCGCGAGCCCAGCGGCGGCCCACGCGTCCTGCCATCGACGCATCCGTGCGAGATCCATAGCGCGGCTTTGACACGACCACGGTATATGAACGATGCTCGGGAGCGGCGGCAACGGGCTGAAAACGAGATAGTTCGCGACGATTCTCTAGAACGTCCATGCGGATCATCGAGGTCTTCCATTCGATTCAAGGCGAGGGTCCCTGGACCGGAGTCCGGACGACCTTCGTCCGTACGGCCCGGTGCAATCTCCGCTGTTCCTGGTGCGACACGAAGTACTCGTTCGGGCCCGGTCGTGAGCGCTCAATCCGCTCCCTCCTCGGTCAGATCAAGCGGAACCGGACCCGACACGTCTGTCTCACGGGTGGGGAGCCGTTGCTTCAACCGGAGTCCCCGGTTCTTGTCCGGGCCCTTTCTCGACGCGGAATCCACACCGTGATCGAGACCGGAGGCTCGTTGGACGTAACACCGTACCTCGCGATCCCGAACGTTGTACTCAGCGTGGACGTGAAATGCCCCTCGTCGCGGATGGAGGCCCGGAACCGATGGCAGAACCTTCCCCTCCTTCGTGGGGTCGACGTTCTCAAGTTCGTGATCGGCGACCGCCGGGACTATCTCTACGCGAAGAGGGTGCTGCGGAGGTACCCCGGTTCCGCGACCGTCGTCTTCCAGCCCGTCTGGGGCACGGACGCGGGGAGGCTCGCGGACTGGGTCCTCGCGGATCGGCTCGACGTGCGGGTGATGGTGCAGGAACACAAGGTTCTCTGGGGGGACGTTCCCGGCCGCTGACCGGTCGGGGGGAGACCGGGCCTTCCGTGAGGAAGGCTAAAGAAGCCAGGACCCTCGTCCGCCGTTCCGGGACATGGCGGGTCGCGATTCTCTCTCTCACAGCACGCCGATTGCTCCCGAGTCGGTCTTCGGAAAGGCCCGCGGGATGGTCTTCCCGCGGGTCGTCCTCGTCGGACACGGAGTTCTGGACGACCTCGCGGTCACTTGCCGGACCTTCGGGTTCGTAGAACGAGGCGTTGTGATCACGGGCCCGAGGACCGCGGAGCTGGCCGGGAACCGGGCGACGGAGATCCTCCGGTCCGACGGGTTCTCCGTGTCGACCATCCTCGCGCGCGAAGCGACGGAGAGTGAGGTCGCGCGAGTGGAACAGGAAGCTCGGGAGCGGGACGCCCGATTCTTGGTCGGGGTCGGGGGCGGCAGCAAGATCGATATCACGAAGGTCGTCGCAGCCCGTCTCCACGTACCGTTCGTCAGCCTCCCGACCTCGGCCGCACACGACGGGATCTCCTCGCCGCGAGCGAGCCTCCACGGTACCGAGAGCCGGGTGAGCATCGAAGGGGCGGTTCCCATTGGAGTGATCGCAGACACCCAGCTCATTGTTCAGGCACCGTTTCGGCTGCTTGCGTCGGGTTGTGCCGACGTGATCTCGAACCTCACCGCGGTCCTCGACTGGCGCCTCGCGGTCCGTCTGCGGGGGGAGGAGTACTCGAGCACGGCTGCGACCCTTTCCGAGTACGCCGCGCACGAGATCATCGACCGTTCCGATGCGATCAAACCGAACCTCGAGGAATCCGTCTGGATCGCGATCCGCCCGATCCTTGTTGCCGGCATCGCGATGAGCGTCGCCGGGTCGTCTCGCCCGTGCTCGGGGAGCGAACACCTGTTCAGCCACGCGCTCGACCGGATCTCCGAGCGTCCGAGCCTCCATGGTGAACAGTGCGGGGTCGGAGCGATCATGATGATGTACCTGCACGGGGGCGATTGGCGGCACCTCAAGAACGCGCTCCTTACGATCGGTGCCCCCACGACGGCCCGCGAGCTCGGCGTCTCGCCGGACGAGGTCGTCCGAGCGCTCATGTCCGCCCATGCGATCCGGCCGGAACGATACACGATTCTCGGCGACAACGGACTCACCCGCGAAGCGGCCGAACGCCTCGCGGTCACGACCGGGGTGGTGGAAAGCTAGCATGGCGGAGATCACCCTGCTCGCGGTGGCCGAATCGCACGAGGGGTACGAGTTCATCTATCAGGGCGGTGGACCGGTCTGCCGGACCTGTCCGTACCGCCATGCATGCCTCACCCTCGATCCGGGGCGCCGCTACGTCGTGACCAAGGTTCGGTCGATCACCCATCCGTGCGCCCTCCAGGAGAGCGATGCGCACGTGGTCGAGGTCGCGCCCATTGCCCGGGAGCTTGTCGTGGATGCGGGCAGCGCGATCGCAGGCAGCTCGATCGAGGCGGGACGATATCCGTGCCGCCGCCTCGACTGCCCGACCTGGTGGGTATGTGCCGGGCCCTCTCTGCCCGCCAAGCAGACGTTCCATATCGACACGGTCGAGCCCGGCCCCGTCGAGTGCCGCATTGGGCGAACCCTCAAGCGGATCAAGGCGGTCTAGGGTCGATGCGGGGCTGTGGGGTAGCTACGGTCGGGAGGCCCCACCCTCCCACCGCTCTACTGGTCCATCCTTCGGGCTTTGGGAGCCCGGGACCCCGATTCAAATTCGGGCAGCCCCATCGCCGAGAAAGCCGCCAGGGCCGCACGGTGGGTCCGTGACCCATCGCTCTCGGGCCCGATCCCTGCGGGACGACCTTCAGCTCAGAGGACGATCCGAGCTGAATCTCCCACGATGATCTCGGCCTCTGTCTCGGACGGTCGGGCGGACCGGACGGTGACGTCCCTACCGAGGATGCTGTTCACAAGTTGGACCGGACCCTCGACCCGCACCCGATCGAGAAGGATCGATCGGCGGACGGAACAGCCGAGCAGGACCCCTCCCGCCCCGACCGACGTGCCGGGCCCGACCCGGGTGCCGGGCCCGATCCGCACCCCTTCGCCCAGGATCGCTGGCCCCTCGACCTCGGCCCCGGCCTCGACGATCGTACCACGTCCCATTCCCACGAGTCCGCGGACCCGCGCGCCCGGACGCACCTCCCCCAGCGCGTCGACGTCCTTCGGCCCCAGGGTCGAGAGAACCCGCTCGTTCGCTTCGAGAAGATCGGTGGGAAGGCCGGTGTCCTTCCACCATCCACGAACGTGCTGGACGACCACTCGACGACCGCTCTCGAGGAGGCCCCAGATCGCCTCGGTGATTTCGAGCTCGTTGCGCGCGGAAGGTTTCAGCCGGTCGATCACCTCGAAGACGGAGGGGGTGAACAGGTAGACTCCGACGAGCGCGAGATTGCTCTTGGGGTGGGCCGGCTTTTCCTCGATCGACACGATCCGCTCGCCGTCGAGTTCGACGACCCCGTACTGTCGCGGGTCCGGGACCGGCGTCGCCCCGATGACGGCGTCCGGCCGGGAGGCTTCGTACGTGGCGACGAACGGCCGGACCCCGTCTTGGAGAAGGTTGTCTCCGAGATACATCACGAACGGTTCGCCGTCCAAGAACTCACGCGCGCAGGCCACGGCGTGTGCGAGACCCTTCGGTGGCCCCTGGTGGATGTAGCTCACCTCAAGTCCGAAGCGCGAGCCGTCCCCCACCGCCTCTTGGATCCCCTCGTGCATCGGACCAAGGACGATCGCGACCTTCCGGATCCCGGCGGCCTTCAGATGCTCAAGACCGTAGAGGAGAATCGGCCGATTTGCCACGGGGATCATGTGCTTGTTGCCGGTGAATGTCAGCGGACGCAGCCGGGTGCCGTGCCCTCCGGCCAACAGGAGGCCCTTCACGGCCGGCTCTCCTGGGACGCGAGGAGCTGCTCAATGCCGGCCGGCCACGGGGTCAGGGGAATCTCGAGGCTCTTCGCGCGGTCGGGCCGAAGTCCACCGTGAAGGGGCCGGGGCGCGCGGCGAGGGTCTCGGGGGGCTGCTTCCAACGACCCTCGGGCGATATCGACCGCCCGGCCCTCCGCTCGGCGGAGAAGCTCGGTGGCAAACTCGAACGGCGTCGTGAGGGTGGGGGATGCTACGTGAACGACCCCCGACGTCCGGCCCCGAATCAGGAGCTGGAGCGCGTTCGTCACGTCGGGAACCCAGGTGGGGGAGATCTGTTGATCCGTGTAGAGGGATGGGAGCGACCCTTGCCGGTAGCGTTGCAGAATTCTTCGAGCAAAGTCGAGCTTGGCGGGGAAGTCGGATCGGTACGGATACGCGATCCGGAGGATCGCGGCCGATGGGTCCATCACGGACGTGCGACGTTCCCCCTCGCTCTTCGTCCAGCCGTACCAACTGACCCGTGGCGAAAACGGGGAACGGGGGGCCGACTCATCGTACGGTCCGCGCTCGCCGTCGAAGACGAAGTCCGTCGAGAGCTGGACGAGGAATTTCTTCGATTCGTTCGTTGCATGGGCCACGTACGCCGGCGCGAGGGCATTCACCGCCCACGCGTCGCCCGCGGCCGCGTTCAAATCGGGCGGGCGCTGCGATTCGACCCCGTCGACGTCGGTGATCGCCGCAAAGTTGACGACGACGGGCTCGGGTGCCTCGAACACGGCCCGGTGCAGCGCGAGCGGGTTCGCAAGCTCCACCGGGTCAAATCGCTCTACGGGGATTCCGACGGTTCGAGGATCGGTCCGACCCGCCGCGGAGCACGACAGGCCAGCGTGGCAGACGAAGTGCGAGCCGACCATCGATGTCGCCCCCAGCACCAACACTTCGGCCACGGCAGCACCTATCGCGGGGCGGGGGGTCGTGGGACCAGGTCCCAGGAGAACGGTCTTCCGAGAGAGGGAATCGGCAGTTCTGCGAACGGCACCCGACCCTCGTCCTGGGGATTGTAGAGTTCGGTCGGGAAGTTCTGTAGGACAAACGGCTCGCTGGAGAGATTGCCGATACAGTGCAGCACCCCGGGAGGAATCGGAACGAGGAACGAGGGAGGCTCGGAGGACGCTCCCGTCGCCGCGCGATCCACGTACGGCGCGCCGACCATCCGCACCACGGCGAGACGGTCGCGGGTCGGTGAATCGCGCCGCCGGTCGCACAACGCAAGAATCATCTCGCCGAGGAGCACGATGAATCGATCCGTCTGCACCTCGTGGACGTGCCAGCGGTCCGCATCGCGGAACTGGCCCGGCCGTGTCAGAGAGGTGTAGGACATCCGGAAGTGGCTTCCTGCGCCTGCCGGGTCATCCACCCGAAGTGTCTCCACGAGGAATCCCCGGGGGTCCCCATGGAAGACCCGAGGGACCGGATGAATCCCGTGGAGCCGAATCTCCGGGGGAGACTCGATGCGGATGGGAGATGAGGGTCCGGGTCCCTCGGTGGATCGGGTCACGGCGACCTCCCTCCGACGTCCCCGACCAGCGGAGCCCACCATTCCTCGTGCTTCGTGTACCACTCGATCGTTGTGCGGAGGCCGTCATCGAACGTGACCTCCGGCCTCCATCCCAGGTTCTCTCGCAACCGGTGAGGGTCGAGCGCATAACGACGGTCGTGGCCCTTACGGTCCGCAACCCACTCGATCCGGTCCTCGGTCCGACCCATCAACCGGAGGATCCGGCGAATGACGTCCAGATTCGAGAGTTCGTTCTCTGCCGAGACGAGATACGTCGTCCCGATCTCCCCGCGATGGGAGATGAGATCGATCGCCGCGCAGTGGTCGAGCACGTAGATCCAATCCCGCACGTTCTGACCGTCGCCGTACAGAGGGACCTTCCCGCCGTGGAGCACGCGCGTGATCGCGAGAGGGATCAGCTTTTCGGGAAACTGATACGGACCGAAGTTGTTCCCCGAATTTGAAACGGTCACAGGAAGGCCATACGTTTCGTACCACGCCCGGACAAGGTGGTCGGAGCCGGCCTTGGTGGCGGAGTACGGCCCGCGGGGACGGTACGCCGTCGATTCGGAGAACCGTGCGGGATCGTCGAGCGAAAGAGACCCGTAGACCTCGTCCGTCGACACGTGGTGGAACCGTGGAACGCTTTGCTTCCGGCAGGCCTCGAGAAGGACGGCGGTCCCCCGAACATTCGTCTCGACAAACGGCATCGGGTCTGCGATCGCGCGGTCGTTGTGAGACTCGGCGGCCAGGTGGACGACGATGTCCGCTCCTCGGACGGCCGAGTTCATCGCTTCGGCGTCGCTGATCGAGCGGTGGAGGAATGTAAATCGGGGAACGCCGGCGAGGTCCGCGAGCGACTCCCGGCGCCCTGCATAGGTCAGTGCGTCGACGACGGTCATGCGATCGTCCGGGTGCCGATCCAGCCAGTAGTGGACCAGATTCGATCCGATGAATCCTGCACCACCGGTCACGACGATTTCCATGACGGGCTGCGGCCAGCCGCTCCGGGAACATAGCTTCGAGGCCTCCCGGTCGGCGAAGTTCGTCGGGCGGATCCGCCTTGGCGAGGAAGCACGTGGGGGCGGAGGAGGCTAGACCGACTTCGACCCCTAGCCCGTCCGCGCCTACCCCTGGGCTTCCGGCGATCGTTCCGCGTGTCGCCGAACCGCGAGCTGGTAGGCTTGGAGGAATCGCGTGGCTTGCTCCGAGACGGTATACTGACGGACTGCACCCCTGCCCCGGGATCCCATGCCTTCCCCGACGGAGGGGTCCTCCAGTGCATGCAACGCGTTCGAGAACTCCGCCTCGCTGTCCACGCAGAACCCGCTCCCGGTCGCAGCTAGCTCGGGAACTGCGCCCGTCCGGAACGCGACGAACGGACGTCCCATGGCCATCGCTTCCAAGAGGAAGATCCCGAAGCCCTCGTACGAGCTTCCTAAGACCGCGACATCCGCGGCGTTCAGCGCGTCCAGGACGTCCGACCGGGGGAGGAGATCGAAAAGGGCGACCTCTGCGCCGGTCTCGGACGCAAGGCGAGCGATGGAGGCTCGATCGTGTGCGGTTCCGGGAAGGTCCCGCCCGACCGCGACCAACGCCCATCGCCCTCGAGTCGCCGCGATCGACCGGATGAGACGATCGACCCGCTTGTTCTCGTAGAACCCACCGACATACACCGCGACGTGGGGAGCCTTGAAGCCCCACTTCGACCGGACCACGTCCGGGTTGGCGCGGGGTTCGGCAAATTCCTCAAGCGATACCCCATTCGGGATCATCACGATCTCGCCACGATCGACGCCCCAGGAGAGGAGCTGGTCCCGCTCGTGCGCCGTGATCGCGGTATAGAGATCGAACCAACGGAGACGCGCGGGAAGGTACCGCTCGAAGTACCAACGGTCCCATGCCCTTGGGCCCATCTCGTACTGATAGAACCCGTGACCGGTCATGACCTGGGGCCAGCCGACCCGCCGGGCCCTGGGGAGGTAAAAATCCGCACACCAGACCCGGTTTCCGCTGAGGTGGAAGACTTCGGGGTTCAGCTCCCGCACGGTGCGAAAGTACCCTCGGGGGATGTGGAAGCGCCCGAGGCGGACCATCGGAAGCCGAATCACCCGGACCCCGTGGATCTGTTCGTCCCGAACGGTCCCGGGATCCTGGCGGGTCACGACGGTCACGTCGACCCCCCGGCGGGAGAGTTCTTCCACGAGGCCTTGCACCAGCCGCTCGACCCCGCCGATTGCGGGATGGTAGCTGTGGCAGGCGACCACGAGCCGCACGCCGGACCTAGGTCGGCTCTGAGAAAAGCCGTTCGCTGGACGCTGGAAAGGAGGACAGGTGGCTCTGGGACGGCTCCAGCCCCCCACGACCGCCGGTGGGAGTCGAGCGCGTAATCCTTATCGAAGTCGACCCTCCGACGGGAGCAGAGGGTCGATGACGGAGGAGCGCCGAAGCGGGACCGTCGTCGCGAGTCCTCCCTCACCCGATCCGCCACCCCCGAAGCCGGATGCGGCCGAATCGGGTGCGAGGAACCGGACGAGGGTCAGCGTCGTGATCGCCGCCCACACCCGGGTTCAGTTCCTGCGAGAGGCGGTCTCCTCCGCGGCAGCCCAAAAGCCGGACGAGATCCTCGTGATGAAATTCTCGCAGGACCCCGGACTCGACCGGGAGCTGGAGACCCTCGGAGCGCGGGTGTACCGAACGAATGAACCGTACCAGGGCGGAAAGATCGCCGAGGGGATCGAGCGCGCCACGGGGGATGCGGTCGCGCTGCTCGACGACGATGACGTCTACCTGCCGGGCAAGGTCGCCCGCCTGCGGGACGCGTTCGCCGACCCGCGCGTTATCTTCTACGCGAATCGCTACCTCCCGTTCACCGACGTCCCACCCGAGGGGCGGGGGTATGGCCCGCTTCGGCTCTTCCACACCGGCAGGGGCAATCAGTTCCGCGAAGGGCTGAAACCGGCCCTCGCGAGTTGCATCGCCGCACGGCGATCGATGATCCTGCCCTGGATCGGTGAGCTCCGTCGGCTCACGATCGCCGACCACACGATGTTCATGATTGCCGTGACCCAACAACAATGGATGGCGATGGACCAGAGCGTTCTCACCGGGTATCGCGTGGGCCGGGTGGAGGGAGCGCTGCGACCGGCCCAGTCGATCTGGAACCGCCCAGGGGCGAGCGCGACCCGCGACATCGCTTGGATGCTCGACCTCTTGGATTCCCAGCCGAACGGAGTGCGCGAGACCCTCAACCCGATGGTCGCGAACGCCGTGATCCACCTCGTATTCCTCACCAACGACACCCACTTCCACGAGTACCGCCGGACGATGCGCGCCGTCCTCCGTGGCGTGGGTCTCCGCCGTCCGTTGATCGTCCCATCCGCGCTCATGTTCGGGTACCCCCTTTCCCCGCGGATCGCGATCTCCGTGAATCGAGTCTGGAAATCCTTGGTCGGCTATCATCACCACCAGGGGTAGCCCTCGCCGCTGCGGGGAGGCGTCCGTTGGTGGCGGCTCGCGTGGATGTTTTGAGAATTGGCAGAATGGCGCCTTCGGTGAACCGTGACGGCCCCGGCTCCCTCGCTGAATCTCTCCGCGCATCGCCCCAGTGAGACGGGATCGAGTATGCGAGACACCGGCGATCCCAACGGCCGTCCGTACATCTCGGTCATCGTGACCGCCCACGATCGCCGCCAGTTCCTTCAGGGGGCGGTCGAATCCGTTCTCTCCCAGACGCTCCCGGCGAGCGAGTTCGAGGTGCTCGTGGTCAAATTCATGCGGGATCCGGACCTCGACTCATGGCTCGAGCGCCAAGGGCCACGCGTTCGGGCCGTCACCGACGAGACACTGCCCCGGCTCGGCCAGAAGCTCGCGCGAGGGATCGAGCTCGCCCGTGGGGAGGTCGTCTGCTTTCTCGAGGACGACGACCGGTACGTCCCCGAGAAACTCGAGACCACCGTGGACCGGTTCCGTCGCGAGCCTGGATTGGTCTATCTTCGGAATCGCAACCGATGCATCGATGCCTCGGGTCGGGAACTTCTCGGTCCGTACGCCCGGATCTCCGATCACGAGCTGACGATATCGGAGAGACGGCCCGCGGAGTTGGCGTTGGTCGATTTCATCCGACATTACGGGGCGGAGGGGAATTCCTCGATCGCGGTCCGACGATCGATCGTTGTTCCGCATCTTCGCCGGCTGTCCGAATTCTCGACCTCGACGGACTGGGTCCTCTTCGTGAGCGCGCTCTCCAGCCCGGGTTCGCTCGTGCTCGGGACCCGGGTCCTGAGCGAGTACCGGCTGCACGACAGCCTCTCGCAGAGCCCGAACCAATCCGCCGGCCAGCGACTCGGCCGGGAAATCGTGCGGACCGGGGAAATTCTCGTCTCGATGGCCCGAGGGACCCGTGCGGAACGGGCGGCCCGCTTTCTGCGGGGTCGAGGGGCCGTCAACTGGTACCTGATGGATCCAGGGGCCGACCGACCCTCTTTCGAAAAGGTGCGTGACGCCGCCTGGACGGCGTGGCTCCGTCGGGAACCCACGTTTGCAATCCAGATCGCCTGGTGCGGCCTCCGCCTTCTGGCCCCGCACGCCGTCTCGGACGCCTATTGGGAGTATCATCGCCGGGATTCTCTTCGACAGGGTTGGAGAACCGTCGAGTCGGACGGCCGGGACGGGCCGCCGGGACGAGTGCCGGGGGATCCTCCAGAGCGTTGACGCGCACATTCCCGGCGACCGACGGAGCTTTGAGTCCGGGGTACCCAAGGGTGAGGACCGAACCATGCCACGGGCCATGACACCGGAAGACCAGGATCGGACGGTGGTGACGGGAGCCGCGGGGTTCCTGGGATCCCACCTGGTCGACCGGCTTCTCGAGCACGGCGGGGAGGTCGTCGGGATCGACAACCTCAGTACGGGTCGTGAGTCGAATCTTCACGACGCCCGATCGAACCCGAGGTTCCGCTTTCGCCGGGCCGACCTCTCGGGTCTCCGATCCCTTCCTCGGGCCGCGCGGTACTACCACCTCGCGAGTCCGGCGTCGCCCCCCGCCTACCTCAAGGACCCGATCGGAACCCTACGGGTCAATTCCTTGGGCACCGTTCAGGTGTTTGAGTCCGCGCGTCGCTCCGACGGCCGCGTCCTTCTCGCTTCGACGAGCGAGGTCTACGGGGACCCGGAGGTCCACCCCCAGGACGAGTCGTACTGGGGTCACGTCAATCCCGTGGGTCCGCGCAGCTGCTACGATGAGGGAAAGCGGTTCGCCGAAGCCCTGGCCGTGGCCTATCGGAGACACTATGGGCTGGACGTGCGCATCGCGCGGATCTTCAACACCTACGGGCCCCGCATGTCACCGACCGACGGTCGAGTGATCTCGAACTTCATCATGCAGGGGCTTCGGGGGGAACCGTTTACGCTGTACGGTCGCGGCGACCAGACTCGATCGTACTGTTACGTTTCGGACCTCGTGCGCGGGCTCGTGCTCCTCCTGGACGCCCCCCGGACGGTGGTGACCCCCGTGAACCTTGGGAATCCCCGAGAGTTCACCGTCCGTCGGACCGCCGAGCTGGTTGCGCAGGCGATCGGAATTCCAGCCCGGTTCCGATTCTCTCCGTTGCCCGAGGACGACCCAAAGCAACGGTCCCCGGTCATCCAGCGGGCGCGACGGTATCTCCGTTGGTACCCCCGGGTCCCGTTCGAACAGGGGCTGAAGGAGACCGTTGCGTACTTCCGCCCGCTCGCGAGTCGTGGGAGCAGTCGGCCGTGACGCGTGCTTCCGGCTCCCGCCCTCGAGTTGGAATTGTCGGTCTCGGGTACATGGGCCTCGCGACCGGGCTCGGGTTCGCGGCACATGGCCTCCGGGTCACGGGGTTCGACGTCAAGGAAGAGATCCGAGAGGCGGTTCGACGCGGTGAGGCCCCATACCACGAACCCGGACTTGATAGAGTCCTTCGGGCCCAGCGGAAGGCGGGGAGACTGGGCGTCGCGGAAACGACCGAAGAACTGGTCCGGACGTCGGAGGCGATCTTCCTGTGCGTACCGACACCGAGCCGCCCGAGTGGGCGGATCGACCTCCGCCCCCTCCGGCAAAGCGTGGTCGATGTCGCGCGGGCTCTTCGACCCCTGAGCGGGTATCGGCTCGTGGTCGTCAAGAGCACGGTCGTCCCGGGAACCACGGAGTCGATCGTAACCCCGCTCCTCCGGCGGCGCTCCGGCCGCCCTCCCGAACTGCTCGGCGTCGCGTCGAACCCGGAGTTCCTCGCGGAGGGATCGATGGTCCATGACGCCTTGTCACCCGAACGGATTGTCGTCGGGGTCGCGGACTCGAGAGCGCTCGCGGTGCTCCACCGCGCGTACCGACCGTTTCGGGCTCCCCTGATCGCGCTGACCCCCTCGGGCGCGGAACTCGTGAAGTACTCGGCGAACGCCTTCCTCGCGCTCAAGGTGTCGTTCGCCAACGAGATCGCTCGGTTGAGCGACCGGCTGGGAGCGAACGTGGACGAAGTGATGGAAGCCGTTGGCCGGGACGCGCGAATCGGACCGAGGTTCCTGAGCGCGGGCCCGGGGTTCGGCGGGAGCTGCTTCGCCAAAGACCTCAAGGCGCTCACCGTCCGCTCGCGGGATCTCGGCGTCCGGTTGCGGTCGACCGAGGTGGCCCTCCGAATCAATGCCGAGCAGCTCGCCTACGTCCGAGGTGTCATTCGGTCCGCAGTTGGCCCGCTGTCGGGAAAGCGAATCGCGCTCCTCGGCCTGTCGTTCAAGGCCGGGACCGACGACGTCCGGGAGACCCGAGCGCTCCCGATCGCCGCGGGCCTGGTAGAAGAAGGGGCGAGGGTCCAGGGCCATGACCCCGTTGCCATTGACAACTTCCGGTCGTTGTGGCAGACGACGAGGATTTCTTCCCGGGGCCGGCTCGATTTCTGTACCACGGTGGAAGAGACGCTTTTGGGGGCGGATGCCGCGATCCTCCAAGCGGATTGGCCGGAGTATTCTCGATGGCCCGCCGCGTGGACGAGCCTCATGCGTCGCCCCGTCCTCGTCGACCTGCGTCGGGCGGTGGATCCCGCTCGGGCACGGCGCGCCGGGCTGATGGTGATCGGGATCGGTGCTGGGACGGGTCAGCGCTCTTCCGTTCCCGCTACTTCGGAGCCGATGGCATGAAAGTCGTGATCCCCGCCGCCGGGCTCGGAACCCGCTTCCTGCCGGCCACGAAGAGCCAACCGAAGGAAATGCTCCCCATGGTCGACCGCCCGATCATCCAGTACGTCGTTGAGGAAGCGATCGCCTCCGGCGCCGACGACATCCTGATCGTCACCGGCCGGGGGAAGCGGGCGCTCGAGGACCACTTCGATCACAGCCCGGAGCTCTCGCACGTCGACGACCTCCCGGAGCTGAAGGAGCTCGACGAGCTCAGCCGTCGGGCTCGCATCCACTTCGTCCGCCAGCGGGAGCCGCAGGGGCTCGCAAACGCGATCGAGTGCGCCCGGTTCCACACGGGAGCCGAGGCGTTCGGGGTCCTCCTCGGTGACACGATCAACGTCTGCGAGCCGCCGCTCCTTCGCCAGTTGTGGACCCGGTACGAGCGCTACCGGGCTCCCGTGCTCGCCGTCGAGCCGGTGCCCGATGAGAAGGTACAAGACTATGGGATCATCTCCGGCCCCGAGGTGGAGCCGGGAGTCTACCGCTGCGAACGTCTCGTCGAGAAGCCGACGCTCGCGAACGCACCCAGCCATCTCGGCATCACCGGCGCGTACGTGCTCACTCCGGACGTGTACGAAGCAATCGATCGGACCCCGCCCGACGCTCGAGGGGAGGTCCAACTGACCGATGCCCTTCAACTTCTGGTGCGCGACCGGCCGGTGTACGCGGCGACGTTCCAGGGGACGCGGTACGACATCGGCGACCGGTTTCTCTGGCTGCGGACGAACCTGATCTTTGCCTGGAACTCTCCCGAGCTCCGTAGCCGACTACGGCCGGTTCTCGAGACGCTGCTCCGAGATTCGCCCCCGCCCTGAGTCGAACTCGCGACTTTCATGGGCCGCTGGCCGGCCCCCTCAGCGGGGACCGGCGTGTGCCCTCGCGGGGCCACGCGGAACGGTAATGAGGACTCCGTGACCAGCGGCCCGCAGGATGGAGCCCACGGACCATTCCACCGGGCCCCACGGTCGTGAGACCGAAGGCGCGTCGACACCGGGCCTGCACGTCGCGGAGATCCGATGTGATTCCTGCGGTCGGGTCACGGTCCATCGAATCGTACGCTGGGATCCGAGACGCCGGAGCGCGTCGAGGCAGTTCGAAGGATTGGCCAAGTGCCGGGAATGCGGCTGGACTCATCCCTTTCAGGTCCGACGGCCGTCGGAAGCCACGATCGATCTCATCGTGTCCCGGGGCGCAGAATCGGAGCGGACGACCGTTCGGATGCCGGCATCACAGGAGCTCCGGGTCGGATCCCCCGTCTCCGCGACGGACGTGCCGCTCACGGTCCGGAAGCTCGAAGCGGTGGAGGGGGGGCCGGTCCCTCACGGGCGCGCAGTGTCGATTCGCACCGTCTGGGCGGTGCCGGCCTCGGAGCACCGGCTCCGCGTGTCAATTCTCGAAGGACCTCGCACCCGTCCGGTCGAAGCAATCGTGGACCCCGCGACGATCGTCACCGTGGGGGAAGATTTCTTGTTGGCCGAAGGCTCAATCCGGGTCCTCGCTCTCCGAGCTCAGGGTCGCACTTGGAAGCTGTCGGGGGACCGGTTCCCGGCCCGCGTCGTCCAACGGGTCTATGGACGGCGGATCGAAACGCCTCCCGCCGGCAGGAGCGACTGGAGGAGCGAACGAGAGACGCCGAGGTCTCGGGCGAGCTCCACCTCTCGCCCGGCCCGGTCCCGCTCATCGCCCGGAGTGAGGAGGAACCGCACGTCGCCCCGTCGGCGTACCGCCGCAGCGGGCGCAACGGTCCAGTAGGTCTCCTCCCCGTAGCGGATCGTTCCCAGCGCGAGCTCGAGCGGAAGATCTCGCATCACGTGCTTCGTCCCGCGGATGACCCAGGCTCCCCGCGCGACGAACTCGCCGCTCTCGCTCGACTTCGAGACCTGGTCTGGTGATACCCAGAACGCGTCCGCGGAGGCGACCCCAGCCCTCCAGGCTTTGGAGAACGCGACCGCCCACTGGCCGGCCTCGCGGTAGGTCGCTTCCGAGACCGGGGGCTCGCCCGGGGACGGGTGCTTGACGACCACGCTCGCTGCCCCGTGGAGATCGGCGTGGACGTAGGCGTCCCCCTCCTTAAGGTGCCGTTTGACCACGAGATCGTTCGAGGAGGCGTCGCGTCCGGCCACCACCACCGCTCCCTCCGAGCTCACGAACCAACGGTACTTTTCGAACCAGTGCGAGCGCACGCGTCGTAGCGCGGAACGCTCGCCGGTGGCGGAGCTCCTCGGTACCGACATCGACGGCGCCTTGAGCCGCTGTTCCGACTGCTCGAGGGCCGCCCGGGCGCCCGCAAGCTTCCCTTGGATCCGTTTCACTTCCTCGTAGAGGGCCTGCGCCGAATCGCGGGGCGTCCGGTCGGTCCGGAGCGAAACGGCCGTGCCGCCCAGCACGGTCTCGACCCGTGGACCGGATTCCGACGGGCGCGGTCGCGCGAGAGCTGCAACGGCCTCGGCGTAGTGGGCGAAGATCGCTTCCGCCTCACCCTTCAGACGGTCGACCGTGCGAGAGAGCTCGTCCGCGGCCTCTTGCTGCTGCTCGACCAGACGTTCAAGGGCCTTCCGGGCGCGGGTGGCCTCCTTCTCCTCCTCCGTCGACGTCGGCTCGGCAAGGGACGCGAAGTACTCGTGAGCGGACTGCGAGAACGTCGGACGCGACACTTCGTCGGTGCCCGGTACGGACCTCCATCGGTGGGAATGGTAAGGCGTCGCGTCGACTGCGGTGCCTTCGCGCATGTAGGTGAATCCGACCGGACGTTCCCCGACGTCCGATAGGAGCCGAGAGAGCTCCGAATGGACTTTGGGGGCCAACCGCTCCGACCGGGGCGCCGCCGCCTCCTCGGGGTTCCAGCCCCCTCGCGCGATGAGCTCCTCGGCGATCGGACCGCCGAGCGCCAGTCGAACGGCCAGGGTGCTGGCGAGGTCGGTGCGGGAGCGCCCCAGCTCGGACTGGATCTCGGCAATCCCGAGGGTCCACGGGTCCGCGCGACGCGGCGGGGGAACATACTCGGCCCCGACTCGGACCGTTCGGGCTGCCCACTTTCGAGGGAACGCGGCAAGCGCGATCTTGGAGTCCCGCACGACCAGGAGATTGCCCGCACCGAAGATCTCGAAGACCAGGAGGAGTTCCGTCGGTTCGCCGCTTCGGGCGAGCGAGAGCTGAACGAGCCGCTCACCTCCGGGCTCGGCGATGCTCCGCACCACGGCCCCGGTCAGGAGGCGACGCAGCTCCTTCGCGACCGGGGAGAGGTCCGCGGGATGGTCGAGGCCCTTCTCCAGGACGGCGGCATACCGGCCGGGAACCATCACGAGCTCCCGGCGGCCCTCTCCCGGGACCCGCAGGACGAGGGACCAGCCGCCCCCCGTGAGGTCGAACGCTTTGTCGACACGCGCCGGACCGAGGGCTCTCAGCTCGCGGACCACGGCGAGCGCGTCGAGCGCCGTGAATCGATCTTTGGGAGAGGGATCGGCCACCATCGGTGCGCTGGGAGCTCCGTTTGGTCCGACCGAATGGGACTGTTTAAGAGTTCATCGCCTTGCGACCGTTGTGACGTTGGCTCCGCCGACCGTCAGTTCCCCCTGGAGGGCTCGGGCCGCTCAGTTCGCGATGCGCGAGGTGGCACCGCTTGCCTCTCGCATCGATCGGGAGGACCGTGTTCCCGATGCGCTCGTCCGGCGGCTCGCGGAGGAGCGGTTCCTGGGCCTCGGGATTCCCGCGGAATGGGATGGCGCGGGTGGGGACACGCGTGCCACGGTGGCGGTGCTGGAGGAACTGGCGCGCGCGAGCTCGGCGGTGGCCGTGCTCGTGGCGGTTCACCTTTCCGTCTGCGCCGTTCCAATCCTCACTTGGGGAACGGATCGCCAGAAGGAGCGTTTCCTTCGCCCCCTCGCCCGCGGGGCGATGGTGGGAGCGTTTGGCCTCACCGAGCCCGGCGCAGGATCCGATACGGCCCGGATCGCGATGCGCTATCGCCGGGAGCCGTCGGGATTCACGCTGGACGGAACGAAGATGTTCACCTCGAGCGGTGTGAGCGCCGGGGTGATCCTCCTTTTCGCGACGCGGGATCCAGCGATCGGCCACCAGGGGATCTCCGCGTTCCTCGTCCCGTCCGACGTGGCTGGGTTTTCCGTGCCGCAACGGTTTGAGAAACTCGGCCTGCGTGGGAGCGAGACGACGGAGATCCTCCTTCAGGGCGTTCGACTCCCTCTGGAGAACCTCCTGGGGAACGAAGGGGAGGGTCTTCGAGTCGCGCTCGGGTCCCTCACGGGCGGTCGGGTCGGGATCGCGAGCTGCGCCCTCGGGGTCGCCCAGGCGGCCTTCGACGAGATGGTCCGGTCGGTGCGAGCGGACGATGCCGACTGGAAACGGACGGTCCTCGCGCAGTCGTACGCCGAGCTCTCCGCGGCCCGTGTCCTCATCGAGAGGGCCGCCGAGCGGAAAGACGCAGGACTGCCGTTCGTGGCGGAGGCGTCGGCCGCGAAGCTCGTCGCGGCTCGGGCCGCGGTGTCGATCGCCTCGAGAGGCGTGGACGTCGCGGGCGCGGAGGGTGCGCGAGCCGGGGCTACCGCGGAGCGGTTGTGGCGCGACGCCCGCGTCTTCCCGATCGTGGAAGGCACGACCGAAATCCAGGAGCTGATCCTCGCCCGGTCGTTGGTCGAAGACGCGGACGGGCGAAAGGTTTAGTGGCGGACCCGACTCCGAAATCCTGTGAGCCGTCGGACCCGCACGCCGCCGGTCGTCGCGAGCCCTCCCCGGGAGCCGGTGGCGCCGGTTCCCCTCTCTTCGACTCGCCTCGACGCGCCCCTACGCCGGATCTTGGAGCAGGACGGGATCTCGGCCCTCTTCCCCCCCCAGGCGCTCGCGCTCGATCCCGTCCTCGCCGGCGAGAGCCTCCTCCTCGCGTGTCCGACCGCGAGCGGGAAGTCGCTGATCGCGTATCTCGCTCTCCTCCGCGCGGCGCGGGCCGGTCGGACCGGGCTCTATCTCGTCCCGCTCCGCGCGCTGGCCTACGAAAAGGCCGAGGAGCTCGAGAAGTTCGAAGAGCTCGGAATCAAGGTCGGAATCTCGATCGGCGACTTCGACCTCCCGGCGGATCGTCTCGAAAAGGTTGACGTCCTCGTCGCAACGAGCGAGAAGGCCGACGGACTCCTGCGGCGCGGCAGTCCGTGGCTCGATCGCCTCGGCGTCGTGGTCGCCGATGAGATCCACTTGATGCGGGATCCCGAGCGGGGCCCGACCCTCGAGGTGAGCCTCACCCGCCTGCGCCGCCGGTACCCGGGCCTGCAAATCGTGGCGCTGTCGGCGACCGTCGGAAACTCTGAGGAGGTCGCAGAGTGGCTCGAGGCTCGTCACATCGCGAGTGAGTTCCGCCCGGTTCCCCTCAAGCTCGGAGTCTACTCCGGGGGCCGGATTACATTCACCGATCTCACCACCCGAGAGATCCCCCCTCCGGGCGACGCGGTGCCCCGCCTCGTACGCAGCGTCGTCGGCGAAGGCGGTCAAGCGCTCGTGTTCGTCAACAGCCGGCGGGCGAGCGAGCAGCTGGCGGAGGGGCTGATCCCCGCGGTGCGAGGGCTCTTGTCGACCGAGGAGCGGGCCCGGGCGGACCTCGCGACCTCGGAGCTCTCGACCGTCTCCGACGAGGAGACCGAGGGGATCCGACGCCTCAGCGCGCTTCTCCCGCATGGGGTGGCGTTTCACAACGCGTCGCTCACGAACCCGGAGCGCCGGGTCGTCGAACGCGCGTTCCGGGACCGGGCCCTGAAGGTGCTGGTGGCGACCCCGACTCTCGCCGCCGGGATCAACCTACCGGCTCGGCGGGTGATCGTGCGCGACACGAGCCGGTACGACGACCGCCTCGGGCTTCAGGCGCCGATCCCGGCGCTCGAGGTCCAGCAAATGCTCGGCCGGGCGGGCCGGCCCCGGTACGACCCGGTGGGGGAGGCATTGCTCATCGCGCGGAGCCCCGACGACGAGGAGAGGCTCCTCGACCACTACCTATCGGCGCCACCGGAGCCGGTCCAGAGCCGGCTCGCGGCCGAGCCGGCGCTCCGGATGCACCTCCTGGCCCTCGTCGCGAGCGGTGCGGTGAGCGGCGACGCAGATCTTCGGTCGTTCTTCGCGGACACGTTCTACGGTCACACCTTGCCGCTCGCCGAGCTCGAATCGAAGGTCACCGAGGTCCGCGAGTTCCTCCAAGAGCACGAGCTGCTCGAACCGGGCGACGTTCTGCGCGCGACTCGCTTCGGCCACCTCACGAGCGAGATGTACCTCGATCCGATGAGTGCCATCGTGATCCGCCGGGTATTGGCAGCCGCCCCTCTCGGCGTCGGGGCATTTCCGCTTCTGGCGGCGATCTCCTCGACCCCGGATCTTCCTCCCCTCTTCCTCCGGAGAGGCGAGGAGTCGGACCTGCTCGCGCGCTACACGGACGAAGCGGAGGAGCTCCTGGTCAAGCCTGAGGAGCCCCCGCTCGATCTCGATTTCGAGTTCTTCCTCGCCACGTTGAAGACCGCCTCGGTCCTCGAGGCGTGGACTGAGGAGACCCCCATCCTGGATCTCACGCGCCGGTTCGGGATCGGCGCGGGCGACCTGAGGACGAAGGTCGAGGACGCCGAGTGGCTTCTCTTCGCCGCCGGTCGGCTCGCGGTCGCGTTCCAGCGACGCCTTGGGCGGCCGATCGACGACCTCTCCTTCCGCGTGCGCTATGGGGTGAAGGAGGAGCTCCTCGACCTCGTTCGACTTCGGGGCATTGGCCGAGTCCGCGCGCGCATGCTGTTCCGGGCCGGCTACCCCGACCGAGAGTCCCTGCGCCAGGCGCCGATCGACCGGATCGAGCAAGTGCTGCGCTCGCGAAAACTTGCCGAGATGGTCCTCAGCCAGCTCCACCGCCGTTCGGAATCGAGGGCGCGACGGGACGAGCCAGTGTCGGTGTCGGGTCCAGCGCCGAGTCCGCGGGCGGACTCCCGCACCACGGTTCGCCGCCTCGAGGACTACCCGGGGGATACGGGATCGTGACCCATTCGTCGATCGGGGTCAAGACCCGGACGAGCGAGCGCGTGCCGCCGTTCCCGCCGGTACGGATCTCTCTCCGCAGGTAGCCGGCCCGCTCGAGCCGTACGATCCTGCGCCACAACGTGGTCGTCGGGAGAGGGCGGACGCCTTGGGCTCGCGCGAGGTCCGCCTCGCACCGCTTGACGTCCCCGAGAGGGGCAGCTCGCCCGTGAGACGCGGCGACGATCGCCCGCACGACGTGGGGCTCGACCGGGACTCCCACCGACCCTCCCGACGTAGCAAAAGGTCGGTCGAGACCGTTGAGCGAACCCCGAAGGAGCTCGCGTCGCAGGATTTCGATGGCCCTTCGTGCACCCCCTCCCTCCTCCAAGGTTCGAGCGACAATCCGGTTGGTCAGGGCGTCCGGTGCCGGTCGACGGAGCGCCCGCCCGGCCCGGTCCCGGACGATGGCCAGCAGCTCTTGCTCATCGTACGGCTCCAGGCGGACGAACGGCCCGAAGGGAAACCGGTCAAAGACGCGACTGTGGAGGCGGCTGAGCGCTTCCGGAGTCCCAGCGACGATCGTCCAGAACGGCGGGAGCCCCTCCTCGCCTTCGGGGAGGAATCGATCGGGAGCCCCGATGGCTCGCAGAATCGGTGCAACGTCGGGCTCGGTGGCCGTGACGTCATCGAGGACGAGAACGCTTGGACGGCCCTCGCGCCGGACCCGGCGAAGGAATCCCGCCAGGATCTCCGCGACAGGGAATCCCCGGCCGTCGAACCCTTCATCAAGCAACTGAAGCAGCCCGGTGGCAACTCCGTGAGTCCCCCGACGATCCCGAACCCGGAGGGCCCACCATCGAGGAGCCGGCTCGGCGGACGAAGCCCGGAGGCGCTCGACGGTCTCCCGTGCGGCCCGACGAGCGACCGCCGACGAGCCCGAGCCCGGAGGCCCGGCCACCCCCACAATCCACGGAGGATTTGCCTTCGGTGCGGGCGCGTCGAGCCGTCGAACGACGTCGCTCACTTCCTTCCACCGACCGAGTGCGATGGGGGGGAGCCAGTCGACTGCGAGGACTTCGGGAGAGAGGGACGCGGCCATGATTTCACTGTATTACTATGAATTATAAGAATACTGTTTACCACTGGTCTGTGGAATGAAAACTGCTATCCACCCGAGCCGCTGCACCCGTCACGATGGCGGGAACGATGACCCGTCCTCTGCGGATTCTCGTCCGGGACCTGCTGGTCGCCCTCGTGGTCGGTGGGTTCCTCTTCGTCCTGTTCGACCTGATCTACCGGCACATCCTCGTCATCGCCGGAGTTACGGGATCGACCCTCCTCTTTCTGGAGGCCGGAGCGATCGTCCTTGTCGCCTACCTCTTTTCGAGGGCACTCACCGGGGCCGTCAACGCGCTCCTGAGGATCCGGGGAAACGTCTCGCGCGGCCACGTCGTCCGACTCTTCTTGAACCTCCTGATCGCGACGGGCGCGGTCCTTGCACTCTTCAGCCTCGCGGGCGTCTCCCTTGAATCGATCTTTCTCGGGAGCGCGCTCGCTGGGATCGTTCTCGGTCTGGCCGCCCAGACGGTTCTCGCGAATCTCTTCGCCGGACTCCTGCTCGTCGTTGCCGACCCGTTTCGGCCCGGGGACCGGATCAACCTGACCTCGTCCAGCCTCGGGGCGATCGCCCCGTCGTACCCCCACGAACTGATGTATCCGTTCTATGGGGGCACGGTCGAGGATGTCGGACTCACCTACACCATCCTTCGGCAGGACACGGGTGGAGTGGTCAAGATCCCGAATTCGATCATCCTCGGTGGGGTCGTCCAGCGTTTCGAGGGAAACCTGCGAACGGTCCGGGTCCGAATGTCGTTCCCCCAGACGGTTCCCGTCGCGACCGTGGAGGCAGCGTTGGCCGACCTCAAGGCGGCCCTCCACGATCCGAAGACCACGGTCAGTCGCGTCTCCCTCGAGATGATCGACATCTCCGCGACCACGTGGGACGGGGTCGTTCTCGTGGTCACGTCAAACATGGACGAACCCACCATCCGGGATCGGGTCCTCCGTTCTGTCCTCGCACGACTCGTCCGACCCGAACCTTCGCCGTCATCGACTCCCTGACGGACGCGAGGGGACCCACTCGTTAAATCCGCCGTACGCTCCGCCCGCAGCACAGGGCGCTCGA
Organism: Thermoplasmata archaeon; assembly: GCA_035623855.1. Lineage (GTDB taxonomy): Archaea > Thermoplasmatota > Thermoplasmata > Lutacidiplasmatales > UBA184 > Lutacidiplasma. Next base: position 68,628 of record DASPSQ010000012.1, on the reverse strand, counting down.
TGAGCTACCGCGTGACGCTAATCCCCGGCGATGGGATCGGGCCGGAGGTGACGGCTGCCGCACAAGTCGTGGCCGCCGCGACGGGAATCTCGATCGATTGGGAGGTGGTCGACGCGGGCGAACGGGCGATTGCCGGCGAGGGAACCCCCCTACCGGACTCGGTGCTGGCATCGATCCGTCGCAACCGGGTCGCGCTCAAGGGGCCGATTACCACGCCCATCGGGAGTGGATTCCGTTCGGTGAACGTCGCGCTCCGCCAGCAACTCGACCTCTACGCCTCTGTACGGCCCGCGCGGGCGATCGCGGGGGAAGGGACTCGGTTCCCCGAGACCGACCTCGTCGTCGTCCGGGAAGCGACCGAGGGCCTCTATTCGGGAGTCGAGCATTGGGTCGACCGGGAGCATTCCGCCGCGGAGAGCGTCAACATCGTCACGCGCAAGGCCTCCGACCGGATCATTCGGTTCGCGTTCGATCTGGCGCGGCGGGACCACCGTCGGCGGGTGACGGCGGTCCACAAGGCGAACATCCTGAAGACCACGGGCGGGCTCTTCCAGACCGCATTCCGAGAGATGCAGGCGAAGTACCCGGATATTCCTTCCGACGAGCGTCTCATTGACAACATGTGCATGCAACTCGTCAAGAAACCCGAGGAGTACGACGTCATCGTCACGACGAACCTCTTTGGGGACATCCTCTCCGACCTCTGTGCGGGCCTGGCCGGAGGCTTGGGGGTGGCCCCCGGTGCGCTCTATGGCGATGACCTCGCGGTGTTCGAGCCCGTCCATGGCTCCGCCCCGAAGTACGCGGGGCAGGACAAGGCCGACCCGGTCGCGGAGATCCTCTGCGTCGAGCGAATGCTCCGTCACCTTGGCGAGACCGAGGCGGCGGAACGCGTCTTCCACGCCGTCTGGGAAACGATCGCCGAGAAGAAGGTCGTCACGTACGACCTCGCCTTACCGGGCTATACCCAGCACCCGGTGCCCCCGTCGTCCTGCTCGGCCATGGCGAAGGAGATCGCGCGCAAGGTTCCTTTGGTCGACCCTCACGTCCCATTGCTCCGCCCCACCGGAACCGGGGCGGGTCACGACACGCACCTCGAAGGCTAGCGGGATGACTCGGGCCGTCCGGGCCGGGCGTCCCCGACCACCTTGACGATCACGCGTTTCGGCCTCTGACCGTCGAACTCCGCGTAGAAGACCTGCTCCCAAGGCCCGAGGTCCAGGTCCCCCTTCGTGATGGGAAGGACCACCTGGTGGCCGAGGAGGAGGTTCTTGAGGTGCGCGTCGCCGTTCGTCTCGCCGGTCCGGTGGTGTTCGTACTCCCCCGGAGGCGCGAGCCGATCGGCCCATGCCGCGATGTCCCGGAGAAGTCCCTTCTCGTTGTCGTTGACGTAGACCGCCGCGGTGATGTGCATCGAGGACACCAGGACCAGGCCATCCCAGATCCCGCTCGCCCGCACGATCGCGCGCACCTGGTCGGTGAGGTTGACGAACTCCCGCGGGCGCTGGGTGTTCATGACCAGATATTCGGTCCGGCTCGACATGGCCGACCTGTGCGGCGCCGGCACTTTTAAGCTCGAGGGCTGAACGTCTCTCACGAGCGGGTCCATGAGCGAGCCTCGTGCGGTCCGCATCCCGCGTTCTCGGGGTGCGTCTGCCACGCCGCCAGACGATGCGGGCCGGCGAGTCCGTGCGACGGGCCCTGCGGTGACCGGGCTGAAACCGAACCGGGCCGGGACCCAGCGGGTCGTACGGCTCACGGTCGTGTTCCTCGTTGTTCTGGCCGCGCTCTACGCGGGGTTCGCAATCTACGCGCGGAGCTCTCCCGGCGGAGCGACTCCGGGCGCCCAGACAGCACTCGTCGAGATCACGCTTCTCGCGATCGTCCTCGCGCTCGCCGGAACGATTCTAACCCTCAACACCGCTCCGCGGGCCATCGGTGCGCTCCCCGACGGGTTCGTCGTCGTGGGCCGATGGGGTCGCCGGACGCAGTGGACTCCACTCCACGCGGTCACGGTCCGCCGCGTACGCCGGTACCCGGCGGGGTTCCTCTCGGGGGAGGATGTCGATTCGGTCGAGGTCTTCGGCACCGGCCAACGACGCCGGAGCTACCTCATCGAGGCCGGACTGCTCCCAGAGCACTCGCGGGAGCCCCCGGCATCACTCGAGTAGATCCTCGAGCTCTCCTGCGACCAACGTGAGAAGCTGGTCCAACGCCCGATTCTTGAGCTCGGTGATGTGGCCCGAGTCGGTCTCAAGCCGGGCCAGAAACTCATCCCCGTCGCGGACGAACGAAAGCGAGAGCACGTGGTGCCGCCCTCCCGGGAGGGGGACTTCCAAGGGAGGGGAGGGCGCGGGCTGGGCCGCCGGTTTCGCAGCGGTCTTGGCGGATGGCTTCGCAGGGGGGGGCCGGGACGCTTTCGGCACGGGTTTCTTTGCTGCAGGACGCGCCGGAGCCTTTGCCGGAGGGCGATGCGGAGACGACGCGGGCTTCGCCCGGGCCGGTCGTTTCGCAGGTCGAGATTTCGAGGGCATCGCCGCGGCCTCGAAGCGGCCGCACCAAGCCCTCCTATTTATGGGTTAGCACGCAACAATCCTCGTCACCACGTAAAGACCGATGGCGCTCTGGCGTCGCCGAATGGCGGGAACGGCTCCCCCCGACCGGTCCAGCATCGAACCGACGGCCCGGCCCGTGATGCGGGCCGAGACCGGAATCCTCCTGGTCTCGATCGCCCTCTTGCTCGTCTTTCTCGCCCTCGAGCCATTCCTTTCCTACGCTCTGTTCGGCTCGGATACGGGCGAGTACTACCGCCTGACCGCGGACCTCGTGACGACCGGGACGCTTCCCCACGGAGTCGCCTACGGGGGTTGGGGAACCGCGTACCCGGATTTCCCGGGGATCTACCTCCTCGCGGGAGCGGGAGCCGGAGCTCTCGGGATCGGCACGTTCAACGCACTCACCATCATCGTACCGGTCCTCGCGGTCCTTTCGTTCTTCCCGCTCTTTCTGCTCTTCCGACGGATCTATCCGCACGACACCGTGGCCCTCCTCGGCGCGGCGCTCGCATCGGTGGCGATGCCCCGGTTGTTCTCCATCGCCCATCCTGCGCCGCTCGCCCTCGGCGATTTCCTGTGCGTGGCCGCGCTGTGGATGTTGGTGGAGAGCCGTCGGGATGTCCGGTGGTTCCTCCCCCTCGCCCTGTCGGCCGGTGCATTGATCGTAACGCATCACCTCTCCTCGTACTTCTTCGCGGTCAGCGCGCTGGGAGGGATCGTCCTGCTCGAGCTCTGGCACCCCGGTCTCTGGAGCCGCAGGTTCCCCCTGCGGGAGTTCGTCTTCCTTGCCGCGTTCGTCAGCGCGACGTTCCTCTTCTGGTTCTACGGCACGACGTCGTTCGTCGGCAATGTTCTCCTCCCGGGCCTCGGCCACGCGAGGTACGTCGGATTTGCTGCGCTCGAGGGGACCGCGTTGGTCGTCATCGGCCTATCGGCCCTTCTCCTCCAATGGCGGCGCGCACGGTATCGACCTCGGCGCACCTGGGTACGGATGCCGACGGACCGGAGCGTCGTGCGGGACATGACGATGCTCGCGCTCCTGGTCTTCGGGGCCATCGCAGTCGTGATCGTCGTGCCGGTCCCTGGGACTACACAGACGACGAGCCCGTGGGCGATCCTCTGGTTCGCCCCGATCCTCGTTCTCGGAATCCTCTGCGCGGGAATCCGCCGATCCCCGACCACCTCGCGGCTCGGTCCCTTCTCGGTCACCTGGACCGGCGCGCTGGGCCTTTCGGCCGGAACGATGCTCGCCCTTTCGGTCCTCGGCACGGCCTCGGGGAATACGACGCTGGAGAACTTCGCGACGACCCTGTCGCCGGAACGGCACGCCGAGTACCTCCTCATCCCGATCGGTCTGATGGTCGCGATCGGCATCGCCCGATGGGTCGCACGGGCCCGCGACCGGGGGGGCCGGCGGGCGATGACGGCTGCACTGCTCGGTGTCGTGGTGCTGGTCGCTGCCAATGCGGCGATCGTCTATCCTCCCCAGGCCGATTTCGGGGGATTTGAGGAGGGGTTGACGACCGGGGACGCGGCCCTCTGGATGTGGGTCGGGATCGCCGCGCCCCCGACCTGGGTGGTCGCGACCGACCATCGATTGAGCTCGATGATTTTCGGTTTCGACGGAAATCCCGCGACGTGGGTCACGACTCCCGACCTATTCAATGGCGCGAACTGGTCGCAGGCCGCGGCCGAGCTCCGGAGCACCGGGGCACCGAATCCCGCCGATTCAAAGGCGGTCGATCTGGTCGCGGTCGACTCGGTGATGTACGCCGGGGTGGCCCTGGATCCTTCGAAGCTCGCGATTCCGCTGAGTTCCGCGGCGCTCGCGTGGTTCGAGGACTCCCCATTCGTTCCCCTGTACGAGAACGGGCAGAACGTGGTCTACCTGGTCGACGCGAATGCGTTTCCCTCGCCGTAGGGAACGACGGCCCCGTCCGGCCGCCACGTCAGCAGAGGGGCCGTCCCCTCCTCGGAAAGGATCGTCAGCAGCCGCCGCGCCCAAGCGAGCTTCGCCGCTTTGCGTGCCCTCTGGGACGGGTCCGGCTCCTCCACGTGCTCGAAGTCAAATCCCCAGAGCACGATCCGGCTCGCGCCGACGTGCTCGGCAAGGTACGCCCCGCGATCCCCGTCTGTGAACCCCCCCACGTCAATCAAAGGCCCGCGCGGGGGCCCCGCCCAGGAACCGGCGAGCTCCCCCGGGAACTGGGGGAGCCATTCCCGCAGTGCCGGGAGATTGTCCCCGTGCCCGTGGACGACCACGAGGCTCCCCCGACGGTTCGCCGCAATCTCGGACGGGACCGGGCCGTCAAGATCTGTCACGATGACGGACGGGACGAGTCCCGCGGAGAGGCAGTTCACGGTGGCTCCATCGGCCGCCACGAGGGCCGGCGGACGGTCCGACGCGGCGCGGCGCCAGAGCGGGGGTGGGCCCGCGTTCGGGGCGAGGCCGACGATGATCGCCTCTCGGCCCTTAAGGCGGGCTTGGATCCGGGCGAGCGGGTCGCTCCGGGCGGGCCCGGGAAGGAGCGTTTCGAGAAGCCGGGCCGCCTCCTCCTCGCGGGCGAAAACGAACCCAAACTCCTTCTGGATCCGCGCGTAGCGCGGTGCCCACGCGTTGTACTCCACGGACTCTCGGCGCACCGGCGTAACGCTTTATAATAGAGTCCATGCTCCGCCGGTCGGAGAGCTTCCGTGATGCGACCTCTCGCCCAAGAGATCCTCGCCCACCTGCCCAGCGACGCCCGCCGCGCCCCCGAAGCCCCCCCGCCGTCGAACGACGACGCGGAGCTCGAGGCCGTCCTCGCGTCGCTCAAGACCAACATCAAGGTCATCGGGTGCGGGGGAGGCGGGTGCAACACGATCAACCGGCTCGCGGAAGAGGGGCTCTCGGGCGCGGAGATGATCGCGTGCAACACCGACGCCCAACACCTGCTGACGATTCACGCCGGACGGAAGATCCTCCTCGGGCGTCGGCTCACGCGCGGGCTCGGCGCCGGGGCGCTCCCCCAGGTCGGCGAGCAGGCGGCCCACGAGGCGGAGGAGGAACTGAAGAAGTCGCTCGCGAACTCCGACATGGTGTTCATCACCCTCGGGCTCGGGGGTGGCACCGGAACCGGCTCGGCGCCCGTCATCGCCCAGGCGGCGAAGGATGCGGGCGGTGGCAATCCCCTCACGATCGCCGTCTGCACGCTCCCGTTCACCTCCGAGGGACTCGTCCGGCAGGAGAACGCGATGTGGGGGCTCGAGCGCCTGCGGACGACGATCGACACGGTCATCACGATCCCGAACGACCGACTCCTCGAGCTCGTTCCACGCCTCCCGATCCAGACCGCGTTCAAGGTCGCAGACTCCGTCCTGGCACGCGCGATCCGGGGGATCACCGAGATCATCACCCGCCCGGGACTGGTGAACCTCGATTTCAACGACCTCCGCACGATCATGAAGGGCGGGGGGGTCGCGCTGATCGGAATCGGGGAATCTGAGAGCGACAACCGCGCCGAGGACGCGGTCCTCGAAGCGATCAATTCCCCCCTCCTCCACGTCGACATCGGGGGCGCGAGTGGTGCCCTCATCAACGTCACCGGTGGTCCGGACATGACGGTCAGCGAGGCCCAGAAGGCTGCCGAGGTTGTCCAGAAGGCGGTGAGCCCGACCGCGCGGATCATCTGGGGGGCGGCGGTCGACCCGACGATGCAGAGCACGATCCGCGTCATGCTGGTCGTGACGGGGGTTAAATCCCCCCAGATTTTTGGGGGCGCCGCGAGCGGCGCGGGGGTAGGGCATAAGACGGGCCCCGAGATCGACGTCGTTCGGTAAAGGTAGATCGATGGCATTCCTCGACCGCGCACGGCACATGCAGGACCAATTCGACAACCGTCTGCGGACGGTCGGCCACGGCAAGTACGGCCGGATCCTTCGGATGGCGCGTCGGCCGACGTCCGAGGAGTACGTCAAGGTCCTCCAGGTCACGTGGCTCGGCGCGGTCCTGATCGGACTCGTGGGATTCGCGATGTACATCTTCTTTTCCCAGGCCGCTCCGTGGATCTGGACCCACGTCTTCGGGGGCATCTAGCGCCCTTGGCCGGGAAAGGAACACCATGGCGGACGGCACGAACGACGAGGGGATCGGTCTACTCTCCGGTGCCCCGCCGGTAGAGGAGAAGAAGGCCGGAGCCCCGGCTCCGACCCCGGTCGGCGCTCCGACGCCGAAACCGGCTCCGTCGAAAGTCGACCTCACGAGCCTCCTGTCGCTGAAGGCGGCCGACGACACGAACCGGAACGTCACGGCCGGCACCGTCACGACGCTCTCCGCGGTGCTGACGAGCCGCGCGGCGGAGCCGCTCTCCGCGCGGCTCTCGGTCGAAGTCGGCTACACGTCCACGTACCCCGGCGAGGGGGCCGAGTGGCCGGTCCGTTGGACCCCGCCGGCACAGAGGCAGCCCGTGGAGCTCTTTCCACGGAAGGAGAACTACTCGGTCGCGCTTGCACCGAACGCCGGCGTTTCCCTCTCGTTCGAGATCACCGCCCCGGTGGGGGTGCGGTACGGCGACCGGGTCGAGGTGCGGCTGACCGCGACCGGACCCGATGGCGGTACCCCGATCCGTCTGACCCTCGCGTGCGTGGCCCGCCAGGCCGTTCTCGCGATCAAGACCTCCCGCGGGTACGAGCGAGAGGTCGCCGACACCCTTCTGGCCCGCGCGGACGATAAGCCGGACGTCGTCTTCTCCCTGCTCGTGCCGTCCGCGCTCCGCGGCTACGTCTTTGCCGAGGGAATGAGCTTCGAGGGAGTCCGCGAGATGCTCAAGGGGATCCGCAAGGCCCGGGGGTTGGTCGAGGGGGAGACGACCTTGAAGGAGGTCGAGCCGCTTCTCGTCCCGAAGATCACCGTCGAGGGATTCGTCGAAGGGGCGATCGTCGAGTTGATCTCGGGCCCGTTCAAGGGGGAGAAGGCACGGGTCCGGAAGATCGACCAGGCGAAGGAGGAGATCACCGTGGAGCTCATCGAGGCGGTCGTCCCGATCCCCGTGACCGTGCGCGGGGACCACGTCCGCATGCTGGAGAAGGGAGGCGGGAAGAGTGGCAGTTGAAGTGAGCATCCTCGTCGAGGGAGGCAAGGCCGCGGCCGGGGCGACCCTCGGTTCCGCGCTCGGCCCCCTCGGGGTCAACGTCGGTCAGGTCGTCGCGAAGATCAACGAGGAGACGCAGCAGTTCAGCGGAATGCGCGTCCCCGTGATCATCCGCATCGACCCGAACACCCGCGCGTTCACCCTCGTCGTCGGCCGGCCGCCGGTCGCCGCGCTCCTCCTCAAAGAGGCGAAGAAGGAGAAAGGCTCGGGCAAGCCGAAGACCGAGACCGTCGGCGACGTGTCGATCGAGGCGGTCCATCGGATCGCCGAGTCGAAAGGGGACGAGCTCGAGGGCCGGTCGATCGAGGAGAAGATGAACCAGGTCATCGGCACGTGTGTCTCACTCGGACTGTCCGTCGGTGGAGAGGACCCGCGGACGCTGCTCAAGTCGCGGATCGCCGCCCGAGGGGCACGATGATCGGCCCTCCCGGTGCCGTCCCTCCCGACCTCTCGAATACCGAGATCGTCGATTTCACGATCATCGAGGGGGACGGAAGGGTTCGTCTGAAGCTCAAGGACGGATCCGTGGTCGAGATTCGCTTCGAGATCATGCACGTCCTCCGGGCCGGCAACGATCCGAACACCGGCTTCCCCGCCTACATCGTTCAGCAGGCCGCGCTCGTCCGACTCGTCGAGACCCCGAAGGAGCTACGGAAACCTCCGTTGCGCCCCGGGGGGAAGAGCGACGGAAAGGCGATCCCGGGCTTCGGTTGAGCGGGGCCCGCTCGCTGCCGGGACGACACGAAAAAAAGGGACCGGAGGGCGAACCCTCCGGGTTAGGCTGGTCTTGGCCTTACTCGACCGCGATCTTGACCTCGGCGTTCGAGGGGCTCGGGTGCTCCTTCGGCAGTTCGAGCTCGAGGAGTCCGTTTTCGACCTTCGCCGTTGCCTCGGTCGCGACGACGGGCTCGGGGAGCTCGACACGACGGAAGTAGCCGGCGTAGGTTCGCTCCCGATGCACGTACTCCGTGTTCTTCGCTTCGGTCGACGCGGAGCTCTCGCCCCGGATCTCGACGCTCGTCCCCCGGACACGGATATCGAGCTTCTCCTTCGGAATCCCGGGGACCTCGGCGACGATCTTGTAGGCGCTCCCCGTGTCGGTCACGTCGGTCCGGGCCGCGCGGAAGAACCCGGAGTCGAGCCGCCCAATCGGTGCGAACGACGTTCCGAACGGACGGAGGTCCCACGCCTCGGTCAGTCGGTCTCTCATCTCATCGAACACGCGGTCGATGTCGGTCCAGGGGTCGCTCTTGGTCTCTTTCTTCTGGAGTTCGCGGGTCATGGTCGCTGCCTCGCTTATTTCACCAGAAGTATGTAAGCGATACTATAAAAGAACATTTGTCCCCGAATTCCTCGTGGACGCGTCGCGAGTCCATGCTAGGATTGCGCACGGTGGAAAACCGTGCGAGGGCAGGGAAACGAAATACCCCATCGTGGCTCTGCGCTTACGGTCGGCTCGTCCCGAGACCGAGGGAGGACCCGAGTGGTCGAACTGAACGTCGGGGACAGGGTGATTTTGGCCCGGGGCGAATTTCCGGCGTTCTTTGCCGCGCTGCGGGAAGCCGGCTACGAGGTCGTCGGTCCGACGGTCCGCGACGGAGCCATCGTGTACGATCGGCTGAGTCGGGTGGAGGACCTCCCGATCGGCTGGACGGACCGGCAAGCTCCGGGGAAGTACCGCCTCGAGCGGCGCTCCGACGAGGCGCTCTTCGGATACAACGTCGGTCCCTTCACCTGGAAGAAGTTCCTCTTCCCTCCCCGGGAACGGCTCTGGACCGCGCGAAAGGACGGAGATTCGTTCACGATTGAGCCGGAGCCGACGGACGGACCGTCCGTCGCGTTCCTTGGGATGCGCGCCTGTGAGCTGGCCGGAGTACGCGTCACCGACCGGGTCTTCCAGGGGGGACCGATCGTAGACCCCGGGTATGCGGCGCGTCGGTCCCGGATCTTCCGGATCGCGGTGCAGTGCGGGCAGGCCGGAGGAAACTGCTTCTGCGTCTCCATGGGAACGGGCCCGGGCGTGGACTCCGACGTCGATCTCGTCCTCACCGAGATCCTCGAGCCGGGTCCCCACAGGTTCCTCCTCCGCGTCGGATCGTCCGAGGGCGCGCGGGTCCTCGCGCACGTTCCGCTCGCCCCCGCGAACGCCTCGGAGGAGAGGGCCGCCGCGTCGATCGTCGCTCGGACCGCCGGTTCGATGGGTCGCACGATGGAGACGGACGGGATCCGAGACCTCTTGCGGACGAACCTCGATCACCCCCGGTGGGACGACGTGGCCCGCCGGTGCCTTTCGTGCACGAACTGCACGATGGTCTGTCCGACGTGCTTCTGCAGCACCCACGAAGAGGTCCCGGACCTCGACCTCGCGAAGGTCGAACGGTGGCGTCGCTGGGATTCGTGCTTCAACCTCGCGTTCACGGAGCTCCACGGTGTGAGCGTGCGCAAGAGCGGACTTTCGCGATATCGGCAGTGGATGACCCACAAGCTGGGAACTTGGCACGACCAGTTCGGGTCGTCCGGATGCATCGGTTGCGGACGGTGCATCACCTGGTGTCCAGTCGGAATCGACATTACCGAGGAGGTCGCCGCGATCCGCAAGTCGCCGGGCGCGACCACCGCCAAGGGAGGGAATCCGTGAAGGGAGAAGGCGAGCACAAGCTGTCCCGGGAGATCGCGAGCCACCCGTTCTTCCACGGCATGACCCGCGAGTTCGTCCACACCGTCGCCGCGGAAGCCGTAGAACGTTCGTTCGTCGCGGACGACATGATCGCGGTCGAGGGGACGGAGGCGGACATCCTCTACCTCGTCCTCGAGGGGAAGGTCGCTCTCGAACTCGGGGCGGCCGACCGACCCCCCATTACGGTGCAGACCGTGGGCTCGGGAGAGATCGTCGGGTGGTCGTGGTTGGTCCCACCGCACCGCTGGAGGTTCAGCATCCGAGCGCTCAAGCCGACCCGCCTCGTTGCCATCGATGGCGGCATCATGCGCCGTACGCTCCACGCACACCCGGACTGGGGGTTCCAGTTCATGGTCCGGTTCATGCCGGTCCTCGCCGAACGGCTCGAAAACACGCGCATTCAGCTCCTGGATATCTATGGCCGCTAGCGTTCGAATGGACCCGACGAGCTCGGCGGACGCCGGGCACCCCCTCGCCCCGATTCCGTACGTCGTCCGCTCCGTCGCGACCGAGACCCCGGACATCGTCACCCTCACGCTCAATCCTCACGCGACGAAACGGATCCCCCCGTTCCGGCCGGGGCAGTTCAACATGGTCTACGTCTATGGGGTCGGCGAGTCGGCGATCTCGATCTCGGGAGGGACCTCGGACGGCCAGCTCATCCACACGGTGCAGTCCCTCGGCAAGGTCTCGAACGCGCTGACGCGGCTCACTCCCGGCGACACGCTGGGGGTTCGGGGACCGTACGGGAGGGGCTGGCCCATCGCAGAGGCGAAGGGTCGGGACCTCGTGATCGTGGCGGGGGGCCTCGGGCTGCCTCCGCTGCGGCCCGTCCTCTACGAGATCTTCCGGAACCGCGAGGCGTACGGCCGGATCGAGATCATCGACGGGGCCCGGACTCCGAAGAACCTCGTGTACTACGACGAGGTGCAGGGTTGGCGGCGTCGCTCGGACCTTCGAATCCAGGTGACGGTCGACGCAGCCGGGCGCGATTGGTACGGCGATGTGGGGGTGGTCACCACCCGGATCCCCGACGCACGGTTCGAACCGGAGCGAACGACCGCCTTCATTTGCGGCCCGGAAATCATGCTCAAGCTGACGGCCCAGGCCTTGGCCGCCCGAAAGGTCCCGGCCGATTCGATCTTCATCTCCATGGAGCGGAACATGAAGTGCGCAATTGGCCTGTGCGGCCACTGCCAGTTCCAGTCGTCCTTCGTGTGCCGAGACGGTCCGGTCTTCTCCTACGCGGCCGCCCAGCCGCTCCTCAACGTGAAGGAGGTCTAGGTCCGATGGCCCAACGGAAGCCCCGAGTCGCGGTCTGGAAGTTCGCGTCGTGTGACGGGTGTCAGCTGACGATGCTCGATTGCGAGGATGCCCTTCTCGCGATCGCCGGCCAAGTCGAGATCGCCAACTTCCGGGAGGCGTCGAGCGCCGTCGTCGACGGTCCGTACGACCTATCGCTCGTCGAGGGGTCGGTGACGACGCCGGAGGATCTGCGACGCATCAAGGAGGTCCGCGCGGAGTCCCGTGTCCTCGTGACGATCGGGGCGTGCGCGACCGCGGGCGGGATCCAGGCGCTCCGCAACTTCGCGGACATCGACGAGTATCGCCGCGCGGTCTACGCCCAACCCGAGTACATCGAGACCCTCGCGACGTCGACCCCGATCGCCGACCACGTACCGGTCGATTTCGAGCTCCGGGGATGCCCGATCTCGAAGTTGCAGCTTCTCGAGGTCCTCTCCGCGTTCCTGACGAACCGCGCACCGAACGTACCGAACGAGAGCGTCTGCATCGAATGTAAGCGCCGAGGGAACGTCTGCGTCCTGGTCGCGCGGGGGACCCCGTGCCTCGGCCCGGTGACGCAAGCGGGGTGCGGGGCGATCTGTCCCGCGTTCCACCGCGGATGCTACGGCTGCTTCGGCCCCCAGGGGAGCCCGAACATTCCCTCGATGCTGAAGAACCTCGGGGAGCTCGGTCTCGCGCCCCTCCCGATGCACCGGGTCTTCCGGACGTTCAACGCGATGGCCCCCGCGTTCCGGACCGCGGCCGACGCGGCCGCCGCCGAGGAGACGGCTCGATGACCGAACGGACGATCTCCGTCGACTACATCGCCCGGGTCGAGGGCGAGGGGGCGCTCAAGGTGCGCATCCGGGGCACGACGGTCGAAGACGTCCAGCTCAAGATCTGGGAACCTCCCCGGTTCTTCGAGGCCTTCTTGCGCGGTCGCTCCTACCTCGAGGCGCCGGACATCACCGCGCGGATCTGCGGGATCTGCCCCATCGCCTACCAGATGAGCTCGTGCCACGCGATGGAGCAGGCGCTCGGCATGCGGGTACGCGGCCAGCTCCGCGCCCTTCGCCGTCTCATCTACTGCGGGGAGTGGATCGAGAGTCACGCGCTCCACATCTACCTCCTCCACGCGCCGGACTTCCTTGGCTACCCGGACGCGCTCGCGCTGGCGAAGGACCACCCGGACGCCGTGAAGCACGGACTCGAGCTCAAGAAGATCGGCAACGAGCTGATGCAGCTCCTCGGAGGACGCGAGATCCATCCGATCAACGTCCGCGTCGGCGGTTTCTACCGCGTGCCGACGGTCACGGAGCTCGAGAGAATCCGCCCGGCGCTCGAGACCGCGCTCGGCCTCGCGGAGGAGACCGTCCGGTTTGCCGCGGGGCTCACCTTCCCCGACATCGAGGAGGACTACGAGTTCGTCTCGCTCCGCCACGAGCACGAGTACCCGATGAACGAGGGGGACGTCGTCTCGAACCGGGGCGTCAAGATCCCGATGAGCCAGTTCGAGGACGTCTTCGAGGAGACCCATGTGCCGTACTCCCACGCCCTCCAGTCCCAGCACCGGGGCGAGGGTTCGTACCTGGTCGGTCCGCTCGCCCGGTATGCCCTCAACCACGACCGGCTCCTCCCGAGGGCGAAGTCGATCGCACGCGAGGTCGGGCTCGAGGACGTCGTCCGGAACCCGTACCGGAGCATCATCGTCCGAGGGGTCGAGACCGTCCATGCAGTCGAGGAATCCCTGAAGATCATCGATGCCTACAAACCTCCGGACGAACCGTTCGTCGAGCCGCCGGCCTCGTTCCACGCGACGAGCGGGGCCGCGATCTCGGAGGCGCCGCGGGGAATGCTCTACCACCGCTACCGACTCAACGAGGAGGGACTCATCGAGGAAGCGAAGATCGTGGCCCCGACGTCGCAGAACCAGAAGCGGATCGAGGACGACCTTCGTCACCTCCTCGACCGCTCGCTGAATCTGGACGACCGAGAACTCACAAACGCGTGCGAGAAGGCGATCCGGAACCACGACCCGTGCATCTCCTGTGCGACGCACTTCCTGAAGCTCGACCTCGTGCGGGCCTGAGTGGCCGTCAATGCCTGAGACCAAGACGCCGCCGAGCGGACCGGGGCGCTGGCCTCTCGTCATCGGGGTCGGGAATGAGCACCGCCGCGACGACCGCTCGGGACTCGAGGTCGTCCGGGGTCTCCCGAGCCGACTCCACGAGCGCGTCCGCATCGCCGAGTGCCAGGGAGACGTCACCGACCTCCTCGATCTGTGGAGCGACGAGGCGGAGGTGATCGTGGTCGACGCCGTGCGATCCGGGCACCCGCCGGGGACCGTCCTACGGCTCGACGATGCCTTCATCGAGATTCCGCAGCTCGGTGCGACCTCGACGCACGGCCTTTCCCTCTCCGAAGCGGTCGGACTCGGCCGCGCCCTCGGGAAGTTCCCCGCGCACCTCGTGGTGTACGGGATCGAAGCCGAGGACGTGGGGATGGGGGAGGGGCTCTCCGCCCCGGTCTCTGTCGGGATCCAGGAGGCCATCGAGCTCGTCACAACGGAGGTCCGGAGCCTCCTCGGCCCCGCGTCGATCACGTGAGGGACGACGATGCACGAGGAGGCGATGGTGCGGGACCTCGTCCGGAAGGTCGAGGAGGTGGCGCGGTCCGAGGGGGGGATCCGCGTGACCCGCGTACGGCTCTGGGTGGGCGCCCTTTCTCACCTTACCGCTCGAGGGCTTCGCGATCGCTGGCCCGTCGCGACCCGGCAGACGGCGGCCGAAGGCTCCGACCTCGATCTCACCGTCTCCTCCGATCCGCGCGACCCCCGGTCGACCGACATCGTGCTCGAGAGCGTGGACGTGGCACCCTCCGGGGAGGTCGCATGACGGGAGCGACGAACCCGGATTGGTCCCGTCGCCCCGCTCCCTTGATGAGGCCTCGGGGAGTGGCCCGGCGGCTTCGGAGGCGACCGGGGCCGGAGGAGCTTCCATGTGCCTGACCATCCCGGGGCGGATCGTCTCGATCGACGCCTCCGACCCGGTCTCCCGGACGGCCCGGGTCGACTTCGGCGAGGTCGAGCGGACCGCGAGCCTCCTCTACGCCCCCGACGCGGTCGTCGGCGACTTTGTGATCGTCCAGGCGGGGTTCGCCACCCGGCGGCTCGGCGAAGCCGAGGCCCGCGAGGCGCTCGAGTACCACCGCCAACTCGACGAGCTTTCCCGATCGAACGGTCCGGCGGCGCGGCCGACCCCGACCGCCCGCCCTCCGTCCGTGCCCACGTGAGGTACCGATGAACGAGCGAGGATCCTTACTCGGAATAGGTCTGGTGCTGGTCTTCCTGACGGCTTTCATCAGCGGAGTGTCGACGTTCGTGAACGCCTATGCGGTCGGGGGGACGAACTCCGATGCATTCGTCACCGTCCGCAACATCGTTGTCGCGCTCGCGTTCGTCCCGGTGGCGCTCCTCGCGAGCCGATACCTTCGGGCCGGGACCCTGCGGCGCGTCGACTGGGCCCGGCTCGTGATCATCGGACTCATCGGAGGCGCGATCCCGTTCCTTCTGTTCTTCCACGGCCTCCAGCTCGCGACCAAGGCCGGCGGTGCCGTGACGGCTTCGTTTGCCTACCGGACCCTCTTCCTCTTCGCGACGGTCTTCGGGCTCCTCTACCTTTCCGAGCGGTTCCACTGGTGGGTGGTCCTCGCGGCGGGGCTGATCCTCGGCGGCAATGTCCTCCTCCTGTCGCTCACCGCGCCGGTCTGGACCGACGGGACGGCGTACGTGCTCGCCGCGACCGTCCTCTGGGCGGCCGAATACACGATCTCGAAGCGGGCGCTGCGGGACCTCCCGTCCGCGACCGTTGCCCTCGGCCGGATGGGGTTCGGAGCGGTTTTCCTTGCCGCGTATCTGGCGATCACGATGCAGTGGGGCGCGGTCGCCGGGTTCTCCGGATCTGAGTGGGCGTGGGTCGGCATCAGCGCGGCGCTCCTCTGCGCGTTCGTCGCAAGCTGGTACCCCGGCCTGAAGCGTGTCGAGCTTGGGCCGGCGACGTCGGTCCTGGTCCTCGGCTTCCCGATCACCTGGCTCCTCGGGATCCTGGTCCGCGGCAGCCGGTTCACGCTGGGCGAGGCCGTCGGCGCGGTGGCCGTCGTCGCCGGAGTCGCGGTCGCGGTGGGCCTCTCGCAGTTCCGGGCGACGGGGTCGTACCTCGCCCGTCTCTTCCGCCCCGAAACCCGCTCGACGTGAGATGGACGGGGTCGCGCTCTGCGCCCGCTTCAGCATCGCGACGAACCGGCTCCAGTTCTGCGGGCCCGCCGACGCCGAGCCGACCCTCTATTCGGCGATCACGCAGGAGGCCGGGCTCGACCGGGCGCGAGCGGCCCTCACCCGGTTCGAGGCGCTCTACCCGTACCTCGAGGCGATCGGTGGGAAACATGGGCTCGATCCGTTCGACCCCCGGGTGGTGGAGGCGTACTGGATCGGGAACCGTCTCCTGGACACGTTCGACCGGGCGGACTTCCTTCGGATCCTGGAGGCGCTCGTCCGTCGTGGCCTCCCCCGGTCGACCGCGGATCGGCTTCGGGCCCATCTTCCCGCGGAACCGCTGCCCCACCACGCCTTCCACGTCACGTTCGTAGGGGTGGGCGAGGTCACGGGCCACGTCGAGACGACCCTGGCGAACATGGAGGCATGCCGGCCCTCGATCGTCCGGGTTCGGGAGGTCCGTCGCGACTCTCTTTCGGTCGAACGGTCGCCCCTTACCGTGACGGGGGGGCGGCTCTCCCACGGGCCGTCGGAGATCGGTGTCCAACCGTTCGATCGGCGGATCCTGCCGCGGGTCGAACCGGGAGACGCGGTGGTCGTGCACTGGAAGCACGCGGCTCTCGTCCTGGATTCCGCTCAGGTCCGCGCCCTCGAGCGGTACACGGACCGCTCGATCGATGCGGCGAACGAGGCCCTCCCCGGTTTGCGGGCGCTGGGCTGACGTTCTGGGCGCTAGAATGACATTCGTCGCACGTGGGGCAGGCCGATCGCGAGCACGCCGCCGATCAATAGCCCGATGGCGTCCAGGAGCATCAGCGTCCCCAGCGGGACGCCGACGGAGAGGCTCCCGACGACCAGAACCGCGATCGACCCCGAGACACCCGTGAAGAGGTAGAGATTCGCGCTGAGCCGTCCGAGAAGCTCCGGCGGGTACGTCCCCTGAAGCCACGTGTATTTTGCGGTGTACCTCGCGGCGAGTGCAGCGCCGACGCCGGCGAGGAGCAGTGCGATGACGAGGAGGGACGACGCCGAGGCCACCAAGCCCAGGACGCAGATCCCCGCCACCGCCGGAGTGAGAATGACGATGCGACCGACGAACCTCCGGGGGTTGAGATGCCCGATCCAGATCCCCGCGGCGGATCCTCCGACGGCGAACGCCGTGACGAGCGGACCATAGACTTCCGCCGGCGAGGCGAACCGCTGGTAGGCGATCGCGGGGATCAACAGTGGGGGAACCGCCGCGAAGAACCCGACGAGGATCTCGAGGCCCCCGAGCTCGCTCAGGGTGCGCCCGGCGCTGCCCCGAAAGCCATCCCAGCCGCGGCGGAACGTCTCCCAGAACGGAGTGCGCGGAGAGGCCTCGACGGTGAGGACGAGCGGCACGGTCACCGCCGTTGCGGCGAGGAGAAGAATCGCGTATGCGGTCGCCCCTCCGAACGGTCCGACGAGATAGACGAGCGCGCCACCCCCGGCGTACCCCCCGATCTGGGTCCCAACGGCGACGACGCTCGCAAATCCGTCGGCGATGAACAGCTGGCGCTTCGGAAGGACGATCCGGGGCGCGACCATGAAGACCGCCCAGTCGAGGTCCCAGAGCACCGCGAGGAGGAACACGAGGCCGAGCAGCACGCCGATCGAGAGCGTGCCGGCCCTCAGCTCGTAGGCGAGGGCCCCCGCGGCCGCCGCCTGGACGGGAAAGCAGGCCAGCAGCACCCATCGCTTGTCGAGAGCCCGGTCGACGATCGGTGCGACGAGGAAGGTCGCGCTGTACACGCCGTACTCGACGAAGAGGACCGCACCGGCAATGAGGAGGTTCCCCGTCAATCCGTACGCCAGGAAGAGGACCGAGACGGCGTACACTGCGTAGCCGGTCCCGGAGAACGTCTGACACGCTAGGAGAAGCCGGTACCGAGGATTGGCGAGTAGCTCCCGCCACCCGCCGCGTTGGTATTCGAGCTCAGGGCCAGGGCCGCTTACGAGGGTCCCTGCGCTCGCGTCCCGCGACAGATCCTCCCCACCGGCAGATCCGGGAGGTCCCATGTCAGGCCCGGTGCTCGGCCTCAGGAGGTCGCACCAGGAACCGGCAGACCCCGTCGCCTGCGACCGCGCGGTGGCTCACCGTCACCGAGGCGCCCAGGAGGTCGCGGAAGAGACGTCGTTCGACCTCACAGGCTTCGCCAAATCGCTCCGCGATCGCGAGGATCGGACAGTTGTGCTCGAGCAGTTCGAACGACATCCGCCCGCAGCGATGGTGCGTCGCGACGTACCCCTCTTCGTCGCGGATCCGAGCGAGCTCTCCGACTCTGCCGGCGAGATCCCGGTGGGCAAGGCGTCCGGAGTGCTTCGCTCGGAGCCCTTCGGCGCGCTCCTCGAGCATCGCGCGGACGGCCCCACGGCCCATCCCCCGTTCGATGAACGCGAGCGCACTCAACGACAGCTGGGCGTACGCCTCCGGGAACAACCGGCCGGTTGATGGGGTCAACCGATAGCAGGCGTGCGGGCGCCCCCGGCGGCCCCGCCGGTACTCCCGCTCCACGAGGCCACCGCTTTCGAGATCCGAGAGGTGCTTCCAGGCCGCCGCACGCGAGACGCCGAGCGCGCTCGCGACGGCAGAGAGCGTCGCGTTCGGGGACCGCTTGAGGTGGAGGAGGATGCTCTTCTTGGCGGAGGAGAACCCCGTCGGGCCGGCGTTCCACGCCGCATCTTCCGCCATCACGGGCGGAGGGACACCGAGGTTTATCAATGACTTCATTGACGAAGTTGACAAATCCTCTCGGGCTGCACCGGTACCGGTCCGGGAACTTCGAACTAGGGCGGGTTCTCGCGTCGATGCACCTCGGGTCCCGGTACTGCCGGATCCGAAGTCCATATCCATCCTTCGGGGCGGCGAACTCGCACTCCGTATCAGCAGTGCTCCGACCTCTAGGTGTCGAGATTTCCATGGGGGGTTGGAATCGGATGTCCGGTAGACGAGTAGCGACGACGAAGAACGTGGGAACGAAAATCGACGAACGAGCGTTGACGCCTGTAACGGCCGTAGCCATACTGGTGGCCGTCACCGTGTTGGTCGGTGCCGCGGGGTACTTCGTGCTGAGCGACATGTCGCATGCGACGACCACCACCGCGAAGAGCTGCTCCTCCGCGAATGTCACCCAGTGCTCTGATCGCGAGATGCTGGGCCTGACTAGCCCGACCATCGGGCAGCTCGCGCGAGAGGGCGGCGGAGCGTAGGGACGGACCGCTTCTCCATGGAACCGTGGGGGATGGTGGGAGTGCTTGGGGGGCGAGCAGGGAAGCCAAAGGAGACAACTGATTTACGGGGGGCGGAAGTGACGGGCCTCAATGGTCGACATCCACGAGACCCCGGCCGTTCCACCGATGGACCCGAAGGGGGACGAGCGGTTGGGCTACTTCATCGCCGGCGCGCTCCTCATCCTCGTCGGCTGGATCGGAGGCGTCGTCCTGAACGTGCTCCTCCATCTGCTCGCTGGCAGCGGTGGAATGGCGGTCGGGTGGGTCCGCATCACGTCGACCTTCGGCCCGTACGCGTGGGCGGTCGTGGGATTCGGTCTTTTTACGGGCGCGATTGGAGTTGTCCTGCTCGCGCTGGGTCGCGGCTCTCCGAGGGGCCCGCTCGTCCTCCCGGGCTACGACTACTGAGTTCGGTTGGACGCCGGGGTCGGACGCTGGAACCGGCGCGAGGGGGGTGAGCGGCTCCCGACCGGGCCCCGAGAGGTCTTCTGGACCTCGAGGCAGTCGGTGCACACCCGCTCGTCCACGTCGAGGCAGTTGCGGCAGAACGTCCGGCCGCACACTGTACATCCCAGCGACGCGGGAGCTCCACAGCGCGCGCACTGCCCTACGAGCATGATCGGGCTCCCCCGGTTGGAACCAATTCAACTGAGAATACCGCTGGCCTTAAGCCCTTCGACAAAACCTGAGGAATAGCTCGCGGAGGTAACGAAGTGTGCGGCCCGTCGGGCCCGCGCGCTCGCGGACGTGAAGCTGACCCCAAAGCCCGCGGCCCTCAACATGCGTGCATCGTTGTCCCCGTCACCGAGGATCACGCAGTCTTCGCATCGGAGTCCCACGAGTCCGAGCGCCCGCTTGAGACCGGGAAGCTTTCCCCTTCCGTGCTCCATGAGGTGAATCGCGTATCCGGTCGACTCGACGTCGACCCCTCGCCCCCGAAGGAGACGACGGATCCTGGCCAGCGACACGCCGGCCTCGAGAGCGACCTCGCTCTCGCGCCACCGATCGGTGAAGAGGCGACGGACCGGTACGCCGGAGGCCCGCAACAGCCGGAATGCAGCTCGGGCGACCGCCGGATCGGCCAGCCGCTCGACACGATCCTTCCCGTCGCTCGTCTTCCAATACAGCATCCCACCGTTTTCTGCGACGATCGGTCCCGTGAGTCCGAGCGATCGATAGAGCGCGAGGGCGACCGGAAGGACGTTGCCCGTCGCAAGGAGGACCGGAATCCCCGAGTCCTCGACACGTCGGACAAGCGCCAGTGCCTCGGGATCGAGGCGCCGGCTCGCGTCCGTTAGCGTTCCGTCGACGTCGGTCACCACCGCGCGGAGTTTGCGACCGCTCGCTCCGCGGTTCAGAGGTTCCGGCCGAATCGACAATTTCTACCCCCCCCCCAGTGGGTTCACGGGGCGGTCTGCGCACGGAGTTTTGCGATCGACCGTCGGAGCGTTTCGGCGACCTCTTGCCCGTCGCGGCGCCCGCGCACCTCGCGCATGACGTCCCCCATCAGGGGAGAGAACGCGGCGTCTCCCCGTCCCCGCACCATGGCCGCGTTCTCCCGGACCACTCGATCGACGAGCCGGGAAAGATCCTCGGCAGTGAATCCCGAGAGCCCCGCCCGCTCGACCGCACTATCGAGATCTGGGGCGCCCATCGCGAGGGCCATCAGAACGGTCGGAATCCCTTCCTTCGCGATCCGTTGGCTCTCCACCGCTTCGAGAACCGACTCAAGTGTCTCGAGGGACGGGTCGAACGACCGCGCTTCCCCGGAGGCCGACGTGACGGACGGAAGATCCTGATAGAGCAGGCGAACCACCAGCGGAGCCACGTGCCCGCGTCCCGTAAGCTCCTCAAAGAGCGGCTCGTGCTCGCTGTAGACGATCTGGCGGACGACCTCGGAACCGAGGCCGTGCTCCCGCTCCAGCCGGGCGCGAAGCGCCTCGGGCCGCTCGGGCAACTCCCGCAGGAGCCGGGCCCGACGGTCCTCGGTCAACGGAATCGGCGGGATGTCCGTCTCCGGATACATCCGATCCCGACCTGGGAGGGGGCGGGAGTACCGGGTCCTTCCATCGGGGAGCGGGTCTCGGGTCTCGCCCGGAATCCCCTCGATCGCCGCCCGTGCTCGGGTGGCGATGCGACGCAACGCGGATTCCGCTCGCTCGCGGAGGCGATCGATGATCAGGACGAATGCGTCATCGGGCCCCAGATCGAGCCGTCGCCGGACCTCCTCGATCTGCGAATCCGTGATCCCGAACGCAGGGAGCTCGTCGGAGTGGAGAAGGCCCCGCAGGCCGAGCGCACGAGCCTGATCCGCGAGCTCGCGGCCGAGGCGCTCCTCGGTTTCGGGAGGAGATCGAAGCGTGCCCGCGAAGCCCGGGAGACCGAGACCGAGAACGTACGCACCCTTCCGATCGACATCGGACACGGGCCCGGAGGAGATGCCGCGGAACACCTCGGTGAGGTCGACCGGATCGCGCTCCGCCACCCGTGCCCCCCGGCGGACGAGTTCATCCCGGACGTGGAGCAGGACGCGTTGTCGCGCGACCTCCCCGTCTACGTACTGCTCGATCTTCGCAAGCTCCTGTACGCCCTTGATCTCGATCCTGCGCCCGCCTTCCGCCGAGACGTTGACGTCCTCGCGGATCGTCCCCAGCCCGCGACGCACCCGCC
Source organism: Thermoplasmata archaeon (assembly GCA_035623855.1). GTDB lineage: Archaea > Thermoplasmatota > Thermoplasmata > Lutacidiplasmatales > UBA184 > Lutacidiplasma. The sequence continues at coordinate 46,791 of DASPSQ010000012.1, read as the reverse complement.
GGGTCGCGCGCAGGAGCGCGCCGATCTCCTGGGCGACCTCGCGGGCTTCAGCCCCCGAAGTGATCTCGGGACCGGTCGCGACCTCGATCAAGGGGATGCCGAGCCGGTCGAGGCGATAGACGACTTCCCCATCGGTTTCACCGACTTTGCGTGCCGCGTCCTCCTCGAGGCAGATCGTGGCGATCGAGATCGACTTCCCTCCGACGTCGAGGTGGCCATCCCGAGCAATCAGCGCGGTCCTCTGGAACCCCGAGGTATTAGATCCGTCCACGACGATCTTGCGCATCACCTGGACCTCGTCGACCCACTGCGCCTCCACGAGGAGCGCGAACGTGAGTGCAGTGTCGAGCGCGGCCTCATTCAATGGATGCGGAGGCTCCTCATCCAACTCGACCAGGCACGTCGAGGGAGAGATCTCGTATCGATAGACCAGCCCTCGGGCGGCCTGAAACGCAGCGGCAGGATCGACCTCTCGATCCTCCCCGCTCGCGGCGCGTAGGCGACGATGAAACGAACCCTTCACGTCCTCCGACAACACGGCCGGGCAATCACAGAAGAGCTTCCCGGTCGCAAGCTGTTGGTGGACTTCAAGTCCGGCCTTCATCGCGCCCCTTCGACGATGTGGCGCCGAAGGAATTCTCCCGCCCGGTCGGTCTGCAGAAGTCGTACCACGGTCGTCGGGTCGGAGGAGCGACCCAGCGCCCAGGCCATCTTCGCGTACGCCGTCTCCGGCAGAAGGTCTTCGACATAGACGACCCCCGCGCGCGCCAGTTCCCGACCTGTGGAATAGATGAACGGGTCGGCATTCCCCGCGAGGCATTGGGTCGTCATCGCGACCACGGTTCCGCGCTCGACCGACGCGCGGATCCAGCCCGTATGGACCGACGCCGTATGCCCGAGCCCGGTGCCCGCGAGGACGAGGCCACGAAGCCCCTCCGCATAGGCGGCGGCCTTTTCCGGCGGCATCCCCGGATAGAACCACAGGAGGCCGGTTCGGGGCTCGAGTGGCCCCTCGACCCGTGCGGGTCCCGAGGCGGGGGGCCGCGGAGGGACATCGAAGTGGACCTCTCGGTTCTCCACGTACCCGAGTGTCGGGCCGTTGCGGCTCTCGAACGCGTCGCGCCGACTGGAGTGCATCTTGCGCACCCAGGTCCCGCGGTGGATCGCGAACCGGGAGTCGGAGAGACCCGAGTGCATGACGACCACGACCTCACCGAACCGGCGGTCATGGGCGACCTCGACGGCGGCCCCGAGGTTCGAGGCGCCATCGGAGGAAGGGCGATCGGGGGAACGCTGGGCGCCGACGAGCACGACCGGCCCGGGAAGGTCGATCAGAAGAAAGCTGAGCGCTGCCGCCGTGTACCCCATGACATCCGTTCCATGAGCGATCACGACGCCCGTCGAGCCGGCGCGAAACGACTCGACGACCCTTTCCGCCAGCACCTCCCAATCATGCGGCGTCAGGTCCTCGCTGAGCCGGTCGAAGACCGGAACGATTCGGACACGACCGGCCCGCTCGAGCTCGGGATAGAACGAGAGGATCTCGCGTTCCTCCTTCACCGGCTTGACGCCGCCGGTCTCGTAGTCAACGCGCGAGGCGATCGTCCCACCGGTGGTGAGGAGGGTAACGACGGGTGCGCCGGCGGACATCTCTGGCGAAACGGAGGTAGGCAGCGTCCCGGAAAGAGGCGAGACCCGGGGCCGTTCGAGCAGCCGGAACGTGACATCCTTCTCGATCCGCACCCCAACATTGTAGCCACTTTCGAGCTTCAGAGGTAGGATCCGATCTCCCGAGAGTTCGTGGCGGGAGACGACCGTTCCCACCCAGCGGCGACCCTTCCCGTCGACGATTTCGACCCGCTGGCCCATCGGGAGCGTCCGCAATGCCTCCCAGGGGTCCGAACCCGAACGTTCCGCCATCGACCTGAATCGGTTGTCCCGGTGGCGGGGGAGCGGCCCACGGTATAAAGTGTAGTTCGCGCCACTTCGAAGTCGACCCCGACCTTTTATAGAGGGCCCTCCTCGGCGAGCCGGACCGCGTCACGAACGGATGCCCGTGTGGGGTAGCTACAGGAACGGGGCCCTTCCCCCGACCTGCTGCAATGGATTATCCTAGAGGCCTGCGGAGCCTCAGACCTGGGTTCGAATCCCAGCACGGGCGAGTCTCCCTCTCTAGCCGAAAGGCCGCCTCTCGGCGCCAAGAGGCTGCCGGTTTCGGTCGTGACCGATCTCCCCCATACCGGTCGTGGGCGGACTTCTTCACTGAACCGCGGTGGGAGACCAAACTGCTGGATCGACTCCCTAGCCGCTTCGCGAGCACCCCCTGAACTTGCAAGCTCACTACGACCATTCGTCAGCGACACTTTGAACGAGCGTGCAGGATGCGTGGCCACGGTGTCTTCCTCGATGTTTCGCTTTTGAGACGCAGAGCGATGCGACTTCGTTGATAGGCACAGATGTGATTGAACGTACGACTGCCGTCCTCAAGAACGGTCGGATCGCGACCATCCGTATGGCTGTCCCGGACGACGCCGAGAGAATCACCGACTTCGTGAACTTGGTCGGCAGCGAGAAGCGATTCGTCCTACGAGAGCGGGCCACGTGGACCATCGAAGAGGAACGGAAGACGCTTGCGGCGGCCGATGGAATTGGGAGTATCTTCCTAGTTGCCGAAGTGGCTGGGCGTCTCAGCGGAGTTCTCAACATCGCACGGGGCCGGTCGCCCAAGAACACCCATGTGGCGGAATTCGGAATGGCCTGTCATCCCGATTGTCGAAGAGTTGGTCTGGGGACCGCTCTGATCGGTCGCGCCATCGACTGGGCACGCCTCGCGGGGGTCCGAAAGGTAAACCTTGAGGTCTTCGCCACCAACAAGGGTGCAGTTGCGCTCTATCGACGTCTGGGCTTCGAAGTGGAAGGCCGTCGGAAACGCGAATTCTTAATCGAGGGCCGGGAAGTCGACGGCTTGCTAATGGCTCGCTGGCTCCAGTAACAGGTTTCCCTTTGTGCGCTCCAGGGACTCTCCCCCGGTTCTACTGAAGCAATGATCGGTCCATTTCCCGAATCTCAAACCCGATGCTCCGGATCCAGAAGTCAGCACTTCGGGCACCCCCCCACGGTTCCACGCGCGGATCGGAATCGGGGCCTCCGACCGCGAGCAATAGGTTTCTCGGACTCGCTCCGAGGGTCAGGAGCTGCTCCACTTCGAGAGGGGGCTCTTCCGGACACCCCTCACTGCGACCGAGACCGACCCGGAAAGGGCAACGCAACGCGGGCCACCACGAATCCCCGTGCGGATGCCATTCCCGCGAGATTCGTCCTTCCGACTCGGGAACCCAACGGCGTCAGAGTCTGATGGGTGCCGTCGACTTATGAGCGGTCGCACCAAGCAAGGCAACCTCTATATCGATGTAGTGTATCGCTATAGTTGAAATGTCTGCGAAGACCGTCGCGCTCGATCCCGAGGCGTACGAACTGCTGCGTCGGAATCGCCGTTCCGGGGAGACGTTTAGCGACGCGGTCAAGAGGCTTTCCGGTGGGCGCCGATCGATCCTGGAGTACGCGGGGATCTGGAAGGAGATACCCGACAGGGATCTGGAGAAGATCCGGAGCTTTCTCCGAGAGGGTCGCCGACGGGACCGCGAGAGGATGGAACGGCTGTTCCGACATGAGGGCTGACGTATGCGTTGCCTCGACACAACCTTCCTCATCGACTACGTTCGCGGTGAGGAACGGGCCACTCGAAGGGTCGCCGAACTTCTGCATGTGGGCGAAAGGCTGACGACCCCTACCGTAGCCGCTGCGGAGGTCCTAATCGGAGCTCATTATCGCGGAGGGCGAGAGCTCGCCCGCACTCTCGAGTTTCTCGAGCGGCTCGAACTCCTTTCCTTCGAGGCTGGCGAAGCGACGGAGGCGGGCCGCCTCGGAGCGGAGGCGCTGAAGAGCGGTACTCCACTGTCGGGCATCGATCTGCTCGTGGCGGCCACTTCACGGCATCATCGCGGAATCCTAGTGACACGAGACACGGTTTTCTCTCAAGTCGTGGGACTCGCGGTCGAATCGTACTAGTCCAGCGCTGAGCGTTCGGATCCGCCGCACCGGCTCTACTGATGCCGCTTTCCGGACATGATTCGAACCCCCGGGGGGTTCGAATCCCAGCACGGGCGAGTTTCCCTCTCCGACTGAACGGCCGTCCGTCAGAGCCGAGAGGCCCCCGTTTCGGATCGGACCGAAGTCCCCCTTGCCGGTCGTGGGCAGACCTCTTCACAACCGCCGGAGGAGGACCAAACTGCTGACTTTCGTCTGAGTCGAACTGCCGTTCTGCTTTCGAGTCAGCTTGCTTTGCCGCGTTGCATCGCTACCCGCATCAGGACGCGCAGGGCCCGAAGCGTGATCAGCTTGGAGGCCCCACCGGGTTTCTCTAACCGGACGGGGATCGCCGGGAATGGCTCGAACGGAGGCCCGACGAAATAGGAGTCGGCGGCCGCAATATCTGGATGTATGGCATCAAGATTCCATCGACCATCAGCTCTCCGTTTGCCCTCGAGGATCGCCAGCGCAGGGTCGATTCGCCGGTCAGCCCCGAATCCGAGAGCGGTCATCACGTCGAGCCCAACGAGCAGGTCGTAGTAGTAATGCACCGGATAATGGAATCGGAACCAGGGGCGATAGCGCGACCGTCCTTCGTGCATGAGCCGGCGGCGAAGGTAGAACTCTGCACCGCGTTCCACCGATCGACGGACGGAAGGCGTCCATCGCTCTCGGGGTAGAACGGCGAACGCGCTGAGGCCCTCCCAACACGCTAGCGTGCCGTGGCGCGAGGGGAAGCAGTTCCAGCCTCCATCCTCCTTCTGCTCCCTGACAATCCACTCGATGGCCCTCCGGACGCGGTGGTCTGAGCCCATTCCGACCTGGATAAACGCACGAGCGAGATTACCGGTGACGCAGAAGTGGGCGGAGCCCCCTGGTCCGAACCCTCCCTCTCTCGCGCTCAAGCGTTCGAGGAGGAGGCCGGTTGTCCTCCGCATGCGCCGATCGCGGACTGTCACACCAAGGTCCGCGAGAACGAGATATTACCAGAGCGTGGCCGCGTATTTGGGCCAGCTCAAGAGCTCGTAGTTATGCCAGAGTCCTCCGCGTAACTGCGATCGAAGAATGCGCGCAGCCCAGCCACGACGAGGAATCTGTTGCTCCGCAGCCCGTACGGCCGGATCATCCGCTGTCCTGCCCAGCAGGTCCCTGAGCGTGAGAGCGCGTGCGGTGGGTTGGGACGGCGATGTGAGCCAGCCCAGTATTCGAGAGGGAGGTTTGCCTTTCGCCATCGCCTGCCCATGGCGTTTTTGTACAAAGGAGGTGCGAGCGAAAGGAGCAATTTGGACACATCTCTACAGGTCATGGAGCAGCTTCGACCTGACGGCGGCCGAGTCGCGGATTTGAACCGTTCGGCCACCCTCCCTCCGACACGTAAACTCATCCTCGCGAAGTGGCTATGGTCGCGGACGAATGGTGCGTGATCCACGGCCTTCCAAGGCTTCGCGAGCTGAACCGGTCGTGCGGGATGCGACGAAGGACGATGTCGCGGCCATCTGCCGTTTCGGCGAGGCGCACATTAGAGCCCATTACACTCCCCTGATTGGCGCGGAGGCAGCGGACCAGCAGGTCATTAGGTGGTGGAACGAGACCGAAATCGGTGCGGCGGTGGACCGGGGGTTCGTGGTCGTCGCTGAGACCGACGGGCAGCTTGTCGGCGTCGGGCAGCGCGGCCGCCGAGGTGCTGACCACGTAATCTACAAGCTCTACGTCCACCCCGAATATCGCGACCGCGGACTCGGCCCTCTGTTACTCCATGCCCTCAGCAAACAGCTGCCCGCTAACACTGATCGGCTGTACGTCGAGCATTTCGTGGCCAACGAGCGCGCGGGTACGTTCTACGAGCGGGAAGGTTTCACCCTGGAGCGGGTCGAATCAGGCCCTACGGAAAACCCTGGACTCGGGATCGTTTGGCGTGTCCGCCATCTGGCTCGACCCGAACCCGCCCTCGGTCGAGCGTAATGAGGCGAAACGCACCCGGAGGTTGGGACGCCGTCTCATGTCACCCAAGGCAGGACTTGCGACACACCCCCGGGGGGTTTGACGGATCCCCGAGTGCGTCGAAGATAGGACGGGTGTTCGAGGACCTCCGCCTCGTCCCGATCCTCGAAAGGCAGGTCCTGAGTCACTTCCGCAGCGAGTATTCGAACAAGTAGTTGTTCGAATCCCAGCACGGGCGAGTGGGGTTCTGAGCCGCAAGGCTCGCAGCAGTGTCTCGATCTTGCCTCTTCGCAATCCATGGTCGGTTTCACCCTGCAGTGGCCCCTTGCTCTCCCCCCCGCGCTCCACGGACGTGTGATTCACCCGAAACTAGCCGGCGTGGCGCTTTGCGGAATCGCACCGACTCTTCAGCCGGCCTCCGGATCTTACCGAGACCGTGCGTGGAGAGTCCCCGGCGCGGAGTAAGGTCATGGTGTCGGGGCTCGTCCTGGCCTCGGGAGCGCGCGGGTTTCGCCTAGCACCTAATAGAAAGTGGGAGTCTATGGTACCAGTGAGCCGGAGTCCATGGGAGTACCGGTCCACGCCACACGCCCCGGTAGACATGCCTCCTCTCGCCGTGGTCTCGGAGTCATTCTAGTCGTGACCGGGGCACTCGTCGCTGTTCCCTCGCTCATCCTCGTAATACTCTTGCCCCAGCCCTACCAACAGATAGCGGGATTCTTCGCTGGAGCTGGCTTGACCTTAGTCGTCTTTGGGCCACTTCTGATCTTTACGAAGTGGCAGTTCGCGAGAAACGTAGGAATCTGTCCAACCTGTGGGGCTGAGGTCCGACCAGGAAACGGCTTCTGCGCTCATTGCGGTAGTCGCCTCTGGTAATCCCCTCCCGCGGGCTCGACTAGAAGGGACGCCTCGCGCCCGGGACCGAACTTCACCCCTGGATCCCACCCGTCTTCCACCGCGGATTCGAACCCCCGGGGGGTTCGCCTTCCAGCACGGGCGCTTACCCCGACCCGAGCGCGGACCGGTAGTGAAAATAGTCGCGGCAGCAAGAGCGCGTGAGTCTCGCCGTTGACCGGTCCTCAACCGGGATTCCTTGCGATGACTACATCCATTGCATGCCGATGGGGAATGCCGCTCGAGTTGCAATCGAATTCCACCTCACCTGAGTCGAGGATCTGCCAATCCCAGTAATAGCCGAGCAGCTCGCCGGAGCGATACGGAGACTCGGAAGGGTCCATTTCGGGCGGAGGCGCGAGGTACGGTTTCGGAACAAAGGCGTTCATGGCGTGGATGCCTCCGTGAATAGTGGATTCCTTGAAGTGGGAGAACCGAGCCGGGCGAATCGCTCGTGGGAGATTGTTCAATGCTCCGGAACTGAACACTACATCGAAGCGACGGGGGATCCGATAGGTACGAATATCGCCGATGCGGAAGCGCGCCGGAAGTCCCAATTGCACCGCCCTTCGCGTCGCCTTCGCTACTCCGACTCGAGAAATATCTATGCCGAGCACCCGAAACCCATGTCGGGCGAAGTGTATCGAGTCGCGCCCTTCCCCGGACCCCAAATCAATCAACGCACGAGACTCTCGCGTAAGAGATCGAGCGATGCGAACCACTTCACGGGCCAGGCCCGTCGGCCTAGTCCCCCAGTACCACCCAGGTCGCAGATACCGCTGATCGTAAATTGACTCGCGCCTCGGCAACGCCCGGCCCCTTCGGTCTCCATTCGGCGTACGTTCAGATTAGGATATCCTGCGCGCAGTCGAGGATTTGGCCCGGCCGAACAACGGGGCTGCGGAGGCGGGATTCGAACACCCCGAGGCGGCAAGCGGGTGCCCCCTGAGCCGCTATGCGCCCTTTCGGCAGGATTATCAGGCGGCTCGTAGTCGCCGGTCCTACCATTTCTCAGAGGGGAGCGAAGCACGAGGTCGCTGGAAACCATGAGGGACGTTTCGAGGATTCACGCCGGGGTGATACTCGGCACTGTGGTGATTGTTGTTCTTTACGCCCTCTCGAGCGTCGGAGTTTCGGTGGCTTCTGCTCCGAGTATTACTGCCGCTGCTTCTTCCGGTTCTGCTGAATCGGCCGTTCCATCGTCCGCCTCCATGACGACCGGCGCAGTTGCGAGTTCCCACTGGTACGCGGGTGCTGTCTACTCGGGAAGTGATGTGAAAGGAGAGGCAGTAGGTACGGTGTTGAAGGTCCCGAGCACTCTTCCGCGTTCGGGCAAGTGCAAATCAGACAGCACTGGCGACTGTTACTACGTTCTGCTGTCGGTATTCGACAGCACAGGAAGTTACGACCAGATCGGCCTCATCGCGAATGACGGAAAGTGGTGGGTGGGTTACTCGTATACGACGAACAAAGGAGGCTGCCCGGTGAACGATTCGGAATACAAAAGCCACCTTGCAGCAGCCTCGGCCACTCCGGGATCCGTGCTCTCGCTCTCTATCGGTGCTTCGTTTAGTTACACCGACGTCAACGGGAGCATCTACAGTTACCAGTGGGGGGTGAGTTTCATCGCGATAGACAGTACAACCAGCAGCGTCCTCGTGACCGAGGTCGTGCCGAACGGCCCGGTCACCCAAGGCACGTATCCGCCTTCGCAGGCGGAATGGCTGAAAGTTGAGACGGGCCAATCCTGTAAATCTGGACCCGCTGCCGGATACACCGTCTATGAAGAGGTCTACTCCGCGGTGGACGGCATTCCGAATACCAACTTCACTTTCACTAGCAATTACTACGAAACCTACCGCGCCAGCTCTGGGACTCCTGCTTCGTTCAAAAGTGACCCCTACAACAACAATCCGAGCGCCGTCAGCGTGGTAATCATAAAGATGGGAAAAGTAACGGACGTGTACTTAGACAACTGACGACAGCTTACCGATACCAGGCGACGCAGTTGTGGGAGTTATCCAATAGCCAAGCACCATGGATTTCCCGCTAAGGGGGGACTTTTCGCGCCGTGAGAAGTCGTTCCGCATGGATCAGCAGGGGCGGACGGACTAGAGGACTGCCCCAAGTCGGGTGGAGCAATGCGGACTGGCCTGCCGCGGACAAAGGACCCCTTGTGAGCGCAACCTGCCGGTTCTGCTACCTCCTCAGGTCAAGCTCCGCCCAGGACGAGCCCGAGAGGCGCTCCGAATAGCGTACGCGAATCGACTGGCCATCGCCGTAATCCTTGGGACTCTACTTCCGCTCTGCGAAGCGCAGAGTTTGGCCGAGATCTTCTGCGATGGAAGCCCGAGTCTCTCGCCTTCGGGGTGTTCGGGCTACGGGCATTCGCGAAGGATAGAATGCGACCGAGGTCCGCTCGCAGCCGTGACCCCGTCCCGATTCCCTATCGGATTTGTTCAGGGATTTCCCCTTTCGGCGTTGGTCGGACCCTCACAGCTCCCGCCCTATCAGAACCAAGTAACGAATGCCACTCCGGTTCCGCCAATCCGATTACGTTCAGGCCGAACCGCGGGGCAGTTCCGCTTTCGACACTTTTGCTTTCGATGGCCATATCTACCGGAACCTCGTGCGTGCGCAAGTCCAATCGGACCGGGGAAGCTGGGGGATTCGTAGATGGCTGGATTAGTGCGGACGGCATTCGTCGTGAGTTCCGTTGTTGGGATCACTTTCGTTCTGATGCTCTCGGGGGTCTCTGGCTCGTCGTTGCTCGCTCACAACCTTGGGTCGGATCATTCGACACCCGGCCGAGAGTATCCCGCGCTCAGGTCCGGCGGCGCGTATCTCGAGCTGAACGGGAAGAAGAACTCGAACTCGGGGCCCGCGCCGACGTCGGTGCTGGTTGCGGGGTTCGGGTTCCCACCCTTGACGACTGCTAACTTGACGCTCTACAACCCCTCGGTCCCGTCCTACAATCTGGACGGGGGTGTGTACCCGTATAACGGAGAGGACACCGGAATCCCCGTGAGCTCCTCCGGCCAGTTCTCTACCGATTACGAAATTCCGGTCGTCCAGAATAACACGTACGACTTCACGGCCACCGACCTTGGGACGTCAGCGACCGCGACCTTCAAGGTCACGACCCCAGCCTCTTCGTTCAATCATGAGACGTTCTCGGTTCGGGGCGGATCCGTTCATGCGGGGGGCGACGTCGTCCTGAACGGAACGGGCTTCTACCCCGACGATGTGGAAAACTTGTACCTTGGGAACACGACCGGCTTCTTCGCGCTCCCGACCTTTGACAACAACGGGAACGGCAACATAAGCTTCCGACTCCACATCGCGAACGCCACGCTCAACGGGACCTATACCCTGTTCATCGTCGGCGATACCGAAGGGTATGGAGCAGCGACGCTGAACATCATCGACACTGATGGTGGCGGATATTTCGCCTACAATGACTCGTCGTTGTTCTCTGTGACCGGGGTCTCGGGCGCTTGGGTCCAACCCGCGGTCACGTGCCCTCCTTCGGGTGGGGCGAACGCTTCATTCTGGGTCGGCCTCAATGGGGTTCTCAATCCTGCCGCGGAGCGTATCGGGACTCTCGCGAGATGTACCGATGGCATTGTGACGTACTCGGCGTTCTGGCAAGTCACTCCGTTCAGACTCGGCCTCCAATCGATCTCGACAGTTGCGGTCGCTCCGGGCGACGCGGTCAGCGCCTCGGTCACGTACGACGGGATCACCAACACCTTTACGTTGAAAATCAAGGTCAACGGCGTTTCGTTCACGAAGAAAGTTTCCGAGTTCGAACCGACGAACAGTGCCGAGTGCCTCGCAGGCAGCGAGGCTCCCCACGAGGGGGCCATGCCGTCTCCGCTGGCCAACTTCGGCAGCGTTACGTTCTCGTCGTGCAAGGCGACGGTCGGGGGTCACACGGCGACCGTCGGGAGTTTCGCCAACGCTCCACTCGATGTGCTTTCCTGGTTGGGCGTCCAGCTCACCTCGAACTCGGCCCTGGGCTCTGGCGGCTCGTTCACCGTGAGCGTCACCTAGGTGCCAACCCAAGGCTGGCCGGCTGAATCGAACGCCCAGACGTATCTCGGAGCGATCGCTGGCCTCGGCTCGGTATGCAGGGACACTGTCCTCGGCTCTCGACGATGGAACCACGAACTGACTTTCAGAGATCCGGTCAGGGGCGCGTAGCCCCCCTCTATCCACGCCTTTCGGTCACGACCCAAGCCCTCCCCAAGGTTCGGTAGGCCGGGCCTTGAGGGGTGCGTCGGTGCGCGACTGAACTCCTGACAAATCAGACGGCGAGAGGTCCTGCTACCCTACACTCAAGTACATCTCCACCGTCCCCGAGGTATGCCACAGCGGGGCCATCGCGTATTTGGGACGACGACGGTTCGGGTTTCCAAAGTAGTCAACGCACCTCTTAGGTATGTCTACGATTGGTGCACGGATTATCGCGCCGATGACTGGCGACTACAGTCCGAGGACCGGGTCAAGCCCAAGTTCCGGGTGCTTCGAATCTCGCCGCACAGAGTGGTGCGGATTCGGCTAGGGCCTAGCGGGTCGCACGACCCTCTAATCGCGGTTGATGTCGTCCGGCTCGATCCGCCAGCGGATTGGCACACCGATCAGATCGACGAACGCGACCGCATGGCGCTAGATTATCACCTGGTTAGGCTCGGGCCGAGGAAGACTCGTCTCGAGCTGTACGTCACCGAGCGTTGGGTGACGCCGGATTTCCCGACACGAAGGGAACTGCGGCGGCGGGTCTCAGAGACGTGGGACCGCTTCTCGGCCGCGCTCGAGGAACGCTATCGCTCTGGGGCCCCGGCTCGAGGCTGAACCCTTGGCGCTTGGGAGAGACAGTTGAAAGGACTGCTGCGCCCCGAGTGTTGAACCAGTCGTGAGAGTGGCTCTCGTCTGACCGACGCTTCGGAACTCCGGGTCTCCAAGTAACGGGGGCCCGGAGTTTTGCTCATCGGTTCTCTCGCAGAACGCTCCAGGTCAGAACCCACTTTGCACGCAAGATTCTCTTCGGGACCGAACTCAGTAGTGAGGGCACACCCCCACGGGGGCAACGCACCCCTTCTGAGCGTAAGGGGCCCGTTTCGAGCTGAACTCGAACATCGAACCGATCGCGTCGGCAGGTTTTTCTTTCGAACAGAGATGTCGTATAACCCCTTCCGGGAGGGACGGAGGGACTTCGAATGGGGCGCACGAGAGCTTGGACCATTGTCGGAACGGTTTTCTTGATGGTTACTGCGCCGGCGGCGCTCGGAGTGGGTCTCAGCGGCTCGTCGGAGCCACTCAGCCACACTGCGGCATTCAGTTCGCCGCCGGGAAGCTGGGTCGCGGGCGAGTTGTTGGGATATCTTCGCGGCGAAGCCTCGCCATCGAGTCCGGGTGGGCCCACTCTTTCGCTGCCCTCGCTCGCAGGAAGCCAGGGAGGATCTATTCCTGTGGGCTCCAGCCCTTTCGGGGTGGCCTACGACTCCGCGAAGAAGCAGCTGTTCGTCTCGAACTACGACTCTGACAACGTGAGCGTGATCTCCGCCTCAACGGACAGGGTTGTTGCCACCGTGCCGGTCGGGAGCGAGCCCGTCTCGATCGCCAACGACTCGGCAAAGCGGGAGGTGTTCGTCACCAACTACGGCTCGAACAACGTAAGCGTGATCTCGGAATCGATGGACAAGGTCGTCGCAACGATCCCGGTGGGGACCGCACCCCAAGGAATCGCCTACGACTGGGGCAAGAAGGAGGTGTTCGTAACCAACTACGGTTCCGACAACGTGAGCGTGATCTCCGCCTCAACGGACAAGGTTGTTGCCACCGTGCCGGTCGGGACCTTCCCCACCTCGGTCGCCTATGATTCGGGGAAGAAGGAGCTGTTCGTCGTGAACTATCACTCCGCCAACGTAAGCGTGATCTCGGACGCGACGGACAAGGTCGTCGCGACCGTGTCGGTGCCGGGCTACCCCGTAACGGCCGCCTACGCCCCTGGGAAGAAGGAGCTGTTCGTCACCAATTACGGCACCAACGGTGTGGACGTGATCTCGGACGTGACGGACACGGTCACCACGTCGGTGCTCGTGGGGACCGCCCCTTCCGTGGCCGTGTACGACTCGTCAAACAAGGAAGCGTTCGTCTCGAACTCCCAGTCCAACAACCTGAGCGTCATATCGGCCACGACGGACAAGGTGGTCGCCTGGGTGCCGGTCGGGAAGGACCCGTACGGGATGGCCTACGACGCGCAGAAGAAGGAGCTGTTCGTCTCGAACTCCGGTTCCAACAATGTGACCGTAATCTCCGTTACAAAGCTCAAAGGGGACCTCTCGTCGGCGCTCGCATCGCAGTTGGGCGGGATCAACACTGTCGCGGAGACGAACCAGCTACTTGCATCGAGCTATCGACCGACCGCGTGAATGCGAGGGCCAAACTCAGAGCTGCGGAGAAGCCGGGAGCTCTCAAGCTGTGGGGCGGGCGGGGAATGCTCCCCGAGAATAACCAACCCCTTTCTCACGACCCCCGTCGGGCGTAAGGGGCGCCTTATCCTCGCCCCGAGGGGTCTGCCCAAGGGCTGATCTAACCGGATTCCATTTCGGATTTCGGTTATGCCGCGGCGTCTCGCCGCCATCATGTACACCGACGTGGTCGGGTTCACTGCCTCGGCTCAGGCGAATGAGGCGGATGCTCTCGCTCGGCTGCGAGAATAGGAAAGGATCGTTCGGCCCCTTCTCAAGTCGCACGAGGGGAGGGAGATCAAAGCCGGCTGGAGATACGCCCTCCCAATTCATAGGGCGGCGAGGGTATTTCGCCGCGCGCACGCAGCCCTTTCACGGAATGCAGGACCGGTCGCTCGTTGGTCATTGAAACAAACGATAGATTCGTTCTGACTGATGAGCCGCAAGGACCACGTCGCCCTTGCCCCACTTCCTAGGCACTTGTAGCTGAGTCGGGGTGTACTGTAGCGCGTTCGACCAGCCCACGGTTAATGTGGCTCGGTAGAGGATCCTTGGGGCCCGAAGGGTCAGCCCTTCTTGGGAAATCCCGATCTTCTAGATGGGCCGCCGAAACGTTCCTAGGAAAAGAACGAGGACCGCGACGAAAACGAACCACTCGGCAGACCACTCGACCTCCCACCACGTTCCCCGCCAAGGACTGACGCGGGCTCGGCCACCCTCACAGTTCTCAGAGGAGACTCCAAATGATACTCGAGCCGTTGAACATCGCTAATCCAAGAATTGCGACCTGGAACCTCCAGCTGATCCCGGCCCAGTAGGAGTCACCCCCGATCCACTCATCGGGAGCCGCCGCCATTTTTACACTCAAGGTGGTTTGTCGATTATGGTGTTTGTAAGTCCGTCGCGGTGGATACTAGGCCTTCGGGAAGCTCGAGAGAGGCACGAGGGGAATGAACCGCGCTGGAATTGGTGAATACCATCGACTCCTTGCTTTGGTCCCCCGGAAGTTCTACCGGCCGCCCGGCTCGGTCCGCATCGGACCACAGTAGTCAAACCCTCGCGTGCCTCTCACAGATCGATGAGTGAGAATGGGCCCAGGGAAGGGACGCAGGATCTTCCAAGGCGGGATCGTGACGTCGGCCACCGAGCGGTCGGCCCCGGCACCCCGGCCGGCGCAGCGTACGCGTCGCTGGGGCGGGCGGCCCGACGCCGTCGGGAGGAACTGCTTGGTCTTATCCAGCAGGGCCTGTCGGTGCCGGCAGTGAGCGCGCGGTACCGTCGGGAGCACCCTCTCGAGCCGGAGGTTACGCCGGACGAGATTCACGCCCTTCTCCGGAGCCGATAGATCGGGGCGAAGCGTCACCTCGTCCAGCCCGGCGAGCGCAATCCTCCTATCAAGCCGAATCCGCGTCGTCGCGAAGCCGGCGGGTCCCGAACGATTGAACTCCTAACGGGTCGGGAACTCAAATCGAGCCCCGGGCTCGTACCACGTGACTTGAAAATTGCGGCCCCCTAAGCCGTTCGTCTCCCTTCGGAAAAGGTACAGCCTTCCTCGACCTCGGACAATCCCCCTCCGTCCGTCTCGAATCTCGAGACAAATCGATGCGTCCAAGCCGACGCCGAATCGCGACCCGGTGAGGTTCATGGCTTCCACCATCCTCGGGAATCGACCCCACTCGGCAAAGTGTGGCTCGAGAATGCCGTTCCGGAGGAGTCCCAAACCCTTCCGTACAATCAGGCCAGGCCGCTCTGACTTGAAGGATGCTCGATTCGAATCCGCGACAAGCTGGAACTCGTTGGCCCGCGTCCGAATGGTAGAGCCTCCCACGACGACTTGGCCGAAGGCCATCATCGCGCCGGCGGAAACTCCTCCGTAAGGGATTCCGGCGGCGTGCAACTCGCCGATCCATCGAGAGACACTCTTCTTTCCGTAGACTCTCTGATACAGCGATGTGTTTCCCCCGGGCATGAAGAGGCCGGTAGACTGCCTGAGCGTCCGAAGCTGACCGCTCTCCAAGACGAGGTTCGCCGGCGGGTAAATCGCAGTAACCTCGCCCGCTCCCGCCTCGAGCCAGACTTCGCGATACCTGGATTCGTATCGGTGGGAGCGAGGCAGCATCAAGAGGGCAATCTTCGAATCCTTACCTCCGCATGCTTGGACGAACGGCTCCGAAAGGGTAGCGAAATTCGCCCTTCTGTCGCCGTAGAGAAAGACAACGGACGTAGGCCCGGCTCCCGCTCGTTTTCCCGAAGGCATGAATGTGATAACTCCGACTCTTCTTCCTCGTTTCCCCTGCGGCTACCGAGTACCTCTTCACGCAACTGGCCCACCGAAATCTCGAACCGAGGGAAGGGGAGGCGGCCTCCCGTGCATCGCGGGAGAGGGTTTTTGCGAGTCCCGGCGTGCTCTCGACCACGGCACGGGCGCGCTCCACCTCGTGTTCGTTCTTCTCGCGGGAGTCGTCCGGTAGGCCGCTCGTGATCTCGTGGAAGGGATCCTTTGCACCATGATCTCAATCTCTCCCGAGTCCTCGTCCCGACACCGGACGCGGTGACACCGACTCCGACGACCGACCAGGTGGTGTTGCGGTCCGAAATGCCTGCGACGACCTTGATCCCCCTAGGAACCCGAACATTGTTCGTCCCACTTACGCCGGCCGTTCGAGCCGGCGTCCCGGGAGGCGCACTCGTCCCCGGCCCATTCGGACGACACCGTGCCCTCGGAGTCCCTCGGAACGAACCCTCCGATACTAGACTTCGGCGCAGAAACCTCCGACCTGTGCAAAAAACGCCGCGAAACGCTACGGTTAATCCCCCGTGACCGGCTCTTCGTCATCCCGACAAGACCGGGAAGGTCGGTCCCATGGTACCAACAAAGGGCGGAATATCGCCATCCACAGCGGTAACGGTGAGTTCCCGAATGGTCATTGGCTACGAAAACTTCAGGGATTACGGTCCGCGTGTTTTCGGTACATTCTCTCCTTTTCGAATACGGGAGATTCGGTAAAATGTTGGGCTCCCGGTTGTCCGCATTGGAGAGTCGGAAGCTACAGCTGGCCGGCGGTTCGACGTATCTCGTCTCGCTCCCGAAGCGCTGGGTGCTCGGCGCCGGCTTGAAGGCCGGTGACACCGTGTTCCTCGAGACCTCGCGCGACGGTTCGGTATCGATCCGGCCCAACGTACGGGACCGGGTTGAGGTCCGCCGGAAAATCTTCGACGTGCACGAGGAGGACAACCGGGACCACCTCCTGCGGAAACTCGTCGGGGCGTACGTCGGGGGCTTCGGACTCATCGAGATCCGGTTCCCCCCCGCGAACGCGTCGTTCATCCGCCGGGTCGCCCGCGAGTTTTGCCGGCTCGTAATCGGACCGGAGGTCATCGAGGAGACGAAGACTTCCCTCGTAATCCAGGACCTATCGGACGCGACGGATCTCGTGGTCGACAAGTGTCTACGTCGGATGCAGCTTACGGTGCGCGCGATGCTCGAGGACTCCGTGAGCGCGCTTCGGAATGGCGACCAGCAGCTCGCGCACGACGTCGAGCTTCGGGGACAGGACGTCAATCGACTCTACTGGATGATCGCGAAGCAGTACCACTTTACCCAGGCCTACCCGTTTCACAACGGTTCCAACGGGCACAACGCCTCGAACGGCTCGACCGCGGCAGTGACGGGGTATTTGCTGATCGCCCGCCACCTTGAACGTATCGGCCGGCACGCGAGGCGGATTGCGGCGAACTGCCGGGCGCTCTCTGGGGAGAAACCCCTCGACTCGAAGGTCCTCAAGGAAATCGACGACGCCCGACAATCGCTCGTCTCGCTCCTCGACATGGCGTTCGGCGCCCTGGTCACCCGGAACATCGTCCTCGCCAACGAGGCGATCGACGCGCGCGGGAACCACGAGAAGCTCATCGAGACGCTGACTCACCGCGTGGCCGGAAAGCGCGGCGAGGAGCTGCTGGCGCTGGCGAACGTGGTCGACAGCCTGGGCCGAGCGGCGGTGTACACTTCGGAGATTGCCGAACAGGGAATCGACATCGCGGTGATGACCGAGCCCGAGCCGACATAGCGGGGGGGGACCCCCTCCGCCCGCGGGAGATCACATCCCCTACCCCAGCTCTTCAATCTCGCACACCGGGAGGGTCCGGACAAGTTTCTCCACCACCCTCACGAGGATCACGAGATAACGGTCGACATCCGGTCCGTGGACGGGGTCGAGGTCGTCCACTGCCTGTCCGGACTCGTGCCGGAGCGATTGAGCCCGTGGTTCGACCGGCGAGAGCGGCAGTGCCGCGAGAATGCTTGAGCGGCTCGCAGGCGCCGGGCGGGCTCCACCTGCGGCCCGCGAGGTACACCGGGTGAACGCGATGCGCGCCGTCCGGGCGTCCTGAGCGTGTAATGGAGTCGTTGGCCCCGCTGAGGCGCTAAGGTTGCCCAAGTGACTACCCCCCCGCGTAGTGAACCGTCATTTCGGGCTGGGACCTAGGGCGCTCATGCCCGACCGATCCTCAGTCGTGCCTCTCGAGAACGACCCGCGGAATCCGTGCATTGGCTGCGGACCGGAGAACCCGGTAGGGCTCCACATGTCATTCCAGCGGGCGGGAGACCGCGTCTTCTCGGCTCTCTCAGCTTCCCCCCAGCACCAGGGCTGGCCGGGGCGCCTCCACACGGGAATCCTCTATCTGGCGATGCTCGAAACGGCCAACTGGACTCTCTACGGGCTCCTCGGCCGCGTGGGAGTCCCCGTGCGGACGACCGCTCTGGACACGCGACGCTGGATCGCCATCGGCGAGAACGTGACCCTCTTCGGCCGGCAACTCTCCAACTCTGAAGCCAAGGCTCGCGTGGCGATCGAGGCCCGGGACGCCGGGGACCACGTGGTCGCGTACCTGGAGCGGGACTACGTCCTTCCTGGAAGGCCGGAATTCCTCAAGCGGTTGGCCTACGCGCAGATCCCGCCGGGCCTTGAGGACGCGCTACCGGAGTGAGCCGAGGATTATCCGGCCTCCTCCGGTACGGGTCGTGCTCATCGATCCGAAGCGAGCGGGAGGGTCGCCGGTGGGGATATGCCGGGCCCGAGGGCGACCGGGTCGCCATCACAGAAGATACGCCCTACACGCTGATCGAGGAGGGTGCAGATGCGGTCCTCTTCCAAAGCCATGCGATCGAGTGCCTTCATAAAGCATGCTCTGGAACGCCGAAGCTTTGACTCGTGGATGCTCTGGCGGAGGGACCCCAGAGTCCGTCGGGAGTCCCTCGAGGAAGACCGGGCCGGAGATTGCGTAGCCGGATCATGGTCGCAGACACAGAAGGACAGAGCTCACGACAGGCTCTCCTTCGCATCAAGGAACTCCAGAAACGGAGCGAAGAATCTGGACTCTCGGCCGTGGACCGCGCCAACGTCGCGATGGAGCTGGGTCAGCTCTACGCGAGAATTCACGCGACGGACTCCGCGATTCAGTGGATCGAATTTGCGGCACGAACCTACGCGTCTCTCGGTTTTCCGGCGTACTCCAACCAAGCCGGGAACGCCCACAAGCTGGCTGCAGACCTTGCCCGCCAAACGGGAGATTGGGTGACACGGGCCGAGTTCCTGCGACGAGCAGCCTGGGCGTTCACCTCCGGGGGGAACAAGGAGGCCGCACTCGAGGCCCAGCGTGAGGCCGACGGGGGGCCGACCCTGCCTACCGCCACATCGGTGGAACCGGCGACGGCGAGGTGCGCTCGGTGCGGCGCCCCGATTGCAGCCGGGTCTCGATTCTGCCCCAGCTGCGGGTTGGAGATGGTACCGCTCACCGCGGCTCCGACGGGAGCGATTGCCGGGCCGTCGGCCAATCCGCCGGGTCCCCCCGAGCATCGCAGCGCGCTAGCGACGTTTCTCAGGTTCAACGCCTACGATCGGTTCGATCTCCTTGAACTGAATTCGATGGATCTTTCGGAGATCGTGGACGAGGCCCGCGGCGGATCTCGAGCCCTGCTCCACGATGCGAGAGAGCTCGCTGAGACTCTCCTCGGTCGTGTCCGCCGGGAGACGGAACAGAAGGAGGACGTCACCGCCCTCCTCGGCGATCTCTCCGCACATTGGTATTTGAGAACCTCCAAGGACCCTCAGCCGCTCGACCCTACCGCGTGGCGGGGCTGGGCGACGGGAGCGTACTCGGGACTGTTCTACGAGTCCCGGGTTCCCGGTGGACGACGAAAACCCCGGCTTGCGGACCGGCTCTTGTGGACCAGCCGAGGGAGGACGGGACCCGACGAAGGCTCACGGATCCACCTGTTCGAGAAGTCCTCCGACCTCGAGAGTTCGACCACGCTCCAAGAGGCGTCGGTCGAGGAGATTCTCATCCTACGCGTGGCTCAGGCGGTTCTTGACGACCTCGCCGCGTCTCCCCGAACCTCCGATACCATCGTAACGCTGTCGCATTTGACCAGTCTCGCGGCTTCGGCCACTTCTCGCGAAGTGAACGCCGCCCTCCAATCTCTCCTATCCACCTTCGATGAGGGCTCCTTCCTCCTCCTCGACCCCGGCCGGTTCCCCGGGGTGTCCCAGGTCTTCCTTCGCTGGCCGAACGAGAGACTCCACCCCGGGGTCAGCCGGTACGATCTCCTCGTGTCGGCGGTGCAAAGTCCACCGAGCGGACCCGCGGCGGCCGCTCCGGGCGCGCCGTCCCCGAGCGAGATTCTTGCGAGTTGGTTCGAGCAGGTCCACTCGTCCCCGGAGTGGATTGAGATACTCACTTCTCTCGACCGAAAGCGGGATCGACTCCCCCGTCCACCAGCCCGCGCCGCGTCCCTCCGATCGCCCGGATATGTTTCCCTGCGCAAGGCCCTCGTGGAGGGCTCTCCCGCCACCGAGATCTTCGAGAGGGTGCGATGGAAGGACCAGCCCCGTGGCCTTCCGATGTTGAATCAGCTCCTCTTGACCGGGTCCTTCTCGTCGGACATCGATACGGACCGACAGTACCTGGAGGTGGAACTGAGCGACCTCGCGTACGGCGCACTCAGACCTCCGACGGACGACGGGGTTTGGAGGATCGGCGGAGGCAGGGTCGTTCGACGTGAACAGGCCGCGGATGGAACGACTCGCTACACCGTCGGTGCCGATACCGGCTCCGCATCCGCCGTAACCTGACCGGTCGTGTTCCCGTAGCTAACGATCGAGGGAACCCGTCGGTCTCGATGCGGGAGCCCGACCTCGGCGATCCGGGACCGTCTCGATCAATCCGGACCCCCGGTTCGCGTCTCTCCGCTCTTGGAGGTTCAGGTCGCACCGGGTCCCCGGCGTCGGTGGAACCCAATGGGCCGTCAGGGGAATTATATACTGCAGGTCGAATCGGACGGCGATGTGCCCGGCGGCGATCCTGGGGGATCGAGCGTCTGGGAAGACCACCTTCCTGGGTGCCCTGTATTCGACGATGGTCGCGTATAGCACCCGTCACGAGGAGGAGTTTCGGTTCTTTGCCCCACCCGAGTCGATCACCCTGATGAAAAACATCTACGAGATGATGATGACTGGCTCGTTCCCGGACGCCACGGTCAAGGACGAGGTCAATAAGGTCCAGTTCACTCTCGGGTTCAAGACCTTGATCGGAAAGATCTACTCCGGGTCCGACTCCGGCCTCCTCCGAGCGTGGAAGGGAATCCGGTTCGCCGCGTACGACGTTTCGGGGGAGGACGTCCAGGAGTACATCACCTCAGGAGTTGCATCCAGTCCGATCATCAAGCAGCTCCTCGAGAGTTACGTGGTGGTGATTTTGGTCGACTGCGGCCGGATGACCCTGGACGAAAAATCGCCCAACTTCCGGCGGATGCTCCACTACGACGGGGAGATCGCGAAGCTCATCGTGAACTTCGTCACGTACAAGATCCAGGAATTCGATCGCCAGATGGCGGCGCGTCGGATGCCCCGTCGCCTTCGAGTCTTCCCCGCCATCGTGCTCACGAAAGCCGACCAGCTGCAAAGCCAAACCTTGCACCAGTTGGGCCTACCGGTTGAGGTTCCGAACCGGCGATCGGCGGACGAGCGGCGGAAGTTCTGTGAGGACCTCCTCCGGACCTTCCTTCCCCAGACTCTTTCCCAGCTTCGTGGGGCGAGGGTCGAGCAGGGTGCCCCGAGCTTCGACGATGCGGCGTATTTCACGAGCTACATCAAGACCGTGACGGCCGACGGCGGAATGGCTCTTCCGGGTCCGGCGCGGATTGCAATCCAGGCCGCGACAGCCGGATCCTCGGCCCAGATGGACTATTCGGCCGACGAGTACTTCGCGTTCATCGAGCACTTCCGTCGGATCGCGGACCACGTCTCGGACTACGAGGGCCGGGACGCAAACAGCGTCCTGATGTCCTAGATCCCTAGCGGAGGTACGAGGGTGGCAGCCGGCCCGGACCGCTCCGCGCCGGCGGCTGCGTCGACCGTTCCGTTACAGCACTGGGTGTTCGGATCGAGCCCAGAGGTCGGCTACGGCATCAAGGCGAAGTCCCCGGACCTCAATCTCTCGATGTACGATCGACGCCTCGATGGGATCTATGCGCCTCTCACGGGTGCGACCCTCCACGGGGAAACGGGTCCGCTCGATGTGTTGATGACGCATTCTGCGAATTCGGCGACCGAGCTGCTCTTTTCCCTCATCACCCCGGGGCCGGACGATTCCTTCGGGCGCAAGACGTACATCAACCACACGGCCGTTCTTCCCCTCGAACCTCTTCAGAAGGGTCGCCTCTGGTTCGCGGACGTCGAGAGCGCGATCCGGCGCTTCGACGCGTCCCACGCAGAGGATCTCGGTCCGGTGGACCCGCTCACCGTGGCGGTGCATGACGAACTCGAGGCACAGGACCGAGTGGGGGCCGGTATCGGCCGGTACCTCTCCCGGGCGTCGGCCGAGACCCTACTGACCCGTATGGCCAGTGACGCGGACGCTCGGACCCTCGTCCTGTGCCGGGACAGCAGTCCTGCCGAACGGCGCGCCACGCTGCTGAAGATCATCGAGGCACTCAACCTCGCCTGCAAGATCCCGATCGTTTCGGGGCTGAGCGATATCCCGACCGGAAGTGCGCAGGCCCGGTTCCAGTTGGTCATCTCCGCGAGGGCGTTCCGGGCGGACTCTACGTGGGCGCTGCTGGACAATGCGCTCGAGACCCCCTCCCTGCCGCGTCTCGAGGATCCGCAGGGCCGATACGCCGCGTTGGACCGCTGTTATCAGGCCAAGGTAGAACCGAGTTAGCATGCCCCGGGCCGTGATTCTCGGCGAGCCTAGTTCCGGCTCCACGACATTCGTAGCTCTTCTCTACTCCACGCTCGTCCGCACGGCGGTAGAGCGAGAGGACGAGTTTCGCTTCGCCGTGGCCCCCGAGTCGGTGGACCTGCTCACAGGGATGTACGCTCAGCTCATGTCCGGGGAGCTTCCCGGGACCCCGCGACCGGAGGAGATTGCGACGATGCGGCTGACCCTCGCGTTCTCGCGACGAAACCGAGGTCGGAGCTGGCTCGGAAAGTCGACGGACTATTCCGGGGTGCCGAAGGTGGAGTGCCGATGGGTTCAGGCCCGATTCGAACAAATTGAGGCGTCGCTGAGAGGAGGAGATACCTCCGCAGATCCGACCGCCAGCCTGATCGAGTGCACGATTCCGATCTTTCTTCTGCCCGTCACCGGGTTCGGACCGGACGTCTCGTCCTCGAATTCGACCGGACAGTCGCTCGATCATTCTGTGATGAGCGTCCTTCATGGCCTTGCACGTCCCTTCGAGGTCGCGCGCCGTCCCAGCGGCGAGGCGCTCCATCCCATCGTGGTCTTCACTCAGCTGGATGGATGCTCGCCCGAAGCCCTCGGTCGTTTCGGCTTGAAATCACCACTGGACGACAACGAGCTGGAGCAACAACATCGTCGACTGAGTTCCGCCTTCCTTGAGGAGTTCATCCCAAAGACTGCAGAGTACTGTGGCTCGGCGGGGTCGGCCGTCGGGGCACCCGAAGTCTTCTTCAGTTTCCTGCAAACCGAGACCGGGGAAGGCGGCGAGTCCCGTGTCAAGGTTTGGACCGCGGCGGACCACAGCCGACAGCCCGTGTATGCCCGAAACCAGTTTCAGGCTCTTATCTCGTACCTTGGAGCGCTGGCTCTCTAGTCCGCGTTCCCGCCGGTGGGAAGGCCTGGGGCAGAACGCGTTCAACTCGATCCAGATTGCACCTTGGGTTCGGACTCGCGCCCCCGTCCGGTTTCCGAGTTTTCCCAGGGTTAACAACCACCTTGAGTGCTGACGGTTCCCGGCCGAACGAACTCGGTCGAGCATGACGTTTGTCGACGACCTCACGCTGATCTTGGATCTGCTGATCTTGGTCGCGGTCGCGGTGTTCTATACAGGGGTCCTCGTCTGGTTCCACGTTCGACGCAAGGTTCCTGTCCGCGCCAACAGCCACCTGTGAGATGGCGCAACGATCCTCGGACTACTCGGCGGGACCTTCGGAATCATCTCGGTTTGGGGAGAGCTCGCATGGCCGATCACGGGCTTTCCCGGCGCTCGATCGTACGACCTCTTCTTCTACGACGTCCTGATTCTTCTGAGCATTCTTCTCATCGCGTTCGCCATTACCGTTCGCCAACACCTACCGACGCACTTCGTTGGGATGCTGGGGGTCATCATCGGGCTGGGGGTCTTCGTCTACGGTGTTCGGGCGTACCAGCTCGGGCTCACCAAGGATCCCCTTGAGACTTACCTGACGGACCTCGCGTTTGGCGGGGTCGCGGTCCTTTCGTATCCTGCAACCCTGTTTTTTGACTGGTTCGTGATGGGACCCACCATCCCGGGCGCAGATTCCCTCCCGTCGACTCCGACCCCGAATTACCCGTGGTTCTGGAGAATCCTTCTCGGCCGGTTCATGGCGGCCGAGTTCCTTGCTGGAATCGCGGCGATGCTGTATGGCGTTGACGCGGCGTGGACACACCTCGCGAGCCCTCCCTGAAGACGATTCGAGTAGTGGCCCGAACTCGTGACCGCGGGGCTCGGTTGGGCCGGATCGGATTCTCGCATGATCCTCCGCCGGCTGGGCTTGTCGGTCGGATGGGGCCACGAGCAGGATCGCCCATGGGTGGGCTTCGCTTGGCTGCCGGGTGACCCTGCGGGTTCGAAAGTTGGTACGACGTAGTCTTGAGCCCCTCTTCGATCGTCGTACAACCGCTGCTCGGGGGCTAAAGTGGACTTCGAAGGGTGGGGGATCTCGATCTCCCTAGGGCTCCTCACAGTCGTGCTCGCGTCCCTGTCCGCGCGTGGGTTGGCTCGGTTCGCGCGCGACCGCAATCTCCACCAGGTCATGTGGGCGGTCGGGCTTGCCTTCGGCACCGTGGCGACGTCGCTGGAACTCGTGGCCTACGTGGGCTTCGTCGACCTGCTGCTCCTCCAGACCTACGTCTTCTGCTCGGCCGCGATCGTCGGAATCCTCTCCCTGGGCGGGCTACGTGCGTTTCACCGGACCTCTTGGAACCGCTCGTACATCGGCTACGTCGGCGCAACGCTCGCAACGGTCGCAGCGTTCAGCTTCACGACTCCCCTCCCCGCCTCCATGGTGAGCGCCGGCGTCATCTCGGGCAACCCGCCACTCCTCCTGCTTGTCCTATCCTCGCTCGTCACCGTCCCAGCGACGGTCGTTCTGCTCTGGGCGTGCGTGCGATCGTTACGCCGCCACTTCCGGTGGAGAGGCCTGTTGATGCTGTCGGGAGCCGTTGTCTTGGGCGCCGGGGGAGCATTCTACATTGCTTCGTTCCCCGTCATGCTCTACTATGCGGAATTCGTGGGCATCGTCCTCCTCTTCTTCGGGCTCGTCGACTTCTCGCGCTGGTCGCTCGCGGGGCCCGCGCCCATGCCGAAGCCGAACGAGAGGCCGGCGTAACGGACCGGTCCCTCGACCGACGTCTCCGAACGGGTTCGAGCTCACCAGCCGCGGAGAACCCGAGTCTCCACATCCGCCCATCGTGCGAGCCGGACGACCGATGGCTCAGTGACCTCTGAAAGGCCCTTCAGGCGGGCCGGCTCCCATCGATGAAGGCCGGTATACAGGATCGGATGCATCCCCGCCCTCCGGGAACCCGCGATATCGTAGAGAAGATCGCCCACGTGGGCAGCTTCGTCCGGCCGCGCGCCCAGCCGGGAGAGAGCGTACCGGAACGGTTCGGGACGTGGCTTCGACCACGGATGCTCGTCCGAAAAGACGAGAACGGAATAGTTCTCCAAGATCCCGAACGTCTCGAGGAGGCGGCGAGCCCCCGCGCCCGTTTCGTGGAGCAGGTTCGAAACGAGACCGAGGCGAATCCCTCGGTCCGCGAGTTTCCCAAGGGCGCGACCGACCCCCGGTGCGAGTCGAATCGGAGATTTCACGATGATCGCGTCCAGGGCGTCGGCCGTCTCCGGCCCCGAGACCGGGACGCCCGTCGAGCGGTGGAGTCGGGCCGCCTGCTCAAGGATCGCGGGGGTTCTTCCCCGAGCCTCACGTGCGGCCGCCCATGCATCCATGTGGCGTAACTCCGTGCGGGCGCGCGAGCGCGAGTATCCAGCGCGAAGGAGCGGAGCCGTCCAGATTTCCTCACGACGCCGGG
Source organism: Thermoplasmata archaeon (assembly GCA_035623855.1). Classification (GTDB taxonomy): domain Archaea; phylum Thermoplasmatota; class Thermoplasmata; order Lutacidiplasmatales; family UBA184; genus Lutacidiplasma. The sequence goes on along the minus strand of DASPSQ010000012.1, from coordinate 20,812 downwards.
TCAGGTCGCTCTGGTCCCTTGGTCGAGCGTAGACCACAGTATACCACAGGTCCGTCGTGAGGGCCCGGAGGGAAGAGACCCTGCCAACCGGGTGGCTTGCGGTTGCGCCCGCACGCAGTAGGGCGGTCCGGTTCTGTCGCGCGGTAGTTCGGGATTTTGGGGTCACAGAATCGGCTCACTCGGCTTCTGTTGGACGGCGGTTCTCACAGGAGGGGAAACGAGGACGTACGTTGCGTTGCGCCATCGTGAGCTTTGAGCGGGCAAGAGGATGACGGAGGAGACCCCGGGTTCCCGGGCAGCTCTCAATCGTCGCCGGCGGCAACTCCGTCCTCGAGCATCGGTTCTCGGAGGCGAAAAATACCTACATTCATTCCACTTGTCCTCCATGCCGAGGGACGAGGTCGTCGAGGCGTTCGACCAGATCTCGGCTGTTTACGACGCGACGCGTGACCCGCTCGACCCCGCCACACTGGACTCGATGGTGGCCCGCCTTAAGGAACGCGGCATCCGCTCGATCCTCGAGGTCGGCGTCGGCACGGGTCGAATCTCTGTCCCCCTCGTCGCGCGCGGGCTCGACATGATCGGGGTGGACGCGTCCCGAGGGATGCTCGCGCTCGCACGGTCGAAGGGCCTCGGCCGCCTGATCCGGGGCGATGCCTACCACCTCCCGTTCGCCGACGGCTGCGTCGACACCACGCTCTTTGTCCACGTCCTTCACCTGCTCGGCCGGACTTCCGAGGCACTCACCGAGGCGGAGCGTGTGAGCCGCCAGGGTGTGACGGCCCTGGTCCATCCCCCCGATCCCGACCGGTCCGAACCCCTCGAAGGCTCCCGGCGCGATCCGCGGAGAATCGTGTACCGCTATCTCGCCCGGGAAGGCTATCCGGTCCCGGACCGAGGCGGCGGCCCCCGCGCCCGGGAACGCAAGCTTCTTGCCGAGCTTCCGCCGGACGACCTGATCGTCCTGAGCGATCGGGAGGTGACCGAACGCCTCTCGAAGCGTCTCGATTTGCTCGAACGTCGGGGCAGCCGACACACGCTCTCGATCCCTCTCGACGTGCTCCACCGTGCGGCCGAGGCGGCCCGGGCGGAGATTGGCGATCGGACGGTCACGTATCGGCAGATCGAGGCGCTCGCCATGTGGGTCCGTCGCCCCGACCGGATTCAAGAGCCACCAATCTCTTCCGATGGATCGACTAGCCGCCGAAGCGGTGCTGAAGAACGTACGGCAAAACCCCGCCGGCGCGATAGTACTCGACTTCGGTTGTAGATTGGAGCCGGCACACCACCTCGAACGATCGGGGTGAGCCGTCTGGTCCCCGGGCCGTCACGCGGATCGTCCCGCGAGGGGCCAGTCCCCGACCACCGGGAACTTCGAGCTCGTACGTCTCGCGGCCCGTGAGCCCGAGGGATCGGGCGCTCTCCCCCGTTCGGAACGCGAGGGGCAAGACCCCCATCTGGACGAGATTCGACCGGTGGATCCTCTCGTAGCTCTCGGCGATCACCGCGCCCACTCCGAGGAGACGCGGGCCCTTCGCCGCCCAGTCCCGGGAACTTCCCTGGCCGTAGCTCCGGCCCGCGATCACGAGCAGTGGGGTCCCTTCGGACCGGTACCGCTGCGCTGCCTCGAAGATCGGCATCGCCTCGCTGGACGGCAGGTGAACGGTGTAGCCCCCTTCCCGGGGGGCGACCAGCAGGTTCTTGAGACGCACGTTGGCGAACGTCCCGCGGATCATCACCTCGTGGTGGCCCCGCCGGGACCCGTAGGTGTTGAATTCCGTCGGCGGGACCCCGCGCTCGCGCAGGTATCGTCCTGCAGGAGAATCCTCCGGGATCTCTCCGGCCGGGGAGATGTGATCCGTGGAGACCTGGTCGCCGAGGAGCGCGAGGACGCGCGCTCCACGGACGAGGACCCCGTCCGCGGGGAGCCACGGTGGCGGAAGCGAAAGATACGGCGCTTCGGCAAGGTACGTCGATTCCGCGGTCCAGGGGTATTGGTCTCCCGGGGGCGGGGCGAGGGATTCCCAATGCGAATCGCCGACCTCGATCGTGGCGTACTTTTCCTGAAACATCCGCGCGTCCAAGCTCGAATCCACGAGGCGTCGGACCTCCTCCGAGGACGGCCAAAGATCCCTCAGCGACACCGGTCGGCCGTCGGAGGCGACTCCGAGAGGCTCGCGAGTGAGGTCGAGGTCCATACGCCCGGCGAGAGCGTACGCCACGACGAGCATCGGCGAAGCGAGGTAATTCGCGCGGACCAGGTTGTGGATCCGCGCCTCGAAGTTGCGGTTCCCGCTCAACACCGCGGCGACGTAGAGGTCCTTCTCCCGGACCGTCCGGTCGATCGCTGGGGGAAGGGGACCCGAGTTCCCGATGCAGGTTGTGCAGCCGTACCCCACGACCTCGAAGCCGAGGCGGTCGAGGTACGGGAGAAGTCCTGCTCGCTCGAGGTACGATGTCACGACCTTCGAGCCCGGCGCGAGCGAGGTCTTGACGTGGGAGGGGACCGAGAGTCCCAGCTCGATGGCCCTCTTCGCGATCAATCCGGCGCCCACCATGACCGATGGATTCGAGGTATTGGTGCAGCTCGTGATCGCAGCGATTACCACCGAGCCGTCCTCGACCTCCGGGGACCGCGGACCCGGTGCACCGACCTCGGGTCGATCGCGTTGGCCGTCGAACGGTCGCAGCGGATCGTCGGAGGGATAGGGGTGGGTGGGGCCACTGTTCGACGCTCGAGGGTGGGAACTCCGGTAGGTCGCGAGTGCCGTGCGGAATGCTTGTGGGATGGTCCCGAGCGGAACGCTCTCCTCGGGATTTCGAGGTCCCGAGAGCGACGGCACAATCGAGCCAAGGTCGATCCGAACGACGTCGTCGTAGTCGATCGAGCCGGGCGCGGGGGATCCCCAAAGCCCCTGGGCCCGTGCGTACGCTTCGACCCGCCGGACAAGGGACGGGGGCCGTCCCGTTCCGCTCAGGTAGGCGCTCGTCGATTCGTCGATCGGGAAGTACGCCGCAGTCGCCCCGTACTCCGGACACATGTTCGACACGGTCGCTCGATCCGGCACCGAAAGATGCGCGACGCCCGGGCCGAAGAACTCCACGAACTGCTCGACGACCCCTTTCTCCCGGAGGGTCCGGGTGACGGTGAGGACGAGGTCCGTCGCGGTCGCGCCTTCCGGTAGGCTTCCGGTGAGCTCGACTCCCACGACGTACGGCCGCGCGAGGAAGTATGGCTCGCCGAGCATCACCGCCTCCGCCTCGATTCCCCCGACTCCCCATCCGAGGACCGAGACTCCGTTCACCATCGTCGTGTGAGAGTCGGTCCCGATCAGCGTGTCCGGAAACGCGACGGGATGGCCGTTCTCGCTCCGGGAACTCACGACACTCGAAAGGTACTCGAGGTTCACCTGGTGGCAGATCCCGTTGCCCGGAGGAACGATTCGAAACCCGCGATACGCCCCGCGGGCCCACCGCAGGAATCGGTACCGTTCGTGGTTGCGCTCGTATTCGCGGTCGAGGTTCAGCATCAAGGCCCGTGGGGTCCCGAAGTGGTCGACCTGGACGGAGTGGTCGATGATGAGGTCGACCGGTACGATGGGGTTCACCCGACCGGCGTCGATCCCCCGGGCCGCGGCCGCAGCACGCAGGGTGGAAAGGTCGACCACGACGGGAACGCCAGTAAAGTCCTGGAGGAGCACCCGCTCGGGGTAGTACGCGAACTCGATCTGGTCAGAGATCGATCTCCCCTCGGCGAGCGCGACCAGGTCCTCGAGGGAGCTTCTGGAGGGGTCAAAGTGCCGGAGCAGGTTTTCGAGCAGTACGCGCACCGTGCGCGGACGGCGAGCAAGTCGGGCCGGGTCGATTCCCCGTAGTCGATCCGTTCGGTACACGTGGTACGATTCGTCGCCGAGCGCGAGAACCTCGGTGACGTTGAGAGGATCCGATGGTACCATGCCTCGGGCAGAGCCCGCATCACTTAGGGGCTTCCATCGTCGCGGGGGACGTCCCCGTAAACGGGTCCAGCGGACTCCCGGGGGGACGTACCCCGCCAACGACCGAACGGACCGGCTCGCCGCACGTGACCCTCGGTCCCGTCGGGACGATGGCTTCGTGAGTCCTCAGTGGTTCCGATACCATTCGGCGACGGCCCAGAACGACTCCTTCGGCTCCCAGGGCATCTCCGGGTAGGTGGCGCCTCTTCCACGCTCGAGGTACCTGACGAGGCTCGAGCTGGCGACATCGAGATCGAATCGGGGATCTGGATCGTACGGAGTGATTTGAGAAACGAACTGGGAGACGAAGGCACCGTCGACGCCTACGGTTTCGAGGAGCCCCAGCTGTTCCGTCAGCTTGCGCGCCTGGAACCCTTCGTCCCGCAGGCAGGTCGCCTTGAGACGAGGTCGAACGAATCGGCCGAGGAGGGGAAGCTGATGGAAATACTGAGAACGTACATCGATGAGGGAGGGTTTGAGTCCCGCCGAGCTCAGGAACCCCTCCGACATCGGTCCTCCTTTCATCGTCTCGTACCCGAATTCGGTAATCACCACCGGTTTCCCGGTCGCAAAGGCGGGGCGAAGCATCTCGAGGTACCGATCCTCGATGCTCGTCGTGCGATAGTGATCGATCCCGACGTAGTCGAAGGGAGTCCAGTCGACTCCTTCCCAAATCAGGGACGCGTACGAAATCCTTCCTCGGTAGACCGCACGCACCGCCTTCACCGCCTGCGACAAGAACGCATTCAAAGGGGCACGAAGGCGACCGCTCCGTACGATCGGGGCCAGCCTCGGATTGTTCATCCGCAAAGTGAAGGTCCGGCCGGGGAGGATCCCCCTCGAGAAGAGGGAGATCTCGGACCCCACGCTGAAGACCACCTTATCGGGCCAACGCTGCCGTAGCGGTTCTACTGCCTCCGCGGCCCGTGCAAGGTATCTTGCGGTCTTCGAGGCGGATCGATTCCAGAATTGAGGGCAATACCATACGTCCAGACCCAACGCGAGTGCGGCCTCGGTTGCGAAGAGGAGCCGTTCGAGACGGTGGCCGACGATCCGAACCGCGTTGCAATGGAGATCGGTGTGGATAATCTGGAGCTCGCGACGGACGACCGACGGCTCAAAGACGGGGCGCCAGTTCATCCCCATCACGATGCCGACATCGTAGCAGACGCCCTTGACCCGCATGTCCGCCCGAACGCCGGAGGCGCGTTCTGGATTTCAGGAGGTCGACCTCGCACTCGAGGGTTCCGTGGGGAGGGGAATCGACCGCCTCCAGCGTACGGTCGAGGCCGTACCGACCATGTGCTGCGACACGGGGTCCCGCGTCCTCACTTCGAGGCGGTCCCCATTTCCGGCCTCGAGGATGACAAGACTTCCGCGACCCAGCGTTCCGACCGCTCGGATGGTGCCCTGGATCCCGTGGGGGCTCCCGGGAGCAAGCTCGAGGTCCTCGGCGTGGACCGCTTCGGGTCCCGAAGGGCCGTCGATCACGTTGTACCCAAGGAAGCGAGCCGCCCGGACCGACCGGGGGTGCTCGTAGACCTCGGAGGGAGGGCCGAGGGATTCGAGCGCGCCATCGAACAGCAGACCGACCCGGTCTCCGAGGAACAGGCCCTCTTCTCGATCGTGGGTGACGTGGATCGCGGCCGTCCCACGGTTGAGGAGGGCGTGGCGGAACTCCGAGTGGAGCTCTGCCTTCAGCTCGACATCGATCGACGCGAACGGCTCGTCGAGGAGCACGACGCGCGGTCGGGCCGCGAGCGTGCGGGCGAGCGCTACCCGTTGTCGTTCCCCTCCCGAGAGCTGCTCCGGCCGACGATCCTCAAATCCGGAGAGGTGCAACAGTTCGACGAGACCTTCGACCTCCGCCTCGACTTCTTCCCTCGACCGCCGTTGGAGTAACGGCGCGTAGGCGATGTTTTCGTACACGGACCGGTGAGGGAACAGCGCCGGTTCCTGGAACATGAGCCCGATGCCTCTCCGATGAGGAGGGGCCTCGGTGAGGTCCACCCCGGACAGCCGAACCGTTCCGGAGGTCGGCCGTTCGAGCCCGGCCAGGCATCGGAGCAGCGTCGTCTTCCCACTGCCGTTCGGACCCAGGAGGACGAGGAATTCGCCGTTGCCGACGGAGAAGGTCACCGAGCGGAGGACCGGTCGCCCATCCCATGCGGCCGAGAGTTCGGTGACCGAAAGGAGGGGCTCAGAGCTCGACACGACGGCCTCCGAGGACGAGGACCAGAAAGACCCCGAGGCTCAGGAGCAGGAGAAGACCCGCTCCCGCATCAGCGACCGCGAACTGGCGGGCGTCGGAGAGCCGGTAGAGGGCGACGGGGATCGTCGTGAACCGCGGGGTCACGAGGAAGTACGTCGCAGTGAACTCTCCCAGACCGAGGGCGAAGGCGAAGAGCCCCGCGGTCGTCAGACCGTCTCGAACTCTCGGAACGTCCGCGTCGAGGAATGCGATCCAGGGCGTTGCCCCGAGCGTTTCCGCGGCTTCTCGGACGTTCGGGGCGAGCCCGGCCAGCGGGATCTCGATGCTCTGAAGGGCGAATGGAATCGCGAGGATCGACTGGCTGACGATCACGAGGAACCAGATCGTCGACTCCCCCCCCAACAAGGGGCGCCAAAACGTGGCGAGGGAGAACGCGAGGACCACCGGCGACAGGAGGAGCGGTAAGAAGAGGAAGAGCCCGAGTCCCTGAGTGCGACGGGGGCGGCGCGCGATGGCGTATCCGGCGGGAATCCCGAGGAGGATCGCGATCATCGCCGCGACCGTCGCGAAGAAGAGGGTGTTCGCGACCATTCCGAGACCCGAGATCCCGAGCCGTGCGGTCGTGGCCGAGGAAAACAGAGTCTCGTACGCCCCGCCCGCGCCAGCGCCCCCCGTCGGTTCAAGTGCCCGATAGAGGACCCCGGCGAGGACGAGCCCGACGGCCGCGAGCACGACGATGGATTCGAGAGCGAGCGCGAGGGCGAGGGGGTCGTTCCGCCGCACCGGCCGGCGGGTCGGCTCTCGACGACCCGGAAGGGCCCGGAGCCTCGACAAGAGCCAGAGATACCCTACGGTGGGGAGGAGGAAGAGGAGAACCATCACGAACGCCAGTACGCCGGCGGTAGTCGGGTCAAGGAAGACCTGGTCGAGCGACCAGATCCTCGCCTCGACGGTATAGCAGCGCGGGCCGCAGAGGAGAAGCGGGGGAGCGAAGGAGAGGGCGGAGAAGAGGAACGTCAGCATGCCACCGACCGCGGCACCGACCCAGGTTGGCCCTCCCCAGACTTCCCGGTACGCGCGCCCGGGAGTCCCTCCCAGCGTGGCGATGGTCTCCTCGAGCTCGACCGAGGCGCTCTCGCACGCTGTTGCGGTGAACAGCACGACGATTGGCACATTGAACACGAGGTTGGCAGCTACGATTGCTGGTAGACCCGTGCCGAGGACCGAGAGCCCGGGGATCCAGGTGGATGCGAGGCCGCCCGGGCCGAACAGGTCGAGGATCCCGAAGACGACCACGAGGCTGGGCAAGAGGAACGGTATGATCAGGAACGAGCGCAGCAGCGATCGCCCCGGCCAGGAGTACCGGCCGAAGAAGATCCCGGCGGGGTAACCGAGAGCGACCGCAACGGCGGCGGACAGTCCTCCCTGGACGAGCGAGTTCTCGATCGATGCGAGGTCGAGGGGCTCGAGCGTCGCGGAACCGATCGCCCGCCACCCTCCCGCATCCGTGATCGCTTGGCCGAAGAGAACCGCGACGGGCACGAGGGCGAAGGCGAGGACGAACAGAACGACCGGACCCGCGCCCCACAGGTCGGCCGAGACCCGCTTCATGGCGGGAGGTACTGGTCGGCGAGCTCCTCGTACGTGGTGACCCATCCACCGATCGAGGCGGCCAGCGCCGCGGGGGTCGTCGCGTTGTTGAGCGGTACGATCGCGGACGGATCGATCGCGGCATCAAAGACGCTCGGCAAGGGAACGGTCCCGTTCGCGGGATACTCCCACTCGTTCGTCGGGATCTCGGATTGCACCGCACCACTGAGGAGCCAATCCTCGAACTCCTCGTCGAGCGCGAGGTGGCGGCTGCCGGCGACAATTCCGACCCCGTAGATCGTCCGCCAACCGTAGGCAGACCCGTTCCACCAGCTGACCGTGGAGTTGTACTCGCCGGATTGATTGTAGAACGCAGCGTACGCGGGATCGGTCGAGTAGCTCACGACGAGCGCGGGGCTCCCCGGGGGGGTGGTGAACTCCTCGAACGCCTCATCCCAGCTCGGCGCCGGCTTGTACGCAAGGTTCGGCATCACGTCCTTCCAGAACGTGGTCCAGTTCTGGTGGAGAACGGTCTCGTAGTACTCGATCTCCCAGGCGAGAAATTCCTCACCGGTGATGTCCACCGTCGGGTCCTCGATGAGGAGCTGACGTGCCCAGCTCGCGTTCGAAGTGAACTCCGGGAAGGTGGCGCGTTCGATCGCCCCATGCGTCCCGGCGGCGAACGAGAGGTTGTAGTCGATCGCGAGGTAGCCGTACTCGTACGGGACCACCCCGTGATCCGGGCTGATTTCGTCCACGAGGCCCGACGAGACGTTCGCGAGCTCGGGCGGCGAGTACGGTGTGAGAAGGTGGTACTGCTCGGCTTGGGGCGCCGTGATCTCATCGAGACCGATCACGAGGTCGGCCTCGGGTGCGTTCGCCTCGGACAGGAGCGTGCTCGCGAGCGTCCCGGCAGGATACTCGACGTCGATCCGAACGTGGTGCGCGGACTCGAACGGCTCGAAGACCGCATCGAACGCCGGTGTGCCGGATCCCCCGAAGAGGCTGGAATAGGTGTAGACGATGAGGGTGGGTTCCCCGAGTCCCGACGTCAGGTACTCGGCGACTCCGAAGGCTCCGAGGACGACGATCACAGCCACGATGGAGGCGGTCAGAACGCGCCCGAACCGGCCCGGCGTCCGTACCCGGCGGTGCTCTCGCGGCTCGATTGAGGTGTGGGTCATCCTCGACTGGGTTCAGCCGAGAGAGTCACTACGTGCCACATCGCGTTCCCTTCGCGGGCATTATCCCGAGCAGGTTCGTGGGGTCGACGAGGTAGACCTCGTCCTCTCAGCCGGTGCCCAGCTCCCCCTGCAGGGTTTACTACGGCGTGGGGCGCAATAACTTTGACGGGGTCGAACACGCGCGCTTATACGCACGTCCGGTCTTCTTCGCATGGCGCGAGACCATGCCCGATCCCATCGAGAAGCTCCGGTTCGGAACCGAGCTCGTCAAGCGAGGGTTTGCTCGGATGCAGCAAGGCGGCGTGATCATGGACGTCACCACCGCCGACCAGGCCGCCATCGCGGAGGAGGCCGGGGCGGTCGCCGTCATGGCCCTCGAGAGGGTCCCCGCCGATATCCGGGCGGCAGGGGGCGTTGCGCGGATGGCGGATCCGGTCAAGGTCCGCGAAATCAAGGAGCGCGTGTCGATCCCGGTGATGGCGAAGTGCCGCATCGGGCACACGGCCGAGGCGCGGATCCTCGAGTCTCTCGCGGTGGACATGATCGACGAGTCCGAGGTCCTCACTCCCGCGGACCCGTTCCAGCATGTCGACAAGAAGCAGTTCAAGATCCCCTTCGTCTGCGGCGCACGGAACCTCGGCGAGGCCCTGCGGCGCATCGAGGAGGGTGCGGCGATGATCCGCACCAAGGGCGAGGCGGGGACCGGTAACGTGGTCGAGGCCGTCCGCCATATCCGCCAGATGACCGCCGACATCGAGGAGGTCTCGAAGCTACCGCGGAAGGAGCTCGGCGGATGGGCGAAGCGGGAGCGGGTGTCCGAGGAGATCCTGCTCGAGGTCCGATCGCTCCACCGGCTTCCTGTCGTGAACTTCGCTGCGGGAGGAATCGCGACTCCCGCGGACGCCGCCCTCTGCCGAATTCTTGGCGTCGACGGGATCTTCGTGGGCAGCGGGATTTTCAAGGCGCAACACCCCATGAAGGTGGCGCGCGCGATCGTCGAGGCGTCGCTCCACTTCGACGAGCCGGACGTTCTCGCGCGCGTCTCGAGCGGACTCGGGGAGGCGATGAAGGGCCTCGAGATCGGGACGCTCGGGCCGGACCAGATGCTGCAGGGGCGGGAGGCCGAGCCGCTGTCGGTCACTGCGGTCCGCCGCAAGCCCGTCGGTGAGGCGTAGACCCGGCCCGGACGGAATCCCGTCCATCCCCGGATCTTCGGGTTCGGACCGACCGGAGCGTCGCCCGTTGCGGTCAAATCCGTTCCCGGGCCAGCCTAATGACACGGCTGGGGTTGGGTAGGAGTCGTGCGCATCGTCCAGGTCACACCCTTCTTCGACCCCCACGCAGGCGGGGTCGAGAGCCACGTCCGCGAGCTCGCTCGTGAGTTCGCCCGGGAGGGCCACGAGGTCACCGTCGTCACCTCCCGGTACCGGAGGGATCTTCCCTGGGAGGAGGACCGGGAAGGTTACCGAATTCTCCGAACGCGTACCTTTGGGGTGGCGTTCAATACCCCGATCGACGTCGGGACGGAGCGACGGCTGCGAACGCTCGACGCCGACGTGTTCCACCTCCACTACCCCCCACCCCTCACGGCGTACTTCGCAGCCCGCGCGTTCGAACATCGGTCGGTACCGACCTGCCTCACGTACCATTGCGACCTCTACCTCGCCGGCCCTTCGGGACGCCTTCTCGAGGGACTGTACCAGCGCGTCTTCCTGCCGCGAACGCTGCGCCGGATCGACCGGATCGTGGTTCACACGCGGAGCTACGGGGTGACGTCGGCAGCACTCCGAGGCCGGAACCTATCGTTCATCCCCTCCGTCGTCGACCTCGACCGGTTCCGACCGGGCCTCGACGCGAACGACCTGCGGCGGGACTTGCAGCTCGAGGGGAAGAGGGTGATCGCGTTCACGGGGCGTCTCGTGCCCCACAAGGGCGTCGACGTGATTCTCGAGGCCCTCACCCTCCTCCCCCGGGACGTCGTCCTCCTCGTCCTCGGCGCCGGGCCTCGGCTTCCGAGCCTCGTCGGTCAGGCCCGCCGGCTCCGGATCTCGGATCGCGTGAAATTCTACTCTCGAGTCTCCGACGAGGATCTACCTCGCTATCTCGCCCTTGCCGACGTGTTCGTCTTCCCGTCCCAGAACCGGCTGGAAGGCTTCGGTCTTGTGGTCGCGGAGGCGATGGCGGTCGGCCTTCCGGTTGTCATCGCCGACATGCCCGGCGTCCGAGAGGTCATCGAGCCGGGTCGGGAAGGGCTCCTCGTGGAACCACTGCTCGCGAGCGACCTCGCAGCGAAGGTCACCACCCTTCTGAACGACGAAGGGCTCCGTCAGCGCATGGGAGCCGCGGGACGCGCCAAGGCCGAGGCACGGTACGCCCCGCCGATCGTCGCGTCGCAGTTGCTCAAGCTGTACGCAGACCTGCGCGCAGCTGGTTTATCTGGACCTTGAGCCGACTGGCCTCCGCGCCCGCCGCCCGGGCCCAGTCGCTCTCCGCCGAGGCGTAGAGGATGCTGCGGGAGGCGTTGATCAAGAGCCCGCGACCGTGTGCGTCGACCCCCTCGCGAACTGCGGTGGAGAGCGACCCGCCCTGGGCTCCGATGCCGGGCACGAGGATCGGGATCCCGTTCCCGAGAGCCGACCGCGCATGGCGGAATGCTTCGGAAAAGGTGGCGCCGATCACGACCCCGACGTTCCCATGGGCGTGGGCCAGGCGTCGGGCTTCCCCTACGACCGCGAGCCAGAGAGGTCCTCGAGGGGTCGGGATCTCCTGGAAGTCGAGCGCACCGGGGTTCGACGAATGCGCCACCACGAAGATCCCGTGGGCCGGATCGGTCGCGTAGGGCTCAAGCGTCTCCCAGCCGAGCCACGGAGTGACCGTGATCGCGTCGAACCCAAACCGATGGAACGCTCCATCGTGATACATCCGCATGACGTTCGGAATGTCGTTCGCCTTCGCGTCGAGGATCCGGAGTCGGGTGGGCCCGATCTTGCCGGGGAGGGCGGCCAGAGCGTCGAGCCCGGCCGGCCCATACGCCAGGTAGGCTCCGAGCTGCATCTTGTACGCCGCCGCATGGGGGTATGTCGCCCGGACGATTCCGCCGAGGAACCGATCGAGCTGGGCCTTCGGCCCGAGTCGGCGCAACGACTTCGGCATCAATCCGGGATCGGGGTCGAGTCCGACACAGACGAGCGAGTCGCGAGTTGCGAGGATCTTGTCGAGATGCTGGATGAATTTGAGCGCCAAGGCTCGCCGGGGATGTCCTCCGGGCCAAAAGGTTTCTCACAAGCACACCACAATCATCCGAGGCATCCCTAGCGGCCGGAACAGTAGGGGCAGCGTTCAACCTCCGGGCCCGACGCACCAGCTTTATTCGAATCCGCGGTTCCCGGCGCGGTCGGCGGCCCAATGACGGCGGAGGGAGTCTCCCCTACAGTTCCTGAGGTCCGCCTACGGGATCTTCGCGCCACGACCTCTCCGGTCGAACTGGTCGGCCGGGTCGTGTCGTGCGACCGGCGCGAGGTCTCGCGGAAGTCGGACGGCAGCCGTCGCCCCCTCGTGTCGGGTCTATTGAGCGACGGGACCGCCACCGTGCGATTCACCTGGTGGGACCCGCCCCGGGAGGGTATCGAACGGGGGGTGATTCTCCGGGCGGTGGGAGCCGAGGTTCGGGAGTTTCGGGGTCGCCCGGAAGTGACGTTCAGCTGGAGGACCCGGGTCGCGCCCGCCGGCCCAGCCGACCTCCCGCGCGTCGATGCGGACGAGATCCCGTTCCGGACCGTCCGGGACCTGGCTGCCCCGGACGAAGGGTTTCGAATCGAGGTGCGGATCGTGCGGGTAGCCCCCCGCACGGTCACGGTGGGGGAGGAGCGCCGAGTGGTCTACGACGGCCTCATCGCCGACCGAAGCGGTGTCATCGGTCTCTCGTCATGGAGCGATTTCGGCCTACTCCCGGGGGAAGCGGTTCGAATCGTGGGAGGTTACGTGCGACGCTTCCGGGGGCTGCTCCAACTCGTTCTCGATGAGCGTTCGACCGTGGCTCGCATTGACGGAGCGGACCTACCGGATCCCGCCGAGTTCTTGCGGGGTCCGCCGAGGACCATCGCCTCGATCGAAGACGAAGGCGGGGGTGGCGCGATCACGCTCGAGGGAATCGTGGTCGGTCTCTTGCCCCCGAGCGGACTCGTGTACCGCTGTCCGACCTGTGCCCGGACGATCAAGAACGGTCTCTGCCGGATCCACGGCCAGGTCGAAGGACGCGCCGATCTCCGGTCGCGTCTCGTGCTCGACGACGGAACGGGGGCTGTCACGGTCAATGCGGGACGCGAGGATACCGAGCGGCTGTGGGGGCTGACGCTCGAAGAGGCGCGGCGACGCCTAAGGGACCAGCCGGATCCCAGCCTCCTCGAGGAGTCGATTCTCGAGACCCTTCTCGGACGGCGACTCCGCGTCCGGGGGGCGGGTACGAAAGACGACTTCGGCGTCACGGTCGCTCCGGAGTCGATCGAAACGGTCGAGGTCGACCTCACCACTGCCGCTGCGGAGCTCGGAGCCCGGTTCTCGGAGGGTCGGTAGTGGCGCTTCGAGAACCGGCGTGGCGGGTCACGGCACGGGAGCTCGAGACCTCCCTCGAAGAGGAAAAGGGCGAGGGGGACCGGGCCGCGTCGTACCTGCTCTCCCCCTTCGCTGCGCGGATGAACCGGGTCCTATTGGCCGGCACGCTCTCTCCGGCCGAGCCGATCGGCCGGGACGAGACCCAGCCGTTCTGGAGGTCCCGACTTACGGATCCGACCGGGGCGGTCGCCGTCACTGCCGGGAGCTTCCAGCCCCGTGCGATGTCCCAGCTCCGATCGTCCCCGGCGCCCCGCCCCGCCATCGTGGTCGGAAAGGTCCATCTCTATCGCGGCCGGGATGGAGTGGGCACCGTCTCCATTCGGGCCGAGTCGATCCGCTTCGTCTCGGAGAACGAGGAGCGGTCGGTCCTCGCGGAGATTGTGCGCCAAAGTCTCGATCGGCTCGATCTGGTCGATCGAATCGAGAAGGAGCCGGCCGCGGACGATGAATCTCTACGGACCGCCGGAGCCCCCCGCGCGTGGATCCGGGCGGCTCGCGAATCGTTGAAGCGATATCCGAACGTCGATCGGGCGGCGTTCCGACGGGATCTGCGCCCCGCGGTACGCCGTGTGGCCGGGGACTCGGGCCCGACCCCGCTCTCCACCGCACCGCCCGCCACGGTCACTGTCACGCGCGCACCCCCTCCGAAACCGGCGCTTCCACCTCCCACCGCGGCCGAGCGGGCGGAGGAGTCGATGTTCCTGGACCATCTCGACGACATCGCGGAGGTCTCCGCGGACGGTTACGCCGATTTGAAGGAACTCCTGGCTCGCGTTGCGGCGGAAGGGCTCGTCGCCGACCGGGCGGAGGCGGTCCTCACCCGCCTCGAAGAGGAAGGGGTCGTAGAGGAACCGATCGTCGGAAAGCTGCGAAGGGCGTAGCGGTCCGCCCCCTCGAGAGATTTATATCGGTCCCCGGCTCGGGGCGCGGGGGAATGAGGAACACCTGTCTCTCTGAACCGATGAAGAGACCAGCGACGAGCTGACCCCCACCCTCTCCGGAACGCATCCACCATGGTCGAACCGAAACCCTCGATCGTCCTCCCGGTGATTCTGATCGCCGTGGTCCTCGTCGCGGCCGGGGTGGGGACCTTCCTCCTGTACGAGAAGAACCACCCGAAGTCGTCCGGCGCGGCCTGGACGGTCTCGGTCGGCAGCAACGTCACGGTGAACTATATCGGCTCGTTCGGGAGCGGAGCCCAGAAGGGCCGGGTCTTCGACACCTCGATCTTCCTGGTCGCGGTGAACAACGCCTCGTACCCGAAATCGGTCGAGTTCTCCTACCGGGGAAGCAAGGCGAACTACACGCCCCTCGGAGTCAGCGTCGGCCCGGCGGTTCCCACGTCCGGCTACTCGATCGACAACATCACGTTCGGAGGCGTGGTCACCGGCTTCTGGCAAGGACTCATCGGGCTTGAGGTCGGGCAGACGTCGACGATTACAATTCCGCCCAGCCTCGGGTACGGCTTGGCGAATTCGAGCTGTTTCGTCACCAAGCCGCTCATCTTCACGATCCCGGTGCTCATCTCGGTTCCCGCCGGGACCTTCTCCAGCCTCTACCCCGGGGTCAACGCGAGCAGCGGGACCCACTTCACCGCGCCCACATACGGCTGGCCTGCGCTCGTCCTCTCCGCGAACTCGACCGCGGTCGTGGTCGAAAACCTTCCGAGCGTGGGCTGGTCGGTTCCCTCGATCCAGTGGCCCCAGGTCGTGACGGGTCTCAACACCACGACCATCACCCTCACGAACGAGCTCACGTCCGCCGATGCGGGGGTGGTGGCGGGGCATGTCTCAGGGACGGGCGTCTGCGGTGCAACGGAGTTCATCGTCTCCGGCGTGAATACGACGGCCGGGACCTACATCCAGGACTTCAACCGCGAAGTGGTTGGCCAGACGCTCGTGTTCACGGTCTCGATCGTAGCACGATACTGATCTGGGCTCCGAAGGGCTCTCTATCCCCCGAGCGTGATCTTTCCGCGCTTCCAGAGCTCTTCCAGTTGCGCGTCGGCGGTGGAGGCAATCATCTCCTCCTCCGACATCCCGCGGCGGCTGTACGTCCGTAGCGCCTTGCGCGCCTCGTCCCGTCGTGTCCGGCTGTTCGCAAGGAGGCGCCGGCCCTCGCGCTCGAGCTCGGCCATCTCGTGGCTCACCGCTTCGATCTGCTCCATGATCTCGGCCCGAGCTTTCCCCTTGGCCCGGAGCTCCGCGACGAGACCTCCCGCCGACTCGAGCTTCGCACGGACCTCGGACATCTTCGTGTCCCGCTCGGACTTGGTCTTCTGCATTTCAAGGCCGAGACGCTCGACCTCCGCCCGGGCGCCGACGACCTTCGCCTCCGCCTCCTTGCGTTGGCGCTCGTGGCCGGCGACCACGCCGGCCCGCGCCTCCGCTTCTTTGAGGTCCTGCGTGCGCTGCCGGAGCCGCGCGATCAGTGCGTTCTCCTCATCCAGCGGGAGCGCCCGAGTCTGCTGACGCAGCTCGAGTTCGGCAATCTCCCGGCGGATCTGCTCCGGACGGACTCGTTCCCCTGGGGCGAACGACAGCTTCAGCTCGCGGAGCTGGACCACTGCCTCCTGAACCGCAGTCCGGGCCGCATCCCGCTGCTTACGGAGGTCGGCGAACTTGCGACCCAGCTCCCCGTGCTGAGCATACAGCGCCTCCACCTCGGCCTGGGGCGCCAGCCGGCGATCGTACAGTGCCTTCTGCACCGCGGAGAGCCGGCGCATCTCCGCGATCAGCTCCTGGCGGCGGCGGTGGAGCCCGTCGAGCTTCGCATCGAGCTCCCGCAGGCGGTGCCGATCCTGCCGCTCCGCCCGCTCGTCCTCGTCCGAAAGGACGGTTCTCGAAGGCACGTTCGACGGAGGAACCTCACCCGAGAAAAGCCCTTCCGTTCGGGCTCCCCGAGCCTGTCGGCACGGGCGACTGGCCCCCTTCAGGGAACGCTCACGTCCGGCGGCTCGCTCGCCGTGCCCGTTTGGCGGGGGAGATCGACGGGACGTGGGACCGCGAATGCTCGGCGAAGTGCTGGGCGGCAAAGAGGGCGGCTGGGACCGCGGCATCGATGTTCACGACGGCGATCGGGGCACACGACTGCAACATCGCCGTCAGCGCGCCTTCGCCGCGGGCCCCTCGACCGTATCCGACGGAGGTCGGGATCCCCACGACCGGGGCGTGGACGAGGCCTGCCACCACCGTGGGAAGGGCACCTTCCCTACCGGCGAACACGAGGTAGATCGACGGGTTGTGGCGCTCGAGCGCGCGAATCGCCCGCAACATCCGGTGGAGTCCCGCGACACCGACATCGTAGGCCGTCACGCATCGAATCCCGAGTTCGACCAGGATCGAACGCGCCTCTTCCGCGAGAGCGACATCGCTCGTGCCCGCCGTCACGATCCCGACCGTGCCTCTACGGTACCGTGTCCCGAGGGGGCCGCGGAGCCGGGCGAGCCGACCTCCCGAGTGCACGCGGACCGGAAGACCGGTTCGTTCGGCCGCGTGGAGCGCACGGCGCTGAGCCGGGGTTGGCAGCGAGATCAGCGCGCCCTCTCCGCGCCGGGCGAGCGTTCGAACGATTTCGAGGAGCTGAGAAACGGACTTTCCTTCGCCCAGAATGACCTCGGGGACCCCTACACGGCGCGGACGGTCCCGATCCAGCCGAGCAAAATCGCCCACACGAAGCTCGCTCACGGGGCGCTCCGCGACCTTTCTCGACACACACCGGACGACCCGAGGCGTGATATATCGGATGCCAGTGGTCGGCTCCCGCCGAGCGATGCCCGATTTCTCCCTCACCCCCGAGCAGGAGAGCCTGCGCGACATGGCGCGCAAGTTCGCGCGGACCGAGATGGCGCCGCATGCCGCCGAATGCGACCGGACTGCCCGGTTTCCCGAAGAGATCTACCGGAAGGCGTTCGACCTCGGCCTGATGAATCTCAATGTTCCCGCGGACTACGGAGGAAGCGGCCTCGCTTCCCTCGAGCAGTGCCTCATCGTCGAGGAGCTCGCCTACGGATGCGGCGGCATGACGACCTCGATCATCGCGAATTGTCTGGCCCTCGAGCCCATCCTATTGCTTGGCACTCCCGAACAGAAGTCCCGGGTCCTTACCCCGTTCTGCTCGAAGTACCAGCTTGCCTCGTTCGCGCTGACAGAGCCGTCCGGGGGGAGCGACGCCGGCGCAGTACGCACCCGGGCCCGCCGCCAGGGCGACCATTATTTTCTGGACGGGGAGAAGTGCTTCATCACGAACGCGCCCCACGCGACCCTGTACACGGTCTTTGCGACCGTCGACCCGGACAAACGTCACCGGGGCGTGACGGCGTTCATGGTCCCCCGGTCCGCCGAGGGCGTGCTCCCCGGGAAGGACGAGGAGAAGATGGGCCATCGGGCGTCTTCGACCGGCACGGTGCGATTCGAGAACGTCCGGGTCCCTGAGTCGGACCGTCTCGGAGGGGAAGGGGAGGGGTTCGCGCTCGCCATGCGGACGCTCGACCAGACGCGGACCCCCATCGGCGCGCTGGCGACCGGAATCGCCCAGGCCGCCCTCGACCACGCTGCGAAGTATGCTCTGAAGCGCGAGACGTTCGGCCGGCCGATCGCAGAGCACCAGGCGATCCAGATCAAGCTCGCGAACATGGCGCAGGCCGTGCACGCCGCCCGCCTCTTGACCTGGCACGCGGCCTGGACGATCGACCACGGGGGGAAAGGGACACTGGAATCGTCGATCGCAAAGTGCTTTGCCTCTGACGCGGCGCTCCACGTGGCGGACGAGGCGATCCAGACGTTCGGTGGGTACGGCTACATGAAAGAGTACCCTGTCGAGAAGCTGCTCCGGGATGCCAAGCTCACCCAGATCTACGAGGGCGCGAACGAGATCCAGCGGACCGTGATTGCCCGCGAGCTCCTCCGAGAGTACCAGTAGCGGGGGCCGAGACATGGAGATTGTCGTCTGCGTGAAACCGGTTCCCGAAGCGGAAACCCGACTTCGGGTCTCCGCCGACGGGACGCGGCTCGACCCCGAGGGAGTCAAATTCGTCCTTGCGGGGTACGACGAATCCGCCGTCGAGCAGGCGCTTTTGTTGAAGGAGTCCATCGCGGGATCCCGGGTTCACGCGATCTCCTTCGGCCCGGCGCCTCGGACCGAGGAGGTCCTGCGCGCGTCGATCGCCCTCGGATGCGACCAGGCGACGTGGATCGAGGCTCCGACCCCGGTGCCGGACGACCCCGTTCTCGCAGCCCGGGCCCTCGCCCGCGCAATCGCCTCGGCGCCCCATGATCTTGTGCTCTGCGGCAAGCAGGCCGGCGACGATGAGTCCGCGATCGTCGCCACCGCGCTCGGCGAGCTACTGGGGGTCCCCGTGTTCGGCTACGTGGTCGATCTCAAGTGGGACCCCGGACGCAGCCGGCTCACGTTCCATCGGGTCATGGAATCTGGGCAGGAATCGTGGGAGTCGCCTCTCCCGTGCGTGATCGGACTCCAGCAAGCATGGAACGACCCACGCACGGCGCGGCTCCCGATGATCCTAAAGTCACGCAAGGCCCCGATCACGAAGGCGACGATGCCGGATCCGGCGGGGAACTCACGGTCGGTCCCCGCGAAGTTCGAACTCCCCGTCGCGCGGACGGGGGCCAAACTGATCGAATACAAATCGCCCGAAGAAGCTGCCCTGAAACTGGTGCGGATTCTCCGCGAGGACGCCAAGGTCTTCCCATGACGAGTCGGATCGTCGTGGTGGGCGAGGTACATCACGACCACCTCATCGAAGCGACACTCGAGGCGATCGGCAAGGGCCGGGAGCTCGCGGGGAGTGAGGGGGTCGTCGGCTTTGTGGGAGGCTCCCACGCAGAGACGGCGGCCTCGGAGTTCGCCCGGTTCGGCATCGGTGAGGTCCGCTGGGCTCGCGACGGAGTCCTGGACGACAGGGCTGCAGGGCGGTTCGCGCCGACCATCGCCACCGTCGCTGACCTGGAAAAGGCCAGCCTGATCCTCGTCGGCGGCACGAACTTCGGCCGCGATCTCGCTGGACATCTCGCAATCCGCTGGAACGCGGGGACGGCCACGGGAGTTACCGACGTGCGAACGGACGGAGAGTCCCTCACCGTGCGCCGGCCCGTCTTCGGTGGCCGCGCGACCGAGACCCGCCGACTCGAAGGACCCCGCGCGGTGCTCGCATTGCGCCCCCACGCGTTTGCCGTGGCGCCTGAATCCGTGGTGCCCCCGCACATCCTGCCGGTCCCCACGGCCGAGGTACCCTCGGCATGGGGCGGTACGAAATGCCTGGGCACCGAGGTCGTGCCGGCGGGCAGCGGGCCGGCGCTGACGGATGCAGCGATCGTCGTCTCCGGGGGCCGCGGGGTCCGGGCTCCGGAGAACTTCCACCTTGTCGAAGAGCTCGCGGCGTCCCTCGGGGCCGCGGTCGGCGCCTCTCGCGCGGTCACCGACGCCGGGTGGAGGCCCGCCACCTTCCAAGTCGGTCAGACCGGAAAATCGGTCTCCCCGCAGCTCTACATCGCCGTGGGAATCTCCGGTGCCATCCAGCACATTGTGGGAATGGTGAGTTCCCGCGTTATCGTCGCGATCAATTCTGACCCCACCGCACCGATCTTCAAGGTCGCAGACTACGGGATCGTCGGCGATCTCTTCCAGATCACTCCGGCCCTCACGTCGGAAATCCGCAAGGTCCGCGGTCTCTAGATCTATCCCGTCTCGTAAGGGAAACCGAATCCCATTTCTGAGCACGTTTCAGCTTCGGCTGCCGGAGCACGAGACAAAGTACGACTCTGTCCATGGAGTGTGGAAAAGGGGTCCGATACGCACGAAGGGGCAACCGGTCCTCAGGACCCTCCGAGCTTTGAGCGGAGAGGGTTTCCAAACCGCATTGACCATGGCGTATAACTTCGGGCTTTAAGCGGTGGAGAACCGTCCGAGCCATTGGGCCCGACGGCCCGGAGGAGAGGTGAGGGAGTGTACGACTGGAGGCGAGATCGACGAGTGAAATGGGCGAGCGTGTTGGGAGCTTCGATAGCTATCGGGGCTCTTCTGGTGATGACGACGCTAACGGCGAATGGAGCAATTCGGAATCCGCTCCGGCCCTCCCTTGCAGCGAACGCGGACCCCACTTCATGCACGGTGGGCGTAGGCCCCTTGGGCCCTGGCTACGATCCGGTCACCCACGACATCTATGTCCTAAACTCCGGTTCCGATAATATCTCCGTGCTTAA
>DASPSQ010000008.1:0-32761 GCA_035623855.1 Thermoplasmata archaeon | reverse complement strand
CGGTGCTTGACGAACCCCCCGTTTCGGAGCTCGCGCATCGCCTCGGCGAGCTCGTCCGGGCGGTTCATCACGATCGGACCGTACCACGCGACCGGCTCGTGAAGTGGACGCCCCGACACGAGGAGGAACCGGAGTCCCTGAACCGACGCCCGACCGCGCACGGTCTTCCCGGGACCGAAGAGCGCGGTCTCGCCGGCCCCCACCGGCTCCGGGTCGGCCCCTGAAAAGCTCCCGCCTCCCTCGATCGCGTGGGCGAACACCGTATAGTCGGGATGAGTCGGGTACTCAAACGTGCCGGCCGGCGGCACCCGTACGTCGAGGTACGTCGGGTCGACGGGAATCCCGCGGACCGGACCCTCGACCCCTGCGAAGGTCCCGGCGACGATTTTGACTCCATCGCCTTGGTCGGTCGTGACCTCGGGAATTTCGGACGCTGCGAGGCCCCGGTAGGCCGGGACGCTCATCTTCTCCCGAGAGGGGAGGTTGACCCAGAGCTGAAAACCGGACATCGTCCCCTCGGTGCGCTGGGGCATCTCCTGGTGGATGATGCCGCTGCCGGAGTTCATCCACTGGACGTCCCCCGATCCGATGACCCCGGAGTTTCCGAGAGTATCTCCGTGGGCCACCCGACCGTTCAGGACGTACGTTACGGTCTCGATGCCCCGGTGGGGGTGCCACGGGAATCCCGCGAGATAATCGGCGGGATTCGACGATCCGAACCGATCCAGAAGAAGGAACGGATCGAACAGGGGGACTTCGGGATTCGAAAACGAACGGCGAAGCCGGACCCCGGCGCCCTCCAGCGTTGGCACGCCGGGGAACCGATGGGTAATCGAACGGACAGGATCGGTCATGGTTGTTACCTCTCTTAACTCAATTACCAATGGTAACTTAAAGGGGAGGGGAAGTACGGGTTACCAGGCCCGTCAGGGTCGCGCGCCCGTCCTTCGTCTTCCTTCCTCTACGAACGTCTATAGCCTTGCCGCCCGTGTCCGCTGTGATGGCGACTCGGTTCTGCGCCTTCTGCGGTAAGCCCTTGCCCGCGACCGGCACATTTTGCCCGTCGTGCGGGGCTGCGATCTCCGGAGCCACCCCGACTCCCGCTGCCTCGACGACCAGTCTTCCTTCCGGTTTCCCTCCCCCTACGACGTACGCACCGGCGGGCGGGGCCTTTGGCGCCGAGGTCCCCACTCCGGCCACTCAACCGACCGACCGTCGCGTGCTCATGTGGGTCGAGTGGGCAATGATCCTATCGTTGGTCAGCACGGCCGTCAGCGTCGCGGTAGACCTGACTGTGGGCCTTACTCGGTTTGTCGGAGCGACCACGACCCCCACCGGGACCACGGTCACCCTCCCCTCGCCGTGGATCTTCGTGCTCCTCTTCGGCGTCGCCGGAGTCTTCGTCTTCATCGAGCTGGTTCTGTTCCGTTTCGCGTTTCATGACCAGGCGGGGGTCGATCGTCGGTTCTCGACCCCCGCGACCCTTGCCCTGCTCGCGCTGATCGGAATCCTCTTGGTCCTGGTGGGCGCGGGGCTGGTCATCGGGGGCCTGTACCAGGCGGTGCATTGCGCGGGCGCCGGCAACCCACTCACACGGGCCTGCCTACCGGTCGGGCTCTTCTTCGGGGGCGTCGCGCTCCTCTTGATCGGAGCGCTCGTCGCCCTCGTCGGGTTCATTGGCATCCTGATCGGGATCTGGAGGCTCGGAACCCGGTACGACGAGGTGCTGTTCAAGGTCGGGGCCATCCTGCTCATCATCCCGTTCGTGAACCTCGTCGGGGCGATCCTGATCCTGATCGGGGCGCACTCTTCGCGGCGGAAGATCGAGAGCCCCACGGGCGTCCCGATTTCCCCGGGTGCCGGGTAATCGCTGGACCGATCCTTCCAACAGGAACCGATCCCTCCGAACAGCCCGCCCCGTGGCGCAATGGGTCAATCCCACCTAGTAGAGGTGGAGCCAAGCGAACACGGTGGCGACGGAGAATCCCAGACCAGCCCCCGAGACCGGCCCGAGGGCCCAGCCGGCGAGGATCCCCCGAACCGCCTTCCAGAGAACCGTGGTCTGACGTCGCGCGATACCCGTACCGATCATCGACCCGACCAGAGCCTGGTTCATCGAGGTGAAGTACCCGAATGCCACCGAGACCAGGATCACGATCGACTGAGCCAGCTGCGCGCTGGTGGCCATCCGCGCATCGAGCCGAACGATGTCGAACGCGACCGTCTGGAGGAGGGGCCGCCCCCAGGTGAGCACCCCCAGCGCGAGGCCAACGCCGCCGACGAGGCCGGCCACCATGAGGCCGAAGAGGCCGGTCATGACGAACGCACCGGACGCATTCGAGACGTCGTTCGCGCCCATCGCAAACGACGCCGCTGCGCCCACCCCGACGAGACCCATGATGGCAATTCGAGCGAGCTCTCGGGTCCGTGGGCCCGGTGGCCGGAGCCGATCGGACGCCCGCACGATGACGAATCCAAGTCCGAAGGCGGCGAACGGGGCCGTGGCCCACAGGACCAGGAGGGTGCCGATGGTCGACCAATGGACCGAGACGCCTGCAGCGAGCCCCGCGCCCACCGCAGAGAAGACGAGGATCTGGATCGTCGAGGTCGGGATCGTAAGGAAGTTGTACGCGCTGGTCAGCGCGAGCGCGCTCAGGATGATTGCCAGCGCGAGCCCGAGCGCGACCTTGGGGGTCTCGAGGATCCCATGGCCGACCGTGGCCTCGACCGCGCCGCTCGCGAAGACCGCGCCGAGGAGCGCGAGCGGCGCCATCAGGAGGAGAGCTCGAACCGGACGGATCGCGCCCGCGGCGTACGGCATGCCCATGCAGGCACCCGTGTAGTGGGCGCCGATGCTCACCGCGAAGGCGAACCCTGCTCCGATGAGGAGGAAGGCGATCAGCAGCATCAGTACCTTCCCGATTTTCTGGGAGAGTTTCTGGTTCCAACCCGGTGACCCGGGTCCTGTGGGGTCAGGGCGGATCGCACGGTCGAGCCCACGCCGGAGTCCGATTTAGACATGCTGAAAGATGGTACGCCCTCGATTGATCGGATTGCAGCGCGGCACGGAAATTGGGGAAGGGGATGAACCGGGGGCGGCAGGGGGAGAGCTTTACTCTCGGGGGCCGTTCCGCATCGGGGTTCTCCGTGACTCTGGCCGCCGGTACGAATTCGTCCCCTACCGTGCTGACCCCGGAGCAACGAAAGTGGTTGCACGACAAGTACGAACGACTGGCGGCCGAGGAGGGCCAGCTCGCCGCCGGCCGAACCTCGTACTACGCCGCCATCGGTAGCGTTCTGATCACGGGCGTCGTGGTAGCGATCGCGGATCTCTCCAGCCAGCGGTTGGTCCTCGCGGCGATCGCGACGTTCCTCGCCGCCATCGGGATCCTGATCTCGTTCGTGTGGGCCGTGCTGTTGCACCGGACGAACGACGCCCAGTCCCTTTGGCGCGAGGCCGCCGAGCGACTGGAGGAGGTCGACCCCCCGCTCGAAGGGAATCTTCCCGCTCCGATCACGTTGCGATCCCGGGAGACCCTCACCGGAAACCTTCTGCGACCGTACGAAATGCACCAACGACGTTTCGCGAAGGACCGGGGGATTTCGTGGATGGACCGTCTGAACCCGGGACGCCTCACCGAGGTGCTCCCGATCGCGTTCCTCGCGATTTGGATCGCGGTCGTTGTGTTTGCCTGGGCGTGGTTCCTCCTCTGAAGGTCTGCGACCGCCCGCATCCAGCGGGACGATCCGTCCGGCCACCCAGGACGCCGCTCCCTATACGTCGACCTCGGCGTGGATGTGTCCCTTCTGGATCGCGGTGAGCAGCTCGTTGTAGTCCCGTTCGGACTGGTCGGCATACGCCTCCGCGAATGCCGCGACCGCGCGATCGAACGTGTCCTTGGTCCCAAGGTAGCCGCTGATGGCCGCAGGATCGCCGGTGCGAGCGTGGGCCCGGGCGAGAGCTGCCCCGCACAGCTCGCCGTGGCCGATCAGTCGCTTCGGCCCCATCGAGCTCGGCTCGGCGGAGTACTTCCAGTCCCGAAGCTGGCGGACGTAGTAGTCCCTGGACCGGATGGAGCCCCAGCCGAGGAAGCTGTCGCTCGACTGCTGGATCAGGTGCTGGCCCACCACCACCCGCTGGGCGTGATCGGTGTAGATGCTCGGACCGGCGTACGGTTCGAGGGCCGACGCGAGCGCCTGCTTGACCTGCAGGATGAGAGGGTCGTCGGTGTCCCGATCTCCGACGAGCAAAATGATCGAGCACCGGGTTCCCACACTTCCGACTCCCACCACCTTCTGTGCCACGTCGACGAGGTGGTAGTGCTCGAGGAGCATGCGGCGCTCCTCCGGGAGGGTCGGGAGGTACCTTGCGAACAGCTCGTGAGACAGTTCCTCGACCCGCTGATCGGAATAGTGCACGATGAGCGGGGGCTGGTCTCGGATGCGGTAGCCGCCTCCCACTCGACCCACCAGGCGAGGGAAGGCCTGCAAGGAGGTTCGACTTCGAGCCTTACGGGCGTACCGACCGATCACCCGGCTCGCCTGGCGCATCCCCTGGCGAGCCACGAGGGCCGGGTCCAGGTGAGAGTACCAGATGTCGAGGTAGCCCCGGAACGCGTAGGAATTCATCGACTCGCGGTACGACTGGACCGCGCGGAGCGCCGCCCGTCGACCGTGGGACCGAGTGAACCCGTTTCTTCGGGCGGCAAGGACCAGGCTGGTCGCGAGACGCTTGACGTCCCATTCCCAAGGGCCCGGCAGGGTCTCGTCGAAGTCGTTCAGGTCGAAGACCTCGTTCCGTTCCGGCGTTCCGAAGATCCCGAAATTGCTGAGGTGCGCATCCCCTCCGAGCTGGACCCGGAACCCGGTGCGAGGAGTGAAGGCCAGATCGCGGGCCATCACGTTCGCCGATCCGCGCAGGAACGCAAAGGGGGAGAGCGACATTCGACCGTACCGGATCGGGACGAGATGGCTCACGCGCGGTGCGTTCGACGTTTCGAGGAGACCGATCGGGTCCGGTCGATCCCGGGGAGGGTTCCAGGACGCGTGGCTGGAGCGCGGGATCTTGGCTCGAAGGGCCTTGCCCGATCGATACCGCTCTTCCCGCGACGGCCGATCGAGGAGAGCCTGCGGCTCGTGACGTCGTGGTCCCATGGAAGGCTGCCGGGTTTCTGAGGGTGGAACCGGTAAATGGACGCTTCGATTCGAGCGCGTAAACGCCCCTCGGGTCGGGACAACCCATCGCCGGGGTTGGGCGCGGTTTCCCCCGCTACGGGTCTTCTCCGTCGACAGCTCGAGGCTCTCGGCTCCGGCTCACCGTCTCCAGCCGCGATCCCCGCGGCGGGTCGGACGGAAGCCGGCGGAGTTCGTTGGTGCCGGCTCGGGGTTGGGCGGACGGGACGGCCGTCGGCTGGTCCGCTCCTCGTGACCAAGAGAGAATCGCCGCGACGGTCAGGATCGCGACCGAACCCCAGAGCGCCACCCGAATCCCGTCCATGAACTGCTCTCCGACGCCTCCGACAAGGTTCGTGGTGCCGAGGAAGACGGCGTAGGCGATGTAGCGCGGCACGCTCGCGGAGGCGATCGTGAGGGCCAGGACGAAGCTGAGGAGGGTACCCATGTTGGAGAGCGTTCCCCGGAGCCCGCTGATCGATCCGAGCGCCGAGGGGGACGCCCGGCTCATGATGGCGGCATTGTTCGCCGGGTAGAACATTCCAGCACCAACTCCCTGGACGAGCGAGATCGCGGGGATCCATCCGAGCCAGGAGTGCACGGTCAGGCTCGAGTAGCAGAGGACGGCGCCGGCCATGGCGACGATCCCGGCGGTCATGAACGCCCGCGGGCCGAACCGATCGACCCGGCGTCCGAAGTACGGTCCGCAGACCGCACCGACGATGTACCCGGGAACCAGAAGGACCGAGGCATCGAGAGGGGAAAGTCCCCGTAGCCCCTGCAGGTACATTGTGAGCAGGAAGATCACGGATAGGTACCCGAGCGCCTGCAGGAATCCCGCCGCGAGCGAGAACCCGAGCACCCGGTCCCTGAGCTGGCGCAAATCGACCATCGGCCGGTCGGTGCCCAGCTCGGCGATGATGAACACGGGTACGAGGGCGAGGCCCACGGCGAGGTAGAGGAGGTAGGTACCCGTCGCCCCGAACGACGCGATCTCAATCGCACCGTAGCAGATCAGAGATAGGGCCGCGGAGAACAGGACGAATCCGGGAACGTCGAACGTGACCTTGTACCGCTCGGTTTTCGGCAGGGTCCTGAGGCCCAGGGCGATCGCGACCGCTCCGATGGGCAGGTTGATGAAGAAGATGTACCGCCATCCGATGAGCGTCGTGATCACCCCACCGAGGAGGATCCCGAGGATGGCGCCGACACTGAATCCGAACACGATGAATCCGAACGCGCGACCGCGTCGCACTGCGGGAATCGCGGCAGTGATGACGGCCGGCGCGTTCGCGAAGAGCACCGCACCGCCGATCGCCTGGACCGCCCGGGCCGCGATCAGGATCTGAGCCGTTGGCGCGAGGCCGCACAGCGCCGAGCCAATCGTGAAGATCGCGAACCCCGTGTTGTACACCCGACCCCGACCGAGCACGTCCCCAAGCCGGCCGGCCTGGGTCGTGAGAGCCGTCGTGATCAGAAGATAGATCAGGATTGTCCAAATGATCGTCTCCAGCGGGGAGGAAAGCTCACGGGCCATCGTGGGAAGAGCAAGGATCACGATCGTGCTGTCGACGGCCACCATGAGGATCCCAATGGTGGTGAGAAGGAGGATGCTCGCCTCGTATCGGGCCGTCGTACGCTCGGAGGTCTCTGGGGTGGAACCACCCGGAAGGACCGCGGGAGGTGAGGAGACCGACGCGGGGGGTTGCGGCATCGTCCGAGTACCGGCTCCTGATGCTGCACCGGCCAACATAAGCTGGGCCCTCTCGACGGTTACCCCCCGTCTATCTAGAGACATTATCGACAGTCGACGGGGGGATTCGCTCCCCCGCGCAGTGGTGGAACTCGGAACGCGGCTACTACCCCGACCGTTCGGCACGAAAAGGAGTCAGCCTCGTGCTCCTTCCGCCGTCCTCGGGAGCTCCCGATCGAGCGAAGCCCACCGGGAGGTGGTCTAGGGGCCGGGCCGGGGCTTTCCAGCCTGGGAAGTGGCAGCGGCAGAGGGTTCGAGGGAGACCCGATCCCCGTGGGATGCGACGGTTTCGGGTTCCACACTGCGGTTGATCGTCACCTCATTGACGATCACGAGCATCTCCATACTGTGGGCGAGATCGCAGAGAATCCGTTCCGTCGCCACGGCGACCTTCCGGTCGGGAAGGTGACGCGCGAAGGAATCGCTCAAGACGGAAACCTCCGGGAGCGTCGCGGCAATCGCGTTGAGGATCGCGTTCGCATCCGGCACGGAAAGACGCACGAAGGCGTCCATCGTGCGGACGAGGAGGAGCTCAAGCCGTTCGAGCGCTAGGGCCAGTTCTCGTCCGACGGCCGGAGGCAACGACTGCATGGCCGACAGGTTCTCCTCCAGCTCGCTCGCGATGCCTTGGATCCGGTCCCCCGTCACCTCGAGGACCTTCGCGACGAGTCGGTATCCCATCTGGTAGTGGTGGCTCTCAACCTCGATCTGGCGCGCGATCCGGGGTGAGTCGGTGGAGAGCAAGAGCTGTCGCGCAATCAAAAGGTAGAACCGGTCGATCTCGTCCTCGATCGCATCGATCCGGGCTCGGGGGCCTGTTCCGTTGGCCGCAAGGGACGACCGGCAAATCTGGAGCTCGGTCTCGAGCATGCGAACGACGCGGAGCACAAGGTGCGGGAGCTGATGCTTCCCGGGGTCGAGGAAGTTCTGGACTTCCATCAACCGTTCGCCGTCCTGGATGACCGTGGTGCCGAGAAGGCGCGAAGCCATCCGTCGGATCTCCTCGCGCTGGGCCGACGAGAGGCCCTTCTTCGAGCTCACCAGGATCTGGTCCTGACCGGTGATGTAACTGCCCACCAGGAGTCGCCCGAGAAGATTGGGCGGAGTGCCGTTCGCTTCGATCCGCAGGACCCGTCGACCACTCGGCTCCCGTCCATTCGCGAGGACCTTGGGAGACTCGACTCGGCCCATTCCGAGGTCGTGAATCTCGTCCATGGGGTTCGATCGGTCGAACAGTCTCCCCGACGTGCCGTCCTCGAGCCCCGGGGCCGGAGACCGACGGGACAATGCCGCGGTTTCCTGCTCGAATCGGATCTCTTCCAAGAGGCCACGAAGCTGTTCGACACGATACGGCTTCACCAGGAAGCCCGCGTACTGAACGCCCCTTCTCCCGTGATTGGGGGGAGGAGGAGGTTTGGAAGCGCTCGACACCCCGACAACTCGGATGGCGGGTTCGGCCTTGGAGGCGACCCGCAACAGCTTCTGGCTCTGGACCCCGGCGGAATCCACGCCGACCAAGGCGACGTCAAATGTTTCACTCTTCACACGACCTACGGCTTCTCGGTTCGAGGTGGCCTCGACCACCGAGTGCCCCAAGGTCACAAGAATCTCGGTCAGCTTTTGTCGGCTCGGACGATCCGAATCTACTACGAGCAGCTTCATGTGCGGGTCTCCCCGGATTGGAAATCGGGAGACCCCCCTCCGCACCACGGGTTCCGTGCCGGCTCCAGGCCGGAACCCGGTCGCGAGGGAAACCCCCCGAATCCTCCGGAAATGGTTCGCCTTTTCCTACGTCCCACTCGCCGTCTCTACGGGGCGAACGCGAGGTGCGCCGGGACCGTGAGGTTCAGATAGAACAGCGCGGCGATCGCCGCCAGCCCCATCATCACCACAAACATGATCACGGTGATCGGAACGTAGTAGGGCAGTCGGAACTTCGGCTTGAACTCGGTCGTGTCGTTGCTCGATCCACCCGGGGTGGGAACGACCGGTTGCGCCGCTCGGGCCGATGCCCGGAACGAGGGGGCCCGGCGAGCGAGGGATGCACTAGTTCCGAAGGGGACGCTGGTTCCATCTGCGTGGCCCAGGTAGTAGTCGGTGAGGACCGTTGCCGGGAACGCCATGATGGCTGCCGCGCCAAACGCCACGTAGAGAAGAAGGGTGTCGAACGGGTCCTTGGTCATGCCCTGAGCGTATCCCGCCCATCCGTACGAGATGATCACTCCGCCCGAGAGGAGCGCGAGGAATCCCCCATACTGGAGCTTGAGCGAAAGGGCCATCGAGATCGCCACAACCAGGAACGTCGCTCCGAACAGCACGTACGCATCGAAGAACAGGATGTTGTAGCTCCCCGGAAGAGGCCAGGCCATCTCGCCCCATAGTCCGAGGACCATGGCGATCGCTCCGATGCTCCCCACCGGCACGGCCGCGCCGCGAAGCGCGCTCTTGACCCCGGTGGGGTCGTTCCGTCGCATCGCGACGTATGTCAGCACTCCCACATACCCAACCAACGCTGCGCCGAGGAGGAGGGTAACCTCAACGAACGCCAAAAAGTCCACGAACGCCATTTTTTTCACTTCTCCGTTTACTTTTTCTCCGCGAGGAATCCACGTGGTCGCTCTCCCCGGATGACCCGGAGCCAAGGCGGAATTCGCGTCTTCCGACGCCAGCTTCTTCGGTCCAGACCCCAGAACCCCTTCGAGTGCTGCACGGTCTTCCTCGCAAGGGGATATGTGGGGGGCATGAAGGGACCTCTCTCGCTTCAGTAAGGAGAGTAAGGAGAAGCCCTCATGGAGTACGGACGCGCCGGAAAGCGAACCCACATTTTTTGAGGTGTACCGGATACCGTGGGGGATGGTCGAATCCCGAAAGAGCACCGGCGCGGAACGTCCGGCGAGGGCGTTCACCCGACGCGTTCAGAGAACCGGGTCCTCCTCACTTTCGGTGACTCTCCCGAAGTCCTGGACCGATTCGATGAATCTTCAGATTGGGGACATCCTGCGTTTCCGGGATCTCGGCGAGGGAAGGCTCGAGATCAGCCCGGCCGGCGCGGAGTCCCCATCCGAGCGGCACCAGAAGCTCGTCCGGGTCGATGCGACCGACGCGCCGCCGAACCTGCTCGCCCGAATCCTGGTCGGCGGCTATATCACGGGACAGGACCAGATC
The DNA here is from genome assembly GCA_035623855.1 of Thermoplasmata archaeon. GTDB lineage: Archaea > Thermoplasmatota > Thermoplasmata > Lutacidiplasmatales > UBA184 > Lutacidiplasma. The sequence continues at coordinate 22,671 of DASPSQ010000008.1, read as the reverse complement.
GTCGTGACCTCTCGAACGATCCTGACCCCCGACCAGCATCGCGAAATCCGACGCATCGTGGCCCACGCGCTCGGAATGTCGGTCGTGGAGGAGGATCCGCATCGAATCGAGATCCAGAACTTCATCGACCCGGGTCGGTACCGGTTGCATCGGTTGCTGAACCAGGTCGTCCGGATCCTGCGCACCGAATTGCAGGCGTGCAGCAAAGCTCTCTCCACCGGCGATCGGACCCCGCTCCAGCAACTCGGCACCCTGGAGGACGAGGTCGACCGGTTCTACCTTCTGATGGTGCGCCAGATCCTGCTTTCCTCCGACGACTTCCAGGTGGCGCGTGACATCGGCGTCGAGAGCCATCACTACCAGATCGGATACCGGCTGATTGCGAAGGTTCTCGAACTGACGGGAGATCTGATCTCCACGGTCGCACGCGAGCTCGAGGAGAACCTCGCGGGCCTACTCCGCCTACCGTCCAACACCCGAGAGGACCTCACCCGCCGGATCACCCGGCTCGAGCAGGTGTTCGAAAAGACCATGGAGGCCTTCACCCAGCTCTCGGTGGTCGACGCCAACGAGATCCTGAACGACCTCGATCGGACCTTCACGCGTGACGAGGTGGTCCGAGAGCCTCGAATGCGCCGGCCGCGGGACCGTCAGGCGGACCTCTCGGCCCAGCGGATCGTCTCCAGCCTTGTCATGGCGACCGAAATGATGGTGATCATCAACGAGACCACGATCAACCGCAGTGTGGAGCCCGAGACCGTCGCAAAGACAGACCGGAAGGTCTCGATGAAGGCCCAGGGCGGAGAAGCGCTGGACGGGGCGGACCTCTCCCGGCCGCGGACCGATTGAGCTCCCGGGCCGGCCGGGTCCTGGCGTCACCCGGAGCGGGGGGGCCGAGCTAGGGTCGCAATCGGGAAGCTTGACGGCCCTGAAGAAGTCGTTGGGACGCGAGGGTGCTCACCGCGACGTCCAGGGCCTGCCGCAGCGGGGTCCTGGTCTCGTGAAATCGTGGTTGCCAACCCTCCTCGCTGAGATGGTCGCTGACCACGAACAGCGCCGCAGCCTTTCGGCCGAGATGGCGAGCCACGGAGAAGACCGCCGACGCCTCCATCTCGACCGTGAGGATTCCCATGCTCCGGTATCGGCGGATCTCGGCGCGGGTCTCCCGATACGGGGCATCGGTGGTCCAGGTCGGCCCCTCGGCAAACGGTATCCCCTTGCGCCGAAGCATGGCTTTCAGCGCCCGGGTCAGACCCGCGTCCGGGTACGCGAAAGGCGTCGGCCGGGCGTAGTGATGCGACGTCCCCTCGTCGCGCAGCGCCTTCGTGCACACAACAAACGATCCGATCGGAGGCCCGGACTGAAGAGAACCTGCCATCCCGACGATGAGGAATCGATTCGCGTCCAGTGCAGACAGCTCCTCGATGACGATCGCCGAGTAGGGCGAACCCGGTCCGGTTTGCCAGGCGACACCCACGGTTCGATTCGCCCGGAATACTCCCGTGAGTGGGTCGTAGGCGCCGCGATACCGTCGGCCAAGGTACTTCTCCCATCGAGAACCGAATACGACCACGATGTTGCGCGGGAGTCGGGGAGACGGGGTCTTGCGGCGGTTTGCCACGTAGCGGTGGAAGTCGACCGCCGAGAACAGCGGCTCCAACCGATGTTTTTGAGGATGAAAGGGAAACGGCATTCGTACCCGGAGGGGTGGGGCGACTCATCTCTCTTCCGCGGCTCTGACCCTGAGCCGTCGACGAGAGGCCGGAGTACCACCGCATCGAGAGGCCGGGACTCTGGGAACCCGCTGCGGCCGCGTCCTGATTTCGAGGGTCGAAAGCTCACCGTCCCGATGAGGATCGCCCAGCCATGACCCCCTCGGGTCCTTTGCCAGAGGAGTCTCGATTTCGGCAGATCACCTCTCAGGAACGACGGCCCACTCCGCTGTCCACTCGTGGAATCCGATCACCGGCGGCTCGACTCCATGTCGCCAGAGGAGCGCATTCATCTCCCCGCGATGCTGGAGTTCCTCTTCGATCAGGTGCCAGAGCATCGCGCGGATCGTAACTCGCTCGTGACGCCACTGGGTCCAGTCGTCGTTTGCCGGCGCGCGAAAATCGATCACGCGGTCGAGGTCGTGCCCTTGGAGCCTGCCGACGAACCGCTGAACTTCCTTCGTGATCCGAACTGAGGTCCTCCGTGCGGCGCGCACCGATCGAACTCGGGCCCGCAGGCGGGCGCGGGGATAGTCGCGGACCCGGTCCTCGTAGACGAAGCGCAGCCACCATCGATAGGCGTCGAGAACGTGGACATAGATGTCGAGAAGAGGGAACGAGGCCCCGTCGTTCCACCGGCGCAACGTCCTCGGTAGTCGCTCAATCGCATCCAGATACTTCGCCCGGAGGTCGGCGTTGTATCGAAACCAACGCCGAAGGATCTCGAGCTCCTTCATCGGGGGGTCCAGGGAGCCTGCGAGTTTGTCGCTATCGGCCGGGGAAGCTAGAACCCCAGGGTCTCGCCCCCTCCGAGCTTCCCGGTAATAGCCTGGCGGCGAGGGAGGGCCGAGGAGTCCACCCAGATCCGCCCGAGCAAGCGGTCTCGACGAAGACGGGTCCTCGGGTCAGTTTCTGAAAGAGAGTGTTTCCGGGGGATCGATCTCTGAGCGATTCAAGAAGGGGTACGCCCGGAACTGCTCTCCGAATGTGAGATTGAAGTTCGGGCGGGATAAGGTACCCCGGTTCTGGAGGCATCCGTACGGCTCGCGGAGGGTCCCCGAAACTCTCCAGCGAAATCTCTACAAACACCAAGGGGTACGGGGTCCCACGTTCCAAGCGAGATCGATGCTCGACGTCCACCTGGATAGTTGGTTGCGAGAGTTTGGACCCCGAAGGAAGGAGAAACTCGAGGCCGACTCGGTGGAGCATCTTCTCGACGCGCTTGAGCAGCAGTATCCACGACTTCGCTTCAAGATTCGAGACGAGACCGGGAGTTTGCGTCGGTACGTTCGGGTCTTCGTCGATGGGGAAGACGTGAGCGGAACGACCGGGGTGATGACGTCACTTTCCGGCGCTCGTACAGTAGATATCCTGCACTCCATTGCTGGAGGGTAGGGGGCGAGACGATGCCGGGGGATCGAAAGGTACGGATACTGGTAGGGACACGGAAGGGAACCTATGTCGTCGAGGGCGACCCGAAGCGCGTGAAATGGAGGGTCGGGCCCGTCGCCCACGCCGGCAGCGAAATCTACCACGTCGTCGCCGACCCCCGGCACCCGGGCGAGCTGTATGCCGCGGTGAACAACGGGTTCTGGGGGCCGATGGTTCAACGGTCCCGGAACTGGGGAAAAACCTGGAAGGAGATCGCCACCCCCTTGACTCCGGGTGGGAAGGATCGAAAGCCGGCGTTCAACGAAGAGAACCCCTCGGTCCCGGTCCAGAGACCTCTCGCCAACCTCTGGCATATTGAGCCGGGTCCCAACGATGCCCCCGACACCCTGTACCTGGGGGCCGACCCTCACCTGCTCTTCCGCACATCCGATCGAGGAGCGAGTTGGGAACCGGTAGAGAGCATCAACGAGCACCCGTCGCGAAAGGATTGGAGTCCCGGGGCAGGAGGCCCCTGTCTCCACACGATTCTCCTCGACCCCCGTGATTCGCAGCGCATCTACGTCGGAATGTCCGCGGTGGGAACGTTCCGCACGGACGACGGAGGCCGAACCTGGACGCCGAAGAACAAAGGGGTGATGGCTCCGTTCCTTCCGAACAAGTACCCCGAAACGGGCCAGTGCGTCCACCATGTGGCCATCGACTCTCGAGACCCCGACACCTTCTATCGCCAGGACCACGGGGGCATGTACGTCTCCCACAACCGAATGGACTCCTGGACCCGGATCGGCAAACCCCTCGGGGACGACTTCGGGTTCGGTGTGGCATCGCCTCCGTCCGATCCTGGAAGGGCGTACTTCGTCCGACTCGACGGAATGGCCCGCGTCACCGGAGAAGGACACTTCCAGGTCCACGAATGGAACGACTCGAGGCGCGCCTGGCGAACGCTCGTCTCTCCGAAGGCGTTCCCGGGACACTTCGGAGTACAACGGGAAGGGATTGCGACCGACAATCTGGACCCGGCCGGTATCTACGTCGGAACGACCACGGGGCAGCTGTTCATGAGCCCCGACGCGGGCAGAAACTGGAGGCAGCTCCCATTCCAGCTCCCCGGGATCCATTCCGTGAGCGTTGCGAGTCCCGAGGCGGGTTAGGCGCGGGCCTCCGTCGACCGTTTTTGGCCGGCATGGGCCCGGCCCAGCGAGAACGGCACTCGGTGGACCGCCGAATCGATGGCCGGCAGGGTCGCGGGATCACGACCCCCAGCGGGGAGTTTCCCCGGATCCGGGCCTCCTTCGGGTTCGCGAGTACTCCTGGAGAATCTCGCGCGCGTTGTTGACCCGTTGAAGCTGATCCGTGGCATCCCGGGGACTTGGGTTTCGATCCGGGTGCAGCGTCTTGACCCATCGCCGGTAGGCCGCCTCGACCACCTCCGGCGGGTCAGCAACGTCGACACCTAGCAGAACGGCCGCGTCGTAGACCTTCTGGGGCGGTTTCCCCAAGTCGGAGCTCGACTCGGGAGAGGGTCCCGGGGATGGAGGCGTCTCGTGTCGAAATCGCTCCTCGGCGTCGCGTCGAGTCTGTTCTTCCGCCGCGGCTTGAATCCGCTCCCGCTGGAGTCGAGCCTCGCGCCGATAGGCGACCGAGGCTCCGAGAGAAATCCAGAATGCACCCGTGATGATCCCGTATCCCCATGTCGGCTGAAGCCCCGCCCACGGCCCGAGGGTGAACAAGAGCCCGAATGCGACCGTCGCGGGGAGAAAGCCCGTCCCTTCGCTTCGGGGACGCGTGACCACCCATGGGGCGACCAATCCGAACAACGTCAGGACGAGTTCGGCGGCGAGGAGGACGAAGACGTCCCACGGCCCGCTGCTGGACTCCTTCACGTAGCCGAGAAGCGTGGATCCGGCCGGCAGGCTCGTGCAGCCTGGCGTAAGGAATCCGGAAGAGCAGTCGGTGACGGTCGCGTTCCCGTACGGGGCCCAAAGGATCGATGCGAGAGAGACGATCGGGGGCAGTAGCACGAAGAGCAGCAATCGGTGGGTCCGGAGAAATGCACGAAGCTGCCCGGCGACGGGCACGGGGCCAGGATCATCCGGGCTCACGCGCGCCCCCGAATTCAGCCGAGATCCCCACGACCGCCCTCCCGTTCGCCTGCCTCGGGCCCCCCAGGATCGCAGGTTCAACCGCCAGGACTAGGAAACATGGAGGGGGGCTCCGATTCGCTGAACGCGGTCGTATCTCAGTTTCATCCACAGAATGGTCAGAGCCAGTACCGTGGTAATCGCATTGGCGAGAATCACGGGGATCGAGCCGATGAGGAGACCGTAGAGCAACCAGACGATCGTACCGACCGAGAACGCCAGGAACGTCGTGAAGGAGATTTCGTCGGCGCGCTTCAAACGCCACACACGAATCGCTTGAGGCAGGAACGCTGCGGTCGTGCAGACACCGGCCACGAGTCCGATCGACTCCACCAACCAAGGAGAGATTGCCATCGGCGAACGTCTCCCGGCGTGGCAGATGAGACTGTCGACCCCTGCCCCGCGTCCAAAGTTTCGTCCGAGCGGGCCATTCCTGAGTGTGCGGACCGGACTGGGTCCTACCAGAGTCCGAGGGTCGATGGGGGAAGCCGCTCACCGAACGGGCGCGGTCTCTCTGGGAACCAAGGATGCGCGGAGCTACCTCATTTTTTGGAGGGCGTTCTGATCGAGGTAGTACTTTCCGTTGATCTCGATGAAGACTCTCGTCCGTCCCCTTCGTCGCCTCATGATCCGCACGAACATCCGGGACAGACCGAGCTCCTCGGCGGTCAGGGCCGTTTCGGGACTGAGGGCCCCTTTCATCTGAAACGTCCGGATGATCTCGCGGATCCTCTCTCCGGCCCAACCCTCCATGCCCTCGTCCTCCGGGAGGCTGGTCGGGGCGGGTGCGGCCGCCGCCGGCGGGATCGCCGGGGCTGGAGGCGGTGGAACCGGCGGAGTCGCCTCTCTCGGGGGCTCGATGGTCGGGCGAATTGGCTCTCCGGGAGGTACTTGCGAACCGCCGAGCGGTTGGGCGCTCGGTGTCGCCCGGTCCAACATCACGGTGTGCTCTGCGGTCCTCTGTACGGATACCGTCACCGGAATGGACATGGCGTACCCGGAGGCCCCGGCCCTGACGAGATAGTCACCTTCTTTCACTCCCCCAAAGGCGACCCTACCATCGTTTCCGGTATTTCCGGAACGGTTCTCTGGCCCGGTGGCTGAGACACCGGCTCCCGGAACCGGGGCGAACGTTCCCGCTTCGACCACCGTGACGGTCAGCTTGCGCCGACGCCGGTAGGCGAGGAGGACAATCGCAAGCAGAACAACGACCGCGACGACCACGAGGATGGCCCAATCGATGGATGAAATCCCGGAGGTCGAGGAGCTCGAGGACGGAGGAGAGGAGGAAACCACCGACGGGGTCAGTGAGACGGACGTCCAGTACGCTTCGTTGGGCCCGGGCCCGGGAACTGGCGCTCCTTCGGACTGGGCCAGTATGAGGTAGAATGGACCTGTCCCGACCTGGGCTGTCGACTGCCCTAGGATCTGCCCTCCCTGGCTGACATTGTATTGCGCATTTCCCGAACCATCGACGGAGATCTGCAGCGTGTACCCGATTCCCACATTCGGAGTGGAATTCAGATCCCCCGTCTTCTTCCAGTTCCCGTTGCTCGTTCCGATCCGGGCGTAGATCCCGTAGAAGCATTGGTTGGATCCGATGGAGGGGTTGGCCGGGATGCCGCACACGGTCGGGTTGCCGCAATCTGCCTCGTGGCTGCAATCGTCGGGGTTCAGGTTGCCGGTGATCTGAACGCCCGCGGTGGCGGTGGAGGACGTCACTGCGAAGACAAAGGGATGACCGTTCGACACGACGCCCTCGACAACGGCGGTCACGGTGAACGGGGGAGAGAACGACGCGACGCTCTGGATCGTACCCATCTCAGCACCTTCATTGACCTGGGCGATCTCCATTCCCTGCGAGGAAAAACTGGGTACGAGCGTGACGTTCGTGCAATAGCCCTGGCCGCAGTTGACCGCGGCGAAGGCCAATCCGACCGTTCCGTTGACCTGCCACAGGTTCGTGTTGAGGGCGGTATCGTGGGTGAAATCATCCGAGAGCCCTGTAGCCACCGGATCTGAGGAAGCCCCTCGTATTGGAGAAGGCACGACGATTGAGACCGCAAGCGTCGATGCTGCGAAGACAAGAACGAGCAAGATGGCCGCGGACCGGCAACGCGTCCGCCGCCGATCCTCGTCCGCACGCGAGTGATCGAAATCAAACATACTAGCACTCTCGAGGGTCGTGAGTTAGGGCCAATCTCTTTACCTTTGCACGGGGGCCGCGTTTTTTCGGGCGATCCGATCCGTCGCATCGCGCCCGGTGAGACACCTTCCTCCTCTGCAGCTCGTCCCAAATTTGAGGCATCGGCCGAGAGGACTCCCATGCGGCCTCCCGCAGTTGGAGAATCCCCTCGGGCCGCACCATCGGCGACGATCGACTCGTGAAGTCTTGCGCGGGAATGGTCCATGGTCGCGCACCTGCAGGCCCGAGGGGACCCGGGGGCAGACCGGTTCGAATCCATCGGGGGACGTCCCGTTCAGTCCAGAGATCGGTCAACCGTGAAGTATCGCTAGCGATGGCAGGGTGCTGCGGTTGCTGTCCCTGGTCCATCGCAGGATTCCCCGGGAAAGTTACCCGGAGCAACCAAACCATGATGTGGTGGACCCATCGCTCCCCAGCGGTCCACCTCGAGACTCTTTCGCTCGAGCGGCAGGCTCCCGGTCGAGCAAAGTGGGATAGTCCGGTCTCTGCTGGAGGTGAGTCAAGATGTCGCGATCGAGGGGCGGGACCCCAGTGGTCCAGATTCGCTTCCACGCATCGGTTCGTCCTTCCAAGGTCTTTCCTGTACTCTGGGGCGAGCTCTCGTCCTCCCTTCTGCAACGGGGGTGGCTGATCGACAACGAAACCGGCGGCAAGGTTCGGAGTGCAGAGAAGCGGTCGCTGAAATGGAGCGACGGACACGTGGAGCGATGGGGTCCTCCCCACGAGGTGGTACTCGCTTGGAAAAACGCTACGACAGAGGCGGGACCGCCTCCCCGGCTGCGCATTCAATTCGAGGCCGAGGGGTCGGGCACCGCGATCTTGGTCGAGCACACGGGCGGGAAAGGCTTGCGGGGGGAACCCCGGGAAGAGCAGGAATTGGGGTGGTTGGCGTCGGAAGTCGTCGCCCCGCTTCTGCTGGCCATCGCACCCGAGCGACTGGTCGAGTGGGCCGATGACCGGTGGGGCCGGAGGCCCTCAGGTCCAACCAGCCGAGCCAACTACAAAGAGCCCATCTACCACCTCCCCGGCTTCCACGCAATCCTTGAGGGCCTGGCGCTCCGGAAGGACGACGTGCTTCTCGAAGTGGGCTGTGGAGGCGGAGCGCTCCTGAAGAGGGCCCTCGCGACCGGATGCACTGCGGCGGCGGTCGATCACAGTGCGGACATGCTGAAGGTGGCTTCGCAGCAGAACGCGCGTGCCCTTGCCGCCGGGCACCTCCAGCTCCGGTACGGCGATGCCGCCGCCCTGCCGTTCCCGAGCGAACGATTCACGTGCGCCGTCATGTCGGGCGTGCTCCCGTGGCTCCCCGACCCCGTGAACGCCTTCCGGGAGGTATTCCGAACCCTGCGCCCGGGCGGGCGGTTTGTCGCGTGGACCGGAACGCCGAAGATGTACGGGACTCCCGCGGCGGGTCCGAGACGAAAGGGGGGCGCGCGTTTGTATGAGGACCACGTATTGGCCCGATTCGCCCGAAGGGCGGGGTTCTCGGACGTCCGGATCGATCACCCCGACCTTCGAGCTGTCGCCAAAGCGGTCGGAGTCCCCAAACCCTCTCGGTTCCTCTTCGGTCCCGACTACGGAGTGCTGCTGTGGGCCTATCGAGGATGAACCGCGTCCCGCTGGGTGGGTCCGGGAGCGTTCGTTGATTTAGCTCCTCGAGTTCGTTCAATCCGCCCGGCTCCGGCCCCGATGGGGGCGGTCTTTCGTGAAATGAGAAGTAGCCGTGCTCGGATGCCGGAGCGGTGACCTCCGTTGGATAGAGAGGAGGGCGGAGTTCGTTGGCTGCTCCGATCCAAGGACCCTTCGGTGCGGTACTTAGCCCTCACCGATATCCTCGGGAAGACGGAGAGCTCCACGGAAGTGCGTGCCGCCAAGAAGCAGATTTCTCGGGGACCTCGTCTTCGCGCTCTCCTTTCGGGTCTACGAGCGGATGGAGGATTTGGGACACATTGGTACAAGAAGTGGGCCGGGGCGACCTGGCGCCTTGTCTCCGCGGTCGAGCTGGGTGTGCCCCCGAGAATGGGGTCGCCCGGCGAGCGGCGAACCACGTACTCTCTGGACTTCCCTGGGACCGGTCCGAACCCCGCCGGATCCACGGACGATTTCGACTTCACGCCTCCGTGATCGGCAACCCGTTGGGGGTGTGCTCACGGCTCGGGATGGCCGACGACCCACGGGTCCAGCGGATCGCACATTCCCTCGTCCGATGGCAGTGGCCCGACGGCGGCTGGAACTGTGACTCTTCAGAGGATGCTCGGCACTCGTCGTTCTACGAGAGCCCCGCCACGTTCTGGGGGTTGACCGAATATCTCCGGGCGACGAACGATGACGCGGTCCGCACGGCGGTCGACCGGGCGGCCGAGCTCTTCCTGAAGCATCGACTGTTCCGTTCCTGCCACGGGGGCGAGGTCATCGACCCCCGATGGACTCGGCTCCACTATCCTGTCGACTGGCACTATGATATCTTGCAGGCGCTCCGAGTGCTGGATCGGGCCGGCAAGCTGGGCGATCCGCGGACCCAGGGAGCTCTCGCCCTTCTTGAGTCCAAGCGTGCCAAGGACGGCACTTGGCAGGTGGAAGGACGCTTCTGGCACCGGGGTCCCGTGCGGTCCGCCAACACCGAGGTAGTCGACTGGGGGGAGAACGGCCCCAACGAAATGATCACCCTCAACGCTCTCCGCGTCCTCGAAGCGTCGGGCTGAATTCCCTGAGTCGGGCCGCCCTCGGCCGACGAAGATCATGGGGACGAGTAGAGCACCTCATCGACATGCTCCGCCGTCCGATCCCGGCCCCGGGAGCCCTTCTGGTGGGCGAGCTCGCGAAAGATGGGCCGGGAGGGATCGATCGTGTCGGAGAGGACGTGGGCTCAAATCGCCTCGCGGACGACCTCCTGGATCGGACGGTGTTCGGTGCGGGCTCGCTTGCGAAGGTGCTCGTACTTCACCTCGGGCAGGAGGCGAGTCTGCACCAACGTGATGTTACTGTCTCATGATTCATGTCTATTGAAATACCGTTCCTTTTGCTCTGGAACACCTTCCACAGAACCGGGGCGGGCCCGAGGGGATTCAACGGCAGACGGGTCCAAATCCGGAGGCGGAAACCGAGGTTAGCCTCGATTGGCCCGGAGGCATCCGTACTCGGTCCCTAGCCCTGAGGACCGACTTACAGTAGCTTTTCACCCGAAATCCAGACCCGGAACTGCCGGAAACCCAATTGGCGATTGATCGACCAGATTCGCTCGTTCTCGGAGTCGTTGTCGGTTTGGATGTACCGGTAGCCGTGACCCCGGGCGAACTCGATCGTCCGGCGCTTCAACTCGCCGGCAAGTCCACGGCCGCGATACGATGGAAGGGTACCGGTAAAGGAAACATGGAGCACTTCGGGCTCCGAGGCGTGCCGATAGAGGAGGCTGAACGAGACATACGTTTCTCCCACGCGAGCGAGGAACATCGCCTCCGGGAGATAGCCCGTCCCTCCGAACGCCATCTCTACAAATTCCTCACAGGTGGAATCGGTACGCCCCCCCATCCGGGGCGCGTCCTTGATCGTGTCCAGGTAGAGGCGATAAAGTCGCTCTCGAACCTCCGGGCGGTCCGGACCCTCCGCGGCGACAGTCGTGAAGACGATCCCGTCCGAGGCCCACCGCTCGGGGCTGCGCGCCCGAAGCTCCGAAGGGAGTTTGTCCAGGTCCAACCGAGAGGTCCAGCTCCGCCGCTTCTCTCGATAGCCGGCCCTCTCGAAGAACAGGACGCTCCGTGCGTCGTCGGCGCGCACCCAGGCCCGGAGTCCCTTCAATCCGTGCGCGCGGGCCGCTGCCTCCAGGTCCTCCAAGAGCCGGCGACCGAGACCCCGATGCTGGTGGGCCGGATCGACCGAAATCCCGGCCATCGCAAACCCCGGGTCGAAGTAGATTCCAGTCTGCCAGAGCGAACCGCTGGCGACAACGTCGCGGGAGCGGGTCTCCTCGATGCTCCGACGGTGGCGGATGAACCGGGGTTGGTCGCTCCACCGGAACATATCCCGGACCTCTTCCTCGGAGGTTCGCCGCTCGGGGTCGTTGAGGGTCCAGATCCGCGCCAAAGCCGTGAAGTCGGAATCGACGAAATCCCGCAACCAATACTGGTGCTCGTCCATGGACCCTCGGGGGCAAGAGCCTCCCGCCAATCCCCATTTTTGAAGCGAGACCCCCGATGTCTAAAAGAAGCACGTGGCAGGCACGAGCTCGGTGCCCACGAGACCGGGGTGCGTCGACGCCTTTCGCTGCCGACGGGCCCGAGGGGATTCGAATACCTAGTGATTCGGATATGGGATCGTTGGGGTACTCGTCACTTCTCGGGTAACTACTGACAGAAACTACAAGATTGCCGGCTTTCAAACCTGGCAAGAACTCCGGGTCCAAATACCTTCAGTCGAGTGGCGGCTTGGGGGATCGGGTTGAAGAACCAACTCGCGGGGGCTCTGCTCCCGGTCATCGCTTCGTTCGAGTCGAAGCGAAGATCCGAAAAAGTTCGCGTGGTCATGCGGGAGATAAAGGAGGGGCGACGACGTCCGCGTTCAGGACGCCCGCCTAGACGACCTCGCTGGGTGATCCCAGAGCTCGCTACTAAGGCTCAGGCCCCTTCGCCAACAAGGCCGGACGTGGTACGCGGTGGCCCAGCACGTGGGTTTGCCCACAGGGACGTGCGGCCGGGCGGTGTACGCTCTTCGGGCTGGCACCACCGCCTTGTACGCCTCTTACCGAGCACAAAGATCTGAGCTGCGCCGTGACCTTCGGCCCCGAGTGGAAGGTGCGGGATTCCGCCCCTTGACGACCGCGCCGGGTCGCCTTCTGCCGACCCGGCTTGAGCCGCATCCCGTCGTTTCTCCGGAATGCGACACGGCCGTGTCGGAACTTTCTTAACGGGCCCGTATACTCTCCGCCCCACCTCGGGAGCTGTAGGGGATGTGGCGGCTCGGTCGGTGTACGGTCGTGGGAATCCTGTTGCTGTTGGTCGGGACGACTACCGCCGTGGGTGTGCACGTCGCCCTTCCACCCGCTTCGATGAGCCTCGAGTTGGTGTCTCCGTCCTCTCCGGGATCATCGGTTGACTCCGGCTCGGCGGCGCAGCGCGGCACGGCCGCGTTGCTACCCGAAGGCGATACTTGCGGACCTTCGGTGGTGGCGTCGATCCCGGTCGGCACCGCTCCGGACGGGGTGGCCTATGACCCCGAGACGGGCCAAGTGTTTGTCACGAACTTCTACTCGACCAACTTGAGTGTGATCAACGACTCGACTGACAAGGTGGTAACATCAGTCCCGGTCGGAACAGATCCTTCCGGGGTTGCCTACGACGCGGGGACGGTTCAGGTGTTCGTCGCGGACTCGGCCTCGTCCGATGTGAGAGTGATTTCGCCGGCGACCGACAAAGTCGTAGAAAAGGTTCCGGTGGGTGATGACCCCATCGGGGCGACGTACGACTCCGACCAAAACGAGGTGTTCATCACAAACGAACTGGATGACAATGTAAGCGTGATTTCGGGTGCAACCGACACCGTGGTCGCGACGGTCCCGGTTGGAATAGATCCAGCTGGCGTGGCCTATGATCCAGAGACGGGCCAGGTGTTCGTTTCGAACTCCGGTTCGAACAATGTGAGCGTGATCTCGGACGCAACCGACACGGTGGTCGCGACAATCCAAGTCGGTTCCAACCCCCAAGGACCAAGTTACGACTCAGAGACGGGCCAGGTGTTCGTTCCGAACGGCGGCTCGAACAATGTGAGCGTGATCTCGGACGCGACCGATAAGGTGGTAGCATCCGTCCCGGTGGGCAACGGCCCAGTTGCGGCAGCCTACGACGTGAAGTCCGGCGACGTGCTCGTCACGAACGAGGCCTACGGCACGAACACTGTGAGCCTGATCTCGGACGCGACGGAAAAAGTGATTGCGACAATCCCCGTTGGCTCAGAGCCGGCTGCGGCGGCCTACGACACAGGGACGGGGCAAGTATTCGTCGCGAACAGTCAGTCGAACAACGTGAGCGTGATCACTATTCCGACACACAAAGGGGTATCATCAATCGTGGTCGGCGACGGCCCGTACGGGGTGGCCGAGGACCCGGCGACATGCCACGTGTTCGTCACCGACCTCGGCTCGGACAATGTGAGCGTAATCTCGGCCGCAAGCGATGCGGCGGTAGCAACTATCCCGGTCGGCTCCGGCCCATTCGGAGCGACTTACGACGCGGGGGCAGACCAGCTGTTCGTTGCCAACCGGGACTCAAACAACGTGAGCGTGATCTCGGCCGCGACCGACAGGGTGGTGGCAACCGTCCCCGTCGGCAGCTCCCCGGTGGAAGCGGCTTACGACGCGGCGACGGGCCAAGTGTTCGTCACGAACGCGGATTCGAACAACGTGAGCGTGATCTCGGACACCACGGATACTGTGACGGCGACGGTCTCGGTCGGCGACATCCCGCAGGGAGTCGCCTACGACGCGGCGACGGGCCAAGTGTTTGTCGCGAATCTCGGTTCGGGCAACGTGAGCGTGATTTCGGGCGCGACGGACAAGGTGGTTGCAACGGTGGAGCCGGCGAGCAACAGCACCGGACCGCCGCTTGGGATGGTCTACGATGCGGGCGCAGCTGAAGTGTTCGTCACAGACCCCGGCTCCGGCAAAGTCAGCGTGATTTCGGACTCGAGCGACTCGGTAGTCGCGACCGTATCGGTCGGCGTCGGAGCGTCTGGACTGGCATACGATCCCGGCGCGGACGAAGTAATCGTCGCGAACGAGTACGCAAACACTGTGAGCGTGATCTCGGACGATAGCGACTCAGTCGTGGCAACGATCCCAGTGGGCTCGCTCCCGTACGGGGTAGCCTACGACCCGGCAACGGGGCAGGGATTCATCACGAACGGGGACTCGAACAACGTGAGCGTCCTAAACGCGATTGCACATCCAAACCCCGGCTACGCGCTGACCTTCACCGAGAGCGGACTTCCATCGGGAACGGAGTGGTGGTTGACTACCTCGACCGGGCAGACGTTCTACTCGAAGTCTACCAAGATCAACTTCGAAGAACCGAACGGGACGTACCAGTATGTGGTCGGAATGAGCGACGGGCGTTACAGCGCCAAAGGCGGGACGTTCACCGTGGACGGAACGAAGGTCTCCAAGACGGTCAAATTCGCCCTGGTGACCTACAAGGTGACGTTCAGGGAGTCCGGCCTGCCCCCGGGCGCGAAGTGGTGGGTGAACCTTACGAACGGCCAGTCGTTTAGCTCTACCACAACATCGATGAGCTTTGAGGAGCCCAACGGATCGTACTCTTTCAAGACTGCGACAGTCGCCAGTGGTTACAAAGGACCGAGTGGTAAGTTCACTGTTGACGGTGCGAAAGTCACGAAGAAGGTGGAGTTCGCTTTAGACCCAGCGACCGATTCGGTCGAGGAGACCGGAGCACCCTTCGTCGCAATATGGCGGCCGAGCGGGCTGTCCCGATAGTGGTCCGAACGGCTCGCGACACGTTTGAAGGATCGGAATAGCAGGTTTTGCGGGCCCGAGGGGATTCGAATGGCTAGTTAGGCGGATACCCGACGGTGAGTCGGACACCGCCATTCCAGGGACGCGCTGAATGGGTGGCCTCACGGGGGGTGGGCCGGTTCCTATGGTCCGCGGGGCCGCATCGGATGCCGTACAAACCGAGACCGGCCCTCCGGGTGGCCGTGGTTCCCCGGCTCCGGGCCCACCGGCGGAGGGCGAGGCAAAGCCCGCCGCCCGGTCCGTGATCAACGATTGCGACCGCCCCCCGGGGCATCCGCGGGTCGAGTTCCGCGAACTCCCGGACGAGGTCCGCCTCGTTGTGGGGCACGTCATAGACGACAAGGTCAACACGCCGGAGCTCCCGCGCGAGGGTCGGAACGACGTCCACCTTGTCTCCCAAACGGAGGTCCCAGCCCCGGCAGAGCCGCCGGGGAACGGCCCAGCCCGAGCTCTTGCCCGGAGGGAGGCTCCAGGACGCGCCCCGACCGTTGGCCGTGCGGCTGGGTCTCGCCGGGAGGTCGACCGAGTGGAGGGTCCCTCGACCGTTCCTCTCGAGCGCGGCGAGGAGGTACGCCGAGGAGACCCCAGAGGAGACCCCCACCTCGACGACGTGTTCTGGTCTGAGGAGGCGGGCAATCGCGTGGAGCTCGAGCGGGGCGTCGATCTCGATGTACGACGAGCGACCGGTGCGCGCGTGCTCGCGCGCAAGATGCCGGAACAGCTGCCCGTCGGCTCGCGCTTCCTCGACCGCGGACTCGGCGACCGCGAGCGACCGAAGTGTCAGCCCGGCGACCCACGACGGATCGGCGTCGTCCTCGACCTGCATGTGCGCCCTCCTCCCCGGCGGCCTACGCCCCTTCCAGGCTCGCCGCCTTCCCCATCCATGCCACCGGAGGCTCTGCCCTCGGACGGACGGCACGGACTCGTTCGAACGCCTCGGTGAGGGAGAGCTTCTCGGACCGGTGCAGGTACCAGGCGGCCCCAAGCGGCGAGCGTCGGATGCCGTGACCGCAGAAGATGAGGACCGGCCGGCCCTGGGCCCTTGCCGCCTCGATCTCCCGGGCGAGCCGGTCGAGGTTCGGATGGATCGCCGAGCCAGAACGGTCGTCGTAGATTGGGATGTGGGTCGCCGGGGGCATGTCCTCCGGCTTCTCGTCCAGGACGCAGAATCGCGTTCCTTCGAACGCGACGGCGTCCTTCCATCCCCCGACGAACACTCCGGGGGCGACTTCGGCCGGGCTCTTCGGTCGGCGGAGGGCTCTCCCGTGGGATATGGACTTCGCGTTCGCGCCCATGGCTCGGGTCGAGGAAGGCGCGCACCATAATCTCTGAGCCGCCCCGGGACGGGTCGTCCTCTTAGGGCAGGAACGCTTTCCCTCGGCCATGGCCGTCGTCGACGCCCGAGTCCGCGTCCACCATCCCTGCCCGTACTGCGACCTCTCGGTCGATTTTCCCCGGACTCTCTTCCTGCTCTGGTGCGACAACCGCCGGGACACCTTTTTGGTCTCCAGCCCCGAGAAGGAAGAAGCCGGCCGGGCTGTCGCCGCGCTGCGTCGGTCGTTCCACGCCCGGCTCCTGCTCTCGGACGGATCGAACGCCCTAGTCGAAGTGCCGGATTTTGAGTGGGCGAGCCCGCCGTCCGTCACCGGCCTCGCCCGACGTGCAAAGGTCTGGGTCCTTCCCCCGGTGGTCTATGCCGAGGGACGCGAGACGTACCGCTTCGTCGCGTCCGACCGGACGCGGCTGAACCGGCTGATCCGGCAGGTCCGTCGTCTGGGCGAGGTCGAGATGCTCTCGCTTTCCGACCGTTCGGGCCTCGAGAGCGTTCGTGACTTCCCGACCGCATCCGTCCACTTCTTCGAGGGATTGAGCGAGCGGCAGACCCGGTCACTCGTCGCGGCGCATGACGCCGGCTTGCTCGAGATTCCTTCACGGGCGAGCTGGGCGGAGGTCGCTCGCCGCGAAGGGCTCTCCCGCTCGACGTTCGGAGAGCATCTTCGAAAAGCACAGCTACGAATCTTGCAGAACAGCTATGCGCTCCTCAAGGCGCGCGCTGCCGTCGCCTCGGTCGGCCCCGTCATCCTGCCGAGGCTCGCCGCGGAGACCGACGACGTGCGATCCCGACCGAAGGTCCGACGGGCCGCTTCGGCTCCGGGCCGCTCGGCTCTGCGATCCGGTTCAGCTCGTCGAACATGAGCACTTGCGGGCCCGCCAGTACTCGATTAACTAGTTATCCGAGTCCCAAATCCAACGGTCTTTCATCATAGTTCCTTGTGGCTCGGAAACGACCCGTCGGAAATCGAGACCGACCGGAATGGGGGTCGACATCGATCTTTCGGTTCCGGCTTGGCTCGGCAGCCTTGATGACTGAAGGGGAGTACCGGGTCGGGGGTTCCAGGTGGCTGAAACCAGAGATTCACCGGGACGAGCAACGGCGCCCTTCGAATTCGCGGGTTGGGAGGAGTGGTACCTCCGTCGGGATCACCGTCAGATGCCGTGGTTTTCGAGCCAGCCCTCGCCGTGGGTAGTTCGATCCGTTCGAGAGATGCAACTCGCGCCGGGCTCCCGTGTCCTCGATGTCGGGTGCGGGACAGGATCCACCGCGCTCTGGCTAAGCCGACGCGGATTTGACACCTCGGGCCTCGATGTCTCTCCAACTGCAATCCAGATCGCCAGGTACCGCGCCCATCATGCCGGACTCCCCATCGACCTCCGAGCGGCCAGTGTGGACCAAATGCCCTTCAAGCGCGGAGAGTTCGATTTCGCGATCGACACGGGCTGCTTTCATTCGATCCCTCTGCGGCTTCGCGAACCCTATGCGAAGGAAATCGCGCGCGTCCTTCGGCCAGATGGCCGCCTACTCCTCACGTGGATTCCTCGGGAGGTCGGTACGGCCCTCGGGCCGCCTCACCGACCTTCGCTTGCCGAGACCGCTTCTGTTTTCGAGCAGTGGTTCGTGTTTGTAGAGGTTCACTGGTATGCGTCCGGCTCTCGGGAAGGTTGGAAGGTCTACCGGGAGCGTATGGGAAGATGCACCGCACTCTTGGTGAGGCGCCGGGGACGTCAACCCCGGCCGCGTTAGGCTCGTCGGGCAGAGTTCGGAACCGGATCTGCCATCCCGGCCCGGGCGTTAGGTCCGGGATAGGCCCGGATGGATTCGAAACGGGCCCGCCGGGATTCGAAACCGGGCCCGAGGGGACTAGAACCCTCCGGGGGTTCGAATCTCGTGAATCATGCCACCTATCCTTGAATCTTCTTTCGACAGAATCGTAGTGGAAAGGTCGATCGCCCGCCCAAATGGGCTACGTTGGTCGCAGCCGACCGGCCCGAATCCCTCCGGTTCCGAGCACCCGAAGCTAGTTTGTCTCGACGGAGGAGAAGTCGGGGTAGCGCTGGAAAAAGTTCACCAACGCCGAATGTTCGTTCCGCTCAGGCGTTCACTTCACGTGGCCTTGATGAAGACGTAGGCGTGGCCGCCCTGTCTATACCCCGAAGCCTTCTCGTAAGGCGCTCCGACCACCACCGTCGTGCCGCTAATCGAGGCCAAGGACCCGAATGCCCCACTCGCTTGTGCGTTCGGGCTCGTGAGCGTGCGAATCAGCGCACCGGTCGTCGCACTGAAGACGTAGGCGCGGCCGGCCTTGCCGTGCCCCGAAGCCGTCTCGCCGACCGCTCCGACCACCACGATCGTCCCGCGGATTGCGACCGAATACCCGAAAAATCCGTCGAACCGCGCTTTCGGGCTCGTGAGGGTCCGGATCAGGGCGCCGGTCGTCGCATTGGAGACGTAGGCATGGCCGGCCTCGCTGTACCCCAAAGCCGTTTCGTACGGCGCTCCGACCACCACCGTCGTGCCGCCGATCGCGACGGAGTGCCCGAAGGATCCGCCGAGTTGCGCATTCGGACTCGTGAGCGTCGAGATCAGCGCACCGGTCGTCGCCTTGAAGTCGTAGGCATGACCAGCGTCGCTGTATCCCGAAGCGTTTTCGGAAGGCGCTCCAACCACCACCGTCGTGCCGCTGATCGAAACTGAGCTGCCGAAGGCTCCGGAGGGTTGTGGGTTCGAACTCGTGAGCGTACGGATCAGCGCACCGGTCGTCGCCTTGAAGACGTAAGCATGGCCGGCGTAGCCGACCCCCGAAGCCGTCTCTTCAGGCGCTCCGACCACCACCGTCGTGCCGCTGATCGAAACTGAGCTGCCGAAGGCTCCGGAGGGTTGTGGATTCGAACTCGTGAGCGTCGATATCAGCGTTCCGGTCTTCGCATTGAAGATGTACGCGTGGCCGGCATAGTCGTACCCCGAAGCCGTCTCGCCCGGCGCTCCGACCACCACCGTCGTGCCACTGTTCGCGACCGACAACCCGAAGTCCCCAGTAGACTGCGCGTTAGGGCTGGCAAGGGTCAAGTTTGTCGGATCCCGCTGTGAAAGGAGGCCGCCGATCGAGAACCGCTCCAGTGATGCCGCCGACGCTTGTGTTTCCGGTAGGAGGACCATGAAGGCCAACATCAACATCGCGATGCAGACCACGACCGCGACCGCGCTCCTCGTGGTGTCTTTCACTCCGCTCGCATTCCGCCACATTTCCTTACTCCCTCGATTCTCATTTCCTATGGTGCGATTCTACCGACCGGTGCCGAAACGATACGCCCCCCATCTGACGACATGCGCCAAAGCTCGCGAGCGTTGCTGGGACTCCTAACCGGCGTGCGAGCCCGGGGAACTACTGCCGCGGATTCCGACACCGCTCGTCGGTGCCGATCCGGGGCTGCGACCCCCGCGGCCCGGACCATGCGCTCGCAGCGCATAGCCCTCCTCCGTACCAGGATGCAGGGAGTCTGTCGTGCCAGATATTACTATCGACTCAAGCTCGGCTGCGGTCTCCTCTCGCGAAGGCGTTTCACGTGACTACCTCTTCAGCTCCAGCCTTTCAGGGAAGAGGCACGCGTTTCGTGTACTCGAACCCGTCCGGTTTCGAGCACGCGAAAAGGGCACTTTCCGGCCAATAGGTGTCATTTCAAGATTGCCGGGAGTGCTCGATACTTCCTCCGACCCTTGCCCACACGACGGGTTTTGCACGGGGGGCTAGGCAACTTGGTATCGGCCTGAGGGGATGCGAGCCCCCCGGGCGTTCGAATATCGTGGAACATGGCTCTCTTGGACTCGCTAACGGGAAGGCCGGAGCAACAAGCGGCGAGGGTCGCCGATGTTGGAGGCATGGCGATGCTCGGTGGGTCTCACTCTCGTCCCACGTTCCGGGCAGAGACGAGCACGCGGGGAAAGCCCGGCCACACCGAAGACGGGGGGCTCAGTGCGTCCCTCGGACGCGACTGGCAGAAGGCGGCTTGCCTCTACCTTCGTTCGAGTGGTCGATTTCGTACTCCAGACGGTTGCTCGGGGGCCACCCGGACGCGACGGAGCTGCCGCTCGATCTTGGGCAACCGATCCCGTACGAAGGCCCATACGGCCTCGGGGTCCGGCCGCATGTACTGGTGGATGAGGCGCGTTCGCAACTCACGGAGGTCCCGCCAAGGGACCAGGGGGTACCCACGCTTGAGGTGCTGCGATGCCTGGTCCGCCGACTCGGACAGATGCTCGAGATGATGAATCACAAGTTCGCGCGTGTCGTAATCCGAGAAGAACACCCCACGTCCGCGCGCAACGTAGCCTTTCGTACGTTCGATGGCTTCGAGCATCTCATCCAACCGCAGTTCGTCCGGCGAGGTCACAGGGGGATCGCCTCGAACAAAACCTGCGGGCGGATGAGCGGATGGAGGCCCTCTTCCGTGACCACGTCGACCTTTCTTCCCAGAAGCTTTCCCAACTCTCGTTCGAGCCGTAGCTGGTCGAAGAGGTCCGCCCCCTTACGGAACGTGACCAGGAGGTCGAGGTCGCTCTGTCGTTTTGCTTGGCCACGGCGGACCGAACCGAAAACCCGGACCGAGCGGGCGCCGTAGCGCCGAGCCAGTCGAAGGACCTGGACCCGTCGTCGTCCCACCACACTCTCGATGCCCAGCCCGGTCCGAGAGCCCAAATCGGTGCGCAGCCTCGGCTTGTCCCACAGCGCGGATTTGCAACGTGGGCAGATTCGGACGACCGGTTGCGATGGACGCCAAGCGTAGGCGCATCGATGGCAACTCAAGATGGGTATGGCCACGATCTGCATCGTCTCCTTCTTGAGGACCTTCAAAGGGACCGGGTGCATATATCTTACTTCAAGGTAAGTCCGTCGGACGGGCCCGAGGGGATTCGAACCCCTGACCTTGCGGTTAAGAGCCGCCTGCTCTACCGAGCTGAGCTACGGGCCCACAGCGGCGAGGCGGGACTCGGATTCCCTGCATAAAGCCTGCCCGTAGAGCGTCGGCCTTCGCTCTCGATGGCCTTCCAACGAGGGCCGGGTCTCTCCCGCTCCGGATCGCCACGGTCATCGGATCCGTTCGAGCGCGGCGCCCACCATGAGGGGAAAGAGAACGGTCGCGTCGCCCTCGACGGTGACGTGCTGGGCATTGGTCTTGACCTTCCCCCACGAGATCGCCTCCCGTGTCCGGGCTCCCGACAGGCTGCCGTCCCACTCGACCGCGGTCGTGATGTACAGGGCCGCATCGAGGCCCTCCCGAAACTGGTTCCACCAGATCGTGTGGTGCTTCGAGATCCCTCCGCCGAGCATGATCGCGCCGGAGCGCTTCGCGCCGTAGACGAGGTCGGAGAGGGCCTGCTCGTCCGACAGGAGGTCGATCGAGAGGGACCGGTGATCCTGCCAGAAGAGCCAGACCTGGGAACCGACCGCGCCGTCCGTGATCCCGGGTACGAACACCGGAACTTCCCGTTCGAATGCCGCCCGCAGGATGCTGAAGCGTGCGTCGGCCGGCAGGTCCGCGCCGATGGCCCGAGAGAGCTCGCGGGTCGAGAGGGACCGGACCCCCCGGGACCAGAGCTCGCGGAGGATCTTCTGCATCTTCCGTTCGATGATCTTTCCGTAGTTTGCCTCCGGGATGACGAGGTTCCCGAGGCGGTACAGGTGACGCCGGTGGAGCCCGGCGTCGTCGAGGTTCCATGCACCGTGATAGTACGGGCGGAACGTCCGCGCGAGGTCGTGGTCGAGCGTCCCGCAGGTCGTGATGACCGCGTCGACGTACCCCTCTCGGACGAGCGTCGCGAGCACCCCTCGAGTCCCCGTCGCGACGATGTCGGCCGGAAACGATAGGAAAACGGTCATCTCGCGGTCTCCGAGAATCCGAGCGAGGAGATCGACCCCTTCTGCTACCCCCTTTGCGCTGAAGCCGCCTCCCGCCTCCAATCGACGAACGAGCACGTCCAGGCTGGGGGCATCCTCGATGTCGATATCCTCGACTCGCCGGCGCACGGTGGGACACCACTCCCCTAGGATTATAGCGCTCTCTGAGGGAGAGGCACAATTGGAGAACGGTGGCCCATACGAGCGACCCCGGTCAAGGTCCGCGCTCCCTCCGTTCGTTCTCCCGGCGGCCAGCGGGACCGCGTTCGGGCATCGTCGGCTACGTCGCGGCGAGTCGCTGCTCGATCTTCAGGGTCGTGTTCCAGTTTCGGAGGGTGCCGCGGGTACCGAGGGCCCGCTCGATCCGCTCCAGGGTGAGTCGCGACTGTCCGATTCCGTCGGGGTAGACGAGGTATCCCCAGCGACCGGCGGCCTTCACGACCTCCCGCCCTTGGATCCCGCGCGCCAG
>DASPSQ010000006.1:0-241873 GCA_035623855.1 Thermoplasmata archaeon | reverse complement strand
GAAGACGAGGAGTCCCATGCCGGCCGCGGACGCCGCGACGATGGAGAGCGCAGGGAGGCTTCCGAACCGATCCGGGCGGACTCGCCAGGAGGCGATGCGTGCGGCCATCGCGGGCCGGGAGGACCAGGAGCGTACGGCTCGAGCCACCGGAATGTAGAAGACCGCGACAATCCAGACTGCCCAGACCGGGTAGTTGAGCAAGAGCGAGGGGGATCCTCCCGGGGCGCACACCGAGAGCCGGTTGGCGAAGACGGCCGGGCAGATCACCGCCGTCCCGCCCCAGAGGAGGAACGGGAGGAGAAACGCGACGCTGACGCCCAGGGTGACAAAGAAGTCGACCCATCGCCGTCGCACCAGGTAGTACACGAAGACGAATGCATTGGCGAATTGTTTGCACCCGAGGGACAGGTACTCGGCCCACTTCTGACGACGGCCTCCGACCCCCACGAACCCGAGGGTCAGGAGGAGGAGCACCGGCAGGTCGTTGTACCCGCTGGCGGCGATGAGGAGGACGTAGGGCTGGGCGAGCATCGTGGCGATGTCGAACTGTTTCCGCGTGAGCAGGACCATGACCGCCCAGCAGCCGAGCGCGAACCACTTGTAGTCGAGGCCCGGAATCTGCAGGAACATCAGGAGCGGTAGGTAGAGGTAGTAGGACTGCGACGAGAGGGTCGTTCCGTACTGGTTGTAGTCGAACACCAGCTGGGTGGTGTACGGGTCGTGTCCCGACAGCGTGAATGCGGCGAACCGAGGCGTGGTGAACGGCTCGTCGGTGAGCCCATTGCCCCAGCCGGTGAGGATCGAGAGGACCCCGAATGCGATCCCCACGAGCAGGAGAAAGTAGACGAAGCTCACGCGCCGCGGTACGTTGAGCCGGCGCACCATCACGGGGAACGCCAGCGCAAACGCCCCAATCGCAACGTAGGCGAACGGGCTCGTCCGGCTGAAGTAGAGCCAGAGCAGCGTGATGATCAGGAACGCCGGGAGCGCGGACGCGAGCCAGGCGACGAAGTACCGGACCCACGAAGGCAGGGACGCCGGTTCGGTGGAGCCGGTGGTGTCCCCCATCATCCCGTCGAGGGCCCCGGCGAGGGGTTCCCCTCCGCGTTCAGCGGTCTCGAGCGTATATCATGGCTCCGGGGAAAAGGAAGAGACCGAGCTCGTCGTGACGTTGCGTATTTCTGTGCGGGAACGCTCCCGGGGCCGTCGTGAACGGGCGGCTCGAGCGTTCTCTCCCGGAGATTGTGGCGGCCCTGCTCGTCGGCGTGGCCGGGGGAGTATCGCTCCCGGTCTACTTCGCCATCGGCGACGTGACGTGGGTGTTCTCGGTCATCTGGGGCGCAGCGACGCTCGCCTCCGTCTCGCTGGTGATGGCGGTCCGGAGATCCGGCCAGGACTGGCACCGGGAGCTCCGAATCCTGTTCATCGCCTCCCTCGTGTTTGGCGCGATCAGCATCGCCACGGGGATTGGGAACAACTCGACGGACGAACCGTTCACGATGCCCGGGTACCTGAGCGGAGTCGTCCACGGTCAGGACCCGTACTACACTCCGATCCCGATCGCCTACACCGCTCGGGAGCTGAACTTCTGGTCGAATTCGGTCTCGGGGGAGTTCTACTACCGATATCTCCCGCTCCTCCTCTTCTTCCAGGTTCCGGGCACGGGAGCGACCGGGTACCGCGCGTTGTGCCTTTCCTGCTGGGTGGGGATCGTCTACTTCGTGCGCCGAGACGAGTTCGCCGCTCTCTGCCTCGTCTCCCCGGTCGTCGCGTTGGTCGCGGCGAACGGATTCACGGACCTCCCGGTCCTCTTGGTCGTCACCCTCTCGTTGCGCGGAACGACCGGGACCTCTGCGAAGGTGGCCGAGTACGCCTCCTACGCGATGAAACAGTTCGCGAACGCGTTCTGGTTCCTCTATTACGTCTTCCGACGGGACGTCGCCCGAGCGGCCTTGGTGATCGCCGTGACGCTCGCCTTCGCCGCCCCGTTCATCGTTTGGCATCCCACCGGAATCTGGTGCGAGGCCCTAACGTTCAGCTTGAGCCCGGGGTGTTCGAGCGCGGCGAACTCTTCCCTCCACCTCTCGGATCTCTACTCCCACTGGAACTACTATCTCTGGATCCTCTGGGTCTACGCGCTCTACCGGACGCAGATTCAACTCTTCGTCGGGAAAGCGTGGACTCGGCTCGTTCGTTCCCGAAAGGCACCGGGTACTCTCACCTAAGCTCGCCCTCTCCCGAAGGGGTGTTTGGTCCGGCGACCGACGTCGTGCCAATCGCTGACTTCCAATCGGCCGCCTCTCGCGGAAGGGGAGCCGAGCACGAACGGGGGATGCCAGTCAGGTTGGAGATACACGCGCTCCCCATCCGAGCTCGGGGGGCACCGGGAGACTGGTGTGCTTATCACCGGCTTTCCGATTGCGGGTCCGTCCCATGACCGACTCGACTCCTGTGCTGACTCGAAATCCCGAACCAGTTCCCGCCGTGGTTGTGAGAGCGCGTCGTCTCTTGGACGTGCGAACTGGACGGTATCTAGAGAACGCGGAGGTGCTGGTCGAAGGAGACCGGATTCGGTCGGTGGGACCTCTCGCCAACCTTGGGTCGGCCGCGAAGGACTCCCTCTCCGTGATCGACCTCGGTCCTGCGACCCTCCTCCCGGGACTCATCGACTGTCACACCCACCTCGTCTCACGGTCTGCGGAGACGGCCGACGGGTACCGCCTGAGCCTGCTCACGAAGTCGGAGGCGTTCCGCGCCATTGAGGGAGTGGCGAATGCTCGGGCCACACTGGAGGCGGGATTCACGTCCGTCCGGGACGTCGAAAATGAAGGCTCAGGGTACGCGGACGTCGCGCTTCGGGACGCGATCGATCAGGGCCTCGTCGACGGACCCCGGATGCAAGTCGCCACGCGGGGGATCGCCGCCGTCGGTCAGTACCTCCCGTTCGGTATCTCGCCGGATCTCCGCGGCTTTCCTACCGGCGCGCAGATGGTGAGTGGTGCGGAGGAATCGCGCCGCGCGGCGCGCGAGCAGATCGGATACGGGGCGGACCTCATCAAGGTCTACGCCGACTGGAGGACCCCGACGCTCACGATCGAGGAGCTTCGGGCGGTCGTGGAGGAATCCCACCGGCTCGGGCGCAAGGTCGCAGCCCATGCGACGACCCCGGAGGGCATTCAGAACGCGGTACGCTGCGGCGTCGACTCGATCGAACACGGGCATCGGGCCAGCGCCGAGAACCTGGCGTCGATGAAAGCTCACGGCATCACCTTGGTCCCGACGCTCGGCGTCCTCGAGGCGTACGCCGACCGTACCCGGGGGACTCCGGACGCCTCCCAGGCCCAGACGCTTCTCGAGGCGGCGCGCGAGACCGTCCGACGCGCCCGGGACCTGGGTCTACCGATCGCCAACGGGTACGATGCCAGCGTCGTGGGTCGGCATGGGACCAATGCCGTCGAGCTGGCGGCGATGACGAGGGCCGGGCTCTCCCCCCTCGAAGCGATCCAGGCCGCGACCGTCCACGCCGCCGAACTGATGGCCTGGCAGGACCGGGTGGGGGCCCTCGAACCGGGGAAGCTCGCGGACATGGTCGCGGTTCACGGAGATCCGCTCGCGGAAATCCGGGCACTCGAAGAAATCAGGTTCGTGATGAAAGGCGGAAAGGTCGTGAGACACCTTGGGTCACCCTCGCTCGGTTGAAGCGCTTCGAAGAGAGGAGACCCTCCGCTGAGGCTGACGGCTCTGTGCCGCGACGCGAAAGGGGTTGCGACCGACGAGTGCGTCGGATCGGGACCGGTCCCCGGCGGGGGGGCGGGAAGGGATCGGGGGCAGCCATCGGAGAAAGACGGGCGCGAGTACGCCCGGACTCGCGGAAATCATTGCTCGCGATCGGTAGTATGCTGCGCGAATCCGCGCTGGAATTGGAGTTATCGAGGCGCTTGTTCACATGGAAGTCCCGGGCGGTGGTGAGACGGGCGAGAACTCCGTAGAGGACTTCCCGTCCGCTGGAACCGCTCGCAAGCTTCGCGCCGTCCGTGGAAAATCTGCTGTCGCTTCGCCAGCGTGACCAAGTTCCCATAGGATGATAGCGCGCCCTCGGACGCTCATGAATCGTCTTGGTCGGTTTCGGGGGCTTCGCCGGGCTGATGACGAAGCGGCCACCGCATGCCGGAGGTTGACGAACCGACCCTACGACGACCGTCGTCCGCCCTTCCAGATCCAATCCTTCCCGACGGTCAACACCGCCGGCGTGAAGAACAGTTGGACGACGAACGCCTGGAGGAGAACGGCCGTTCCGATGCCAAGCCCCAGCGCGGCGATGAGCCCCAGCGGGCTCGTGAACCCGAGCAATAGGAATGCGCCGCCCAGAATCACCGCAGCGGCCAGGATGACGCCGCCCGCATGCGTGACCGCGTCGCGGATTGCGTCCACGCCGTGTCTTCCGAGCGTGCGCTCCTCCTTGACGCGCGTCAGTAGCAGCACGTTGTAATCCATCCCGAGCCCCATGGTGAGGATCAGCAGGATGAGCGGAAGCAGGAAGATCAGGGCCTCCCCCTCGAGAATTCCCACCACGAAGTAGGTGGTGGCCCAGCTCCACAGGATCGAGAGGCCGATGACGCCGAGAGCGAGCAGGGGTACGAACGCCGACCCAAGGATGAGCAACATCAGGATGAACAGGCCGACGGCCGCACCAATCAGCATCTCCTCGGTCGCCGTGTTGACGAGCGAGCGAATGTCCCGGGTCGTGGGCGCGGCACCGCCGTAGAGAGTCTGCGAGACGCCGGGGTGGGTCGCGTCGTACGTGCTGACCCGCTGCTCGAGGTTGTTGAGGACGGAGATCGCGGGTGCCGAGAAGCCGCTCGCGTTGGTCGCGATGTTGAACAGGACAGTCTTCCCGTCGGTCCCGATGTACGAGTGTAGGGTCGCGTTGAGAGCCACAACGATCGCCGGCGGAAGCGCAGAGTAGTTGAGCCAGGTATCGAGCGGCGCGCCGCCCGGGCCCACGAGGGTTTCCGCGGCCGCGACGCCGGGCGTCGCGCTCATCGTCTGGGCGAGTCCGGCCACGTCCTGGAATTCCTGAACGTTGGGCTGCGAGTTCGTCACCAGCGGGGCGGAGAACGTGACGAGAGCATAGCTCGTGCTCGAGTAACTCGCCCCAAAATCGTTCTGAAGTTGGACAAACCCCCGCTGGGCCGAGTTGGACGGCGGCAGCCCGATGTTCTCGATGTCATAGGAGACGGGGACCTGTACCGCGACCGCGACGACCGGTATCGAAAGGAGCAGGATGAGGCTGATGACGAGGATCGGTCGTCGGGTCGCTGCGCGGCCCGCGCGCCCGACGTAGTCCCGATGCAGGCGGAGGTTTTCGGTCCGCCGCATCGCGTAGCGGGAGAACCGCTCCCCCGAGTTCGGCCAGAAGATCCGGGGACCGACGAGACGAAGGATCGACGGCAGCACGGTCAGGTTCACCGCGAGGGCGAACGCGACCGAGATCAGGAGGCAGATTCCGAGTTGCGTGAGGAAGCTGATGTTCGAGAGTGTGAGGGCGAGCGCGACCACCATTACGGCGAGACCGCTCGTCAGGATACTCTGGCCAGCCCACCGAACGGTCGTTGCCACGGCGTCGTTCGGGTCGGCCCCGTTGACGAGCTCCTCTCGGTACCGAGCGAGCAGGAAAACTGAGTAGTCCGTCCCGATCGCCATCAGGAAGACCAGCACGATCGATTCGATCTCCGAGACGAACTTCGTTACGAACGTGCCGACCACGAAGATGGCAGCGAACCCCGCTAGGAGAGCGATCCCGATCATCCCGAACGCGAGGGCGGGAGCCGCCGGGGCCCGGAAGAACAGCATCATGATCACGAGGAGCACGATGATCGTCAGGACGAGGAGAACGCTCAGCGCGGACGTCGCGAGGGTGTTCACGGAGTCATCGAGAGGGGCGCCGCCGGTCACATACGAGGTGATGGGGAAGTACGCGGCCGACGACCCGAGCACTTGGGTCACGAGGTGATCGATTTCGGAAACGTCGTTGTACGTGACCGAAGAGCCGTTCACGGTGTAGGAGTCATCGACGTTGAACGAGACGATGATGAGGGTCGCTGTTCCCTGAGCATTGACGAACCCGCCGAGGATCTGGGTCGGGACGGGAAGTGGGAGCGATTGCAGCGAGTCGCCTTCGACCTGGGCCGCTACCCAAGCCCCGACCGCGGCCGTCGAGGGTGGTTCCGAACCGGGAAACGCCTGCCAGATCGTCAGGATCCACGACGGGGCGATTCCCGTCGCAGTCCCGAGGGATATGGCCGCAACCCCCTGTTGGCTGGCCGTCTGGCTCCAGTTCCCCACGCCCAGGTCCGATAGGACGAGCCGGGCCATGCCCGCGGCCGCCGGGGAGGGAAACAACGTCGGGAACACCGCGGGAAGGGAATCCCTCGCCGCCCGGGTCGCGCACGAAGAGGGGGTACCGGTGGCGAGGCAGTTCGAACGCACCGCGGCGTCGAATCCGGGTCCAGCGGCACTGCCGTTGAAAAAGTCGGTGAGGACCAACAGTTCGGCCGAGCTCGAGACGAACTCGGTCCGAGTCTCGTTGTAGGCGGGCCAATCCGCCGCGGATTTCGGCGTCCCGTTCGTCTGGTTCGCAACGATCGCTTCCCAGTTCGGTAGGTAGCTTCCCACCGGCGCCCAGAGCGCGGTGGCCGTCACGTTCAACGACGCCGGCAACGAGGGAGACGCGCTCAACGCCGGCCCGAGGAATGCCCATCCGAGTTTGACTTGACCGGCGAGAAAGGCGGAGTATGCCGAGTATAGGGATTCCACCGAGCTTACGTTCTTGAGGTGGGGGTCGGAGGAAAGTGCGGAAGTCAACGCGAGGGTCGCGTTCTTGCCATCCGCATTCACGATGTTCGGGGACTCGAGGAGGACGATCGCCGAGGAGGGCGAGGACTGTTGGTCGGGAAACGCGGCCGAGAACGCGTTTTGCGCCCGGACGCTCTCGTCCGAGCTTGGAAGGGGATTCGTGAAGTTGTTGGTGATCACCGACCCGACGTTGATGGCCGGTACAATGCAAACAACAAGAATCACTACCCAGAGCATGATGGCATACCACGGATGCCGCACGATTCGGTGTCCGAGCCAGCCGAGAGGCGATTCCCGGCTGGAACGTGCGCGCCGGTCGCCTCCTCTGGTGGACTTGCCGCTCATGGATATCGCGTCTCCGAGAACTGTCCTCGGGGTCTCGTCTTAGGGTTAACGCTCGGACCCGACCGGGGCTCCCTTTGCGAATACCAACTCTGCCTCGGGCTCTTAGCGCTTCCCTGCCGAAATCTCCGGAGCGACCGAAACGCGCGGCGAGTACCGTCCCAGGGAGTCGGATGGAGAATCGCGTTCTTTGTGATCGTTCACGACTAGGTCCCCCTGGGATCCCGAGTGGCAATGCTGGCGCGGTACGGCGACCGCGAATCGCGTGATGGAGCTACGCGAGCAGTTCAGGCCCGAGGTCCGCGTGTTCAGCTCGCTAGACTCATCCGCGTCGGACCGCAAGGATCCGCGGAAGCCAGCTCCGCCGGCCATCGGTCGGTACCTCGCCCCTCGGCGGTAGGCGCCGTTTTCGCCAGCGACAGGGACAGCCGCGCGTTCCGATAGCGGGTTTTAGTCGAGATGACCTCGTGGATTTCGATGAGCGACGCGGTCGACGTTCAAGAACCGGCCGGTGCGGGACCGCCACGAACCCCGGTCGACCTCCAGGTACTCGATCCGGAATCGAAGCCGAGTTGGATGGAGTGGTGTGATTCCGACCGATAGCGCTCGGGCGCGACACATCTCAGTGCGCGCCACCGTGCACAGGAGTCTGACGACTCCGTCACCGTTACTCTGTGCTGACGTACGCATTCGGACACAGAGTCTGTGGTTCTGCCTACGGCGCGAGACCGAGGCGGATCATGGCGACTCAGAAGGAGAGTTAGAGCGCATCCGCGCGGTAGTCTGACCACACGAACTGACAGTACTCAGGTTGTGGGGGGACGCTGCATTGCGATTTTGCCGCGGGTTACGTTGATGTAGCTGAAACGAGATTCCGCCGCATTCAAAAGGACCAGGATGACTGCGCGCAACGAGCGCGCGGTCCGAGACGCGCCGGGTGGCGCCCCGGACCGGCGGGGAGCCGACGGCGATAGGAAAGATGCCGTTCAAGGTGGTCGAACAGGCTCTAGCTCGACTTCATCGGCCATTCCTGGTCTGGCCGCCCCGCAGCGTGACCTCGTAGAGCTTCGATCAACGAGCTTGGAGAGGGGTATCACCACGGATCCAGCTATCTCTGGGGGACGCGCTGTATCCACGCGATCTGGAGACTCGCCTGTGGCAGCGGGTCGGGAGGCGCGGAGTGTCGTCTTCCCTATCGGAAGGCTCGTGCGGAAGGATCCGTTGCTCGTGCCTCGAATGCTCACGCATACTCGGCCCTTTACGAGCTCGAGCAACATCGCGGGTCGTTCGAGATTCTCTTCCTCCTCCTCTGGGAAGGCGAGGCGACGTTGTGGCGGATGCGTTCGGTGTTGAGACCCGGACCCCAAGCCCTTAAGGCAGCTCTGGAAGCGCTCAAAGAATTGGGGCTGATCGAACCGACCGGAGCCGTGAGGGAATCTGCATTCCCGTTTGGCAAACCTTACCGGCTCAGCGGACGAGGCAAAGCGCTGCTTGCGACTCAACCCGACCACTGGTTCGCTCAAGGCCAACGTTGAGTTCAGGAGCTTGTCCGGAACTCTGCGGGGCGAAACGAATCGGAGCCTGTCCCCGTGCGACAGTTGCTCAAGCCGCCGTCGTTGAACGATTTTACGTCGACGGGGAATCTGCTGACGGCAAACGGTGGGAAACCATGTGAAACCGAACTACGTAGCCTGAACGAGGCAGGCGACACCGCGAGAGAGTGCGAGGGCGGAGCCGAAGTCAGTCTATGCAGGGGGGATTGCTTTGAAGGTCGATTATGGGGGAGAGCCTACAGCGAAGGAACGCGTGGAAGACCTTCGTATCGCGCTCGCCCGTCGATTTACATCAGCGGTCGCACCCGACGCGAGTGTCGTGAGGGCCCTCGGGCGCACCGAATCTCAGATTCTCGCACGAACCCACTACTCAAGCACACCAGGCGCCGATTACATCGATGAGGCAATGCGAAAGCGGGGGCTCCTGGCCAATCACGATAGGGCTCTGGGGTACACTGTTTTCAGTCGAAAGCTCGGGCGGCCGAAATTCGTCTGTGTAATCCCCTACGCTTCCCTCGACCCGAAGTCCAACCTCGTTGGGGGGGCCGGTTTTGCCCAGGATCAGGGGGCGAGTGGTGTGGTCGTCGAAATGAACGACACCACCGTCTCCTCCTTCACCACCCTCGAGCTCAACCACGGTAAGCCAATTGAGAAAAAGTACACCGTGTCGCAACTCACCTCCCAACGGCTCGAGTCCCTGGCTCGAGAGCCGGCCTACGAAAAGACCCGGGAGCGGGACTTCGTATCGGAGATCTCCTTGGAAGACTCAGCGACCATTGCAGTCCATTCCTTCGGACTCCTAGTAACCGACGAGCACTCTGGAATGATCCATACTCCGGGTCAGATGGCGAGCCTACTCGGGAATGCCGGAATCGTCAAGTCGATCGCGCAGATTCAGCACATGCGTCTGGCCGGAGTTCACATGGACGTGAACGCCTGTTGTTCCACTTGCTCGTGTTGCTGGGGATGTTGCTGCTCTTCCGCGACCTCATCGGCATCTTATGTCGGCAAAGGGCTTGCACGTTAGCGCAACCGATTCTGACCTACTCACTTTTCATCCTCGGTTCGAAGTCATCAGAGTGTCTTCGGATGAGTATCGCTTGGTTTCCCTATTCGAGTCGATTAACATCAAGGGCGGCGCCAATCTACTGGACGGCCTCGTTCCCGCCCTCCAGCGCGGGTCGAGCCGGCAACAGCTCCTCTCGTCGGGCCCCCGCGACACAAGGAAACGTTCCCACGCAATTCTAGACAATTTGTTCGATCATCAGCTGATCGAAACTACTCGGTCCCCGATCTCGACCAAGCGCGAGGTTCCTCGACGCCTCGCCTCTCAGCAGCGCTTCTTCTCAAACTTCCGTAGCGTCGAACCTCGTCCGCAAGGAAGCCGACGCTCCCCAGGACCCGTTGACTACCAGTGCCGGCTCCGAAATGCAAGGGTCGCAGTCTATGGACTGGGCCCCGCTGGGGCGACCCTGGTCGCCTCTCTCGCACGAATTGGAGTTGGTACCGTCCTCGGTTCCGATGTACGACCAGTGACAACTGAGGATTGCGACTCCGGCGCCTATTCACCGGCATTCCGGGGAAGAATCCGTCAAGAGGTCGCCGGGGACTCGAGCTCCAAGATTTGGCACGGATTCCGTTATCGTGCCTCTCGCTCCGTGTTCCCCTTCGAAGATGAGACCGCCTACGCTAGTTCGAAGGAACATCCTGACCTCATAGTCCTGGTCGACGATCAATACGATCCGAAACAATTCGATCGTACGAACTTGGCCTCTCTTCGCACCAAGGTACCATGGATTGGATACAAGAACGTCTCAACACGCGTCGAGATTGGGCCCACCGTGATCCCGTTCGAGACAGCGTGTTATACCTGCCTCGAGTTAAGGCGGGAGGGAAATCCTGAGAACCAACTGTTCTCATCCGAAACCCTTGATCATCTGGCCAGTGCAGGTAAGTCCCTCGGACAAGTCTTCCTTTCCCCGGGGATCGACCTTCTGGCATTAGAAGTAATCAAGATCATCGCCAGGTTTTCGAGTCCGGTTAC
This sequence comes from Thermoplasmata archaeon, assembly GCA_035623855.1. Lineage (GTDB taxonomy): Archaea > Thermoplasmatota > Thermoplasmata > Lutacidiplasmatales > UBA184 > Lutacidiplasma. The sequence goes on along the minus strand of DASPSQ010000006.1, from coordinate 231,079 downwards.
CTACGGCTCGCTCTATACCCTGGATCTGTTGACTCTGGAAAGTCGCATTCATCCGGTCCTCAAGATACCACGTTGCCCAGCCTGCGGGCGGTTGGAATCTCGACCTCAGACCGACTTCTGGTTAGGCGAGTCCCTCCGTACGCAATGAGGCTCCCGATGAACCGGGAGTCCGTGATTGATGACGAGACCGGGCTCATCCAGCGCGTCTCAGAGATACCCGTTGGGCCTGGAGAACCGGCCATCTTCAACTTCTCAGTCAAGATGGCGAACACGGGCAGATACCATCCGGTTCGCTGTTACGACCGCAATGGGGGTGCGGGGCTGTCTCGTGAAGCGGGACGCCTCGCTGCGATCGGTGAGGCGATCGAACGATACTGTGGCAGTGTATACTACCCCGACGAGCTCCCTCTGGGTAGTGCGCGCTCAATGCGAAAGCTCGGACGCGTAGTGGGACCGAAGGAAATCCCCTTGTTCCACGAACGGCAGCAAGGTGTGATCCACTATCCGAGGTTCACCGAAGCGAGCAAACTCTGCTGGGCACGGGGGTACTCGCTCACCAGGCAGGAACCTGTCCTGCTTCCGGCCTGCCTGGTGTACATTCCATATCATCCCTTTCGACGTGAGGCCGGCGAAGTCACAATCGCTCCCGGGATATCGACGGGGCAGGCCTCCGCGTTTACGTATGATGACGCGCTCGTGGCCGGTATCAGCGAGGTGGTTGAGCGGGACGCCTTCTCCATTTTCTGGGCGAACCGTCTATCATTACCCAAGATCGATTTGAAATCCGACCCTCGCGTGGACGAAGTCTTTCGAAGGGTATTCGACCGAACGAATCTCGAATACGCTTGCTACGATATGACCACGGACCTGGAAATACCTGCGATCGTCTGCCTGCTGATCGACAGGAGCCGAAGCCCCCCGATGATCTGTACCGGCGGGGCTGCTGGCACAGACCCCGGCCGGGTGGCCTTGAAAGCGATGCTCGAGGCTGCACAAACCCGGGTCTGGGCGCGGTACATCGGAAGGGAGGGCAAGGTTCTCGAGGTCGCCGAAGATTTCAGCAACGTGAACGATTTTGAAAAGCACGTCCATCTCTACGCATACGGCGATATGATGCGCGCCGTGGAATTCCTAATCAAGGATCCAAAGATCATCCCATTGCGCAATCCCTCGAGCGGCGCGGGGCCGGTGAATCCGCTCCGGTTTTTGCTCCAAAGCTTACGGCGATCCGGACACGAAGTCTTTGCAGTGGACCTGACGACGCCTGACGTCGGTACGTGTGGCTTTCGCGTGGTCAAAGTCATGATACCCTCTCTTCAGCCCCTCGAGGGGGACCACACCCATCGGTTCCTCGGCGGCAGTCGCCTGTACGTGGTTCCTGGCCGACTTGGATATGCGGCGAGACCTCGGTACGAAACTATGAATCCCGATCCGCACCCGTATCCGTAACAGCGCAATGGAGACCCCCCTCCGACGGATACGGGACGAGACAGCGATCTCGGACCTATATCATGAGAATTCGAAGATTCGAAGGGGGGACCCAGAACTACCTACAAGGATTCTAGCGGCAACAATACTTTCGCATACCCTCACTGCAAGCGATGAACCCTGCAAGAGATACGATATTTCGCGGACAATCAAGCTCCCAGAATCGACCCGGAGGGCGGGCCCGTCGTTTGATGGGGTCGTCCTAAGCCGTCGATCGCGACGCGATTTTGGTGGAGAGAGCGTTAACATTGCAGCCCTGTCCAAGATTCTCCATTTTGCGGGTGGTATCACCGGATACCTGAGAGGCGAAGTCGGCAGAAGCCAAACGATCCGTTCATGTCCGTCAGCAGGGGCCCTCTACCCTTGCGAGATCTACGTGGCCGCAGTTCACGTCGCCGAGGTCCCCTCGGGCGTGTACCATTACAACCCCATCGATGACCGTCTTGAAAATCTGGTTTTGACATCGGCGTCTTCATTGGGATGCGCTCTCTCTCGCATCACCTATATCGATGAACTGGTCAACTGCGCATTTGCCGCCATCGTGAGCATTATCCCGGCGCGGAACCGCTTCAAGTACGGCGAACGTAGCTATCGATTTAGTCTGATTGAAGTTGGCCACATCGCTCAAAACTTGCTCTTGACGGCCACCGCGCTTGGATTACCCGCGTTGCCCATCGGTGGTTTCGTGGATGATGAGCTCGATGACCTCATCGGCGTGGATGGTGTCGAAGAGCTTGGGATCTACCTCGTGGCCGTGGGATGTCCAGCCCGTCGGCGGAAGGACGATCGAAGGGTGTCCCGACACGTTGCTCCCCCATCCGAACCTCGGCTCCCCATCAGAGGTGAACGGGCGGCGCCCTGACCCAAGATTCCTGGTGCCCCTCGAAGTGGGGGTAGGACCAGTTGCCGAGGAAGCCAAACTTCCGTGCCGATAGAGCGCGCCAGAGGCGGAGGAATGGTAGACCGGGTGTACTGGTGTGACTTGTCCCATCTACGAAAGGCCCTCCTGGAACTGAGGTCAGAGCTTTCTCAGATTAACCTCACGACGGATTGGACAGCCCTAGGATCAACCTGCTACTTCGCCACTTGGAGCCGCTCGGAAGCTCGGTGTGGTCGTTGGAATCCTCCCGCGTGCGTCGAGGAGTGCCGACATTTCACTCCGACTTGATCTACTTCGGCGAGAAAGTCAAGGAGCTGTAGCAGGTTCTCGCCTCCAAGAGAGGATGGTCCCAAAGGAAGCGCGAAGTCCACTAGCCGCATGTCCGGCTAGAGCCGCGGGTATGGGCGCGACCATGCCCACTCTGCCCAGCAGTTCGAATAAGGTGGACGGTGCCCCCGGGCGGAAGTCGAGCAACGTTGTTTCCGAACCCAGGACCTGAGAATCATCGCCGTCCTCGTTCAATCCGCGAGTGGCAAAGTCACGGTAGGTCAGGTGAAAGGCGGTCGATTCGTCGCAGCCGCTTTCACCGCCCATCGGCTCCCCTTCATGGTCGAAGGAGAACCGATGGTCAACCCCCGTATGGACTGCGCCATCATGGTCGAGGATCACGCTCGTGACCGCCGCATGCCGAGGCGGGCCAGTAGGCCCCGCCGGCCCCGACCTCACGCCTCCTGTAATCCCCTCCGCGCCTTGCGGAGACCCCACCACGTCGTCGTAACGAACGAGGCCCCGAGGACCACGATTCCGGCGCCCGCAACGTAGCCGCCGGCGACGAGACCCGTCAACACGTACACCATCGCGCCCGCGAAGGTGAGAAGCGAACCCCCAGTTGCGGTCCACCCGACCGTGAGTTGCTGGCGTGTCCCCAAGAGGCGATCCGCAAGGAGGACGGCGAGCGACACTAGCATAGTAAGATAGAACGCTACGAACAAGCGAAGCCAAGCTTGGGGAGGAGTCCCGGTCAGCGTGCCGTTCGTAGGCTCCGTGAAGAAAGTGAGTGCGGTGAAGACAACCAGCATCAGCAACGGGAGCGCCCGAAGTGGCAGGCCCGCGCGACTCGCCCATCCCTGGAGTCGGCCACTACCAATTAGGAGTGCGCTGAAGAGGAGCAGACCTCCGACAATCAGGAAGACGAAGTTGCTCACGTCGTTCAGGGCGAGGACGCTCGGAAAACCCGGAATGGCGTAAACTTGGGGCGGGAGGAGGCCGGGCCAGCTCGTGAATCCGAGGAGGAGTGACATCCCCGTCTGCACCACGAGGTCGATGCACACAAGCGCGAACCCAACCTGGGCTAGCACTTTCGTTGGGCCCACGAGCCGGTAGTAACCAAATCGGACCGCTGCGAGCGACATAACCCCCGCGGGAACGGCCGTGATCATGAGATAGGAGTGCGCACCGATGAGACTCTGGGCAAATTGGTTGAGCGTCTCGCCCATCTCGAGGGAGGCGTACTGAGCTAGGAAGGGCGGACCCCCGAACCCCAAAATCACTCCGGCGAGGTGTCCCATCAGGGCCGCGATCAGCATGGCCACGCCGGTGATCGCGGCGGTTATGAACGGAAACGTCCGGCTCCGGGGTGCGCCGTCCCTCCAGACCGTCAGCATACCCCACAGGAAGAGAATGCAAATCTCGTCGAGCGCCAGGAACGCCGTAATCTGGACCCAGAGCCCCACGGTCGTCCACGGAGACGAGGTGTTGAACACTGCGCCGATGGGAGAAAGCACGCCCGCGACGAGCACCCCGGCCAAAATCCCCTGCCGAACGTGTACGGAGGGAAGCTCAAAGAAGTCACACGCCACGAGCGCGGCCAGCCCGACGAGCCCCGTGTTGAGACCGTGGAGATACATCACCAGCCAGTAGTAGTTGGACGAGCCCAGCCCGGGGTTCCAATTCGAGAAACTGCCGAAGCCGGTAAACGGGTTGTTGACGAAAATGCTGCCGGCGAAGAAGATCGTCACCCAGAAGATTAGGAACAACGCCAGCCGCCGTGGGGTGAGCCATCGCAGCCTTGGGAACAACGAGCCTTCCCTCTCGTCCAGGAACGAAGTCTGGCTCGAAACCACCGGCGGTAAGTCCTCCGTCAAGCCCTTTCACCCGTAATCATTGGACTCGGAGTAGCCTGAGTCCTCGCCCCAGATCGTCCCAGGGGCGGCATCCCGCTGACGGGGGCCCGGCGGGTCCCAGCTTCCGGCTGGGCCATGGAGGCGGATGGCGGGCCTCGTTGATATGAACACAGTTCGTACAAGATTCTTTTTCGAGTTGGACGCGTCATCAACGGGTATTGACCGTGGACTTTCGGACTCTCGAGGCGATCTCACCGCGATCGCGCCCGAGAGAGGTTACACGTGGCCGGCCCCAGAGGGGGCGGTGACCGCGCACGCTCGGGATGCTAAGAACCCCCCTCTGCGAGTTGGGTGTGTCGCCCCTCATCTGAGCGCTTTGAACACAAACCCCGGTTCGTGCTGATTTCTGTGCGCGGGACTCCGAGGGGGGACATAGGTCCCGTCAACAGCGACCACCCATCGAGGAATCAATCGAGATCCGGCGAGGGGATCAGTCAGAATGGAAATTCATCAAGGAGATTCCAATTGCCGGGGAGTTCGAATCCGAGACGGCCGAGTTATCTTCGATAAGAAGATTGTCATGGGCGCGGCCACGCCCGCCCTGCCCGGCTGTTCGAATACGGTGAACGGTCCCCCGGCCGGAAGTCGAGCAAGGTTGATTTCAGACCCGGGAATCACGGCCGCCCTCGTTAAGTCCGCGAGCGGCAAAGACGCGGTAGGTCGAGTGAAAAGTGGTCGATTCGTCGCAGCCGCTTTCACCCCCCATCGGCTCACCTTCTTTGTCGAAGGAGAACCGAAGGTCAACCCCCGTGGGGACTGCACCATCATGGTCGAGCATCACGCTCGCAATCGCCGCGTCCTCAGTGGACTGGGATACCCCGAACTCGTGGTCGTGATCCGACGAGGAGCTGGGCATTCACGGCCTGACGCGCTGTGCGACGTCTCGCGGGGGAAGTGGCTCGCGAGGCGAGAAACAGGTCAGTGCCACTTGTTCGTCGTCATCGTGTTTGGGGTGCGATCATGGAGCGGCGGTCCCGGACCACAGCCTGTCCTCGCGACCATTCATCGGTTCGGAAGGAGATGCGCCCCGTGGTCGTCGTCGGCGTGGACCTCGGACGTTTCCAGCTGTGAGTCTGTCCCGCGTGTCAGGGCGTCTTCGACCCTCCCGAGAAGTCGCGCGCGATTGACGAGGCCGCCAAGGCGAAAGGGGTCTTCAGTGCAGAGTCCGTAGAGTTGGCCCGGGCCAGCCTACCGCCGATGAGCAGCCGCGCTCACGCGTGAACGAGCCGTATCCGAATGCGGGCTCGTCCTGCTCGGCAGTTCAGTGCCCGGCGATTGGCCCATAGGATTGCGTCGTACTCGCGCGACGCGCATTCTTGCCTTCCCGACGAGGGTGTGAGGGGGAACTCAGAAGAAGGATTCAACCGAACGTGTGACTCAACCTCCCCCCCTTGCGGCAAACAGCATATCGAGCAACCCCGAATCGGACCGCATCAATCGTGGGGGTTCCGATTTTCGCAATCTTGCCTTCGGCACAACTAAATCCTAGAGCTTGCTGGATTCCAGGAGTCCCCCTGCGGGTGGTCATCACGATGGTGCGAGAGCGAAGGGGTCGCTTCGATTTCCCCCCCGATCGAGCTCCAGCAGAGTCGTGGGCTCGAGGGCCCCCTCGCCGGGGGTCAGTCCCCAATTGCCAGTTCTCCCTTCGATCACTGCCAAAGACCTGGCCGTCGGTGTGGAGGGGAAACCGGGGGAGATAGGGATGAGTGGAGTCGGGGGGAAGGAAGTGGCCAACGAGATGGGAGTCATCGGAACGGCTCCATGTGCGAAGCGGAGGCGATTTTCGAAGACGCAACTCCGAGCGCCGATCGCGGGGGTCGCGATCGGGATCGTGTTGGTCGTGATGCTGTCGGGAACGCTCACCGGTCTGATCGCCCCGAGGGCCGTTCCCAGCGTGAGGGGAAGCTGCGACGGTGGGACGAGCGGGACCCCGCCGGTGGCCCGAACCGATCCGAGCTACGGTGCGGAGCAGTTGACCGCCGCCGAGCGTTCGCTCGGAGTCGAGGGGGAAGTGGGAGCGGCGGGGACCGCCCCGGCGGTCTCCGGGAACGGGACCGGATCTGGGGTCGACGAGCGCGGCTGTTCGGTCTCCTCGGGAGCGTTCACTCCTCTCGCCACGGCGACTCCGTCGTGGACACAGGTGACCTATCCTTCTCCCTCGGCCCGCATCGCTCCGAGCATGGTCTACGATGCGAAGGATGGCTACGTGCTCCTGTTCGGAGGCTACAACAGTAACGGCATTTACCTCGGGGACACCTGGAAGTTCTCGGGGGGCGTGTGGACCAACATCACCCCGACGACGTCGCCTCCGGCACGAACCCATGCCGGCATGGCGTATGACGCGAAGGACGGCTATGTCGTGCTGTTCGGTGGTTACGGAGTCACCGGCTATCTCGGCGACACGTGGAAATTCGTCGGCGGGGTTTGGACCGAACTCACTCCTTCTCCCAATCCCGGACCCCGAGCGGAGCCGTCAATGGCGTACGACGCGAAGGACGGCTACGTTGTGCTCTACGGTGGAGTGAACGCGAGCGGGCTCTCGCCCACCGTGACGTGGGAGTTCGTGGGTGGGAAGTGGAAATCCGTCACACTCAGCCCGACGCCAGCCGCGCGAGACTTCGCGAGCATGGACTATGACGCGAAGGATGGATATCTCGTCTTGTTCGGAGGGGAGGGCACCAGTGCTGCATTGGGCGACACGTGGAACTATTCCGGCGGGAAGTGGACCGATCTCTCACCGGCGGCGTCGCCGTCAGCCCGCTATGGAGCCGGGCTGGCGTACAGTGCCATCAACAGCGAACTGGTCTTGTTCGGAGGGCAGTCGGCGTCGGGCCAGAGGCCATTGGGGGATACTTGGAACTTCACGAAGGGAGATTGGACGCAGGTCAGCTCGGCCGCTCATCCCTCCAATCGGTACTACATGGGGGTCGCCGACGGGACGTCGAAGGACCCGATCGTAGTATTCGGAGGAACAACAGCGACCTCATATGTCGGGGACACCTGGACTTTCAAAGGGCTCGTCTGGACCCACGTTCTTGCGCGCCAACCGCAAGGGCGAACGGAGCCGGCAATGGCTTACGACGAGGCCGACGGATACGTGCTTCTGTTTGGCGGCCAATCACTCGAAGGAACCGGAGTGACGCTGGACGACACTTGGACCTTCTCGAATGGTGTCTGGACCCCGCTAAACCCGCCTGTCAGCCCGCCGGCCCGCGCGAGCTCCGCGATGACTTACGACCAAGCAGACGGTTATGTGGTTCTCTTCGGTGGATTCAACGCGGCCGCCGCCTTGAGCGACACTTGGACCTTCTCGCACGGAGTGTGGACCAACGTCACATCCGCGGGCGATTCGCCCCCTGCCCGTTACTCGGAGGCGCTCACGTACGACTACGCCGATGGCTACGTGCTGATGTTCGGCGGAGAAGCGCAGGGGGGTGCCTCTCTCGGCGATACGTGGACTTACTCAGCCGGCGTCTGGACCAAGCTCTACCCATCGACCGCGCCCAGCGCGCGCGTTGGGGCCGAAATGACCTATGACTCTGAGGACGGGTATGTCCTGCTGTTCAGCGGAATTCCGTCGATCACTAAGGCGATTATTCCGGCGGACACTTGGATCTTCCAAGGCGGGACGTGGACCAACATCACGTCCTCCCTGACCGCGAGCCCTCCGGGGACGTCGGTCGCCGGCTTCGTCGACGATACTTATGACGGGTATCCGCTGATGTACGGAGGGATTACACTCACGGGAACGTCCGCCACGAGTTGGGAGTACACCGGGACCGGCTGGGCCCAACTGAGTCCTGCCACCAACCTAGGGAGTGCGTGGGACTTCGGGATGGCCTTCGACCCCCAAGGGAACTACGTCGTAGCGTTTAGCGGGTCGTCGACATGGACGTACTGACAGAGCACGCTGCACCGGATTACCCTTGACGCTCTCGCCAGGGGCACCTTAGGAGCTCGAAGAGTCCCGGCGACAGATCGGGGCTGTGGCGTACGTACTCTATGCCAGCCCCTGATTTGGCGGAAAGCTCCTCCTGGCTCCGAGGAACTACTCTATTCCCATCGATGGACGAATACATCGAAGTGAGCGATTTTTCTGTCGTGAAGTGGGCGCGGCCAGATTCGAACTGGCGACCTTCACCGTGTCAGGGTGACGTCATAACCACTAGACTACGCGCCCGTCGCGGCGGCCACCAGGGCGCGGCTCATAGCCCTAGCGGAACCCTCAGCCGTACCCGCCCGGGAACTGGTTCGAATCCGGGTGGTCGTTCCACGTGTAGTACCCCATCGATTGCCGCTGAGCCTCCGTCGACTCCTGACGCAGCCCGCTCTGGAACGATCCGTAGACCTCGCGGACCTGCTCCTCGATCGACCGTGCTCTCTGCAAGGCTTCCTGCACATGGCGGGCATCGAGGTAGGCGCTTCCCGAAACCGCCGCGAGATCTCCGGCGGTCCGGATCAGACCGCCGAGCTCGCGGAGGCGGAGCGTCAGCGCGTTCCGCCGACTGTCCAGCGCCTCTGCTCGACGGCGCGCCTCCTTGATGAGTTCGAGGATCGCGCCACGGGTCGCGGGCCGGATCCGTCCGTCCACCGCGATTTCCTGTGCGCAGAACTGCGCTAACCGCAACCGGTTCACGTCGTTGTCGGGCATCGCGGTCTCGAGCAGGACCTCGTAACCGGACCCCGCGATGCGGGATCGCAACGGCGAGAGGATCCGGTGAATGTCCTGGATATTGGCCGCGGCGACGAGGATGAAGTCGCACGGCACTCCGTCCACGCGCACGGCCGCGCCACCGGACTGCGGATTGCGTCCCGAGATCGGGAACCGCTTCTCCTGCATCGCGGTCAGGATGTGCCGCTGGAGGAATCCCAGGTGGGGAAGCTCGTCGATGAAGAGAACGCCCTCGTGCGCCTCGTGGATTGCGCCCGGGATCACGCGCTCGTACGGGAGAGTGCCAAGTTGAGGGTGGCCGCCGTACGGGTCGTGCCGAACGTCGCCCAGAAGTTCGGTCTCGCTCGCGCCGGTCGCCATCACGAACGTGTTGCGGTCGAGCTTGACGAGGACCTTGCGTGGGCTCTCGCGCTGCAGGGTACGACGTCGTTCGAGCGCCCGCTGATCGAGGACCTTGATACGGTCGCCGGCGCGCTCGTAGGCCACGACCTCCTCCACGCCGTTGCGCAGGCGTGTCGTCCGTACCGACTCTTGCGGGTTGCCGCCCGGGCTCACGGTCAGCTCGAGGATCCCGCCGACCAGATCGCGGAACGGGTTCCCGCTCCCGGACACGCCGGGAACGACCTGCTTCACGTTCCCGCAGCTGGGGCAGTACCGCTCGGTCGGGAGGGAGTAGAAGCTGCACCGGGGGCATCGGTAGCCAAGGCGTTCGGCCACCGACGCCGGAGCATCGGTCGGCAGGATCAGCTCTCCCTCCACCGACCGGGCAGCTTCCCGCTCCCGATAGACCTCTTCCCGGGTCGCGAGCTCAGTGCTCGGACGCTCGGGGTTTTCCGGGTTGTGGACGACCCGCAACTCGGTACGCGGCCGGTCCAGGTGCAACGCGAGCGCCTGGGCGGTCATCGACTTGCCGATCCCGGGCGGTCCCACCAAGAGGAGGTGCCGGTGCTGGTACGCCGCGATCCGGGCGATCTCGACCGCCTTCTCCTGGCCGATGACCCGTTGGAGCGGGTCGGAGGGGATCGGGATGTCCTCCGTCGTCTCGATGTCGTCGAGCGAGCTCGGAGGTCGACGGACGCTTTCGGGCGGGTTCGCGGACACGGCTCCGTCCCTCTAGCCAGGCCCCGGGTTATAGTCTCGTCGCGAGGCCGGGCCCGGCCCGAGCGGCCCCGTGGGCCTTCCGGCGTGCGTGCGCCTAGCGCGCCGGCGGGGCGATGTCGGCCTTTGTGTAGACCCGGACCTGGTCGGGAATCTTCCCGACCGGCCCGAGGCGGGTCGCGACGACGATTTCGATTCCCTTCTCCTGGGCGACGTCGAGCAGCCGCTGGCTCACAATCCCGTCGAAGACGATCACCTTCGCCGGCGCCGCGAGGGCGCTCAGGGTGTCGATCATGTCCTTCACCGGGGTTTCCGCCACGACCGCGTCGTTCTCGCCAAGGATGAGGGTCTTCGACGCATTTTCAACCCCCGCGAGGAGGTCGAAGTAGTGCTGGAGCTCCGGGGAGAGTGGGGCCGCCGGGGGAGGAGGTGGAGGCGGCGGAGGCGGAGGCAGTGGCAGGCCGCGGGGCGGCATCGGCCGCTCCCGGTCCCGCTCGTCGCGTCGGCCTCCGCCGGGAGGTCCCCGCTCGTCCCGTCGCTCCGGTCGCCCGCCGCCATTCTCCCCGCGTTCCTCGCGGGGCTCGCGGGTCGCTCCGGTCGACTCGAACCCGCTCATCTCGAGGTACTGGTTGATCGGGATCTTGTTCCTCAGGCACTTCAGGAGCTGCTTCTGGGTCAGCTCCTCGACCTCGCTGCCACGCGGGGCGCGGGCGACGAAATCGAGGTCCATCGTCTGCAGCATCTCGCGGAGGATCAGCTCGCCGGCCCGGTCTCCGTCCGTGAACGCGGTCACGGTCTTGCCACGGGAGAGGTCTTTCACGGTCTGCGGTACGCTCGTCCCTTCGACCGCGATGACGTTCTTGATCCCGCATCGCAGGAGGTTCAACACGTCGGAGCGGCCCTCGACGACGATGAGGGCGTCCGCCTGATCGACATTGGGCCCGGCAGGAAGGTGCTCGGGGCCGTACGTCGTGATTTCCTCCACTTGGACCGCCTTGCGGACCGCCTCGGTGAGATCGACCCCGACACCCTTCGACGCTTCCTGGAGCCGAGCGAGGATTTCCTTGGCCCGCTCGACGACCTTCTGGCGTTTCGTGACGCGGATGTCGTCGACGCTGATCACTTCGATCTTGGCGCGGCACGGTCCGATCCGATCGACGGTCTCGAGGCCGGAGGCAAGGATCGCCGTCTCGACCTGGTCGAGCGACGAGGGGATGACGATCTCCCCTTCGCTCTTTCCCTTGCGGCTGTCGATCTCCACCTCGATGCGGCCGATGCGACCGGATTTCTGGAGGTCTCGGAGGTCAAGCTCGTCGCCGAGCAGTCCCTCGGTCTGTCCAAAGACCGCACCGACCACGTCGGGCTTGTCGATGACACCTTCGTCGGTGATGCGGGCTCGTACTTCGTATTTCGCGGCACTGGGGTCGTTCGTCATGGGTCTTCGGTTTCCTATCGTGGAAAGCTCCCGCGGGCGTGCGCCCGTCTCGGGGAGCGGCTAGGTCGACCCGGTATCGCCGGACGATGCGCGGAGCCTACGACAGGGGGAAGGGCGGAGCATGAGTCGTGATTCCGGATCTCCTGGCGACGTCGGGAGTCGTCCTCCTTCCGTCCCCGGAGGGGCTTTCCACGAGTGAGGAGCCGAGGAGGCTATTTAAGCGGGACGCTGGGGACGGGAACCCCCTCCCCGGTCGACCGAGAGCCGCCCGGCTTCCCACCTCTCCGCCGATACAGTCTTTATATCGGGCCCTAGTACGCGCCCCCGAGGATTGTTCTCATGCCTCGTCGAACGGCTCGAAAGGCCGAATTGATCCGAGATGTTCCCGAACCCGGCACGCCGGCTCCCGAACCTCCCCTTGCGGACGACGACTTCGTGACGTCCCTCAAGTCCGAGCTCGCGAGGACGCACGAGACCGCCGGGGCGAAGACCGGCGAGGACTTGACCCACCGGGCCGAGCTGAACCGCCGGCTGTTGCAGGACCTGTGGGAGGTCCACAATCAGTTCGAGGACATTGGAGTGCATCTCACGGTCGACCCGTCCCAGACGCTCTTCGCGACGTTTGCGGAGTATCCGACGAAGTGGACGTTCAAGGAGAACTTTGACTTCGGTGCGGTGAAGACGATCGAGCTCAACGACCGGGCCGCGGGATGGGTCGGATTCACGATGCGCTTCTGGTACTATCGGACTCCCGAGGGGAAGTCGCACCTGCGCGGGATCTTCGAGTGGTGCGACGGGGAGAGCTACCACCGTTACTCCGGCTGGATGCGCATGATGAGCCAGGCCGTGCTCATCGACGGTGCGGAGGACGGGGTCAACGTCGGCGAGCTCCACCGGGTCCTCAAGGACGTGGTCGTCCAGTGGTACGCCGGACACCTCGAGCGCACGCCGGAGTCGTTCGTCGCGCACCTGAGGGAGAAGTACCCGAAAGGGGCATCGTACGCCAAGGAGTCGTACCGCTAACCGCGCGCGGTCCGCGAAATCCTTCGCGCGACGAAGGTTGAAATAACTCGGGGGGTCTTCGCGCCTCGGCGACGCGAGCTCGAGCCCCTCTCGGGCTCCTCGCACGACTTGGTCCGGAGGAAGGGAGTGGCCGGCGACCTGCGCGAGCACCTCGTGCATTACTTCGAGGAACACCACAAGCTCGTGGAAGCGGGAGCGCTCCAGCTCCTCCTCGACGACCACCAGCCGCTGGTGTTGTCGCGCGAGCTCGTCGAGCGAGCCGAGGGAGACTCGCCCCTCGTCACCCGGGAGATGGTCGAGGCCATCCTCGCGCTCCACCGGCCACCGGTCGTCTCGCCGCTCTCGACGCCGGAGCCCGCCCGGCCCCCGGCGACGAGCGCGGACCGGTTCACCCTCCTTCAGGAGGGGTTCACCGGACCCCCGGCCGCGTCCCAACCGCTCGCGGCGTACCAAGCGCTGTTCCACTCCCGGTTCCGGGCCCTGGCTCGCATGCTCCGCGGCCGCCCGCAGCTCCCGAACCTCCGCCCAATCAAGGACCTTCGCGCCTCCGAGGGGGGTTCATCCATCATCGGGATGGTTCGGGCGATCCGGGAGACTCCTCAACGTCACCACCTCGTCGTCACGGTCGACGACGACTCCGGTTCGATCGACGTCCTGGTCCCGAAGGGCTCGCCGGGCGCCCGTTCCGTGATCCTGCCCGACGAGGTCGTGGGCCTCCACCTCCAGTTCTCGAAGGATGCCGGGCGGCTCCCTCGCGTCGTCGCGCTCGAGCGCCCCGAGGTGCCGATGCGCCGCGCGGTCGGCCGGTCGCCGGCGGGCCACCGTGCGATCTTCCTCTCGGACCTTCACGTCGGATCGCGCTCGTTCCTGATCGAGCCGTGGCAGGCGCTCGTCGAATTTCTTCGCGGCCGGGGTCCGTCCCCGGAGTTGGCGGCGTCGATCGACCACGTCGTGATCGCGGGCGACCTCGTCGACGGGATCGGCGTCTACCCCCGCCAGGAACGAGACCTCGCCATCTCCGACGTCGTGGAGCAGTACGCGGAGCTCGGGAGGAGGCTTTCGGAGCTCCCGGACCATCTAACGGTGGTGGCGATCCCCGGAAACCACGACGCCGTCTGCCCGGCGGAACCGCAGCCGGCGCTGCCGGCGAGCCTGCGCGCAAACTTTCCACGCAACGTAAAGGTTCTCGCGAACCCGTCGACCTTCTCGCTCGACGGGGTGGTGATCGAGGCGTACCACGGGCGCAGCTTCGACGACCTGATCCCCGCGATCCCGGGGGCCTCGTACGCCCGCCCGACCGACGTCATGAAACGGATGCTCCAGATGCGACACCTGGCCCCCATCTACGGGGACCGGACCCCTCTCGCCCCGCTCCCTCGGGATGGCCTCGTGATCGAGCCGGCCCCGGACATTCTCGTCACCGGCCACGCCCACACCTATGGGTTCGACCGGTACCGGGGGGTGCTCTTACTCAACGCCTCCACCTGGCAATCGGAGACGGAGTACCAGCGGATGCGGAACATCTCCCCCGTGCCCGCACGGGCGGCGGTCGTCGACCTTTCGACTCTCGGTCTTCTGAGCGGCGACTTCTCCCACGGGAAAGCGGAGTTCGAGGGCAGCGGCGCATGAGTCCCGATCCGCTCGACCCCGCGCGAGCGTTCGGGTCGATGCGGCTCGTCCTCACTACCTATCCCTCGTCGAAGGCGGCTCGACGGGCGATCGAGTCGGTCCTCGAGCGCCGGCTCGCCGCATGCGCCAACGTCCTCGCGATCGACTCCCGGTACCGGTGGAAGAGTCGGATCGAGTCTGCTCGGGAGTCGCTTGTCCTGTTCAAGACCGTGCCGAAGCGGGTCGGGGCCCTCCTCACCTTCCTTGAGGTCTCCCACCCGTACGAGACCCCGGAAGTGGTCGAGATCGACATTCCGCGGGCGAACGCCGGCTACCTTCGCTACCTCGAGTCGACCCTCGAGTCCGCGATCCCGTTCGGGGCCGGGCGCTCGGGAGCTACGCGTCGGGCAGTACCGCGAGGCCGGGGAGCTCGAGGCCCTGGACGAACTCGAGCGCCGCGCCGCCACCGGTCGAGATGAACTGGAAGCTTCCGGTGACCCCAAGGTCCTGGGCGATCCGGGCGGAGTCTCCCCCCGCGGCGACGTGGTAGCCCGGAACGGTGCCAAGGCGGGCAAGGACCTCCCGGGTTCCATCCGCAAACCGCGGGTCTTCCGCGCGGCCCAGCGGTCCATTCCAGAAGACCGTCCGGGAGCTCGCGAGGCGCTCGGCGAACCGAGTCCGAGTCGCTGGGCCAATGTCCTGAGCGACCGCGTCGGGGGGAAGCCGGTCGACCGAATAGACCTCGGCTTGCGTCGAACCCTTGCGCTCGACGACCAGGTCCTCGGGTAAGAGTACTTCCGTCCCCGTCGACTCGGCCGCGGAGAGGAACTCGGCGACCGGCCGGTCGAGTTCGGGCTCGACCGCGGTGGCTCCCAGGCGCGCCCCCCGGGACGCGAGGAACGGGAACGCGAGGGCGCCGCCGATGAGGATCGACTGGGCCCGGCCGAGGAAGCTCGCGAGGAGGGGCAGCTTATCGGCGACCTTCGCGCCCCCGAGCACCACGTGGTAGGGAGCCTCGACCCCATCGACGAGCCTCGACAGCTCCCGGACCTCGTGCTCGACCAGGAAGCCCGCGAACGACGGGAGCCTCTTCGGAACTCCGACCGTCGAGGCGTGGGCCCGATGAACCGTGCCGAAGGCGTCCTCGACGAACACCTCGCCCAGGTGGGCGAGTTGCGCGGCGAATCCCGGGTCGTTCGCCTCCTCTCCGGGATGGAACCGCAGGTTCTCCAGCATCAGGAACTGGCCGTTCTCAAGGCGCGCGGAGGCCTCGAGCGCCTTGTACCCGATGATGTCGTCGGCGAGGGGGACGGGTTGGCCGAGGATCGCACTCAGACGGTGAACGACCGGCCGAAGGGTGAACCGGGGATCTGGATGTCCGCCCGGACGTCCGAGGTGGGTCATGAGGATCGTCCGGGCCCCGGCCGCACGGAGATGGTTGAGGGTCGGGAGCGCTTCCACGATCCTCCGATCGTCCGCCACTTGGCCATTCGGCTGCTGCGGCACGTTGAAATCCACGCGGACGAGGACCCGTCTCCCTCGGACCGGCGCCGATCCGACGTCGCGTTTCAGGGCCATCCGTGGACGCGAGATGAGGAGCCCTATCAGCGTTGTGGACGGGAGTCCCGAACTCCTGAGCGGCGACGGACCTCGTCGATGATCTGGCGGGTGGCGGGAAGATCGACGCCGTGCTCGGACGCGATCCGGAGGATCTCCCCCGAAATCGAGTCGATCTCCGTCGGCCGTCCTCGATCGAGGTCCTGGAGCATGCTGGACCGGTTCGTCGCGGTCGCCCGGACAACTCGGTCGAGATCGGTGATCGTTTCCTCCTCCGAGAACACGAACCCCGCCACTGCGGCGGCCGCTCGGGCCTCGCCCACGAGGGCCAGAGCCCGGTCCCGTGCGAGGCCGCCAAGAAGTTCCCCATTTGTCACGCCCAGGGTCGCGGTGACGGGGTTCACCGCCGCGTTGACGAGCACCTTACGCCAGACCTCCCGCTCGAACTCCCGGACGAGACGGACGGAGAACCCCACGCCCTTCAGGAGCTGCAGGAAGATTCCGACCCGGGGCGCCGATCGATCGGCCACCGCCGGGTCGGGCAGGATGATCTCGCCGGATCCCCCCTCCCGGACCACGCCCGGGGAAACGAGAGTCGCCGGGACCGAGTGAACGGCCCGGACCGTCCACTCGGACGGGGAGTTCCACCCGCCGCGGGCGAGGGCGTCGTTCGCGATCCGCTCGATCCCGAGACCGTTCTGTGGAAGGAGCACCGGGACCGGCCGGGACAGGACCCGGCCGAGGACCTCCGACGCGGGCGGCAGGTCGAACGTCTTGACGGTCAGGATGACGACGTCGGGCACCTCTCCCGGCTCGATGCGCGGGCGGGCATCGACGTGGTAGACTTGCTCGGGCGGGCCCACGATGCGGAGCCCACGTTCCCGGACGGTCGAGACAAGCTCCGGTCTCCCGATCAACTCGACCGAATGGCGGGCACGTGCGAAGTAGGCACCGAGCAGGCAGCCGACCGCTCCCGCACCGACGACCGCGATCTTCACGATGGGGGATCAGCCGAGCTTGCGGACGAAGTCGGAGAGTCCGGTGGATTTTCCCCAGTCCCGGCGCAGGAGCTGGAGCATTCCCTCGTAGTATCGAACCTGCTCCCGCGCCTGGCGGACCTTGAGGGTCAGGTACTCTTCCTCGCGCCGGAGCCGGGCGAGTTCGGAGGCGATCTCGCGCTGGGTCGCGAGAAGGCTCTCCTGCCTACCGGATAGGGAGAGATGGCGCGCCATGGTGCATGTCAGGTGGTGCCTGGCTCCGCGCGAGGTCCAGGAGACCTTCCGCGGTCGCCCGGAGCCGGGCGAGCTCCTTGTGAATCCGTCGTAGCCGTACCTCAAGCCGACGCCGACGCTCGCGGACCTCCCGGAGCGACCGCTCGAGGAGCTCCATGCGGTGTCGCCATTTGTCCCGCTCCTGCACGCTGAGGAGCACGGAGTCGACGTCGACCATTGAGCGACGAACGCCGAAATGCTCAATCAATCTTTCGCCCAACGGGCTCGGGGAGGGCTCCCCCTACCGTTTGGCTTATGCGGCGCCCGGGGTAGCTCCACCGTCGAGGGACGCATGAGCGCGCTTCGGAAGGTCGCGGTGCTCGGAGCCGGGAACATCGGAGGGTCGCTCGCCCAGCGGCTCGCGGAGATGGACGTGGCCGCCGAGGTCGTCGTGATTGACATCATCGACGGCCTGCCGCAGGGAAAGGCGCTCGACATCCAGGAGTCCGCCCCCATCCTCGAGTTCTCGACCCGGGTCACCGGAAGCACATCGCCCGAGGCAGTGGCCGGGGCTGACGTCGTCATCGAGACAGCGGGATTTGCTCGGAAGCCCGGGATGAGCCGCTCCGACCTACTGACGAAGAACGCGGGGATCGTGAAGGGGCATGCCGACGCGGTCCGGGCGAAGGCCCCGGGCGCGGTCTGCATCGTCGTGACGAACCCGGTCGATGTGATGACGTATTACTTCCGGAAGATCAGCCAGCTTCCGTCGAGCCGAGTCTTTGGCGAGTCCGGGACGCTCGACACGGCCCGGTTCCGGACGTTTGTCGCCGAGGCGCTCCACGTGGCCCCCCGCGACGTCACCGGCTTCGTGCTCGGGACTCACGGGGATACGATGGTCCCGATCCTGTCGCTGACGAGCGTCTCTGGTGTACCGATCACCCGACTCTTGTCGCAGGACCGCATCGAGTCGATCGTCGAGCGGACCAAGAAGGGCGGCGCCGAGATCATCGACCTTCTGAAGAGCGGCAGCGCGTTCTACGCGCCGACCGCGAGCCAGGCAGAGCTCGTCCGAGCCGTGGCGAACGACGAGCACCGCCTCCTCCCGGTCGCCGCCCACCTGGACGGGGAATTCGGGGAACGGGACGTCTGCGTCGGGGTGCCGGTGACGCTCGGCCGCGTCGGGGTCGAACGAGTGGTCGAGGTCGATCTCTCCCCCGCCGAGCGCTCGGCGTTCGCACAGAGCGTTGCGTCGGTGCGGGCCGACCTTGAAATCCTCTCGCGCCTTCCTGCCGGATCGGGGTAGGGAGGGATCGATGGCCGGTGTGAGCGTGCCCGGAGGCCCCTCCGTCGGCGTCATCGAGATCAAGCGGCGGCTCGGAACGCTGCGGTACACGACCGACTCGAAGGACCACGCCCACATCACGACGAAGCCCGAGATCTGCGCCCGGTGCCCCCACTCGCGGTGCACGTTCGTCTGCCCTGCTCAATGCTACGAACGCATTGAGGGCCGTCTCGTCTTCCGCTACGAGGACTGTGTGGAATGCGGCGCGTGCGACATCGCCTGCGACCAGGGATCGGTCACCTGGAACATGCCCCGCGGCCCCTACGGGGTCCGGTACGCGTACGGTTGATCGGAACGCGCCGAGCGTCCGAGACGGAGCGGAACGTCCGGTTCGCCCTCGAGCAGGGGCGGGACCTCCGACTTCGACTACGCCGGGCCTCGCGGCACGGACCCGGGGCTTGCCTGGGCGAACGTGACTCGGTAGTTTCCCGCGAAGCCCACGACGCTCCCGGTGATGATCCCGATCCCTTGGGCGAACAACGGAGAGACGTAGAATCCCATGGCGAACAGGACGAGCTCATTGACCCCCAGCGACGCGAGCGAGACCCCGTAGTACAGCCCGAGTCGGTGGCTGAACGGGTGGCGGTGACCCGAGGTCGACCGGAACGTCCAGAGATTGTTGATCAAGAAGTTCCACAGGGTTGCGACCCCGAACGCGACTGCGCTGGCGAGGAAATCGTCGAGCGGGTTTACGACCCGGGTCGAAGCGAAATGAAGGAGGCTCGCGACGAGGTTGAACGTCGGACTCGGAGAGGTCGCGTCAAGGGTGAGCGCGAAGACAATCAGGTTGACCACGACACCGGTCAGTCCGACGAGGAGGAACTTGCCGTACTTGGTGAGGAATTCGCCCGAGGGTACCGCCACGCGGTCCACGACGCCAGAGGCTTCGGACGGGGTGGGAGCCATCGTCCCCCCGGACGAGCCCGGCACGCGCTTGAAGATGCCGTGCCGACCTCCAGGAACGGTCCGTCGGCCCGACATCCTCCACCGGTGTTCCTGTCAAGGCGCACCTTAAAACCCCCGGCGCGAGGTCGCTCGCCCGGAGTCGCGTACGTCGCCGCTCGCCCCTTCCACGGAAGCGCCGATCCTCTTCCCTTACCGCGTGCGTCCGGGGCAGGACGCCATCCTGCGCGAGGTCGCGGAGATCGCGGTTCGCGGCGGCCCCCTCCTGGTCAACGCTCCGACCGGGAGCGGAAAGACCGTCGCCACCCTCGCCCCTCTCCTCGAACATGCCGAAGCGGCGGACCACAAGATCCTCTACCTCGTGCGGACCCACTCCCAGGAGGTCCAGGTCCTCAATGAGGCCCGCGCAATCGGCCACCGGATCGCGAATCCGATCCTCGCGGTCGGCTTGGCGGGGCGGGCGCGCCGGTGCTTCCTCCTGGAGAACATCGCCGAGATCAAGGGTGCGACGGCCGAGGAGCACGGGAAGCTCTGCGCGGACCGAAAGCGGGTGACCGAGCAGGCGATGCACGGCGGGGTCCCCCTCGCCCCGTCGCCCGACCTCCCCGAAGGCGGGGAGATCGATCTCGCCGATCTCGACGGCTGCCCGTACTACGCCCGTGTCCTTCAGGCCGATCTCGACGGTCTTATCGAACGGTTCCGCGCGAAGATACCCTCCCCCCACGAATTCGAGGCGTACGCGCGCGAAGAGAACCTCTGTCCGTACGAGCTCGCCAAGAAGCTCCTCCCCACCGCGCGGCTCGTCACGGCTCCGTACGCGTTCTTCTTCCACCCGCACATCCGCCGCTCGCTGCTCGATTGGATGCGTCTCGCTCCCGACCGGCTCGACCTGGTCGTCGACGAGGCGCACAACCTCCCGAACCACCTGCGGGAACTGACTACGGTCGCCCTCCCGCAGGAATCGGTACGTCGTGCTCGGGCCGAAATCTCCGAACGCGGGGACTTCCAGCTGCCAGACGGTCCGAGCGCGAGCCGGTTCCTGGACCTCGTCGGAGCTGCCGTCGAGGAGCTGATCCATGCCCTCGCACGGGAGGACGACGCCGTCCTCCCTCCATCGGTCTTCGAGGAGGCGCTCCTGACCGCGCTGGGGGGCACGTCCCATCGGCTCGACACCTGGCTGGGTGCGCTCGCCACGTGGGGGGAGAACCTCCGGGACGAGCGGCGCCGCGAGCGGCGCTTGCCTCGCTCGTGGGTCCACACGGTCGCGCTCACGCTGCTGTCCTGGCCTCAATTGGAGCCTCCCGGCTACGTCAAGGTCGCGACCCGGCTCCCCCGTCCCGCGCTCGAGGCGTACGCTCTCGATGCCTCCGTTCCGGCCCGTCCGATCCTGGACTGCCACCTCTCGATCCATCTATCGGGGACCCTCGCGCCGCTCGAGGAGTACCGTGATTCACTCGGTCTCGGTTCCGGTGCGCGGCTCCTGGACGTCCCGTCCCACTTCCCCCCGGAGAACCGGAGGTACCTCTACGACCCCACCGTGACGACCCGGTTTGAGGAGATTCGGGGCGATCCGCGGGCGATTCCCCGTCTCGCGGACCGGCTCGTGGAGATCCTCCAGACCCTGCCGGTCAAGACGGCGGTGTTCTTCCCGAGCTTCGAGCTTCTTCAGAGGGTGCTCGAAGCCGGACTCCAGTCCCAGCTTCCCGGGAACGTCTTCATTGAGTACAGCAAGATGCCCACGGGCGACCTCTGGCGGTCGATCGAGGGCTGGAAGAAAGATCCGGAGGGGACCGTCCTCCTCGGGGTGGCGGGCGGACGTCTCGCAGAAGGGATCGATTACCCGGACGAGGAGCTCGAAGCGGTGGTCCTGGTCGGAATTCCGTATCCCCGCCCGACCGCGAAGCGGGAGGCTCTGCGGCAGTTCCTGGACGCCACCACGGGCCGGGGCTGGGAGTACACGGTGGAGGCTCCCGCTCAGCGCGCGATCCTGCAGGCGTGTGGACGGATGATCCGCTCGGAGAACGACCGGGGGATCGCGATCGTCCTCGACCGTCGCGCAACCGCGTTCGCCGCTCACCTTCCCGGCCTCGCACCGGTCGAGAACCTCGCCCGGGTCACGGCAGAGTTCTACGGTCGCCGGGCCCGCTGGTCTCCGACACCCCGTCGGACCCGTGAGTCCCCGGTTCCCGGCGTCACCGGATCTCCCGAGGAAAAGAACTAAGAGCCGGAGGGGCCGCTCGCTGCCCGATGATCATCACCCGGACGCCGCTCCGGATCAGTTTCGCGGGCGGCGGGACCGATCTTCCCTCGTTTTACCGCACCCACGGCGGGGGTGCGGTGACGAGCGCGGCGATCGATCGGTATATTCACGTCCTCGTCAACCAGAAGTTTGACCGCTCGATCCGGATTGCGTACTCCCGGACCGAGAACGTCGACCGACTGGACGATATCCACCACGAGCTGGTCCGCGAGGCGATGCGGACCACCGGCGTTCACGACTCTCTCGAAGTCCACACGATCGCCGATATTCCCGGCGAGGGGACCGGGATCGGGTCGTCGTCGACCCTCACCGTGGGTCTGCTCAACGCGCTCCACGCCTTTCGCGGCACGCTCAAGGACCCGGCCCAGCTCGCCGAAGAGGCGTGCGAGATCGAGATCGATCGACTCGGGGGGGCGCTCGGAAAGCAGGATCAGTACATCGCGGCGTTTGGGGGGATCCAGTACTTCGAGTTCCACTCGGACGACTCCGTGGGCGTCTTTCCGATCCCGTTGTCGAAGGCCGACCGCGAGGCTCTCAGCGACCATCTCTCCCTGTTCTACACCGGGATTACCCGGCGTGCCAACGGGATCCTTCAGCAGCAGAGCTCGCGTACGGAGGCCAACCGAGAATCCCTCGAGCGGATCCGGAGGCTCGCGGGGGAGGCGCGCGACGCCATCGTCGCGCGCGCCTGGGAACGCCTCGGCGCGGTCCTGGACGAGGGGTGGCAGCTGAAGCGCGGTCTCACGAACGGGATCTCGAATGAGACGATCGACCGCACCTACGCTGCAGCCCGGGCGGCGGGAGCCTGGGGAGGGAAGGTCACCGGTGCCGGGGGCGGTGGGTTTCTTTTCTTCCTCCATCCCCCCGACCGGAGGCGTCAAATAGCCGACGCATTGTCGCCGATGCGCCATCTCTCGGTGCGGATCACACCGGAAGGATCTCGGATTCTCTTCGTAGGACAATGAGCGACCTCTCCGGACTGCCGTCATTCGTCGACCGGTACGCGCGCGAGACCACCGCCGCCCTCACCGCTCCATACCTTCTCGAGGCGATGCAGCGGATCGTCCCGGTCCTCCTCCGCGCGCGATCGGAGGATCGGACGATCTTCTTCTTCGGCAACGGTGGGAGCGCGTCGCTCGCCTCCCACTTCGTCACCGACATCGCCAAGGTCGCCGGCGGCACGGACGGCCGGGGGAAAGGTCACCGGTTCCGATGCCTCGCCCTGAACGACAACCTCCCGGGCCTCACCGCGTGGGCAAATGACACCGACTACTCCAAGGTCTTCGCCGGGCCGCTTCGTTCGCTTGCCGAGAAGGGTGACGTCGTCGTGGCGATTTCAGGCAGCGGGAACTCCCCGAACGTCCTCGAGGGGGTCCGCGCAGCGCGCGAGATGGGTCTCGCGACGATCGGTCTCACGGGGATAGGCGGCGGGAAGCTGAAGGACCTCGTGGACGTGTCGGTCATCGTCCCGTCGAACAGCATGCAGCACACCGAGGACCTCCACCTCGTCGTCTGCCACATGCTCACGGCGTACCTGCGCGACGAGCAGCCCGACGTTTCGCGATGAGCGTTCGGGTCCGCGATTACATGGTGCTCGAGGTCGAGCACCTACGTGAAACCTCCACGATCCGAGAGGCGATCGCTCGCCTCATGCGGAGCCGCCACCACGGGCTCCCCGTCACGGACGCCCGGGGCAAGCTCGTCGGGTTCGTGAGCGCGAAGGAGCTGTTGCGCCACGCGGCGGAAGGCGACACCCGGCTCTCCAAGATCATCCGGCCCGGAACGTACACCGCCCACCCCGATACATCGCTCGATGACGCGGCGCGCGTGATGTTCCGGTTCGGACTCCGCGACCTACCGATCATCGATCCCGACGGTCGGCTTCGCGGGATTCTGGCCAGCATCGACGTCGTTCGTTCCCACTTCGAGCGCGCGTCGCCGGTCAAGGCCGACACGCTGAAGCACCTTCTGAGCGAGCGGTACGGGATCCCGTTCTCGTTCCACCGGGGGCTCGTCCCGATCGACCGCGTCACCCCGACCCAATGGAAGGTCTTCGAGGACGAGCTCGAGGGACGCCGGTACGAACTCGAGCGGGGGTTCGCAGAACCAGTGCTGGTCCTTCAGAAAGGCAATCTCTGGATCCTGGTCGATGGGCACCACCGTGCGCTCGCCGCGCGGGAGATGGGGTTGACCCAGCTCCAGGCATTCATCCTCACCGCGGACCGACCAGAGGAGTTCGCGCGCCTCGAAACGGGCTTCGAGCGCCTGGCCCGCGAGCATCACCTCAACACGGTCTCGGACATCGAGATCGACCGCGCAAGCCAACATCCTCTGGTCGAGGTGACGACCCAGCTCATCCGCCGCTTCGACGCGGGACTGGCGCACGAACCTTCGAGCGAGCCCTGACGGCTGCGATGAGGGTCCCGTACCCCGGTTCCTGAGCCAGTCGCAACCGGGGGAATATGAAAGCCCCCGGGCTCCCTCGCCCGCGATGGACCTGCCGCTGCCGCCCCTCCCGATGCCGCCGGACCCGCTGGCGTATGTCATCATCGCTGTCGCAATGGTCGCGATCACGATCTTCGTGCTGGGGAAAATCCTCCCGGCGGACGGTCGCCCGCCGCTGCTGACCCAGCTGACCCTCGGCCTCAGCGTGATCTTCGGAGGGAGCATCCTGCTCTTGTCGCTCCTCTACGTCTTCCTCAACTCGAACGGGACGACCACGTGGACCTTCGTTCTTCTTGCCTTCAACTTCATGATGATGGTCCCGGCCGGGCTCTGGTTCGTCTCCCTCATTCTCTTCCGGGACCGCCGGATCTCGGCCCAGAGCTGGTCCTGGCCCGCTGTGCTCGCGCTCGACACGGCGGGGGCCGAAGTGATCATGGGAATTCTGTTTGCGTACGGCGGGTCGTCGACCCCTCTCTCGGTCCTGACCTCCTTCGCGCTCGGCCTCACCTCGGTCTGGTTCCTCTGGTCGATGGCCGCGGTGATGGGTGCGATCCTTCTCTGGGCGCCGGTCTCTCGCCTGGAGCGCGGTTCGCTCTTCGGACTCACGCTCGCGGCCGTGGTGGCCCCGTGGGTCACTCCGTACCCCACGGTGGGCGGAATCCTGATGGGGGTTCTCATGGCGGGGCTCTTCGGTACTCTTCTCCGCCGCCTTCTCCGCGGCTCGGCACGGCCCGAGGAGGCCCGGTTCCTCCTCGGCCTCTCGGCCGCCTTCCTCGCAATGACGGTCGCCGGCCTCTCGGTCGCCGCCACGCAGGCGTCGCCGATCGCCGCCATGGCGTTCGGAGGAGTGATGGTCCTCGTGATGGGCATCGAGTCGGCGTATCTGTTCTGGCGATTCTACCATGGTCCGCGCTTCCCCGCGCTCGTCCGCCGCGCGACGGACGAGGGAACGAATGCCACGGAGTCCGCGGCCCGACCCATCGCCTCTGGCGATCCCGGGGCGATGGCGAACCGGTGACTCGCTTCCGAGCTCGGGATTCGTACATCGCGCATATCAACCGCTCCCGAGTTTTCCGCCCGCCGAGAGGAGGGCGACCGACGTGGTCCTACGCCGATATCTCAGTCCATGGCGCCGGGCGTCCCCCTGGATCGTCGCGGGCGTCATCCTCGCCGTGGTCGCGGTCCCTCTGGCCGCATCGATCCAGCGGCTGCCCTCGGCACCGTCGGTTGGGCTCGCACGTGCGGTCACCGGAAACTCAACGGTGACGGTGAACATGACCGACACGCCACGTTTCGAACCCCGATCGCTCCTCGGGGCGTCCGCCTCTACGCTGACCGTCCACCTCGTCAATCAAGGGGTGTACGATCACACGTTCACCGTCTCTCGGCGTCCCGGGGTGACCCTCAACACCTCCTGGACGCCGGCCGAGCTCTCGTCGTTCTTCGCCCGGAACGGCTCGCTGGCCAACGTCTCGGTGGCGCCGGGCCAGCAGGCGTACGCGAAGGTCTCCCTGAACGCCTCGACCGGCGGGGACTCCTTCGAGTTCGTCTCCCTCATCCCGTTCCAGTTCCAGGCCGGGATGTTCGGGTTCATCAATGTCACCTCGACCGGACCGGGCCTCAAGCTCTCGGAGAACACCTCGGACGCCCTGCAGTTCGTGCCGAACCAGCTCTCGGCATCGCCCACGCACTTCCCCGCGTCCATCGATGTCCTCGTGACGAATACGGGAAGTCTCGGCCACACGTTCACGCTCGCCGCGCAATCGAACTTCTCGCTCTCGCCGACGAATTTCACGTCGTACTTCGCCTCCCACCCGCCCCTCGTCTCCGTGACCGTCCCGTCGGGAGCGGGCAGCTCGGTGTGGGCGAACTTCACCATCTCCACACCGGGAGTGTATCAGTACATCTGCGAGGTCCCCGGGCACTTCGCAAGCGGGATGGATGGGTTCCTCTACGTCGACATCCCGGTGCCGGCCCTACCGGCCCCGCCCAGCAGCGCGATCGTCGAGTCGTGGGTCCTCGCGGGCTCGGGGGCCCTCCTCGCAATCGGGATTCTCCTCGCGGTCGTCGCGTCGTTCACCGGCCGGTTCCCCCGTCGCCCCGGCTCCGGGTCTCACGGCGGGCACGCCTGAAGCGTACTCGCAGGATCGTGGCTCCGGCGGCAGTCGGCGGGCTCGGCCGGTACCGCCCTCACGTCACGATGATGAAGGAACGCATCGTTCCGTGGAACTCGCCACAGAACTCGGTGCACTCGATGATGTACTTCGTCCCCGCAGCGGCGTTCGGGATCGAGAAGGCGAAATAGTTCACGCGACCGGGGATCGCGTTGAGCTGCACGCCCAGCTGCGGGATGTAGAGGGAATGGATCACGTCCGCTCCGGTGACGTTGATCTGGACCTTCGCTCCTGGCGCGGCCCATAGCGCGCCCCCCGAGACCGTGTTGGTGGATGCGTCGTAGCTCGAGTTGAAGCACGTGTTATTCACGGGATAGCAGAATTCCCAGTACCACTGGTGGCCCACCACATCCACGTACTCCGTGGGGTCGGAGGGGAGGGTGTCGAGCTGGTAGAGTAGAATGGTCGAGTAGACGCTGACGCCCGCGATCAAGGCCACGACCGCGAGCGTCCAGGCGACCTCGTACTTGTTAACCATACCTGCGTCCCTTCACCCTCGGGTCCCGGAACCGCATGATCGCGTAGACTAGGAACGAGAACGTCACGATCGCGCCCGCGGTGCCGATCGCGATCATTACCCAGATGAGGTCATTGGTCTTCGCGAGATTCGACTCTCCGAGGAATCCCGCAGCGGCCACCGCCGGACCTTTGAGCAGAGCGAGCGGAGAATCACCGGCGCGCCCTCGCAACGGCATCTCCCCGGAGGGTCCTTCCGAGCTACATATTCCCCGCGTACGAACCGGACGCGGGGCTCGACAGGCCCGTCGGTCCGCGGTGCGTTTCTCCCCCGTACGTACGGAGGGGCTTTGAATCACAGGTCCCGTCTCGCGGTCAATCTCTCTCGGCGGAACGAAGCATGCGGGCCCGCAACGCCACCCGGAGCACGGTCGTCGTCCTCGGGGTGGCCGCCATTCTCCTCATCGGCGCCATCGGCTGGGGGATCTCCCAGGAGGCCCGTGCCGCGCCGGTGCGGGTCGACACGTCCGACTCGATTGCGGTCACGACCACGGCACCGTACATGTTCGACCCGAATTCGTTCGAGCAGGTCCCAACGAACTCGACGATCGACGTCACGGTGACGGACGCGGACACCCTCGCGCACACCTTTTCGATTCTCGACTTGGAGGGCGTCGACCTTCCGTCGTCGGCCGACATTCCCGCGTTGTTCAGCGCCCACGGCGCGCTGGTGTCGATCAACGTCACGGGCGCCGGGAACGTCGCGTCGAAATCGTTCACCTCCCCCGGACCCGGTTGGTACGAGTTCGTCTGCCAGGAACCCGGTCACTTCCAATCCGGGATGTATGGATTCATCGCGTTCGGGATGAACCTCCCCGCGAACCTGTCGGTGACCACCGGGCCGACGGGGCCGGGGGCCGCGGTCTTCATTATCATCGGGTCGATCGTGAGCATGGTGGTCGTCGCGATCGTCCTCGGATTTGTGGTGGGTCGGAGGCGGGGGTCCGAGTTCGAGATGCCCCCCGAACGTCTCGGCTATGCCGAGCCCCCGAGCCCGGGAAGTGCGGGGCCACCGGGGTCCCCGCCCCTACCTCCGGGGCACTGAGGACGCGTCGAGCCCCCGGAAAGGTTCAACCAAAGATTCAAAAAGGAATCCTCGTTCAACCTACGAGCCTAGTAGTAGGTTCGAGGGACAGCATGGCATGGGGGACGCCGAATCGGGAACGTAGGGTACTGAAAGCCGGACACTCGTCGATCGCTGTGACACTGCCGAAGCCATGGGCCGAGGCGATGAACCTGCGGCCCGGCGATCTCATTGTCTTCGATCAGAATGACGACGGTGCCCTGTACCTGAAGCCCGCTCCCGTCCCTGGCGCCTCCGCGGCCGGTGCTCCGTTCCTCGTGCAGGCCCGCGCGTTCGACACCCCGGGGGTCCTCGAGCGGCTGATCGTCGGGGCGTATCGTGTCGGCCACGACGCGATCGAGGTCCGCGCCGATCTCCCCCTCGCACCGGACCGGGTCGAGGAGGTCCTGGGAGCGGCCCGCGGCCTCCTGGGGGTCTCGGTCGTCGCCCAGGAATCGAACCGTATGGTCCTCCAGAACTTCATCGACCCGTCGAAGTACGGCCTTCCCCAGCTCGTTCAGCGGATGAAGATGATCCTGATCGCCTTCCTCGAGGAAATGGAAGGGGTCGTCCAGCGCCCCCTCCGCACCCGGCGTCTCACGACGCTCGAGGAAGAGGCGAACAAGGTCCTCGCCCTCCTCGTCCGCCAGCTCTTCCTCGCGAGCCGCGACTGGGCGCTCGCCCGGCGGATCGGGAGCCCGGACCCTCGCCAGCTCCTGGAATGGCGGGTCGCGGTTCATGCCCTCGAAGAGCTCGCCCAGCTCTTCGGAGAGGCCCTCGGCTCGCTGTACGACGAGAGCGCGAAGCTCCCGTCCGAGATTCGGGACTCGCTCGCGAGATACCTTCCCGAGTTGAAGGGTCAGTTGAAGTCCGTCGTCGAAGCGTTGATGCACCCGTCGCTCGACCACGCCTGCGAGGTCTACCACCAGAACGAGTGCTTCGCTGAGCTCGTGGCATCCACCATGGCCCGAGGTCGTCGATCCGGTGCGTCCGCGTCGAGCCGCACGAGCGTCCAATGGCTGCCTCGGTCCGCCGGGTGTCTATCCCTCCTCGCCGAGCTCGCGATTGACCGCGCGGTCGCGGCCGGCTCCGAGACGGTCCTCATCGAGGCGGCCTGACCCGGTTTATCTATCCCGGGTCCGGACCGTTGGTACCGGTCCGGTTCGGCCCGTACGAACGCCATATCGCTCGCCCCTTGCGTGGAGACGTGGAGGAAAAAGGTGTTCGACTCTATCGACGACTGGTTGATCATCGCCGTGGTGGCCGGGATCCTGTTCTACGGATCCAGTAAAATCCCCCAGCTCGCGCACAGCCTGGGCCGCTCGGTCGGTGAATTCAAGAAAGGACGCGCCGAGAGCGAAAGAGAGCTTCAAGCCGACCAGGCTCGCGCGGCGGCGGGCGCCACGGCGCCGTCGCAGCCGGGGCACTAGTCCGGGTCCGTGCCCGGCATGCCCGAGGGAAGAGTCCGGTTCGGATCCGCTGCCGCCCCGGCCCCATCCCCCGGGTGATCGCCGGGGGGTCACGGAGGGAACGATGGGCGAATTGAGTCGCATCCTCGCGGTGTTGGCCGAGGTCCGGCGTCGCCTTGTCCGCATCGCCCTGGTGCTCGGTTCGATCTTCGGATTCCTCCTCCTGTTCGAGCTTCGGCCGATCACCCTCTCGGCCGCCGGGTTCTCGATCCCGTTCGCCTACCCATGGCCGAGCCCGTTCTACAACGTGACGGCCCAGGTGTTCCACGCGATGGTCGCCTGGATGCTCCCGCCGGGCGTCCAGCTTCTCAATGTGGGGGTCGGGGACTCGGTGATGGTCCAGATGGAGATCGGCCTCCTGGTCACGGCAATCGTCGGGATGCCGTGGATCGTCCACGAGGTCGGGGCCTTCCTCGTTCCGGCACTGCGGACCAACGAGCGCCAGCTCTTGCGCTCGATTGGGATCCCCGCGACGATCCTCTTCGCGATCGGTACCGCGGCGGGCCTGCTTCTCCTGACGCCGTTCACGTTCCTCCTCCTCTTCCGGTACGTCGCCGCGATGGGCCTCGAGCCGTACCTCGGCGTGCAGGACTTCGTCACGTTCGCCCTCCTCTATTCGTTCGCGTTCGGCGTCGTCTTCGAGCTTCCGGTGTTCATCTACGCGTTGACGCGTCTCGGCGTGGTCCACGCGTCGGCGTGGCGCCAGCACTGGCGTGCGGCGATCCTCGCCGCTCTGGTCTTCGGGATGATCGTCACGCCCGACAACTCCGGGATCACGATGTGCCTCATCGCCGCGCCGATGATCGGCCTCTACTTCGGCGGGGCGTACTTCGCGAGCCGGTGGGAGAAGCGCGACGCGCGCCATCGGCGAACGATCGCCGTGGCGGGGGTGGGATAAGCCCGTGGCGCTGTTCTCCGACATCGACTGGATCATCCTCGTCGTGGCGGCCCTCTTCCTGCTCTTGGGCAAAGGGAGCGGCCAGCTGGTGCGCAGCCTCGGTCGGTGGTACGGTCGGGCGGGCCGGCTGAAACAGGAGCTCCTGGGGGAGTTCGCGAAGGCAGCAGAACTCCCGCCCCCACCTCCCGGGGCCCCGTTCACGATTCGGGGAGCGCTGCTCGGGCTCGATCCGACCCCGACGCAGGCCCGGGGGATCCCTGCCGCAGTCCGAGCACCTCCCGGAATCCCCCCCGCCCCTCCCGCGCCACCGGTTCCCGTCTCTCCGTGGACCGGCGGCGGACCGGTGCCGACCTGGTCCATGACGATGCCCCTCGTCCCGAGTGAACTGGAGTGGAGCCGATGAGTGGACTCACCCCTGACCAGATCGTCACCTTGACCGAGATCCTCGTCGTGCTGATGGGGATCGGGGTCACCTGGCTCGTCTACCGGGGAAGCGAGAGAGCGGAGCTCCCGGGGGAGGCTCCCATTCCCCCACCGTCCGGCATTGACGACGCCGTTCCAGACTCCGTAGGGAGGACTCTATGATGCGGGAGGTTCCCGCGTGCGCGACGACCTGCCCGTTCGGCATCTCTCGCTCGCCCTCACTCGCGTTCCCCGTCGGCCAAGTTCGCAGGGTTGCGCCGGCCCCCGGAAGCACGACCGACGAGGTCGACGAGACGAAGCGAAACGTCCTCAAGCTGCTCGCCGTCGCAGGGCTGGTCGGCGCCGGCGCGGGCGGCCTCATCGGAGGCTCGTTGCAGTATCTTCAGCCGCCGACCATCGGAATCTCGAGCTTCCCGAAGGTGCAGCTGATCGACGTCGACGGTAAGCCCCTCACGGTCGCGGCGGTCGAGTCCGAGTACAACGTGGAGACGAGCGAACTCTACCTGTTCTACTACCCGCTCCAGAACGAGCCGAACTTCCTGCTGAACCTCTACCCGGCAAGCGGGACGCCGAACGGCTCGAACGGGGCCGAGAACGTTCCGTACGGGATCGGCACGCACGGATCGATCGTCGCGTACAGCGGGATCTGCCAGCATCTGGGATGCCCGGCACCGGCGATCGCCTTCTATCCGCCCGGGACGTGTCCCGACACCCCGGGCGGCAAGACGTTCTACATCCACTGCTCCTGCCACGGGTCGACCTACGACGTCACGAATTCGGCGGCGAACCTCACGGGGCCCGCAGTCCTGCCCCTCCCCCAGATTCTCCTCGAGACCGATGCGAGCGGCAACATCTACGCCTACGGCGTCCGCCCCGGGAGTCCTCCGGTGAACGGGCACCTCAACACGTTGCAGGGCGACTACGGGGTCGGCGCCACGACCCAGCTCGTGAAGGAGTCGCCGGTCATCCTCTGCAACTTTCCGACCTAGAGGGGGCACGGTCGTGGCGTTCTCGAACTGGTACAATCGGAGCCTCAACCGGATCTGGGGGTTCGTCGAAGACCGCACGTCGATGAAGAAGTGGGCGCTGAGGCCCCAGCCGGAGTTCACGTTCAAGCCGTCGTACTGGACCGGTGCGTTCGTCGTGAACGCTTTCCTCTACCAGGTGGTCTCGGGCGCCCTCCTCTTGCTGTACTACCAGCCGAGCACGGCCCCCACGCTCACCGCGTGCGGACAAACGGCCGGGGCATACTCGACCGCCCCGGCGTCGTGGTGCTCGACGTACTACATCATCCACTCCGTACCGATGGGCTCGCTCCTCCTCTCGACGCACCTGTACGGCGCCTACGCGATGATCTTCCTCATGTTCGTCCACCTCTTCCGGGGGTACTATCTCGGGGTGTACAAGGCCCCGCGCGAGTTTTCCTGGATGGTCGGGACGCTCCTCATGCTCCTGACCCTGGGGATGGGGTTCACCGGGTACCTCCTTCCGTACACCCAGATCTCGGTGAATGCGACGAACGTCGGCCTGGTCCTCGCCCTCCGACTCCCGACCGTCGGGCCGCTCCTCGGCCCACTGATCCTCGCCGACGGAACCTCGCAGGGGCTTCTGTCCCGGATGTTCGACGCCCACGTCCTCCTGATCCCCCTCGGCCTCGCCGCGCTCCTCTATGCGCACATCGCCCTGTTCGAGTCCCACGGAATCGCCCCGCCGGCGACGTCGGACCCGACGCAGCGCCGCCGGTTCAACGAGAAGGAGGACAAATCGGCCGTGCGGTTCATGCCCCACATCTTCTGGTACATCACGAAGTGGGGGCTGCTCTACGTCGGGCTGCTGTTCGGGATTGCCGCGCTCTGGCCCTGGAGTCTGCCGACATACGCCGGGAACCTCGCCGCGGCTGCGTCGGTCACCGAGCCGGACTGGTACTTCCTCTGGCTGTTCAAGTTCGTCGACTTCCAGGGGGTCACGCCGGTCCTGGCCGTCGGCGTCACGACCGTTCTCATCCTCTACATCCTGTTCCTGCCGTACCTCGACCGTTCCAAGAGGGTCCACCCCCGCGACCGACCGTTCTTCATCTGGATCGGGACGTCGC
This sequence comes from Thermoplasmata archaeon, assembly GCA_035623855.1. GTDB lineage: Archaea > Thermoplasmatota > Thermoplasmata > Lutacidiplasmatales > UBA184 > Lutacidiplasma. Next base: position 198,336 of record DASPSQ010000006.1, on the reverse strand, counting down.
TGCTCGAGTTCTTCGTCCTGATGACCGTCTGGGGCGGGGAGACCCCGGGCGTCCAGATCGCCCCGATGCTCGTCGCCGAGACGCTCGCCCCCCTCTTCGTGGTGACCGGCATCGTGGTGGTCCTCTTCCACTGGCGGTACCGTCGAAGCTACTTGCGTCGACTCGCCGCACGCGGGTCCCCGTTCCTCGGGGTCTATGCGCCGGGTGCCCTCCCGTCCCGACCGAGCGTCCCCACCCCGGAGGCGAAGACCGGTGAGTAGCGCCGGGGGGCCGCCGAAATGGAACACCGCCCCGCTCTGGGGGATCCTGCTCCTGTTCCTGATCGTCGGGACCGCTGGCGCAGCGACGTTCGTCTACGGGGTCCTGGGGATCGTCGGAGGCGATCTGTGGGACCTCCTCGCGCTCGTCCTGGGTGGGACCGTCGCCTTCCTCTCGTTCCTGTTCCTCGCCGGGATCCTCTATCGGGTGGACCGGTACCGCGGGGCGAATCAGCGGAGGGTGGAGTTCTTTGAGTAGCGCCACCGACGCCTCGCTCCCGACCGACCTGCGCGGCGTGCGGGAACGGGTCCTCGACCTCTACACCGCCATTACGATCCTGATGCTCCTCGGGATCGCGGTACTGATCGTCTACGCCGTGCGCCTCGGTTCCCTGACCAGCCCGGGCGTTCAGCAGTCGTTCGGGATCGCGGTCGCCCTCATGTTCCTCATGGCCGCGCTCATCGTCCATGTCGTCGACCGGACGTACCGCAGCTGGCCTCTCGGTCGGCGGTTCCGTCCGACGCCCCCCGGCCCGGTGACGGAGGCGGCACAGGCCCGGTTTCTCAAGATTCTCGTCCTCGTGATCGCCGCCGCCGCGATCGCGTACATACTAGGGGGTCTTATCGTGGGATGAGGGAGTGGAGCCAATGACCAGCGTCACGGTCCCGGTGATCGAGGTCAGCCTCATCGTCGCGCTCGCGGCGTTTCTCCTCTACGTCACGACCTACCACGGAACGTGGCTGGTCCGGGCGATCAAGAAGTGGCTCTTCACGACGGACCACCGCCGCATTGGACTGATGTACATCGTCACGGGCATCGTCTTCTTCTTCATCGGCGGAATCTACGCGATCCTCATCCGCACCGACCTCGGGTTCGTCCAGGGTCTGGGGCTCGACCCCCAGACGACCCTCGGGATTACTCCGGACGTCTACTCGACCCTGTTCACGATGCACGGGGTCTTGATGATCTTCATGTTCATCATGCCGGTCCTCGCGGGCTTCGGAAACTTCCTCGTCCCGTCAATGATCGGCTCGCGGGAGATGGCCCTCCCGCGGATCAACGCGATCGCGTTCTGGATGCTCCCGCCCGCCGGGATCATCCTGATCCTCTCGAATGCGAACGCGGGTTGGACCGGCTACGTTCCGCTCTCCGTCCAGGCGCCCGGGAACGGGATCGATCTGTGGGTCCTCGGGTTGCACATCCTCACGATCTCGTCGATGCTGGGGGCGATCAACTTCCTCGTCACGATCACCAAGCACCGGGCGCCCGGGGTCCATTACTGGAACATGCCCCTCTTCGTCTGGTCGGTCCTGATCAACTCGGTCCTCCTGATCTTCGCGCTCCCCTCGCTCTCCATCGCCCTCACCTTCGTCCTGAGCGACCGGCTCTTCGGCACCCACATCCTCGCCGCGGTGAACGGTACTCCCCTCGGCGGGGCGCTCCTCTACCAGAACATCTTCTGGTTCTTCGCGCACCCCGAAGTCTACATCATGGTCCTGCCGGCGTTCGGCTTGGTCTCGACGATCCTGCCCAAGCTCGCCCGCAAGGACATCTTCGGCTACGGCGCGATGGCGATCGCGCTCGGGGTCTTCGCCGTCCTCTCCTTCGCCGTCTGGGAGCACCACATGTTCGTCACGGGGATCTCGACGAACGTCCGGTTTGTCTTCATGCTCGCCACGATGGCGATCGCGGTCCCGTCCGCCGTGAAGACGTTCAACTGGGTCGCGACCCTCTGGGGGGGCCGGATCTGGATGGCGGTGCCCATGTGGTTCTGCGTCGCGTTCATCACCGGATTCGTCATCGGTGGTCTCTCCGGCCTCATGCTCGCATCGATCCCGATCGACTACCTGTACCACGGGACGTACTTCGTCGTCGCCCACTTCCACTACATTCTCCTCGGCGGGACGCTGATGGCGATCTTCGCCGGGATCTACTTCTATTTCCCGATCCTGGCCCGACGCTGGTACAGCCAGCGCCTCGGCCAGATCCACTTCCTGATGACGTACGTCGGGACGAATGTCCTCCTCTTCCCCATGTTCATTCTCGGCGCCGAAGGGATGCCGCGTCGCGTCTACACCTACCTCTGGGCCGGGAATTTCCAGGCGCTGAATTTCATCTCGACGCTCGGCGCGTTCATCCTCGGCATCGGCCAGCTCGTGTTCGTGTTCAACATGGTCTACAGCTACTACGCCGGGGAACCGGTGACCGTACCGGACCCCTGGGGCGAGGAGCTCGCGGTGAAGTTCACCGGGCCCGTGCCGACGCCGGCGCCGGCTCGAGCGCCGGTGCCAATCCCGACCGCCGCGCCGGCCGAGGCGCCGTAGGAAGAACCGATGCGGGGGCACGATCTCTTCCGGATTGCCGCGGCGATGGCGTGTCTTCTCTGCTACACAACCATCCTGCTCGGCGGCAACGTGATGGCGAGCGGGAATGGGCTCGCGTGCCCCGATTGGCCGTCCTGCTTCGGGAACGGGAACTACCTTCCCGCGTTCCAGGGCGGAGTCGTGGCAGAGTGGAGCCATCGCGTCTCCGCGTTCTTCCTCTCGATGATGGTCCTCGCCGTCACCGTTCTCGGTCTCCTCTATGAGCGTGGCCGCCGGGTCCTCCTGCGCCTCGCCTTCGGTTCGCTCGCGCTCGTCGTGACCGAGGCGCTCCTCGGCGGACTCGTGGTCGAGAGCGGGCTCGAGCTCCCGCTCATCCTCCTCCACCTCGGGATCGCGACCGTGCTCTTCGGCCTCCTTTTGGTCCTCACCATCCTGGCGAACCTGCGCGAGATGCCGCGCCGCTGGGTCGACTGGGCCCGACGGGCAGCGGTGGAGGCGCCACAGTCCCCTACGCCGGATTCGGCCGGGGGCCGTCCGGCTCCCTCCTCACCTCCGGAGGCTCCGTTCGGCCGGCCCGGGGAGGGGTGAAGAGCCCTCCCGGAGGAGGGCCGACCGATGTCCGATCCGTCCTCCGGACGTGGGCCCGAGGGCGAGCGGCGTACCCGGGGCATCGGCCGAGACGTCTTCGAGCTCACCAAGCCCGGGATCACCGCTTTGATTTGCCTCGTGGCGGTCGGCGGCTTCCTCCTCGCCGATCCCCGCTCGATCGACCTTGCGCGCCTCGGCATCTTGGTCGGCGCGGGCGCGTCCGCATCGGCCGGTGCCGCGATGCTCAACCACTACCTCGATCAGGACCTCGACCGCCGGATGAAGCGCACGCGCCACCGGCCCCTGGCCGAGGCCCGGATCGTCCATCGCGGGTTCGTCTTCGGTGGAGGCGTCGGGCTCCTCGCGGTCGGGATCGGCGCCGCGACGGTCTTTCTGAACCCGCTCACGGGGTTCTCGATCCTGCTCGGGGGCATGACCTACGTCGTCGTCTACACCGTCTGGTTGAAACGCCGATCGAGCTGGAATATCGTGATCGGCGGCTTTGCAGGGAGTGCTCCGGCGCTCGCCGGGAGCGCGGCGGCCGTCGGGGGATGGACCCCGGGCGTCCTCGCGTTCGCGCTGCTCGTATTCCTCTGGACCCCACCGCACTTCTGGAGTCTCGCGCTCCTCCTCAAAGACGATTACGCGCGCGCTGGCCTTCCGATGCTCCCCCGGATGGACGACATCGCGCTCTCAGGGAAGGTCGTGGTCGTTTCCGCTGCGCTTCTCCTTCCGGCGGCGTTCCTGCTGGGAGGGACCGGGGCCGTGGCCTGGCCGGTCCTCGTGATCCTCGTCGTGCTCGGAGCGGTGTTTGTCGCTCTGACGGCGCCCCTGTGGAAGGAAGTGACCTCGCGCGTCGCGCGCCGGGGGTTCCTGTACTCCGGGCCGTATCTCCTCTTCGTGATCCTGGCCATTGTAGCGAACTCTCCCCTCTTGGCCGGTGGGTTCCGGGCGGCGTTCGGGTGACCGCGCAAAAACGGCGCGCGTCGAGCTTATCTCGGGATGCCGTCCTAGGAACTGCAATGCCAGAGCCGGACCCGACCGGGGGAACGACCCACCGGTTGCGCACCGCGGAAAGCGTGCTGAAACGCCTTGGGTTCTCCCGCGTCCCTCCGGCCCACCGCGCGACGCCGCTCGAGCCGGCATTCTGGGTGCAGGAGGCGGGGGTGCCGCGGCGAACGTTCCCGGTCTTCCTCCCGTCCGGCGGGGTCTCCACGGTCGCCCAGGGAATCGACCGCTGGGTCGAGGGTCTCACGACGGGCCGCGACCTCGCAACCCGGGCCATCTTCGTCGTCCCCACCGACGACGCCGCCGAAGCTGCCTGGGACCGCCTTACGCGCTCGCCGTCCGCGACGATCGACCACGAGGTCTCCATCCTCGTGGTCCCGCCCCCCGACCGGCCCGCGGAGCCGCCCCACTTCCACCTGCGGCCCGCCAGTCCGGCCGAGATTCTCCGGATCGCCACCGGCATCGTCGCCGGGCTTTTCCGCCGGGCCCAGGCCGCCGAGGGGGCCGGACAGATTGATTTCGAGGAGCTTCTCACGATCCTGAGGGTCCGGTTCGGAATCGATATCCGCCGATCGCTCGGCGTCCAGTCGGACGAGGACGCGCTCTTCATCCTGTACCAGCTCGCACTGCGGGACAGCTACGCCCCGGGCGATCCCGGCGCGAACCTCCATCTGCTCGTCCTGAAGCCGAGCGGCCCGGCGGCGCGCCTTCCGTGGTTCGCCGGATAGGCGCCCCGCACGAACCGAGTCGATAAGTAGGGGGCCCCGCTCGTTCCGCGCGGCGATGCCCGAGGACCCGAGTTCCTACCATACCCCCTACACGCCCTACGCGGGGAGCTCGACGCCCTCCGCGAAGGTCGGACCGGAGGAAGGGAAGCACGAGCTCTGGTCGTTCTTCTGGCTCGCGCTGGTCAACACCCTCATCATCGCGGTCGCGGGGATCGTGACGTGGTGGATCGTCCACTAGACCCTCGCGTCACGCGAACCCTTATCTAACTCGTCCGGGTCCGCGCGCACCGGCGCCGCGTGGGGCCGTGGGGTAGCTTGGACCATCCTTCTTGCTTGGGGTGCAAGAGACTCCGATTCAAATTCGGACGGCCCCATCCCGCCAGGGGTCCGGTGGTCCCAGGTCCGATGCGGGTCGGTCGGAACGGGTCGGAACCTCCGAGCAAGCGCCGGTTCCCCCGGGGCTCTCCCGCGTCACGGCCTCCGGATTACGCCCCGAGGACCACGGGAGGGATTTCGAAGGGAAACGAATCTGGGCTCGGCGAGTCTCGCGAGGTCCGGTGTCCGCGGTCGACGTGACCATCCTGCGTCTCACCCTCGCTCCGGTCTTCGTCGGGATCATCTCATGGGCGTCGCGAGTTGCGGGACCGCGGATCGGAGGGGTCCTGATGGCCCTTCCCGTCAACTCGGGGACGGCCCTGTTCCTCTTCTCGCTCAGCCCCGGACTGGCATTTGCGACCCGGACCGCCGGGAGCGCAATGCTCGCGGCGGTGTCGATCTCCGCGTTCGCGGTCGGCTTCGCCGTTCTCGCCCGAAGGCTCCCCTGGGGATGGGCGATCCTCGGGGCGTCGCTCGCATTCCTGGGGGCAGACGCCCTGCTCGCCTTCGTGTCGATTCCCGTCGAACTGGGGTTCGTGGTCGCGTGCGCGGTGGCGGTACTCGGGTGGAAGAGTCTCGGCCCGGCACGGAGGCCCACCGTCCCTGGGAAGACCAAATCATGGGACATCCCCGCGAGGATGGTCGTGGCGCTGGCCGTTGTATTTTCCGTGACCACGGCCGGGAGCGTGCTGGGCCCTGAGTGGAGCGGTCTCCTGATCGCCTATCCGGTCTTCGCGACTACGGTTCTCGTCTTCGAGCGAGCGAACTATGGACCGGTCAGCGCGCTCTCGATTCTCCAGGGGCTCGAACTCGGTCTCCTGTCCTACGCCGCGTTCCTCCTCTGCATCGGGCTCTTGCTCGAGCGCCTTGGCATCCCCGCGACCTTCCTGATCGCCCTGGGCGCGACCGCGGCTGTGCAAAGCTATCTCATCTGGACCAGCCGAGACGCGGGACGAGGTGGTACCCCGGATACGATCGCTCCCGCCTCGGAGTCGAAACACTCCCTCGGGCCACCGTCGCCCGAGGGTCGAACCTGAAGGAAGCCCGCGCCCGGGCCGTTCGGGTGAATCCCGAGCCGCACCCCGGGGCCCTCCGCGCGACGGAGTCGCGAGGCTCCGCGGATCCGGCCGGCTCGGGAGCCGGGCACGCGACGACCTCACGAACTCGCGGGGGTCGGGGCCGGACGTCATGTAGCCGACCGCCGTGCGGGCGTACGATGGCCCGCCGGTTCGTCGCGGATCGCCGACGCGATCCGTACTATCGCGCGGCCCAGAGGGCCGGACTGAGGTCCCGAGCGGCGTTCAAGCTCGCCTACCTCGATGACCGGTTCCACATCTTCCATGCCGGGGCCAGCGTCCTCGACCTCGGCGCCGCCCCGGGGGGCTGGTCGATCGTGGCCTGCGCACGAGTTGGTCCGCGAGGGCGGGTGGTGGCGGTGGACCCGCGCCCGATCGAGGCGATCGAGGGTGTACGGGTCCTGCGGATGCGGGTCGGGGACGTTCGGCTCGATTCGGAGCTCGCCGGGGAGTCGTTCGACGTCGTGATATCCGACATGTCCCCGCGGATCAGTGGGGCGTACTCGACCGACCACGCTCGCTCGATCGCGCTCGTGCGCGACGCGCTCGACCTCGCCCGTCGAGTCCTCGTCCCCGGCGGAGTGTTTGCCGGGAAGGTGTTCGACGGGGATCTCGTCGGGGATCTCGAGCGGGAGCTCTCCGCGTCGTTCGAGAGGGTGCGTCGGACGAAGCCGCCGGCGTCCCGGGAACCGTCCTCCGAGATATACCTCGTGGCGATGGGATTCCGACCGACGGAACCCCGGATTCGCCCGTCCAACCTCGAGAGACCCGTCCCCTCTGCGTCCGATATATAGGTTCGGAGTTTAGCCCACCCTCCTCCATTCTGAGGCCTGGTTACTCGTGATCCGGTTCGGACCCGCGGGGATCCCCCTTTCGTGCAAGGGACGGACTTTGCGGGACGGCATCGCCGACGTCCATCACCTCGGACTGACCGCCATGGAGGTCCAGTTCATCAAGGTCAATCCGCTGACACGGCTCGCTCTCGACGAGGAGGTCGGCCGCGTGTCGCGGGAACTCGCGCAGCAGCTCGTGGTCAGCGTCGGGCCGTCCGACCATCAAGGGGGTCCCCCCAGCCTCGCAGCGCTCACCACCCCGATCAAGCGCCGCGACGCGATCACCACTCTGACGTGGAGCCTCGCGAAGGACTACGTGGATCTCCAGCAGACGAAGGCGCTCGGACGGGCTCTCGATACCGATCTCACGCTCCACGCTCCGTACTACGTCGATTTCTTCGGGTCGACCGACGCGCGGGAACAGTCGACCCGGCAGATCCAATGGGCCGGGATCCTTGCCGAGGGTCTCGGCGCGCGCCTCGCCGTGACCCATCTCGGCTTCTTCGGGCCCGGCGAGCGGGCGGACTCGATCCAGGAACTCACCGAGATCGCCACCGATCTCTCCGGCTGGCTCACCCGGACCTCGAAAGGGACGGTGCGGCTTGCCGTCGAACCGAGCGGTCACCCGGACGTGTTTGGATCGCGCGAGGAGGTCCTCGAGCTCGCCCGGCGGGTCAAGGGGATCGTGCCGGTCCTGAACCTCCCCCACCTCGCGGCCCGCGAACGGACGACGTTTGACTCTCCCGAGCAACTCGAGCCGGTGATCCGCCAATTCGTCGCGGCGACCGACGGCCCGCTCTACCTCAACTTCTCCGGGGTCGAGTTCTACGGACCCGGCGAATTCCGCCTCACGCCGATCAAGCGGGGCCTCGTCCGGTTCGACCCGGTCGCGGAGCTCCTCTCCGAACGGGACTATGACGTCACGGTGATCTCGAGCTCCCCGCTCCTCGAGCACGACGCGATGTACATGAAACTCCTCTACGAGCGCGCGCTCACTCGTCGCTGGACGAAGTCGCACGCACCGCCCGCGCCGAAGCCCGTGCCGAAGCCGGCGACCGTTTCCCCTCACCACCCCGCACCGGCGGTCCGGCCGTCCCCCAAGCGGCCGACCCACCCGGCCCGACCTGTCGCCGCCCGGCCCGCGCGCGCCCGACCGCGGAAGGAGGTGCGAAGCCGTGGCCACGGACGCCGGCGGTAACGGTTCGGTCTTCGTTCGCGCGGAGCGGTACATCGGCGAGCGGGTCACGGACGCGCTCGAGCACACGGACCCGAAGGCGATCGCGCGCGCCGTCGCGATCCTCTCCGAGGCTCCCCAGATTTTCGTCTACGGCGCCGGTCGCAGTGGCATCATCGGACGGGCGTTCGCCATGCGACTCGTTCAGGCGGGGTTACGTGCGTACGTCATCGGGGAGAGCGTGACGCCGATCGTCCGTCACGGCGACGCGGTCTTCATCCTCTCGTCTCAAGGAGAAAGCTACTCGTCGATCCAGACGGCCAACATCGTGCGGCGCGAGGGGGCGGAGCTGATCGTCCTGACGAGCCGGCCGGGTTCGAAGCTCGCCCATGCCGCGACGCTCCTGCTTACGGTCGAGTTCGAGGACGATCCCGATCGCCCGTCGTTCGCGCCCCTCGGCACCCTCTTCGAGTCGGCGAGCCTTCGCCTGACCGATGGATTGATTGCGGAGCTCCTTCGCTCGCGGGGCGAGACCGAGGATTCCATGCGCCGACGTCACGCGATCATGGTCTAGCATCTTTCTCCGTCCGATCGATGGATCGGGGCCGACCCCGGCTCCGCACCGCACGGCGCGCGTCGATCGATCAGGTCGAGCGGACCCAGGTCACGGAGAAGGCGGAACCGTGGTTCGAAAGGGAAGAGCATCGGGCGAGGACGGTGCCGATGGAATTTACCAGGGTATACTTGATCAGGAACGCGAGGGCGCCGACCTCCACTCGGGCGCCGGAGACCGTGAGGCGGCAATCGTGGAGGAAGATACGACCGGAGAACTTGGCGAGCGCCTGGGCGCAGCTCGTCGGAGTGCACGGGTAGTTCGGGCCGGCCACCTCCCAGAAGGGGCGAGTCAAGTTCACGCCGTGATTGAACTCCTCGACCCACGACGCGGACGCATCGGTCGATTGGTCGGTCATCTTCCAAACGACCTTCCCGGAGAGCGGGTTCGTCTGGATCTGGAAGGAGAGGTTGTCCCCGGGCGAGATCGAGAGCGAGAAGACGACCAAGGTGGTGCAATTCGTTTCCACGCAATCGTAGGCGAGGGGCGCGTAGCGCGGAGCGGAACTGCCGAGGTCACAGATGACGACCAGGTTCATCCCCACCTCCACGGTGGATCCGTTGGACAGCACGCCCGAGGCGCCGATGTGCACGCTGACCACCTGGGCCTCGGGGAGCGATGACTGGCAGGTCACCGAGGGGACGCTGAATTCGGCAATCTGACTCGAGATATTCTCCGACGTCACGACCCCGAGATAGCCCGCGTACGCCGCCTTCCCATTCGAGACCGAGGACGACGCCCGAGCGGATGGGGCTGGCTCCGATTGACCCGCGACCAGCGGTGTCGCGAGAACGAGCACGGCGAAGAGCACCGCGATGCAGGCGCCGGGAAGGAACGTTCTACCGATCGTCCGGTACATTGGATTCAGCCCCGATCGACCGGCCTTCGATGGACCGGAGGGGAATAACCGTTCGTAGGGTCAAGTTTTCTGGTCGCAATGGGGCAGTAGGACCCGACCGGCGATCCGTGCTTGCACGTTCCGAAGCTGAGGACATTCGACGGGAGCTACAGGAGTGCATCGGCCGCGCGTCCACTGAGGCCGCGGCGCGGGAACGTTTAAGGAGTCGGTACTCTCCCCCGGCCCGTGCCGCACGCCCGTGCCCCATTCGCGCGCAGCTTGGTCCCGATCCCGACCCGCTTCTTTGTGACCAGTGGAAAGGGGATCAACAAGACGAGCGAGCTCAACGCGTTCGACCTTGCTCTCCTCCAGGCCGGGATCGGTGAACAGAACCTCGTCAGTGTCTCGTCCGTGCTCCCGGTCGGGATCCGTCAGGTCGACCGTGAGCCGATGCCCCGGGGGGCGATCACGCATGCCGTGCTCGCGCGTCACGGGGGTGGCGAGGGCGAGGTGATCAGCGCCGGCATCGCCTACGCATTCCGGACGGATGGCCAGGGCGGCTACGTCGCCGAGGCCCACCTCCACGGGACCCAGAAGTCGCTCAAAGAGTTCCTCAAGTGGCGCATGCAAGAGATCGCGCATTTCCGTGGTGTCGAGCTCCGCCGTATCCGATACCGAACCGAGGAGCTGTCGATTCCGATGGACCACTACGGAGTGTGCATCGCCGCCTGCATCTTCCTGCCGTAGCGGCACCGATGTCCACGATCTTCGAACCCGAGCCTCCCGGATCTCGTCCGTTCGGGTCGCGCCACTAGAGCAGCTTACGGAAGAGGAGCTTATCCTCCAGGGTTCCCTCGATCGCGAGGCGGCGGGTGACGATCGCCTTCATCGGCCCGATATCCTTGCGGACGAGCCCGTGGAACGTCGCCGTATCGGTCGTGATCTTCACGTCGGCCAGCTTGACGCCCCCGCTCCGAAGGTTCGAAAGGCGCCCTCCGGTAAGGTCGACCGCGAACGTCTCGCCATCCGTCAGGCGGATCTGGATCGTTCGCTCGAGTCCGTGGAGCTCCTCGGCGGTCGCCGGGTTGCGAGCCACGTGGCGGTTGAACCGGTCGACCACCGACGCGAGCGTGTCCTCGACAGTCATACTTCGAATGAGTCTAGAGTGCAAGCTGGTCGGTCGGGTTTAACCCTTTGCATGGTCGACCAGGAGGCGCGCACCCACCCTGGGACGGTGACTTCCGCCCGGAGTCGCTCGCGCAGGAACTCGATCGTCCGAGGGTCCGACGGATAGCCGCTTCCCACCCCGTCGCCGAGCTGGCGACGGAGCAGTTCGATCGCCCGGTCCCGGCGCACCTTCGCCACGATTGACGCGGCCCCGACGATCGGGTCGTCCCGGTCGGCATGGTGACGCGCGAGGATCCGGACGGACCGGCCCGACCACCGAGCAATCGCGCGGGCGAACCGCCGTGGTACGGGATCGCACGCATCCGCGTGGACCTCGTCCGGGCCGAGGCGAGCGACGAGCGCCCCGAACGCGCGCGCCTCGAGCTCGTTGAGACGGCCCCGCGCGACGTACTGATCGATCTCTCGGGGCGGCAGGACGATTGCGTCGCATTCTCCGATGGACGGGAGCTCGAGGTAGACGCGCTCCCGCGTCCCCGGAGTGAGCGCCTTCGAATCCCGGGCGCCCGCAGCGATGAGCCGAGCGACGTCGCTCCGCTCGACGAGGAATCCCCCCACGACGAGCGGACCGATGACGCTCCCGCGTCCTGCCTCATCCAGGCCGAGGATCCGCTCCACGGCTTCCCGCCCCGTAGTACCGCGCATCAACTCATTAACTCCCACGTCGCTGGGACCTCCATGGCGCTCGCCGGTCTGGTCGTGCCGGTCCCGACGCTCTTCTCGGAGGACGGATCGCTCGACCTCGCACGCAACGCGAAGTTCGCCCGGGGCCTCGCCGATGCGCGCGTCGACCACGTGTTCGTCCTCGGCTCGCTCGGAGAGTTCCCTTCCGTGACCGACGAGGAACGGGCGAGGCTCCTGGATGTCGTGGTAGGGAGCGTCAGCGGAGCGACCGACGTCTGGGTCGGGTGCGGGGCTCCTTCGACCCGCCAAGCGGTCGCACTCGCCGAAGCCGCCGAATCGGCGGGCGCGGCGGCGCTCGTCGCGGTGCCGCCGTTCTACCTCCACCCACCGCTTCCGGCGGTCGAGCGGTACTACCACTCGTTGCACAGCGCGGTAGATCTCCCCCTGCTCGCCTACAACATCCCGTCGCTCGTCGGATACGCGTTGCCTCCGGCTGTCGTCCACCGTCTGGCTCGGGAGGAGATCCTCGCGGGAATGAAGGACACCTCGGGCACGTTCTCGAGCGTGGAGGCGTTCCTCCACGGGGCCCCCGGGGGGCTGGCGATTTTTCCCGGGGACGATGCGTTCGCAAGCTCCGCGATCGCGAAGGGCGCGCACGGTGCCGTGATGGGCATCGCGAATGTCGTCCCGCGGCTGTGCGTCGAACTGGTCGCCGCAGCCCGTGCGGGAGACGCCCAAGGCGCCGCCGAACGTCAGGCCCTCGTCGACGCGCTGGTCGAGGTCGGACGGGTGGCGCCGTTTCCTGCGAACATGAAGTTCCTCGCTCGCGAACTGCGCGGCGCGGAGGTGGGATACCGGGCGCCGTACGATCCGCTGACGCCGGAGGAGATGGCTCTCGTCCGTAGTCGACTGGATCGGATCCGCGACCGGCTCTCGCCCTTCCTCCCCCGGTGAGCTGTGCGCGCGCTCGTGGTCCGGCCACCGGGGGCCGGGGTGGAATTGATCGACTGCCCGTCCCCCTCTCTCAGTCCCGGAGGAGTACGGGTCGGGGTTCTCGAGTGCGGAATCTGCGGTACCGACCACGATATCGTCGAGGGAAAGTATGGGAGGCCTCCGGGTGGAGCTCCGTACCTCATTCTCGGACACGAGAATCTTGGGGTCGTACGCGAGGTGGGTACGACAACGCGGGGGTTCGCCCCTGGCGACCTCGTGGTCGCCACGGTCCGGCGGGGGTGCGGCCGATGCCGGTTCTGCCGGACGAACCATTCCGACTTCTGCGAGACCGGGGGATTCACCGAGCGCGGGATCGTGGGCGCGCACGGGTACATGGCCGATGAGTACGTCGACACGCCCGAGTATCTCGTCAAGGTTCCCGTGGGACTGCGCCCTCTCGCCGTCCTGCTCGAGCCGCTGAGCGTGGTCGAAAAGTCGGTCTTCCAGGGCCAACGAGTGCTCGACCGCAAAGAGCCGACTTTCGGTCAACCGCGAGTCGAGGCACCGCGGGCGCTGATTGCCGGCACCGGGGCGATTGGAATGCTCGGAGCGCTGGTCCTGATGATGCGCGGCTACCGGGTCACGGCGATCGACCGCCATGGGTCCGACACCCCGAGCGCACGGCTCCTTCAGCGGGTCGGCGCGCGACACGAGAACGTCGCGGCCGGGTTTGGGGGCTTGGAAGAGGAACGGTTCGACCTTGTTCTCGAGGCGACCGGTTCGGTGTCGGTCGACTTCTCGCTGATGGACCGCCTTAACCCGAACGGGGTCCTCGTCCTCACCGGGATTCCGGACGCAGCCGAGCCCCCGGCGACGGTGCCCGGAGGGCACCTCCTCCGGGACCTCGTGCTCGGCAACCAGGCGGTGGTGGGGTCGGTCAACGCCAACCGCACCTACTTCGAGTCGGGGCTTCGGGACCTCGCGGTGGCGGAAGAGCGGTGGCCCGGCGCCGCGGGTGCCATGATCACGGGGCGCCGGCCCATCGACGACTATTCCGAGGTCTTCGCCCACCGGGGAGGTGGCGGAGTGAAGACCGTCCTCACGATCGGCGCCGAGACGGGTCGAGTCTCTCCGTAAAGGCTCAAATACGCTACCCCACTCGGCTCGGCCCTCCGAGGACTCGATGGGGATCTGGCAGGGACGGCCGCGTCGCAAGCGCACCGGTGGGCGGCTTCGCCCGATCCGCAAAAAGCGCCGTTTCGAGATTTCCCGGGAGCTTCAGCACGCGACGATCGGGACGGGCACGGTGAAGAAATACCGGGTCCGGGGGGCGAACCGGAAGCTGCGGATCCTTACCACCCAGACGATCAACGTGTTCGATCCGGCGACCCGGACCATGCAACCGGCGAAGGTCATCACGGTCCGGGAGAACCCTGCGAACCCGAACTACGTTCAGCGCAACATCATCACCAAGGGCGCGATCCTCGAAACCGACGTCGGACTCGTCCGGGTCCGATCCCGACCCGGTCAGGACGGGGTCTTGAACGGGGTGCGCCTCCCACCGGCGACCGCGTCGTAGGTCGCGGTCGGCCCGGCCGATGCCCGATCACTTCTACGTCTATCCCGCGTATCTCGGGCGGGACCGTTCTCGCACCGACGGACGGCGGGTCGGAGTAGAGGAGTCCGTCGCGGAGGTCACCGCCGAGGAGATCGTCCAGGCGGCCCGCCGCCTCGGGTACACCGCGGAGGTCGAACCCGCGAAGGACTACCCTCGAGACGCGGGCTCCTACGCGGGCCGGGTCAAGGTCCAGAAGAAGGCGGGGACGACGAAGGCCCGCTTCCTCCATCTTGTGAGCGCCGAGCTTCGCGCGCACCACCCGGTGGGGAGACCGCGGTAGATGGAGGAACCGGGAACCGTCTACTTCACGGGGACTGCGGGCGCCGGGAAGACGTCGCTCGTTCGGGCGTTCGCGGAGTGGATGCGTTCGGCCGGCTACGACGTGACGGTCGTGAACCTCGATCCCGGGAGTGAATCCGACGCGAATGGTACCGATGTCGACATCCGGGAGTGGGTGCGCCTCTCGGAGATCGAGGACGAGTACGACCTCGGGCCGAACGGTGCCCAGGTCGCCGCCGCCGATATGATCGCCCTCAAGGTCTTCGACGTGAAGCAGGCGATCCAGGAGCTCAAGGCCGACTACGTGCTCATCGACACGCCCGGCCAGATCGAGCTCTTCGCGTTCCGCGAAGCTTCGAAGGCGATCGTGGACGCCCTGAGCGGAGACCGGTCGGTCCTCGCCTTCCTGTTCGACCCGGCCCTCGCCCGAACCCCGGGGGGGTTCGTCGCGCTCGTGATGCTCAGCGCGACCCTCGAGTTCCGATTCCGGCTACCGATGGTCAATGTTCTCTCGAAGTCCGACGTCCTCACCCCAGAACAGCTCGCGGAGGTCGTTGCGTGGTCCGACGAGCCGGGTCAGCTCTACGAGGCCGTGACCCGGGACGCACCGACTCCGGACGTGCAGCTCTCGACCGAGCTGTTCCGAGCGATCGAGACGATGGGCCCGCTCCTCGGCCTCATCCCCACCTCGTCGAGGGACAGCACCGGTCTCGAGCCGCTGTATCAGTCCTGCCAGCGAGTGTTCGGGGGCGCTGAGGATCTCGAGCCGTCGCACGCGCCCGCGAACGACTGACCGCTAGCCCTCGGTGAAGAACAGGCCCATGCCGGCGGACGCCGCCTCGTCCTCGTCCTTGAATCGCCGATAGAGCGCCTCCCCCTCCGTGGCGGTGAGGCGAGTGCCGATCGCCGCGAGGAGTTCCTCGGCCCGGCGGATCGCGGGCTCCGAACCCTCGATGAGAACGTAGACCGTGTCGGCCGGGCCTCCAAGGGGGGGCGCCTCGCGCACCTTCTGGCTCTGGCGAGACACGAGGTCGTCTTTCAGAATGGCGTCGAGTTCGGCCCTCTTCGACGATGGGACGGCGAAGATTGTCCAGGTCATGCGATCGGCCGACCCCGCTCGGCTATATGGGATTGCTCGGGCTCCCTCGATCGGGCGTCGACCGCGGGAGATCGATGTACGCACGGACCACGGAGACCGCCATCCTCCTCGTGGGGGTCGCCCACGTCGTCGACCTCGCGGATCCCCTGAACCGGGTGCTCGGGACGCGCCCCCTGGATGGAGTGGCGGTGGAGCTGGACACGGAGCGGGCCGACGCGCTCCTTCGGCCCACGGCCGGGGGAACCCGACGTGCCTCGGGTCCATTGTTCGTCCGATTCTGGAGCGTGATCCAGCGTCGCCTGGGTTCGGAGATCGGTGGGAGTGCGCCGGGGGCCGAGATGAAGGCCGTGGCCATGTACGCCCGTGACCGTCAGCTCCCCCTCTTCCTCATTGACGATCCCCTGAGGATGACGATCGTCAATCTCGTGCGGTCGATGCCCCTCAAGGAACGGGTGCAGCTCCTGGTCGGTGCGTTCGTGGGGCTGTTCGTGCCGGCCCGCGTCGTGGAGCGAGAAATGGACCGGTACGTCGATGCGCCGCAGGAGTACGCGTCGGAGCTCCGTCGGGCGAGCCCGACGCTCGCCCGAGTCCTGATCGACGATCGGAACGAGCACATGGCGGATCGGCTCGCTCAGATTCGGGGGCAGGGCTACGGTCGCATCGCAGCCGTCGTCGGCGATGCCCATCTCCCGGGTCTCAAGGATGCCCTCCAGCGACGTGGCGTCCCAGTGGAGACGGTCACGTTTGGCGAGCTCCGGAGCCTCACAACATCTCAACCGAGCCCTTCGCCGCGTCGTCCACCGCCTTCGTGAACGCCTCCGCGAGCGCCGAGAGCTCCGGGCCTTGGGCATCCTCGATCTCGCCGGCGTCCGAGGCTGCGGAGATCGCGGGGACGACCGGAAGATGGGCAAGGACCGGGATCCCGTACTCTTCCCCGACGTGGTCCACGTGACTCGGTCCAAAGAGCTCGACCCGAGCCCCGCAGTGGGGGCATGAGATCCACGCCATGTTGTCGATGACCCCGAGGAGAGGGACGTGGAGGTCGCGGGCCATGTTCATCGCCTTCTTGACAATGAGCGCGGCGAGGTCCTGGGGAGTGAGGACGAACAGCATCCCGTCGATCGGGATCGTCTGGAAGACCGTGAGGGGTACGTCGCTCGTGCCCGGGGGCATGTCGATCAAGAGGTAGTCGAGGGATCCCCAATTGACCCCTCCGAAGAACTGCGTAATGAGGCGGGTCACGAGAGGCCCGCGCCAGATCACCGGCGTCTGCTCGTCCTCCACCATAAACTGCGAGGAGACGACGGAGATGCCGGTGCGCGAAACGGCGGGCTCGATCCCTTCGCCCCGGTCCGCAAGGGGACCCGAGAGGCCGAGAAGCTTCGGGATCGATGGGCCGGTGATGTCCGCGTCCAGTACGCCGACGGCAAGCCCTTTGCGGCGGAGCTCGACCGCGAGCAGGGCCGTGACCGACGATTTTCCCACGCCTCCCTTTCCGCTTCCGATCGCGACGACATGACGGATCCCCCCCTTGTCCATCCGCTGCAGGACGCCCCGCGTCGCCGGCGGTTGGGCGCGGCTGGGTCCCGGAGCCGACGGCAGGGCGGTAGACGGGGGGTCCGAAGGCTCACGTCCGGTGCTCATTCGCTTTCGAACGGGGGTGTGGCTATATAACGGACCGCCCGTGCAAACTCCGCCGTTCCGGATTTCCATGAGTGTCCCGCCCTCCTCAGAGCTCAGCGAGCTATTCTGCCCGCGCTCGGTCGCGGTCATCGGCGCGTCGAACCGGCCGGGCAAGGTTGGAACGGCGGTGTTCCAGAACATCCTTCGCGCCGGCTTCCAAGGGGTCGCCTATCCGGTCAACCCGTCGTCGAAGAGCATCTCGGGAGTGCGCTGCTATCCGGACGTTCCGTCGCTCCCTGAAGCCCCCGACCTTGGGGTCGTGATCGTCCCCGCACCATCGGTCGCGGGCGTCGTTGACCAACTCGGAAAGGCGGGTACGAAGGGACTGGTGGTCATCACTGCGGGGTTCCGCGAGGTCGGAGAGGCCGGAGCGGTTCTCGAGGCCGAGTTGGTCCGACGAGCGGTCCAGTATCACATGTCGCTGATCGGCCCGAACTGTTTCGGGATCTTCAACACCCACCCCGACGTCCGGCTCAATTCCACGTTCAGTGAGGACCTCCCGAACCGTGGGAACATTGCGTTCGTGTCGCAGAGCGGCGCGCTCTGCGCCGGCATCCTCGCCTATGGTGCCGTCCAGCGGATCGGGTTCTCCCGGTTCGTCTCGGTCGGGAACCGGGCCGGGGTGGACGAGAACGACCTCTTGTACTCCCTCGGTCGCGATCCCGCGACTCGGGTCATCCTGCTCTATGTCGAGAGCCTCGCGAACGGCCGCCGGTTCCTCGAGACAGCCGTCGAAGTGACCGAGCAGAAACCCGTCCTGGTGATCAAGAGCGGTCGGACACCGGCCGGAGAACGTGCGGTGCTGAGCCACACCGGTTCGCTGGCGCAGTCAGGTCGCGACCAGCTCTACGACTCGATCTTCGCCCAGTCCGGTGTTCTCCGGGCGGACTCGTTGGGCGACCTGTTCCGGATGGCGAAGATCTTCTCGACCGGTCTCACGACCGAGGGACCGCGTCTCGCGATCCTCACGAACTCGGGAGGTCCCGGGATCGTGGCCGCCGACGCGGCGATCCGCTACGGCCTCGAACTTCCTCCTCTCCCCCCCGACACGCGGGCCGAGCTCGCCAAACGCCTTCCGTCGATCGCGACGATTTCGAACCCGGTCGACGTGACCGCCGAAGTTCCACCGGAGGGCGTGCGCGATACTCTCACGAGGCTCCTCGCGATTCCCGACATCAACGCCGGCCTCGTGATCGTGACGCCGGCCGGCCACATGGCCGCCCAGGCGATGGCCCGGGCGATCCTTGAGGTCAAGGCCCTGTCGAAGAAGCCGATCGTGGCGTGCCTCTTCGGCCTTACGGACATGTCCGAACAGGTGACGTTCCTCGATGAACACGGAATCCCGGCATTCACCTTCCCGGAGGAGGCGGCCCAGGGGCTCGGAAGCCTGGCCCGATACCACGCGTGGACCGCTCGCCCGCGTGCGCCGGTTCAAACGTTTTCCGTCGATCGCGCGGCCGTCAGCTCAACGCTCGAACGAGCGCGGACGTCCGGGGTCACACTGCTGCCCGAGTACGCCTCCCGTTCGATCCTGAGTGCCTACGGCATTCCGTTCGTCAACGTCCAACGCGTCGGAACCGTGGACGAAGCCGCTCACGCCGCGGAGTCGATCGGCTACCCGGTGGTCTTGAAGGTCGCGTCTCCCGACATTTCGCACAAGACCGACGTCGGTGGGGTCGCGGTGGGGATCGAGGACGCGGGCGAGCTACGGGTGGCCTGGGACCGGATGCAGCAGTCCCTGAAAGCGAAGGCGCCGACAGCCCGGATCGAGGGGTTCGAGATCGAAACGGAGGTCCGCGGGGGCAAGGAAGTGCTCATCGGGGTCCAGCGGGACCCGAGCTTCGGGCCGATCGTCGTCTTCGGTCTCGGCGGGATCTACGTGGAGGTGATGCGGGACGTCGCCTTCCGGCTTGCGCCGCTCCGGCCGCTCTCGGCGCAGAGGATGATTGAGTCGATCAAATCGTTCGCGATCCTTCAGGGGGTCCGCGGCGAGCCTCCGAGTGACGTCCCCGCCTTGGCAGACGCCATCCAGCGGGTTTCCCAGCTCGCGGTCGAGATCCCCGAGGTCGTGGAGCTCGACATCAACCCGCTGATCGTCCGGCCCGCCGGGAAGGGTGTCGTCGCGGTCGACGCGCGGATCGTGCTTGCTCCGTCTTCCAAATCGGGACCGACGACTTGAGCTGCTCGATCAGGTAGCGCGCCGCGTCGAACGCCGCCGCCCGGTGTCCACACGCGGCGCCCACGATTACCGAAATCTCGCCGACTTGGACCGGTCCGACCCGATGCCACAGTACGACCCGCTCCGCGTGAAACCGCTGCCGTGCCGTGCGTTCGAGGCGGCCGAGCTCGCGGCGGGCCACGACGGGATCCGCCTCGTACAGGAGGGCTCGAACTCGCCCGGATCGGGTGGCGTCGGGGCGGACCCGCCCCGCGAAGAGTACAACGCCTCCCAGGCCCCGGCCGCGGAGCGACGCCGAGGCGGAGGAGAGGGACAGCGGCCGTCGGGTCAATCGAGTTCCCACGTTACCCTCCTCCGTACGGCGGATGGACCGCGAACTCGTCGCCCGGTCGGACGCGCTCCGTTAGGTGCGCGAGGTATCTTCCGTTCCTCACGAACCGGCTCACCCGAAGCGTCGGGCGGAGTCGGGGGTACTCTCGGCCGAGCCGCCGGACCAGTTCCGAGGCCGCCAGCCCTTCAGCCGGCACGGTCCAGGCGAGAATCGACTCTCCCACGGCCTCCCGAGCGGAGGCAAAGAGCCGAATCTGGATCGGGCGGACTTTGGCACCCACGGGGCCCCTCAGCGACGCGTCGCGTTAAGATTTAGCGCCCTATCCCTTCCCTGGGCAGCTCAAGGCCAGGTACCGAGGTCTCTCCCACTTCACAGAATCGATTAATAGGGACGACCCGTAAAATCGGACGATGAAAGAGATTGCCGTCCGTATCGGCGGCCAAGCGGGCGACGGGATCGCCTCGATCGGGGAGTCGATCAGCCGCAGCTTCTCCCGCATGGGCCTCCACGTCTTTGGCCTGAACGCCTATCAATCCGTGATTCGGGGCGGGCATGTCTGGTTCGCGGTGCGGGCCGCCGAGCGGCCGCTCCACTGCCAGGGAGATCGTGCCGACATCCTCTATGCTCTCGACCGCCAGACCGTCGATGTCCACGCGCCGATCCTTCGGGAGCACGGCACGATCATCTACGACCCGGAGAAATTCGCGCTCGCGCCGGCCGACGTCCCCGCGGGCCTCCAGCTGATGGCGGTGCCGACCCTCGAGATCGCGCGCAAGTACACGAGCCAGTCGGTCCTCCAGAACGCCGCCGGGATGGGTGCCACCGCATTCCTGGCCGGCATCCCGCTCGCCGTCGTCCAGAACGTCCTCTCCGACTCGTTCGGCAAGAAGGCCGGAGAGATTGTCCAGTGGAACGTCGGGGCGAGCGCGGACGGATACAAGTTCGCCGAGCAGAAGGGGTTCACTCATCCCAGGGCCCTCTCGACGAAGGGCGCCCCGAAGCTGTTGATGACGGGAAACCAGGGGATCGCGCTCGGCGCGGC
Source organism: Thermoplasmata archaeon (assembly GCA_035623855.1). Taxonomy (GTDB): domain Archaea; phylum Thermoplasmatota; class Thermoplasmata; order Lutacidiplasmatales; family UBA184; genus Lutacidiplasma. The sequence goes on along the minus strand of DASPSQ010000006.1, from coordinate 177,548 downwards.
GGCGGCCGGATGCAAGTTCCTCGTTCAGTATCCGATGACGCCCGCGACTTCGATCATGCACTGGTTGGCAGCTCACTCGCACGCGCTCGGCATCGTGGTGAAGCAGTCCGAGGACGAGCTCGCGTCGATCAACATGGCGGTCGGTGCCTCGTACTCCGGAGTCCGCGCGATGACCGCGAGTAGCGGTGGCGGGTTTGCCCTCATGACCGAGGGCCTCGGAATGGCCGGCATGACGGAGGTGCCGGTCGTGGTGATCGACGCCGCCCGCGCGGGGCCATCGACCGGCCTCCCCACCAAGACCGAGCAGGGAGACCTCAACCTCGTCATGGGCGCCGGTCAGGGCGAGTTCCCTCGGGCGGTACTCGCTCCCTCCGACCCCGTTGAGGCGTACCGTCTCACGATCGCCGCCTTCGACCTCGCCGAGCGGTATCAGACCCCCGTGATCGAACTCACGGACTTCCACCTCGCCGAGGCGATGGAAGGGCTCGACCGGTCGGAATTCGATTTCAACGTCCCCATCCCCTCGCTCTACACCGTAGAGCCCAACGGGCACGAGTACCGTCGCTACGAGGACACGGAGTCCGGAGTGTCGCCTCGGGCCCTGCCCGGCCAGCCAGGACTCAACCACATCACCCTCTCGGACGAGCACGACGAGTGGGGCGGAGACATCTCCGATATCCGTGTGGGAATCCCGGCATCGATCTCGATCCGGGAGAAGATGATGGAAAAGCGGATGCGCAAGCTGAAAGGGCTCGCGAAGGACGCGCCCCCTCCGTTCATCGAGGGTCCCGCCGATGCCCCCCTCACGTTCGTCGCGTGGGGTTCCACCGTGGGCGCGGTGCGCGACGCGATGGAGATTCTCGAAGAGAAGGGAACGGCGACGAACCTGCTGCGGTTCCCCACCCTCTACCCTCTCGAACCGGACCGTGTCCGGGGGCTGTTCGCGCGGACCCGAAAGACGCTCTTGGTCGAAGGGAACTACTCCGGTCAGTTCGCGAAGCTCCTCCGCGCGGAGATGGGCATCGAGCTTCCCCACCAGTTCCTTAAGTACGACGGAGAGCCTTTCTATCCGCATCAGATTCTCGAGCGCGCTGAGGAGGTGCTCTGATCATGGCGGAAAGTGCCGCGGCACCGATCATCTCCCCCATCGGGTCGCAGTTCCCGATCGTCGGGAAGTCGCACGTCAAGCCGACGTGGTGCCCGGGATGTGGGGACTTCGGGGTCGTCGCGGGCATCGAGATGGCCCTGAAGCGGCTGAAGATCCCGAGCAAGGACGTGGTCATCGTCTCGGGGATCGGGTGCTCCTCGAACCTCCCGCACTTCCTCTCGTCGTACGGATTCCACGGCATCCACGGCCGGGCGATCCCGCTCGCCGAGGGAATCCGATGGGGCAACCACGGCCTTACGGTCATCGCGACCGGTGGGGACGGGGACGGCTTCGGAATCGGAGTGGGCCACTTGATCCACGCGATGCGACGCAACGTCAAGTTGACGTACGTCACGATGGACAACCAGATCTACGGCCTCACGACGGGACAGGCAAGCCCGACCTCGACGATGGGCGCCAAGACGAAGTCGACCCCCTTCGGCGTCATCGAGAACCCGCTCGACCCGGTCGCGCTCGCGCTCGCGAGCGGGGCAACGTACGTCGCTCGTGGGTTTTCGGGGGACGTGAAGCACCTGGCCGATCTCGTCGCCGGCGCGATTCAGCACAAGGGGTTCGGGTTTGTGGACGTGTTCTCCCCCTGCGTAACGTACAACAAGATCAACACGTTCGACTTCTTCCGCCAGCGGCTCTACAAGCTCGAGAGTTCGGGCCACGACCCGAAGGACATCGTCGCCGCCTGGCAGCGATCGCTCGAGTGGGGCGACAAGATCCCGATCGGTCTCTTCTACACGGTTGACAAGCCGACATACGAGGACCTCGAGGAGGTTCTCGCCGCGGGCCCGCTCGTGAACCAGCCGTCCGGCCTCAAGGGACGGGAGAGTCTCCTCGACGAGTTCGTCTAGGTCCGGCTGAACAGGTAGGCGTCGCCTTGGTTCCACATCTCGTGGAACGTAGATGGGTCGTCCAGGAACGGCACCGGTGAGAAGGCTGGCCAGAGGACGGTGGAGTTGCCGGTCACGATGACGTACCCGGCGTCGAGCGTCGCGAGAGCGGCGAGGCCCGAAAAATTCAGGGTCGCGTTCGCAAGCTCGTCAACGACGAGCCGGTAGGAGGCGTTGATCCATTCCCAGCCCGGAACGAGCGGATAGAGCAGGACGACGTTCGTCGCATAGCCCGGAAGGAAGTCGGCGGCGCTTCCGGGAGCGATGAGCACCCGGGCCCCCGGTGGAAGATGGGCACCCGCGTACTCGAGCAGGGCGAAATCGTCCGGAGTGACGTTTCCGAAGTCGTGGTAGAGGCGCGACAGGACCGGGGTGAAGGAGACAGGGGTCAAAGTCACACCCGGCATCACGATCACGAGGGCGATCGCGAGCGGAACGAGCGTGCGCGCCGCTCCCCCTCGGACCCCACGGCCGTGCCGGGGGAGTTCCGAAGGGGATGTCGATATGGCCGGGGAAGTACGGGCGTCCCCCGGCCAGGTCCCGTACAGGCGTTCGAGCGCAAGGACGAGCGGAATCGCCCCGATCAGGCAGTACACCGCGAAGAGCCAGATCGAGAGCTCGTCCCAGCTCGTGATGTTCCCGACCGCGACCGCGGGACCGAATCCGGTCGACCCCCACCAGATCACCATGAGCAGGCCCACCAGGGAAAGGCCGGAGGCGACAGCGAAGGTGCGGAACGGTCGGATGTAGCGACCCAGCGCCGAGGGTCCCCGGACGACGATGAGAACGAGCAAGCCCAGTACGAGGAGGAGGGCGAGCTCGAGCCTCAGCGCAGGAACGGGAGAGAGCTGGACGTCCTCGAGGCGGAACAGGAACGGATCGATCGCCCCGAGGAACTGAGGAGTGCTGATCCCCGTCGACGAACCGGCCGGCGCGGCCGCAGAGCCGGGAACAAACCCGGGACTCGCGTGACCCTGGATGAGAACGACGAGGGAGGGAAGTACCCCGACCAACGCTGCGCCGACCGCCACACCCCAGCGACCCAGCCAGCGGAGTGGCCGCCCGCACAGCGCGGGCCGGACGAGGAGCGCCGCGAGGAGGGTCGCCAAGAGGAGCCACTCCGCGCCGACCGGGTTCATTGCCGCCGAGAACCCCGCGAGGATTCCGAATCCGAGCGCGTCGCCGATCCCCGGAGGCGAGGTGCGGATCCAGATCGAGGCGGCTCCCGCGAGCCACAAAACGAGAGGAAACGCGAAGACGAAGTCGTTGCTTCCCGCGACCATCCCCCGCGTCGCGGGAGCGAGCCATGCGAGCGTGAGCGCAAACGCCGCCCCGGCTCGGTCGCTGGAGAACCATTGCCGACCGAGAACGAACCCGCCGAGCGGGCTCAAGGCGATGAAGAGGGGAGTGACCGCGAGGCTCGTCCGCGCGGGCGCGAGGGCTAGCGTCTCCTGCGCCCACCCGAGCCAAACGGTCGTCCCCTGTGGGTAGAGGATGGAGGTGGTCGCGTACGGCTGGAACGACAGGGGGATCGAGTGAGTGTGGAGGAGAATGGCGGTGTACGTCGCGAGGAGACCGGAGTCGAAGGTGTTCCCGGTTCCAATCGGAGCCGCGACGGCGACCTCGATCGCGAACAGGGCAAACGCGGAGAGGAGGACGACGAGGTACGTGGGCCGTCGAACCTTGGGTAACGACCCCAAGAGGGCGATCGATCCTCCGGCCCGACGACGTAGGATCACGTAGGCGACGAGGCCCACGGCCCCCGCGATCGGGAGCGTGTTCACGACCGGGCCGATGAACCCTCCCCCTGGCACCGCGGCGACGAGATACAGAACGGCCCCTCCGAGGTAGAAGTCGAGAAGGCCTCTCTGGATCGGCTCGTCGTTCCGCCACGACGGGACGTACCGAGACGCCAGAAGCCGCAGGGACTCTCCGAGCACCGCGGCCGCCGCCGCCCAGAGCAGGAGGCCAACGGCCCAGGTGCCCGCCGACGGGTCCGGCAGGCTCACGCGCTACGGACCCCTGAACGCCCTAAAAAGGGGTCCGTGCCGCCATGCCGCTACGTATTTACCGTCCGGTCATAGCACGAGCCCGGGCGAATCGTTTGGACGTCGATTCCGGCGCGAAGGTCCGGGAAGGGCTTTCGACGGTCACCCGCGGCACCCTCTTCCTTCTGATCGCGACCCTGTGCCTGGTCGGACTCAACTTCGCCAGCAGGGTCTTGGTCGTCCGCAGCATCTCGCCGAGCGACTGGAACGCGTTCTCGTTCGGACTGACGCTGGTCACCATCCTGTCCGCGTTCGGGACCCTCGGACTTCCGAACGCGGTGGCGCGCGGCATCCCCTACGCAAGCTCAGACGCGGAGCGACGCACGATCGTCCGTGGGACCCTCCTGATCGGGAGCGGCTCAGCGGCGGTCGCGGCGGTCCTCCTCTACGTGTTCGCCCCCACGATCGGTTCGGCGCTCGGCTCACCGGCGATCACCGTCGCGCTCGAGTTCTTCCCGATCGCTCTCGGTGCGTCGATTGTCTCGGGCCTCACGGTGTCGATCTTCCAGGGATACGAGGACGTGACGCCCAACGCGGTGTTCAGCCAGATCGTCAACCCGGCGCTCTTCGTTGTCTTCTTGCTCATCGCGCTCGTCGTCCCTCCCAATGGGATCACTTACACCGAGTCGCTCATCGCCTACACCCTCGCGAACGTCGTCACGTTGGCGCTGGTCCTGATCTATGCCTGGCGGCGGCTCCCTCGCCGGCTGCCGCGGGGACCTCAGGCCCCCGAGGCGCTCGGCCGGCTCCTGAGGTTCGCGGCGCCGCTCTTCGTGGTCGGGGTCATGACGAGTATCACCGGCTACGGCGACACACTCATCCTCGGGATCTACCACGAAAGCGAGATCGGTGTCTACTCCAACTCGCTGACGCTCGCCCGGCTCGTCCAGATCGGAATCAGCGCGTCGTCCTTCATCTTCCTGCCGGTCGCGAGCAAGTTCTTGCGCCAGGACGACCCCCGATCGATTCGGATCACGTACGCGACGGTCACGAAGTGGATGACCTTGGTGTCCCTCCCACTCTTTGCCCTCTTCTTCTTCCTCCCGGGCGAGTCGCTCGGGTTCGTCTACGGACCGAGCTACGCCTCAGTGGTCCTCCCATTGCAGATCGTCGTCGTCGGTGCGTTCTTCACGACCCTTCTCGGACCGTCCACCACCGCGCAGGTCGTCTACGGCCAGACGCGCCTCCTCGCGTACAACGCGGTCGCCGCGGGTGCGCTCGATTTCGCCCTCTCGTTCGCGCTGATCCCGACGTACGGGTACGTCGGTTCGGCGATCGCGTGGGCCTCGGCGAACGTGGCGTTCTTCCTCCTAAGCCTCGGCGAACTGATCCTCCTCTCGGAGGTCCATCCGTTCCGCCGTCATTTTGTCATCCCCGTGGTCGTGACGACCATTCCGATCGGCGCGCTCTTCGCGCTCGTCCATTGGAATGTGAGCGGTCTCCTCCTCGTACCCCTGGGACTCGGAATCGCCGTCCTCTTCGTCGTGCTCGTCCTCGTCACTCGAAGCATCGACGACGGGGATCGACTGCTCCTCGAAGCGATCGAGCGAATGGCCGGGCGCCCCCTGCCTCTTCTCCGTCGCCTCGGACGACTCGCGCTTCGAACCCCCCACTGATCCCGAAGAAGAGTCGGGGGTGCGGCGGGAGTCGCGCACGTGTTCGATGAGGAGGAGCACCACGCCGCTTCCCAGGAGGAAGAAGACGTACTCGGCGAGCGTGTTGGCCGCGACGGGGTTCCCGAGAGTGTCGACGATCGCAGTGGCGACGAGCAGCACGAGGGCCGCAGCAATCGGGTAGCGCGCGTCGAGACTGGCCCAGATCGAGTAGCCCATGTAGGCGACGAGCAGGGCCAGGAACACCTCGACGTACGGGAACGACACGCGATGCCTCTCGAGGACGAGCCTCTCGCGGACCAAAATCCTATTCCCGGCTCGATGCGGCCGGTCGTCGAGTCGAATCGAGTGCGATTCCCCGGCGATGGGCGTATAACCGCCCTCCCCCCTCGTCAGGTTTACATAGACCGCGCCGCATAGCGAACTCGGGAGCTGCGCTCCCCGGCGTGAAGACGTGAATCTCAGGGCGAAGCGCATCGTCCCCGTCGTGTTGGGGATCGCGATGCTTGGCGTGGTGATCGCCGCCGCGATGACTCCGGACGTCGGACTCGTCTCGGCCCAGACGAGCACCCCGTACAGCGTGCCAAGTGCCGCGCCGAGCGGTCTCTCCACCTATGCCTGGCTGGGCATTGCGGCAGTCCTCATCGTCGCAGGGCTCCTCGCCGCGCTGTTTCTGATGCGTCGACGCCGGAAGGCTCCCCCCGCCGCTGTTCCGCCGGTCGCCGCGGGTGGACCGCCGCCGGGGGCCGCCGGAACGCCACCACCCCCGGCCCCACCGGTCGCCGCGCCCGCCTACCTCGAGACCCCTGAGGACGTGGGCCAGACGCTCCCCGTCGTCCCCACCCCCCCGGCGCCGGCTGCTCCAGGGGCCGCCGCAGGGGCTGGGGCCGAGGCCGAGCCCGATATCGACTCCTTGATGGCCGAGCTCGACAAGATCTCTGGCGAGATCCTGAAGCGCGCGCCCAAGAAGGGGGCCGAGAAACCGCCGGAGACGAAGTCGGACGAGGGATCGTCCCCCTAACCCAGGATTCCCCGCGCGCGCGAGCGTTATGAAGCCGGGCCGGCTCGTTCTCGGTGATGGAGTCGCACGTGGACCCCTCTGAGGACGACCGTCTCCTCGAGGACCTGCGCCGGGCGATCGGTTCCACGCCCGAGCGGCCGAAAGAGATCGAGATCGGGATCGCCCTCTCGATCGTTCTCGGACGCCGGCGCCCAGCGGTCGCATGCGGAGGATGTCAGGTCCCTCTGGAGTTCGAGGGGATCCCGGCCCGGACGGAACCCCATCTCACGACGCCGTTCCGATTGATCTACGGCCCCTAGCGGGGACACACGGAGGGGCCGCCGAATGGCTTTCTCGCTCATCGGGGCGGTCACCGGCCTCATTGTAACCATTCTCGCGACCCTGGGGCTCCCGGGCCTGTTCGCGCTCATGACTGTGGAGAGCCTCGGGATTCCTCCCCTTCCGAGCGAGGTGATCCTGCCGTTCGCGGGATTCCTTGTCGCCGATGGAACGTTCTCGTTCGGATCGGCCCTCACGGTGGCCGTCGCGGGCGAGCTGTGCGGCGCGTTCCTGGCGTACGCGATCGGACGATGGTGGCGCCACCGGATCACCGGCCTCGGGCTCGGGCATCTTCGGCTCGAGCAACATCACCTCGACCGGGTCGACCGGTACTTCACTCGCTACGGAGAAGCAACGGTCGGTCTCGCGAGGCTCGTTCCCGTGATCCGATCGTACATTCCGTACCCGGCGGGGACCGCGCGGATGAGCCCCGCCCGATTCGGCATCTTCACAACGCTCGGTTCGATCCCCTACGTGACCCTCCTCATCCTCGCGGGGATGGCGCTTCGCTCCCACTGGTCAGCGCTCTCCGCCTACTTCGACTACCTCAACTTCCCGTTGCTCGCTGCGATCGCAGCGGTGGTCGTGTACATCGGCCTCCAGGTGGCCGGTATTCTCGCCCCCGGCTGGCCCCCACGTCGCGTTCGACCGGTCGCGCTTGAGGGGCAATCCCCTGATGGAGCCCGGCGAGATCCGGGCTCGCCCTAGGCCGAAGGACTCCCGATCGGACCGGCAAACTCCGGCCGAACGACGTGACCGTCCGGCGTTCCCACGAGCTCCCCCGCGTCCACGATCCGTTTTCCATCGCGGAAATGTTCCCGCGGGAAGACGGCATCCCACCCTTCGAACGCGGTCCACCCACACGCGGTGGACAGGATTCGGGCCGACACCGGACGGTGAACGGTGAAGTCGACGATCAATAGGTTGGCTCGATGGCCCGGTGCGACGCGGCCGAGCGGCTGGCCCAACCAACGAGCCGGCCGGTCGCAGGCCGCCGCGAGAAGGGCACCCAAGTGGAGCTCGCCGGCACGGACCTTCGCGAGCAGAAGGGGAAGCATCGTCTCGACCCCCGGCATCCCGCTCGGCGCTCGATCGAACGGTACGTCCTTCGACTCCACGGAGTGCGGCGCGTGGTCGCTGGCGACGCACGGGATGAGCCCCTGACGGAACGCGTCCCACAGGGCCCGCCGCTCCTCCTCGGAACGCAGCGGAGGGTTGACCTTGAAGCGGGGAGACGTGCCCGATCGCTCCGAGAGGAGGAGGTGGTGCGGCGTGACTTCGAAGGAGGCGCCGGCCGAACGCAGCCGCTCGACCGACTTGGCCGTCGTCACGTGCGCCACGTGGAGGCGGAGCCTTGGAGGTGCCGATAGGAGCCGCTCGATCGCACGGGCCTCGGCCTCCGCGGGGCGGTGAAGATTCCACTCCGCAGGGGTCTGCGGAGCATCGCCCCCCCGGAAGCGACTCGGGTCCTCGGCGTGCACGGACACGGGAAGGTCGAATTCCGCGAGCCGGGTCAAGGTCTCCGTAACGCCGGCCGGCTCCGCGACGTCCGGGATTCCCGTCGTCGGGCTCATGTAGACCTTGAAGCCCCCCGCGAGCCGGGCGAGCCGTGGGACCATCGGGGCCCGGGTGGGGCTCGCGTACAGAAGGACATCCACCGCTGCGCGTCCGGGCACGCGCCGGGCCTTCTCCCGCAGTCGTTCGGGACTGTCGATCGGTTCGGGGTTGTTCGGCATGTCCCCCACAAGCGTGACACCGCCCAGCGCGGCCGCACCCGTCCCCGACGCGAGGGTCTCGGCCTCTTTCGGACCCCCGGGATCCCGGAAATGAACGTGGAGGTCCGTCGCCGCCGGCAGGATCACGGAGTCTCCAACATCGTGGCGGGGGGCGCCAGAACGCACTTTCCCCACGGAGTGAATCCATCCACGGTCGTCGATCGCGATCTCGACCGGCTCGAGGCGGCCGTGAATCCACGTCCTCCCGGCCAGAATCCAGGCGATGTCGCTCCGGGACGTGCGCTCGTCGTTGCCCGACGGCCCGTGCATCGATGGCTCGCACGAAATCGACCATAAAGAGTCCTCCTCCGACCGGTCGGCCAAGCGTAATTCCCTCCCGAATCATGGGCCCGACATGGTATCCGCCGTGGAACGACCGAGCTGGAGCTACGCTCGGGCCGGCGTGGACGTCTCCGTGCGTTCACGCGCGCTTACGAAGCTCCTCACCGCGGTCCGGTACGTCCCTCCTCCCACGCACGGTCGTCCGGTCGAGCTTCCGGGCCATTTTGCCGGCCTCCTGAGGATCGGGCGTGAGACCATCGCCGTGACGACGGATACGGTCGGCACGAAGGTGATCCTGGCCGAACGAGTGGGCCGATGGGAAGAGGTGGGCGAGGACATCGTCGGAGTGAACGTAAATGATCTCGCCGCGGTCGGCGCTCGCCCTGCCGGACTGGTCGACACGATCTTGTGCGCCCATCCCGACGAGGCCGTCTTCGCCGCCATCGGGCGCGGCTTGGACCGCGGGCTCCGTTCGGCCCAGTGCGCGTTGCTCGGTGGGGAGACGGCGATCGTTCCGGACATCGTCGGGGGGATCGACCTTGGGGGGACCGCATTCGGCTTCTTCCCGGGAGGGCGACGTCCCGTGACGGGGACCCGCATTCGACCCGGGGATCGAATCCTCGGGATTCCTTCGACCGGATTTCATGCCAACGGATTCACGCTCGTGCGACGTCTCATGGAGGAGGCCCATGCCGATCTGTCCCGGCCCCGGCCGGGGGCCGACATCGCACTGGGTACGGAGCTCCTCGTCCCCACTCGAATCTACACCGGGATCGCGGACGCGCTCGCCGGAGAGCCGGAGACGCACGGCCTCGCCCACATTTCGGGCGGTGGCGTGCGCAATCTCGTACGGCTCCATCCGAAGGTCGAGTTCGTCCTCGATCGCTGGCCGGAACCCCCCTCGATCTTCCGCTGGGTGCAATCCCTCGGCGGTATCGCCGAGGAGGAGATGTACCAGACGTTCAACATGGGGATCGGATTCGTCGCCGTCGTTGCGCGCGAGCACCTCGCCGCGACGCGTCGACGTCTCGCGCGAGCCGGTGCCCGGGACGCAATCGAGATCGGACACGTCGAGCGCGGTTCGGGGGTCTCCCTGCCATCCCTTCGGCTGAACTACTCGGGGTACGAGTAGCGGCGAACGCGCCGCGTTTCTCCCCTCGTCCGAAACACTTAGCCACGAGTTCGGCTCTCCGGGCCGGATGGCGAACGGTTCCGGGTCGAGAACCTTGGCGGTCGCGCTCTCGCTGACCGCTTCGTTCGCTTGGGCGACCTACTACATCTTCGTCCTTGCGATTACGCCTGGAACGCGTCCATCGGCCATCCTCGTGTACCCGTTCATCCTTGGAGGGCTCGCCTACGCCCTTTGGGCCGTCGCGCGGGGGGAGGGACCGGCCTTCGTCGCGATGTGGAGGCAGCCAGCGGCCTACGTCCGCACCTCGCTTCTCGTCGTCATGCAACTTTCGGTGCTGGCCGCGACCTACCTGACCGGGCCGGTGGATGCCTCATTGCTTTCGCTCATTGGTGACGTCGTGGCGACGCCGATCATCGTCGCGTTCCTCCTCGGCGTCCATCGCGAGCAGGTCCGCTCCGGGTGGTTCGCGGTCGGGCTCGTGCTCAGCCTCGCCGGAGGTACGATGACGATCGCCGGCGGCCGAAGCCTCTCCGCGATCCCCCCGATCGGCTGGATCGTTGTGCCGGCGGTCCCACTCTCGGTTGCGCTCTACTTCCTCCTCGCGGCGCGCGCCAACGTGCATCATCCCCCCACGGTGGTGGTCGGGCAATCGATGCTCGCCTCCGGTCTCGTCACTGCCCTTCTATCGCCCGCCATCCCCGGGGGGTGGATCGGCCTCGCCCCCAGCGGCGCCACCGCCTGGTCAGTCCTGGTGGCGTTGGGCTTGACGAGTTTCTTCGCGGCTCCCGTTCTCTACTTTGACGCGATGCGACGGGCCGGGCTGGTCCTCCCGCCGATGCTGATGACCGGCATCCCCGTCTTCACCTTGCTCCTCTCATCGGCCGTACTGCGCCTCGCGCTGCCTCTCATCGCGGTGCTCGGAATCCCGGTCGCGGTCGTGGGAGCCGTGCTGACCCTTCGGGGGGAATCGGTCGGCGCATCGACCTCGCCCATGGAGCCGACCCGTCCGGCCGCGTAGCCCGAGTCGCCTATTGGAAGTCCGCGAGGCTCTTGTTCGTTCCCCGGCGTTTCGGGGGCTTGCCGAGATCCCCCACCGGCGTGTCGAGCGTCGCGGGGGGTCCGAGGGCGGGAGCGGCGGGCGCTTCGGCCCTCTCTCCCGAGCCCAGCCGGCGCTGATGGCTCCCGCGCAGAAGTGCCGCTGCGTCCCAATCGAACACCTCCGTCACTCGCCCGAGGGTCTGGGCGACCCGGTCGGCGTAGTAGTCCCAGTCCGGCTGCTTCGTGAATGCGCGTCCATCGACCCAGGGCTCGATCGCCTGCGGGCTCTGACGAGAATCGGTCACGATCCAGGAGACCCGCATCCCCGGGATCACGTCGTACCCCTCCGCCTTCAGCTGCTTGAAGACTCGCAGGAACGGTAGTGCATCCCGCGTCGACTCGTTGTACTCATCCTCGGCGCGGACGGTTCGGCCGATGACGAGGCGCTCGACCGGCACCTCTCGATTCCGCACCGCCTGAACGAGTTCGCGCGAACGGCGGATCGCCCCGTCGGTGTCCCCCTTGAGCACGAGGTCGAACACCTCGAGGAGCGCGGCGGATTGATAGTCGAACGCGTCGGTCCGGCGGGTCTCGTAGCCCCGGACCACGACCTCTTCCCGGGGCCAGACGGTTCGGCCGACGTAGCGCTTCTTGACGCCATGGGAGAAGAATGCCTCGTAAACGGATTGGAACTCGAACGTGACCCCCTCGTGCGTGAACCGCTTCGCGAGCTTCTCCCCGAACTCCTTCGCTCCGTCCAGGGAGGCGACGGGCGAGCGGACGAAGACCGAGTCGGTGTCCGAGTACACCACCTCATCCCCTTCCGACTCGAGCTCGTGGATGATGGACGTGATCGCCTCGCGGGCGAACGACGTGATCGCCGCCCCGATGTCCTTGTTCGTGAACCGGTAGAAGCTCGATGCGAGAACCCCGTAGAACGAGTTCATCAAGATCTTGACCGCGTTCTGAAGCCCGTCATAGTACGTGGTGAGCTCGGGAGCGCCGGCCGCGCGCGCCTCGCGTCGGAATCGGTCCCGGTCGGCGAGGAGCTCGGAGAGGATCGCCGGGATGATCCCGCGTCGAACGTTCGGAGCGAGGAACCGTGCGCCCGACGGGGCGACGGTCGTTCCCTTGGGAGAAAGGGTCGTGAAGCAGAGGTTCCGAGAGATGATGATCGACGGGTACATCGACTTGAAGTCCAGAACGACCACCCATTCGTATCGACCGGGACGGATCGAATGGACGTACCCGCCCTCGATCGGTGCCTCGCGGCCCCCGAAGTGGCTGGTCGGGACACCGACCCCCTGGGCGTCCGCCCGAGGGATCAGCATCGCATCGATGTAGAGCGATGTCCGGCCGTTCATCCCCTCCTCGAGCGGGAGGTGCGCGACCGTCGCGAGATCCGCGGCCTTCTCTATCGCCCGCAGTCGCTGGAGGATCCGCAGGGCGAGCTCCGCGTCGTGCTCGCAGTACTCCAACACGCGGGCCGGATCCCTGGCCCACTCCTCGTCCATGTTGCGCCGGTCGACGTCGAGCTTCGAGTCCCCGAGGAACGTCCGGGCGACGAACTGGAGCGTCTCCTGCTTCGGGTGGAGCTCCTGGCGGACCGACCACCACGCGTCCGCGACGGCCCGCCCGGTGATCTTCCAGAGCCGTTCGCCCATCTCGCGAGGTGCCGAGCGGTCTCGGCCCATCGCGAACGGGCTCAGCCCGACGACCTGGGCCCGCTCGACGAGGAGGGGAAAGTCGTAGCCCCCGATGTTGTAGCCGGTGATGACGTCCGGGTCCTCCTCCGCCACCACGCGGACGAACTCTTCGAGGATCCTCCGCTCGCTCGGCTCGGCGATGCGGAACGACCTGCGAGGGCGATCTCCCCCCTCGACGACACCGCAGATCGTGTAGATCGTGCGCGAGCGAATCGAGTTCTCGATGTCGAAGGAGAGCACGCGGAGCGCCGGGCGGAACCCCTCGGTGGGCCGGATCTCGTGCCCGCCCTCGGTGATGATCCGGACGACCTGCGGGACGGTGTAGCGCTGGCGGATCTCCTCGGGCTCCTCCTCCGCCTCGAATTGGATGGTGAGACCGAGGTGCTTGTCGTACAGGAATCGGTGGACGAACGGGATGTCGCACGCGAGCACGCTGGTCTCATCCCCCCGCCGCCGGAACTGGTCCCGGTACTGCGGCACGAGCCAGGGACGATGCAGCGTGACCCGAAGGGCCGGTCGCTCGCTCCCCGCCACCCAGATGGAGATGTCCCGGACCTCCACGATTTCGGGATCGCTCGCGAGGCGCTGACGGATCTCGGGCGTCGGGTCGGTGATCATGAAGTACGGACGGAACCCGTAGTACCGAGCGACCATCGGGGAGCCTTCGCGGGTACGGCCGAAGAGCTCGACCACCACCCCGTCCTCGACCGCTTGGTACGAACCCTCCAGCAGGAACAGTTCGACAGTGCGCACGGCTCAACCAGACCTCCGTACCGTATGGTGTTTGTGCGCGTCCGCGGCCAGCCATTCCCCGAGAGACGAGACGTCACGGTCCCATCGCTCCGCCCATCGGCGCGAGCGCAGCGCCGCGGCGGGATGGAGGAGAGGGAACACGGCGACCGGTCCGGACGAACGTGGGCGGCCCGCCGCGCGCAGGACGGAGGGCGCCCGAGGATCGAGCGCGCGCAGAGCGGATCGCCCGAGCGGGACCAGCACGGTGGGACGAAGGAGTTCGAGCTGCCGCTCGAGGTAGGGGCGGCAGGTTCGGGCGGCGGTCGGGTCGAACCGGTTCCGAGGGGGCCGGCACTTGAGCACGTTGAGCACCCCGAACTCCGGTGGGGTTAGACCGAGCCGCTCGATCGCCGCGTCCAACCGTGCCCCCGATCGCCCGACGAACGGGATCCCGGCCCGATCCTCGGCGGCCCCGGGGGCCTCCCCCACGAACACCACCCGGGGCGTGAGGCTTCCCCGATAGACGACCGCCTGAATTCGCGTGCGGCCGAGCGGGCACCGCTGGCAGCGACGAATCTCCTCCGAGAGCTGTTCCCAGGCCGCGCGCATCGGCGGGCTCACCGCGGTGCGGGACGTGGCCGAGCGAGCTCCGGACCGAGACCGGTTAAGTCGCTGCATCCCCCGACCGAACCCCGCTCGCGCCGGCGAGAGCCCGACGCGGGAGGGACCTTAAATAGGGGTACCCTGTGGCTCGGCCCCTCCGCCACCATGAGCCCTCCCTCTGGACTCAATACCGCGGGCCGGCTGGCCACGCTCCGTCAGCGGCGACGCTGGTCCGACCGGTACTACAAGCGTCGCACGCTCCACCTGAAGGAGCGATCCGACCCCCTCGAAGGAGCTCCCCAGGCCCGCGGGATCGTGATCGAGAAGGTCGGGGTGGAGGCGAAGCAGCCGAACTCCGCGATCCGTAAATGCATCAAGGTCCAGCTCATCAAGAACGGCCGTCAGGTCACCGCATTCGCGGTCGGGGACGGGGCGATCAACTTTATCGACGAGCATGACGAGGTCCTCGTCGAGGGGATCGGCGGCCGCATGGGACGCTCGTACGGCGACATCCCGGGCGTCCGATACAAGGTCATCCAAGTGAACAACGTGTCGTTGGACGAGCTCGTCCGCGGACGCAAGGAGAAGCCGACCCGATGAGCGGAACCCCCGAGGGGGTCCTCCCGCCCGAGCCGACGGGGGAGGAACCCGGCCCGGTTGTACAAAGGCCGCAGCCTCCGCCTCCGCCACCGTTCTCGATTCCGCCGCTCTTCGGGAAGTACCCGTTCGAGGGCGTCGAGGTGCACGATCCGGGCCTCTTGCCGTACCTGTACCTGCACCCCGTCTACTCCCCCCACACCGAGGGCCGGCTCTCGGGAAAACCGTTCCTGAAGGCCCGGATGCATCTCGTGGAGCGGCTCGCGAACCACCTCATGAAGGGGGCAAAGTTCACCGGGAAGAAGTCGAAGGCACTGACCACCGTACGAAAGGCGTTCGACGAGGTTGCGCAGAAGGAAGGGAAGAATCCCCTCCAGCTGCTGGTCGACGCAGTCGAGAACGCAGCCCCCCGAGAAGAAGTCACGCGTCTACAGTTCGGCGGGATTTCAGTCCCCCGGGCCGTCGACGCGTCCCCGGCGCGCCGGCTCAACGTGGCGATCCGGAACCTCGCCCTCGGCGCGATCCAGGCGTCCCACAAATCCACGAAGCCGATCCATTCGTGCCTCGCGGATGAAATCCGACTGGCCGCGAAGGGCGACCTCACGTCGTTCGCCGTAGGGCGGAAGGAAGAGGTCGAGCGCGTCGCGCAGTCGGCGCGCTAGCGTAGGGGGCCCGACGATCATGACGCACATCCGAAGCGAACTGGCGAAGGCCATCCCCGAGATGATGCGGAGCGTCGACCGCATCCGGAACATCGGGATCGTCGCCCACATCCATCACGGAAAGACCACCCTATCGGACAACCTCCTCGCCGCCGCGGGCATGATCTCGAACGAACTCGCCGGTAAGCAACTCTACCTCAACTTCGACGAGCAGGAACAGGCCCGTCTCCTCACGATCAACAACGCGGACGTGACGATCGTCCACGAGTTCGAGAGCGAGAACTACCTGATCAACCTCATCGATACGCCGGGCCACGTCGACTTCGGCGGGGACGTCACGCGGGCGATGCGTGCGGTCGACGGGGCGATCGTCGTTGTCTGCGCGGTCGAGGGGGTGATGGCCCAGACGGAGACGGTCCTTCGCCAGGCGTTGCGCGAGAAGGTGAAGCCGGTCCTCTTCATCAACAAGGTCGACCGGGCGATCAAGGAGCTCAAGCTGACTCCCGACTCGCTCCAAAAGCGGTTCGCGACGATCATCTCGGAGGTGAACGAGCTCATCCGCAAGATGGCCCCCGAGGAGTTCGTCGACGCCTGGAGCGTCGATCCCAGGGACGGCAGCGTCGCGTTCGGCTCGGGCTACGAGAATTGGGCGATTAGCGTCCCCTACATGCAGCGCACGGGGGTCAAGTTCCCCGACATCATCGACTACGTCTCCACCGGCCGTTCGAAGGAGATCGCGCAGCGGGCGAAGATCAACGACGTGGTCTTCGACATGGTCGTCCGGCACCTTCCGAGCCCTCACATCGCCCAGAAGTACCGGATCCCGAACATCTGGAAGGGCGACATCGGCTCGTCGGTCGGGACCGCGATGGTGAATACCGACCCGAACGGACCGACGTCGTTCATGGTCACGGACATCACGATGGACCCGAGCGCGGGCGAGATCGCGACCGGGCGGGTGTTCTCGGGCAAGCTGCAGAAGGGGATGGAGCTCAGCGTCGCGGGTACCAAGATCCGCGACCGGGTCCAGCATGTCTCCCTCTTCATGGGCCCCGAGCGTCTCATGGTGGAGGAGGTGACCGCCGGCAACATCGCTGCGGTCATCGGGCTCAACGACGCGTTTGCCGGGACCACGATGGCGTCGACGCCGGAGATGGCCCCGTTCGAGGAGATTCGTCACGTCTCCGAACCGGTCGTGACGGTCGCGATCGAGCCGAAGCGGATGGCGGACCTACCGAAGCTGATCGAGGTGATGCGAAAGGTCGCCAAGGAGGACGCAAGCCTCCGGGTCGAGATCAACCAGGAGACCGGCGAACACCTCCTCTCGGGGATGGGCGAGCTTCACCTCGAGATCACCCAGTACCGGATCGTGAACGATTACAAGGTGGAGATCGAAGCGTCGAAGCCGATCGTCGTCTACCGGGAGGTCGTGAGCCAAGCGGGGGGGCCGTTCGAGGGGAAATCCCCCAACAAGCACAATCGCTTCTACTTCGAGGTCGAGCCGCTTCCCGCCGCGGTGGTTCAGGCGATCCGGGACGGTGAGGTTCCGCAGGGGAAGTCGTTCAAGGACGTCAAGTCGCTCGTCACGAAGCTCGAACAGCTGGGCGTTCCGCGCGACGAAGGGCGGGGGATCACCGCCGTCGAGGGGACGAACATCCTGTTCGATGTGACCAAAGGGATCCAGTATCTCAACGAGACGATGGACCTGATCGTCGACGCGTTCAAGGAGGCGATGAACCGCGGGCCGCTCGCGAACGAGAAGGTCTTCGGCCTCAAGGTCCGCCTCGTCGACGCGAAGCTCCACGAGGACTCGATCCACCGCGGTCCGGCCCAGACCATCCCCGCCGCTCGGAGCGGAATCTACGGCGCGATGGTGCTCGGGAACCGCCTCCTGCTCGAACCGTTCCAAAAGGCGACGGTCAACGTCCCGCAGGAGGTCCTTGCCGGGGCGACGCGCGAACTTCAGCGGCGCCGGGGCGAGATCCTGGACATGACCAGCGTCGGAGACCTCCAGACGATCGTCGCGAAGGTTCCGGTAGCGGAGATGTTCGGATTCGCCTCGGATATCCGCAGCGCGACCGCCGGTAAGGTCCTCTGGGCGACCGAGTCCCTGGGCTTCGAGCCGGTCCCGCCCGAGCTCCAGCCGGGGGTCGTCGCCGAAATCCGCCAGCGGCGGGGCCTGAAGCCGGAGCCGTACGACGCCGCGTACTACGCTGGCTGAACGGACTCTGGTCGACGGAGCGGAACCATCCGTAGGGCTGCCTGCCGGCTCCCATGGATCGTCGGGGGACGAGCGGCTCCTGTTCGAATCAAGTTACGGATAGCCGTAGTAGCTTACACCGACATCGTTCCGCCGTTCAAGTTACCACGAGCGATAGTAGGTGGCTCGCGAACCCAGCGTGAGTCAACTTACGATAGCTCGTAGTAGGTAATCCCGCGTTGAAGGATTACTTACTGTCCACTGTAGTAGGTTGTCCGTGGCGAATGTGCACGATGCGCGGATCCAGCATCATATCGAGAGTGCGCTGACCGTGCGGGCGGGGGCCTTCCGCCGACCGGGACCGGATCGGCCACGCTCCCTCGAGGTCGAGCAACCATCGCTTCCGCCAAAGTCCCATGCCATACCCCGTGATGGAGCCGCCCTGGCCGATCACCCGATGGCACGGAATCACGATCGGGATCGGGTTGCGCGCCATCGCACCGCCGACGGCTCTCGCCGCGCCCGGAAACCCGGCGCGGCGGGCGAGCTCCCCGTACGTGACCGTTCGTCCGGCCGGGACCGTCAGAAGGGTCTTCCAGACGACGCGGTCGAACTCGGAGGTTGTGTCCGGGTCGACGCTCACTTCGAACTCCGTACGACGGCGGTGGAAGTACTCCTGGAGCTGCTTCGGCGGGCTCCCGTCGGGATACGGAGGCTTGCGGCGCTTCGCCCCCTCCGGAAGTCCGGACTGGGGGACTCCGTTTTCCAGGAGATCAACCACACGGAGGTTCGTTCCCTGGTAGACCATGCGGAAGATCCCGATTGGCGTGGAAACGTCCGAGTACTCGAGCGAACTGACCATCGTCCCTCGATTCGCGCGGGGCCTTATCTCAGTTTCAATCCGGGGGGATCATTCGAGCCCGTTTGACGTGATCCGGAATTCCGCCGACCCTTCGGGTAGTGCGCGATGCTTCACCAGCACGACGCGTCGTCGGTCCCCGGGGCGCCGCTCGAAGCGGAGGATCGTCTTGGCGGCATGATTGAGGAACGAACCGCCGAGCGGCTCCAGCGTTCCCTCCTTCGGGCTGCGCCACACCTGGTTGGTGAAGAGCACTGGAATGTGCGCGGCGAGTGAGGTCGCGACCAGGTTGGCGACGGCGAGCGTCAGGGTCTGCCGAGCCTCGTCCTCGTCGGCGCCGGACAAGGAAAGCCGGTAGTACGCGGTGCCCGAATCGACCACGATCAGGCCGACCGGGCGCTGACCCTCCCGGGCGAGCGCGCACGCGGTCGCGATCGCGCGGCCCTGCTCCTCCAGGCTGGTTGGAGTCGACAGGAGGAACCGCTTCAAGATCCGCTCGAGATCCTCGCCCGCAATCGCGCGGAACCGGTCGACGCTCACCCCCTCCGTGTCGATGTAGAACGCCCACCGGTGCTCCCGGGCGACCCGATGGGCGACGTGGAGACAGAAGAGGGTCTTCCCGCTCCCACCCTCTCCGTAGATTTCGGTCAGCGAATCGGTCTCGAGGCCTCCTCCCAGGAGCTGGTCAATGGACGGAATACCCGTCGGGAGCCGGTCCGGGACCATCCCGGTCGCGACGGTGGGGACGGAGATAATCTCTCTCGGCACGGTGCGTTTAGGCGGAAATCGGATACGGTGCGTCGAGCTCGGGGGGGTGAACGATGGGCCCGAGGGGCCGAAAGGCTTCCGGGTGTTCGGTGTGGATTGGGTACACCGTCTTCGGGCGGACGGATCGGACGATCTCGAACAGTTCGGTGGCCGACGCGTGGCCGCTGGCGTGCATCTGGTGAAATGCGAGGCCAAAATGGTCGAGCCAATTGTGCATCACCCGATCGTCCACATCGTCCTCGCTGAACGGCTCGCTCATCGAGTGGATGAACGGCGTACCCCGGGGCGGGCGGAGGTCGATCAGCTCGGGGAAGTGCATCAGATCGAGTGCGAGAAGGTACCGGTCCCCGTGCGCCCGAACGTCCCCGGCGGTGAGGGCGGTCTCGAGAAACGGCTTCTCGTATTCGTAGAACTTTTTCTTCTTTCGCTGGTAGACTGCGACCCCGTCGTCCGTACCGGCCAAGGGGAGCGCGCCGGCGGGCCAGCGTGGGGCGATCGAACCGAGAAGGTACGCGGTCCGCGCCGAAACGACGAGCTGGCGCCCGGCCTCGCGGGCCGCGCTGTGGAGAGTGAGGAGACGGTCCACGTCCCGCGGATAGGTGCAGGCGAGGGCGAGTCCCCCGTGCCGCCCGAGGAGGCGATCGACTTCGGAACGAACTCCGGTCTCGCTGAGGTTGCGTCGCGCATCCGGCCCCGCCCGGGTACCCTCGATCAAGAGCCCGGCGGGCCGCTCGGACGCGGCCGCGCGGAAGAAGGAATGGGTGTCCGGGGCGCGGGGCCCGTGATGGCGGAAGTCCCCGGTATAGACGAGGGTCCCCTCCGACGTCCGGATCAGGAACCCATACGCGAAGGGAACGGAATGGTCCACCGGATATGGAACCACCTCAATCTTGCCCACCTTCACCGGCGTCCGGTCCGTAAAGGTCCGCCAGTCATGATCCCCGTACTTCATCGCCGTCGAGCTCTCGATCGCGCGCAGGAGCTCGCGGGTCCCTTCCCCGACGTAGACAGGGATCTCGGGATCCACGAGGGCTAGGTGGCCGGCGTGGTCGGCGTGTGCATGGCTGACGAAGATCGCGTGGACCTCCGCGGGCTTCCAAGCGAGGTCCGCGTCGGCGAGGGCGTCGCGCGAGTAGAGACCCTCGACCCTCGGGACGAGGCCGAACTCGAGCAGGTCCTTCGCTGGGCTCGTCGAGCGCGGCTGGAGGTAGTTGACGTAGTACTCTTCCCACCGAGGAGAGAACGACGGTCCAAAATCGAACAGGACCCGGTCCGGACCGTCGTCGACGAGGATCTTGTTCCCTCCGATCTCGTGGACGCCCCCGAGGAACGTGACGGTCGGCGAACCCATCGTCGGATCGTAGGTCCGGTGGCTATAGAATGCTCGCTCCGCCCGCACGGAACCGGGCCTCCATCCGGCGCGACGGGCCTAGCGCTATACTCGCGTCCGTCTAGTCGGTGGCTATGCCGCTACGGTACACCGGCATCCGGGTCACCGATCTCGATCGATCCCTCAAGTTCTACGTCGAAGGCCTTGGCCTCACGGAACGGAAACGCGGCACGATGAGCCACGGGGGGACCTGGGTAAATCTGAAGGACCCGGAATCCGGGATCCAGCTCGAGCTGAACTACTATCCGCCGGGGTCGACGTATCGAACCGCCTACGCCGTCGGCGAGGGGCTCGACCACCTCGGGTTCGACGTGACGGACGCCCGAAAGACGATCGAGCGGCTCGTCGCGTTCGGGGCGAAGGTCGCGGTCGAGCCGTGGCTCGAGGAGGGGCGGTACTGGATCGGCTTCGTAGAAGACCCGGACGGAATCTGGCTCGAGATCCAGAGCCCGGTCCCGAAGAAAGCGGGGAGCGCGAAGGGTTCCGGCGCTACCGGGCCTTCAAAACCTTCTTGACGTTCGGGTGCTCCTTCGTGAAGATCTTCCCGCCGCAGTTGTCGCAGCGGACACCGAAGAGGTTTGCGTCGGAGGGGAGCGCCTCCCCGCACCGAATGCAACGGAACATCGCGTTCGAACGACCGGAAGCTCGGGCTTAAGCCTTGTCGGTCGCCTCGCGCTCGGCGCGCGTGATCGGCGGCGGGGCCTGGAAGACGTACGCACCCGAGGCAAAGCGAGTACCGCATCGGCGGCACTCGAAGACGCCACTCGCCACTCGGTGGAGGGTGACGGTCGAGCACCGGGGGCACGCGGAGGCCCGGGAACGCGCTTGGTCGATATCGATGACGCGGCGCCGAATCCGGATCCCGTAGCGTGGGCCCATCCAGCCGGTCGACCCGACCTTCTTCGTGCGCTTGCTCACTGGCCCCCTCCTTTCGCGATCTCTCGTAGCTCGGCGCCGTGCTGGAACGCGCGTCGGACCGTTTCCTTGACGTCGTCGGGGGAGAATGCCCCGACCAGGCCTTTCTGCATCGCGACGATCCGCCCGGCCTCGTCGGTGGCCACCGTGAGACGGCCCTGGGCCGCTCGCTCCTCGTCGACCGTCGGATCGACCACGATCGCGTCCCCGAGGCGCACAAACGTGCATTCGATCGGGAAGTGCTGGACGTCGAGCGGGTAGTCCAACTCCGCGATCTCGAACCGCTTCGCCGGGACGGTCGTGTGCGCGAGGGCCGCGAGCGCCGCAAGGAGTGACGCGTCGATCAGGTTCCCCGCATGGTCGATGACGTGCATGTCCACGTAGCAGATCCAGCTCTTCTCTCCGGGCGCGACGCACAGGCGCGTCAAGTCGATCGTCTCGGCCGCCCGGATCGCCCGGTCGACGACGCGCGAAACCTCGATCGCCCCGGGCTGGGGCGGCCCGGGTTCGAATGTGGGGCTCGAGAGGGGAATGAGCTCGGCGTTCGTGGTCAGGACCCCGGCGTTGGGGGTGTCCGGGAACGGCTTCCCCGGTTCGAGCTTGATCCCTGCGACCACCGCTGTGTCGCCGATGCGGACGAGCGCGGAGCCATCGGCCGTCGCGACGAACCCGGGCTCGACCGTGATCTTCCGGTACTCGTCCGGTCCTCGCCCGTCGAGCCGCTTTCCCTCGGCCGCGAGGTCGAGGACGTGGGTGGTGCGGATCTCCGCGTCGATCTCTTCGCTCATGCGGACGCCCCCGTCATCGGCCCGACGGCATACCGATCCCGCAGAGCCTGTTTCATCCGTTCGTAGATCTCCCGGCAACCTTTGACGCCGAGGTCGAGAGCCTGCGCCAGCTCGGGTTCGGTCAAGTGGCCCTCCATCTGAAGAAGAACGAGGCGTCCGGATTGCGGGACGAGCGCCATCGGGAGATCCGCCTCGCCGAAGTTGTCTTCCTCCTTCTTCAGGTCGAGCGCGATCGCGCCGCCGACCTTTCCCACCGCGACCGCCGGCAAGAGGTCGACCATCGGAATCCCGGCGTCGGCGAGGGCGACCGATGCCGCGACGAGCCCGGCACATCGGGTGCCCGCGTTCGCCTGAAGGACCTCGATATAGACGTCGATGCTCGTCCGAGGGAACTCCTCGGCGAAGACGACGGACTCGAACGCCTCACCGATGACCTTCGAGATCTCTTGAGAACGGCGGTCCAGCCCCGGCCGCTTACGCTCGTCGACCGAGAACGCGGCCATGTTGTACCGGCACTGGATGACCGCCTTGTGGTTCTGCTGCAGGTGACGCGGGTGGACCTCCCGCGGCCCGTAGACCGCGGCCAATACTTTGTTCGCGCCCCATTCGACGAACGCCGACCCGTCGGCCTGGTGCAGCGCGCCGGCCTGGATCTTCAGCGGTCGCAGTTCGTCCAGTCTTCGCCCGTCGATCCGCAGCCCCTCCGGGCTGAGGAGAACGGGGATCTCCTTGGCTCCTATGTTTCCCATGATTCTCTCCTGGAATGTGAATGCGGTCGGAGCCGCTAGTGGCCCCGGGACTCCCCCTCGTCGAGGTCCGCGTCCGAATCGATCTCGGCCTCGCTCTCGGTCTCCTCTTCCGGAGCCGACGGAGTCACCGGTTCGATCGGTGCCTCCCGGTGCGCCTGATCGGGCCGGGGCATCGCGCGACCGGCGTCGGTCGTCGGCATCGTCGACAACAAGTAGCTCTCGACCCGCTCGGTCAGACCGGACCGCTGGCCGTTTTCGTCAATCAGGCGAAGGACGAACGTGACCCGCCGAATCGCCTCCGGCGCCCCGTTCACCCAGATTCGACCGTTCTGTCCGACGACGACCTGCGCGCCGGAGAGGCGCGTGATCAAACCAACCATCGACCCACCGCGCCCGACCACTCTCGGGATCCGGGCGGGCGAGACGTGGACGATCGTCCCTCCCTCGAGCTTTCCCAATCCCTCGCCGAGCATCGTGACGCCGATCCGGCCGGTCGGGTCGAGGTTCTCGACCTCGACGGTCACGGCGTCTCCGACGCGGAGGTAGCGGTCCGTCTCCCCGATCTCGACCTTCCAGGGACTTCCGGTCATGTGGAGGGGCGCCCACCGTGGCGCCCCGATGTCAAGGAGCCAGAACGTCCCCTGGACATCCGTGACCGTCCCGATCACGATGTCGTGAGGCTTGGGGATGTACCGGCCAGAGAGCGGAATGACCTGCACCACGGGGGGGCGCGCGGAGAGCAGACCGAGGACGCTCGCGTAGATCTTGCCCCCGGTCCGGTACGTGCCGGGACCGGGTTTCAAACCCTGGGCCGGGATCTCTTCCCCGGGAAGAACTAGTATCCGCTCGCCCGACGGGCGCGGGGAGGATTCCTCGCGACCACGGCGTCGGTGGCCCGGACGATGACCTCGGGACATGTTTTTTGCTGCACCGGGCCGCGCGACGGGGGTGGCCTATTTAACCAAAGCGGTCTCGGCGGTACCCTTCGTGCGCGCGCTGAGCTTCTCGTACAGCTCGGTCTGGATGCCGGCGGGGATCTCGACGATCCCGCTCCACCCTCCGTCCGAGAGCCATTGCTCCTCAAGGATCCTTCCGAGACCCTTGATCTCACCGATGACCCGGGGATAGAACTGACCGGCCAGCTTGATCCGGACCTTGACCACGTCGAGCCGGATCGGGATCAGTGGACGCAACTTCGCGAGGACTTCCTGCACCTGGGCGTCGACCGGCTTGAACGGATCAATGTGGACCTTCGCCTCGGCCATCGCGGACTCGATGCGCGCCGGGGGGTGCGGGGCCCCGGTCTGGGGGTTCATCGCGTTGCGCGCGATCATCGCGACGATCTGCTTGCGCTTCGCTTCCTGCAGGGAGTGGCGCTGCTCGGTGGTGACCTGGACCTCGCCCTTCAAGATAATCAGCTTGGCGATCTCGGCGAGGTTCCGAGTGTGGAACGTCCGCTCGAGGTGCTCTTCGGAGATCTTGTCCCCCTTCTTCGCGTCCTTGAAGACCTGGTCGAGCGCAAGCTTGTCCGCAAGGTCGACGGTCTTCCCGTCCTTCAGGTCCTGGACCGCCTGCGGGTCGACCAGGACTTCGAACCGGGAGCCTTGGGTCTCCCAGCGGGCGATGACCGCGTCCTCGACTTTGACCATCGGGGGTCGTTCCGCCGCGCGGGTCTAGGCGCGAGCGCTCTTACCCGTTCCGCCGGGGGAGGGAAGCCGGGCGACGTACCGCTGAACCTCGTCCGGCGAGAGCCGGGTCATTCCGATCCCTTCCTCCACCGTGCAGACCTCGACCGAGGCGAGAGTTCCTCCCTCGTCGAGTCCCGCGCGAAGCCCCTCGAGGGCGAGGAGGATCGCGTCCTCACGGCTGAGCCCCGGGCGGTACTTCTGCTCGAAGAGGTCCATCACGGGACCCTTGTTGCCGCCGGTGCTGGCCGCCTTAAAGCTCGTGAGGGAGCCCGACGGCTCCGTTTCGAACAGATGGACCCCAGCGTCGTCGTATCCCCCGACGAGGAGGGCCGTGCCGAACGGCCGAACCCCACCGAACTGGGTGTACTGCTGCTTATAATCGCAGATGCGTCGAACAAGGAGCTCGACCGACATCGGCTCGGAATACGTGACCCGATTGATCTGCGCGGAGAGCCGCGCGTAGTCGACCAGGACCCGAGCATCCGCGACGAGTCCGGCCGTCGCGCAAGCGATGTTCTCGTCGATCTGGTGGATTTTCTCAAGGCTCGCGGGTTCCGCAAGCTTTGGATTCGGGATGCGACGGTCGGCGATGAGCACGACGCCGTTCGAGTACACGACACCGGCGGTCGTCGCGCCGCGGCGGACGGCCTCCCGCGCGTACTCGACTTGGAAGAGCCGGCCGTCGGGCGAGAACACGGTGATCGCCCGGTCGTAGGCCATCTGGCCGGGTTGCATCTCCATCGAGCCGTGCCTCGCGAGGGGCACCAAGGACCCCTTTATAACGAGCGCTGGGGGAGTAACGTGGTCGACATCCGATAACGGGACCTCCGGGGTTCGGAACCCCCCGCGGGCGCTCCCAGCAACGGTAAGAGACCCCCCGGGTCCGGTACGGCGCATGCCACCGACCTCCGGGCCTCCAGAACGTCGAGGAGGCTGGCGACTCGCGAAGGAGCCGTCTGCCTACCTGAAGGAAGCGGCGGAGCAGCCCATCGACTGGCACCCGTGGGGCCCCGAGCCGTTCGACCTCGCCCGCCGGTCGAACCGCCCGATCCTCCTGGACATTGGAGCCTCTTGGTGCCATTGGTGCCACGTCATGGATGAAGGGACGTACTCGGATCCCGACGTCGCACGACTGCTTTCGCAGTTCTTCGTCGCCGTGAAGGTCGACCGCGACCAGCATCCCGAGGTCGACCGTCGCTACCAGCGGCAGGTTGGGGCCCTCACGGGCGAGGGCGGCTGGCCGCTCACGGGGTTTCTCACGCCGGACGGCGAGGTCTTCCTCGGGGGTACCTACTTCCCGCCCTCCGATGGCTATGGCCGGCCCGGCTTTCGCCGGGTCCTGAAGGAGGTCGCCCGTCTCTGGAAGGAGGAACCGGAACGGATCCGAGAGAACGCGAAATCGATCCAGGCGGCGTTGGAGCGGATGCGGTCGGCCCGGACGAGCGCCCCGGCGGAGTTTGGGGAATTCATCTCGAGCGTGCGCGCCGCGGTCCTCTCGAGCTACGACCCGGTCCACGGGGGGTTCGGGATGGCTCCGAAATTCCCGCATCCTACCGCCGTCTCGTTCCTTCTCTGGGACTCGTTCGCCCACGGAACCGCGTCCAGCCTCGACCGCGCGCGCGATACCCTACGGCGGATGGCCGACGGAGGGATGTACGATCAGATCGGCGGCGGCTTCCACCGCTACTCGGTCGACGAGGGCTGGCACGTTCCGCACTTTGAGAAGATGGGAGTGGACAATGCAGCGCTCCTCTCGGTATACGTCGAGGGAGCCCGACGAATCGCGGATCCGAGATTCGAAGAGATCGTCCGGGGGACGCTCGGCTGGGTTCGCGGCACGCTCAAGGATCCCGACGGTGGCTTCGGCGCGAGCCAGGACGCCGACAATGCTCCCGGCGACGATGGGAACTATTTCACGTGGACGCGAGGGGAGTTGAAGCAGCTCCTGGATGGGGACGAGTTTCGGTTTGCGACCCGTATCTTCGGGGTCGGCACCGACGCTCGAATGCCTCATGATCCGGAGAGGAACGTGCTCTTCCGGTCTCTTTCCCCCTCCGAGGCCACGGAGGGCCTCAGCCTCGCGGACGAACCCGCTCGCACGCTCGATCGAGTCGTTCAGACGCTTCGGACCGCCCGCGACCGGCGCCCCACGCCGGCGGTCGACCGCGCGATCTATTCCGACATCAACGGGCGGTTCATCGGTGCGTTCGCCCAAGCCGGTGCACTCCTCGGTGACGCGGAGGTCCTCGGGGACGCCCGAAGCGCCGCCGACCGACTGTTGCTCGCGTCCTACCGTCCGGGTCGGGGGATGGCCCACCGACTCGATTCCGACGGGCCCCGAGGGTTCGGTCTGCTCGAGGACCAGGTCGCGTTCGCAAGCGGGCTTCTCGAGCTCGCGGGTACGACGGCCGAGCCGAGGTATCTCCTGCCCGCCATCGAACTATTGGAGCTGGTGGACCGGGAGTTCCGCGGGGAGGACGGCCTCCTCCGGGACGTCGCCCCATCCCTCTACGATGGGCCGAAGGTCGGTGGGGTCCTCGAACCATCGTATCCGCTCGAGGATACCCCTCACATTTCCGCGAACGCCTCGGCCGCGCTTGCCTTCCTCCGCGTCGGCTCCTTGACGCATGAGGGCCGCTGGCACGAAAAAGCGACCGCTCTCCTACGGCCCATTGTCGATCGGCTCCTCGGGGCGGGATTGTTCGGAGCGGGAACTGCCCTCGCGGTTGGGCTTTCCGAAACCGATCCGGCGACCGTTGTGATCGAAGGCTCCGGAACGGAGGCCGAAAGACTCCGTCGCGCTGCTCACAGCCTCTGGTACCCCAATCTCTGGGTTTTCGACGGGCATCCACCCCCTCCGTTCGCTCTCCCGAGCGACGTTCCGATGGCGGAGGGCAGTCGACCGCGGGCGCTCGTCTGCTTCGGCAGCGCGTGCGCCCCGCCGGTCCACGATCCAGCCGATCTCAAGCGGGTACTGGCGAGGGGGGCTCCGACCTCGGGATAGGGAGGGGCCCAAGATCGGTTCCGTCCAGCAGGTACGCTCGAGCGGTGCCGAGCGTGAGGAACCGCCGGTAGAGAAACGTTCGGATCCGAGCCGGCCGCTCACGATTCAAAGCTTCCGTTCCCGCGAGGGGGTTGAACGCAGGGAGGATGACGATCTCCCGCGCGTTCGGAACCCGCGTACTTCGGGAGCGACGGCGGCTCACCGGACTCGGTGGGATCTCCGCCCGGACCCAGCAGCGGCGTTTTCCAACCGGATCCTCGGCCGTCGGGGCAAAGCGGTACCCCGGGTGAAGATGGCCAGCCACAAGCCGCGGCGACCGAAGCACTGCCTCCGACGGCCATCGATGGCCATGGAAGATCCCGATGCCGTCCCGTACGACGCCCTCGGCAGGACGGACCTCGACCTCGCGTGGAAGGTGCGGCACGATTCCCCCATCATGGTTCCCGAGCACGAGCTCCGTGGCGAGCCCGTCGGCGAGAAGCCGGCCGAAGAAGTCGAAGACCACAGGGCGAAGGGCCGGGGGAGTCCCGACGATCGGATGTTTCACATCTCCCGCGATGAGGACCCGATCGGCCGAGACGGCCTTCGCGATCCGAGTCAGGTCCTCGGCGAGGATGCTTCCGGAACCTTCCGGCGGACCGGACGGTCGATCCGGGCTCCCCCCCAGGCCGAGGTGGATGTCGGAGACGATCACGGTTCTCTCGCCGGTCCGATGACCGGGATCGATCAGAAGCGCCGGGACCCCTGGAACCGGCGTCAGACGTGCGCTCACTCCCCGGCCGGAGTCGGGAGGCGGCCAAGAGAGTTGCTCCGGGGCTCCCGGAGCACTCCACGGGGAGGGGGGCACGGGGCCCCAGCGACCTGAGTGCGGCGGAGGTGCGTTCACCGGATATTAAATAGAAGGGGTAACTCATTACACTGGGTGAAAAGGGTTGGCGCCATCCCGAGAGCGTTGGATCGAGCGGATCCGGGTCCGACTCGAGCAGGCCGGGTTCTATGTCGCGGACGCGCACGGGATCCGCCCATCGAGCTTCGACCTCGCGGCGCGCCGGGACTCGACCCTCCTGCTGGTCAAGGTACTGAAGAACATCGACGCGTTCGACGCGGAGGAAGCGGCCCGGCTCCGGGAGCTCGGGAAGCTGTTCCCGGCCACCGTGCTCGTGATCGGTCAGACGTCCGGCGCCGCCGAGCTCGATGCGGGCGTCGTCTACACGCGATACGGGGTCCCGATCGTCACGGAGGAGACCGTTCAAGAGTATCTCGAGAAGGCGCTACCTCCCTTTCTCTACGCGAGCCCCGGCGGAACGTTCGCGCGGATCGACGGGGGGAGATTGCGCTCCCTTCGCACCGAGCGGGGCCTATCGCTCGGTACGCTGGCCTCGATTGCCGGAGTGTCGCGTCGCGCGATCCAGCTCTACGAAGACGGAGCGGGCGCCGAGATCACCGTGATCGAGCGGATCGAGCGGTACCTTGGGGAGCCGATCGTACGCCCGGCGGACTTGTTCGAAGCACCACCGGTCCCTCGCCCGTTCGAGGAGTCGGGAGCGAAGGACGAAGCCCGAGCGGAGCCCTCCCGAGCGCCGAGCGGGGACCCGTGGCGGGATGAAGTACTGAGCCAACTCGACGGGCTCGGGCTGGAGATCACGTTGACCACCCGTGCTCCGTTCGACGCGCTGGGCCGCACCCCGGACATCCTCCTCGCGGCGATCGGAAGCCTCCGGACTGCACTCCACCGCGCCGAGGTGCTCCACGGGCTCGCCCATGTGGCAGAGGGCCACGCGCTCTTCGTCGTCCGGGAGCAGGTGCACCGGGCTTCGATTGACGGACTTCCGATCTTGAGCACGTCGGAGCTCCGGCGACAGCGGGACGCCGACGATCTCCTCGAGGAGATCGCCGAGCGAGAAGGCACGTGATCTCGGCCCGGATCCCTCCGGACGACTCCCGACTCCTCCTCGCCCCGGTGCGCGGATTGGTCTCGGAGATCGCTCCGACCCTCAGCGCGCTCGCGGGGTACCGTCCCACGCTCGTCGGGCTCGGGCTCTCCGCAGAGGAGATGCAGGGACTGGTCGACTACTTCGTTCTCTCCGAGGCCGAGCCGATCGTTCCTCTCTCCCCGACCGAAACGAGCGAGGTCCGGGGCCTTTCGCGCTTCGGTGAGGTCCGTGTGCCGAACCCTATCTTCGTCGAGATCCTCCGATGGGGTCGCGAGACGATGACCGCGGCCGCGCCGCTCGATCCCTCCGACGAGGAGTCCGCCCACCTCTTCGCCGAGCACATCGGCTATGTCGAACTGGTCCGGAGGACCGTCCGTGAGCGGCGGGTCTCCCGCCGCCCTCCGGCGCCGTCCTCCCCGGACGAGTATGCCCTAGCCTGGGACCACGGGGTCACGGCCGGCCGCGGGTCCCGCGAGCTCGCCAGTGCCCGGGACCGGCATCTGGCCCGCGAGGTCGAACGCCTTCGTCGAGGGCAGGCCCGCACGGCGATCGTCGTAGACCGGGAACGGTTCGAGGCGGTCCGCGCGCTGCTCACCGAGGGAGTTCCCCCTCGCATGAGCGACGAATAGGTACCTATTCCTCCCGGGCGAGGACCCGCTCGAGCAGTGCTCTCGCTTCCCGGCGGAACTCCTCCAGACTTCCCTCGTTGACGATCATTCCGTCCGCGAGCGCGAACGCGTTCCCGATCCCCCACTTCAACTCCCGGCGATCCCGGTCGTAGAATTCCTGGAGGTCCGCCCCGTCGTCCGAACGGCTCCGGTTCGCCATGCGCGCGTGGCGGGTCTCGGGTGAGGCGAAGATGCCGAGGACGAACAGGTCCCCGAAGTTGTGGCGGAACACCGTCACTTCCGTGTCGGAGCGGCACCCGTCGACGAGCATCCGGGTCTCGGTGAGCTTGGGAAGGGCGCGCTGCGCCCAGACCCCCGCCCCGTGCTTGTCCCGCTCCTCGGACGCGACGCGCGCGACGTTCGCGTTCGTCACCGTGAGGCCCCTCCGGCGAGTCTCATCCCGGACGAGGTCCCCCATCTTGAGGGTCGCGAGGCCCATCGACCGAGCGACGGCCACCAACTCGTCCTTGCCCGAGCCGGGCATCCCGACCGTGACGACCAGTTTCATAACGTGCCGGGCGGCTCGTCCCGGGCGGCGGATCTCGCGGGTGGGGCGGTCGAGGTCAGATGTGCCGCGACGTCCTGCTCGGTGACCATCTGCAGCCGATCGGCGCGCTGCCGGTATGCGACCGCTTCTTGCTCGGAGAGCCGCGCGGCCTCGACGTACCGGTCCACCTTGACTTTGAGCTCCGCGGTCTTCTGCGTCTTGCTCGCCGCTCGGAGCTCGAGCGAGCGGGCCTTCTGCTCGCGATCGACCACCTTCTGCTGAAGTTTACGAATCCGGTAGTTCAGGCTCGTCACATCCGAGCCGATCGGGGCTCCGCCCGGCTGGCTCGTGGTCGCCTCAATGTCCCGCTCGTACTGTTTGATCTTCTGCTCGATCTCGGGGATCTCGGCGAGCGCGCGCTGACCGCGCTCTCGCAGGAGGGTCGACTGGTGGCGGAGCTTCTCGATCCGGGTGTTCATCCGGGATGCCCGTTGCTGTGCCCGAGACGCCGCCCGGCTGTGCCGGGCCGCCATCTCCCGGAGCTTCGTGATGTCCGCGTACTGTTGACCGATCCAGCGCGACCGTCGGGCCGCCATCGGGGTCCCAGGCCCAGCCACTTCGGTTGGAGCCTCCCCCACGGTCGCCATCGGATGCGTGTCACCCCGCCCCCCAGTTAAAGCACTTATCGTCGAGAGGCAACCGGGGGAACCGGTTCAGGACCGGGGCGGTCGGGGGAATCGAAGGGCGCTGTGGATGTGGGCTGCGAGCGCATGGACCGCGACCCGAGTCTGCTGCTTCGAGTCCCGCTCCCGGACGGTGACCGTGTCCCGTGTCGGTCCGTCCGCGAGGGTCTCGCCGTCCACCGTGACGCAGAACGGTGTCCCGACCTCGTCCATCCGGGCGTACCGACGGCCGATCGAACTCGACGCGTCGTACTGGACCGAGAGCCCGGCCGCGGCGAGGTCGTCGGCGACGCGAAGGGCATACTCCGCGTGGGCCTTTTCGATCAGGGGGAAGACGCCCACCGCAATCGGTGCGAGGTACGCCGGGAGCTTCCAGACCGTCCGTTCCCCTTCCCGCGCGATCTGGAGGTCCGCGAGGGCCCAGAGGGTCCGGTCGGGGCCCGAGGTGAGCTCGAGCACATGCGGGAGGACCGAGCGGCCGCCGGTGAGCGTCACAGAGAGATCGCGTCCGGAGCCTTGTCCATGGCGGCTGAGATCGTAGTCGCCGCGGTAGTGGACGCCCCCGATCTCCTTGAACCCGCCGAGGCTCTCGAGCTCGGCCTCGAGGTCAAAGTGGATCCGGTTGTAGAACGCCCGTTCCTGTTCCGACTTCTCGAATAGGCGAAGCCGGTTCCCCGGGAATCCGAGGACGTCCCGATAGTACCGGTAGCTGTGGACCAGGTGGTAGACGTAGAAGTCGGGCAAACCCCCGGCGCTCGCGAGCTCGCCTGCCGGGATCCATTCGACCTCTTCGGATCCGCGGAGCCGACGCTCGGCCCGGACGACCGGCAGGGGTTCCTCCCGGACCCGGTCGAACGGAACCGGGAAGTTCTCGGGATCAAAGAAGATCTGGAGCTCGGACTGAGTGAACGATCGCATCCGAAACAGGATCTGACGAGGAGCGATCTCGTTCCGGTACGCCTTCCCGACGATCGCGATCCCGAGGGGCAGCGCTCGACGACCCACGTCCCACATGCGGGGGAATGAGAGGTAGCTGCTCTGGGCGGTCTCGGGGCGCAGGTAGACCCGGTCGTGTCCTGAGACCCCGAAATCGAACCCGAACATCAGGTTGAACGAACGAGGGACGCTGAGCGCTTTCGACCCGCAATTCGGACACTTCAACCCCTTGGCCCGGATGATCTCCGCGATCTCGGGGTTCGTGAGGCCGTCGACCCCCTCGGGCCGGACCTTCTCGAGCACGGTGTCCGCGCGGAACTCGGCGTGACAGTTCTCGCAGGAGACCTCGGGGTCGGTGAAGTTCTCGAGATGGCCCGAGGCCCGAACGACCGCCTCGGGCAGGATCTCCGCCGCCTCGATGGTGTAGTAGTCGTGCGAGAGGCCGACGAACCACGCCGTCCAGGCGTCTTCCACCCGTCGCTTGAGCGCGGTCCCGAGGGGGCCATAATCATAGAGCCCCTGAGCGCCTCCGTAGATCTCCGCGCTGGGCCAGAGGACGCCCCGACGACGGAGGAGGGCGAACAGCTCGTCGCTCTTCATTCCTCGGAGCTCGCGGTGTCGCGGGGGGAACCCCGGACAATAAGGTGTTCGGTCATCCGAGTGACGACCTGGTAGGCGGGGTCCTGGGGAGGAAGGCGGAGGATGAGCGGACGTGCCGGCGTTCCCGGGGCGATCCGCGCCCTCTCGGGGTTCCCGAGCCAACGCCAGGGCTCGACGAGCACCGAGCGAGCGAGGAATGCCGCCGAGACCGGCCTCCGACGCAGCCGGGTCGAGACATAGGCGAACTCGAGTTCGCGCCAGATCGATGGGGCGTGGAACATCGCGTTGTCCGTCCCGAGCAGGACCTGGAGACCGAGCCGCTCCATCGTCGCGAGATCCGGCTGCCGGCCGAACAGCGCATTCGAGCGGGGGCAGACCACCACCGAAACGTCTGCGTCCCGGACGGTTCGAAGATCGTCCGTGCTCGCCTTGGCGAGATGGACGACGAGATCCGGCCGGGGATCGAGGAAGTCCTCGGGGCGCTCCCGGACCGCCTCGCTCGCATGGAGGGCGTACCGCTTCCCGACCCGGTGACACGCGCGAGCGATGACCTCCCGGTCCCCCTTGGCCTCGTCCCGGGCGCTTGAAAGGCCGATCCCATCCGTAATCGAAAGGATGCGGGCGAGCTCGACGGGGTCGACCGGTCGTGCGGTCGGCCGGCCGAGAATGACGGTCCGCAGGGGAATCTTCTGGGCTGCGCGGCGAAAGAGCTCGACACCGGGCCGACCCTCCTCTCGGAAGTCAACGGTCGCTGCGATGCCCTCCCGCACCATCCGCTGGAGGGAGCTCCGGATGGCGCGGCGTTTCGCCGCGTCGGACGACTCGGCGAGGAGACGGAATTTGTAGCCGTGGGGAGGCTTCACGAGTCGGGAGACGGGCTCGTGCGGCGGTTCCCGTACCGAGACCGCATCGCCGAGATGGGTGTGCGAGTTCACGGGGGAAGGAATGACGATCCCCCGGACTTTTCGATCCCGACCGCGAGTGCTGTCGGTCCCGAGCGCCCCGGTCTCCACGAGCCGTCCATTTCGGAATCGCGAGTACGCCGGTCGGGGGCCGTCGATGTCGAGGATCGCACCTTCGACGAGCATCGGACGGATGCGCGGGAGACCTTGTCAGGTTTAAGGGGTCCCCCGGCGGGCGCCCGAAGGGCTAAGCGTCCCGATGGTTCCCGGGTCCGCCCCGCATGGTGGATCGTCTGGTCGACCGGCCCCGTGAGCTCCTGGTGGCCGGCCACGTGAACATCGACCTCTTTCTCTCCGTTCCGTCCTTCCCACCGCCCGACCGAACCGTCCCCGTGCTGGGATCGCGGAGAGAGCTCGGGGGGCCTGCGGCCAACCTCGCGCTCGTCGCCTCGGGCTATGGAGTCCGCGTCGGAATCGCAGCCCTCATTGGAGATGGGTTTCCCGAGGAATTCTGCTCCCGACTGGAGCACGCTCAGGTGGACCTGCGGGCGCTCGTCCGGGTTACCGGCCAGTCCACTCCAACATGCTTCATCGTGGAAGATCACCGGAGTCACCAGCGCACGCTGATCGATCAGGGCCCCATGGGCTCCCCCGGGACCGCCTCTCTACCGTCTCGCCGTTTCCTCTCCGAGTATTCGTGGCTCCACGTTACAACGGGACCCCCCGACCGTCATCTTCGGTTGATCCGAGAGGCGCGAAGTGCGGGTCTTCGGATCGCCGTGGACCCCGCTCAGGAGATCCACTACCGATGGGATCGACGCCGCCTCGCCGCTCTATTGGACGGGGCCGAGATACTGTTCGGGAATCGGTCCGAAATCGCGCGCGCGGTGAAGTTGGCAGGCTTGACCGACACCGCGCGACTCACCGAACGAGTCCCCCTGGTCGTCCGGACCGAAGGTGCCCGGGGGGTGACCGCGTTCGCCAACGGGACGACGCTCCACGTTCCTGCGGTTCGGCCCCGCCGCGTGCGGTCGATCGTCGGCGCGGGTGACGCGTTCCGGGGAGGGTTCTATTCCGCATGGTTCGCCGGCCAGCCGCTCGAACGTTGCCTTCACGCCGGTGTCCGGTCGGCGGCCCGCTGGGTCGAGGGACCCCTGAGGTGAGGGATCGATGGAGATGCGCCCCTTCGAGCGCCTCACGAGCGTCGCGACCGCCCGTCGGCGCCTCTGGGCGGCCGCGCGGCCCATCGAGCGAACGGAGACGCTTCCCGTGGAGGAGGCTTTTGGTCGCATCGCGGCCACCACCGTACGCGCCCCATTCCCGGTTCCGTCGTTCGCCCGTACGACGTGGGACGGGTACGCCCTGCGGTCCATCGATACCGCGAACGCGGCACCTCGGCAGCCGATTCGTCTCCGGGTGGTCGGAGAGGTGTTCGCTGAGCAAGCGTACCCCGGCCGCCTCGGTCCGGGGGAAGCGGTCGCGATTGCCACCGGCAGCGCCATTCCGCGGGGCGCCGACAGCGTGATCATCTTCGAGGAGACCGAGCGGTTGGGCCCGGTGATCCGGCTCCATCGGCCGGTCACCGCCGGCGAGCGAATCGACCGCCCCGGCCACGACTTTGAGCGAGGTGCCATCCTGGTCCGCGCCGGCGAGGAGCTGACCGCGACCGCGCTCGGCACGGTCGCCGCGTGTGGAGTGCCGACCGTTCCGGTCTTCGCGCGGCCCGTCGTTGCGATCCTCCCGAACGGTAACGAGCTTCTGGTCCCGGGCGCTCGCCCCCGCCCCGGAAGGATCTATGAGAGCAACAACGCGACCCTCGCAGCGGCCGTGAGCGCCTCCGGTGGAATACCGCGGCCGGAACCACCACTCCCGGACGACCCAGCGGTGATCGAAACGGCGCTACGGTCTGCGCTCGTGACGTCGGATGCCGTGCTCGCGACGGGTGGGAGTTCGGTCGGAGAGCGCGACCATCTTCCGCGGATCCTCCCGCGACTGGGGAGGCTGCTTTTCCACGGGATCGCCGTCCGCGCCGGGAAGCCGACGCTCGCCTCTCGCGCGGGATCGAAGCTCATCATCGGTCTCCCCGGCCACCCGACGTCGTGTCTCGTCAACATGTACTGGCTCGTCAACCCGGCGCTTCGTCGAATTGCGCGACGCCCCGGTCCCGGCTGGACAGAAGGTTGGGCGGTGCTGGGGAGCGATGCGGTCGCGCCGACCCCAGGACTTGCCACCGTTGTACCCCTTCGATTCGACCATGGTCGGGCGTTCACCACGTACCGGGGTTCGTCCGCGATCACGAGTCTTGCGGGCGCGACCGCGTTCGCAATGCTCCCGCCGGGTCGGCGGGTGGTGCGATCGGGCCAGCGGATCCGGGTCTTCCATCTCAACCCGCCGCTCGGACCGCCGGTGCAGGGCTCAGCACCCCGGCCCGGAGGCCGGGCGGGCAGAACTTAAGCCGCCGGGGCCGGTAGCCGGTCGTGGGCCAGCGCAATCTCGCGATCGCGCTCTTGTCGATCGAGGGAACGAACTGCGACGACGAGCTGCGTGCCGCGGTGGCGACCCTCGGCGCCCGGCCCGAGATCGTCCACCTGAAACAGTTCGAGGGCCGGGACGTCGCCCCCGAGGAGCGACGGCGGCTCCCGGACTACCAGATCCTCCTCGTGCCCGGAGGATTCTCCGCGGGGGATTACGTCCGTGCCGGGGCGATCTTCGGAGCGAGGGTCCGGGCATCGATCGGGGCGGACCTCGAGGAGTTCGTCCGTTCCGGCCACATCGTGGGAGGGATCTGCAACGGCTTCCAGGTCCTCACGGAAGTGGGGTTGCTTCCCGGCCGGCCAGGTGGTCGTCTGGGCCCCCCCGAGGCAGCCCTCATGAGCAATGACTCCGGCCATTTCGAGTGTCGCCCGACGTTCGTGTGCTGGGAGGGGGGGAACTTCCCTCCCCTTGCCGAAACGCCGAAGGGTTCCCGGTTCCTGATGCCCTCGGCGCACGCCGAGGGGAAGCTCGTGCTCGGGGGGAACTCGGCGGCTCGGCGAGAGGAGCTTGCCCGGGACGGTCAGGTGCTGTTCCGGTGGGTCGCGCCGGACGGTGGTCCTGCGATGTACCCCTGGAACCCGAACGGGTCCGAAGGAGACATCGCAGGGTTGACGAATCCGGAGGGAAACGTCTTCGGCCTCATGCCCCACCCCGAGCGATCGTTCTTTCGCGCCCAGGCACCGGACTGGACCCGGAGCGGGTCGTGCGATGGGTTCGGGGACGGGCAACGGTTCCTGGAAGCGGTGCTCTCCCATGCCGAACGGCACGTGTAGGGCGCCCGGCCCGGTCCGGCGTCCCGGACCTCCACATCCGCAGAACATCGAGCCGCTCCCCTTCGAGCCATCGCGTCGCGGCGACTTCGTACGATCCACCCCCCGAGACCCAGCGAGCGAGGATCGCGGCCCGGCGTGAAGGATCCTGAAGGGACGAGACGACGATGTAGGCGATTCCTGCGGCGGCGAGGTGGCGGGAAAGTCCTCGGACGAGGCGAGCGAGGACGCGGCACCCGTCCGGTCCCCCGTCCAGGGCGAGGTTGATCCCGAGGTCCGGATCGCGCTCCTTCGACCGCGTGGGGAGATACGGGGGGTTCGCGAGGATCCGGTCGAATCGTCCGAGCCCCCGGAGAAGGTCGGTCCGAACGACCTTGATCGCGAGGTGCTCGGCGCGTGCGGCCTCCAAGAGTCGTCGGAGGGCCACCGGGTTCATGTCGGTCGCCACGACCCGGGCTCCATGACGCGCGGCGGTGAGCGCCGCGAGACCCGCGCCGGTACCCACGTCGGCGAGCGTCGTTCCGGGGGGAACCTGCGCGAAAGGGAGCAGGAGGTACGTGTCCTCCCGCGGAGGGTAAACGTCCATCCCATCCACCTCGCCACCAGGTCCTTAAGGTAGCGACCGAACGTCGGCGCGATGTCTTATTATTCATTCCACGCCTAGAACGGCTCGTTCACCCACTTTTCCATGCCTCGACGACTTTCTCCTCCAGTCAAAATCGGAATCACCGGCCTTCCCGGATCGGGGAAGACCCAGACGTTACTGCGCATCATCCAGCTCCTCGAGGAAGAGGGCGTAAAGGTCGGCGGCATGGTGACCGAGCCAATCGTCGAGCGCCAGCGTCGCACGGGGTTCCAGATCACCGACTGGCTGACCAAGGAGCACGAGGTGTTCGCCCACGAGGGCCTCAAGTCCCGGATTCGCTCGGGGCGATACGGGATCAATCTCGCGGCTCTGGAAGGGCTCGGCACACGCGCCCTTGCCGAGGCGCGCGAGACGGCCGACGTGATCGTGATCGACGAGGTCGGCAAGATGGAGGTCGAGAGCGATACGTTCACGCAGAGCGTCCTTGACACGCTCGACACGAAGAAGTCGATCATCATGACCCTCCACAAGAAGTCCCGCAATCCGCTCCTCCAGGACATCCGTCGGAGGGACGAGCTACGCCTGCTCGAAGTGACCCCGGTCAACAAGAACCTCCTCGCGTTCAAGATCGTCGGTCTGATCACCGGTCAGGCCCACTAGTCCGGAGCCGTGAGGGCCGGACCGACCTTCTCGTCCCGGCAGGACGGTCCGGCGCAGGACCCCGGGCCCGAGCCCCGGTGTTCTACAACCCCTCGATGGCGATGGACCGGGACCTGGGCGTCGCGTTCGTCCGCGCTTGGGCCACAGCCCGAGGCGCTCCCTCGACTGGCTGGGAGATGATGGCCGCGACCGGAGCGCGGGGGCTGCGTCTCATCCGAGAGAGCGGGTCGTTCGCCACGTTCACGCTGACCGAAGCGAATCCTGCCGCGGTCGAGGTGCTTCGCGAGAACGCGCGTGGGCTCGCCGGCGCGCGTGTCGTCCTTGGGGATGCGAGGAAGGTTCCCGAGGGATCACCGTTCGACTACGTCGACCTCGACCCGTACGGAACTCCGGCGCCCTTCGTCCCCGCGGCCCTCTCCGCTGTGGGTCCTTCGGGCGTGCTCGCCGTGACCGCGACGGACATGACGGTTCTCGCGGGCGCCCAATCCGAGGCCTGCCGGCGACGCTACGGCTCTCGACCGGTGCGTGGTCGGCTCGGCCCGGAGGGCGGGCTCCGGATCCTCGTGGCCTTCCTGGCACGGGCGGCTCGCGAGCGAGGACGGAGAATCCGACCCCTCCTCTGTTATGTACGGGGCCACCACGTTCGCGCCTTCGTTCAGGTTGCGGAGTCCCCTCCGGGCAACGAGCCGGTCGGAACCATCGATCCCGCGACCTGGACGGGTCCGTATCTCGGCTCGGATGGTCCCTATGGACCGCTGTGGCTCGGGCCCCTCTTCGACCGTCCGTTGGTCGATGCTCTCGAAACGCCTCCCGACGCCGCGGAGGCACGACAGGTCACCGGCTTCCTCGCGAGGCTCCACGAGGAGGTCATGGTCGACGTTCCCTTCTACTACGAGCCGAACGTCCTCGCCTCCTCCCTTTCGCTCTCCGAACCGCCGTCGGAGATCGCGCTCCTCCAAGGGTTGCGGGGCGAGGGATACCGGGCGGCCCGAACCCACGCGCGCCCCGAAGGGATCCGAACCGACGCGCCGAGAAGCGAAGTGGAGGCCGTCGCGCGGAGGGTCAGCTCACCAGATCAGTCCCAGAAGGCCCGGGTCCGCGCGTAGGAACGCTCGGCCCTCAGGATCTCGGTAAAGAATGCATCGTCGTCCCGGTAGAGGCGCATGAGAAGCCGACGGGCCGTCTCCGGTCCGATCCCCCGGGCGGCGAGCGCATAGAGCGCCCGCTCCCCGTAATGCGCGAGGAGCTCCGCGGAGGTGTACCCCGCCCGAACCAGGCCCTCCGTTTCGGGGGCGAGCGGCCGCTCCCTCCGGGCCCTGCGGCCGGGGGCCGCCGGAGCAGGTCGCCATTTTCGCTTCGCGTACCGGACGAGTCGGTCGATCTCGGTCGTGCGCCGTGGGGAGAGGATTGCCGATAACGAACCGTGGCAGAGGAGACACTGGCTTCCACCTTCGGTGCGATACCGTCCCGGCGTCGTAGTCCGAGTGAATCCGCACCGTAGGCAGACGAGCACGAGCGACTCCTTTTCGAGTCGGTCGCGGACGGCCCGAAGGAGCGTTGGCGGAGGGACGTCCGGGACCGATCGCCATTGAAGCCGTTCGAGGGGACCGTCGCTGAACGTCGACGGCGCGGTCGCGACGACCTCGATCTCTCCGGAGCGGATCCGCGCCAAGACCTCTTCGGAGTGCGGAAGATCGTACCGGTCGTGGAGCGTCTTCTCGAGCACTTCCTCACCGAGTGGATTGGTGCGGCTCGCGCCGAGGAGAGGCTCGAGAGTTCGCAGGTCACGGGGATCCGCAGAGGACGGCACCACACCGAGCTTGCGCGCCACCGCGAGGAAGACCCAGCGATAGTCGAGCCCGGTCGGCACGAGCCGTTCGATGAGCGGTCGGAGGGACGACGGCTCGAGGCGCACCGAGTCGACGAGGGCCGCATCGTCGATTGCGACCGGAAGCTCGAGGACGAACCACGTGGGTTCCACCGCGGCGATCTCGACCCAGGATCCGAGTCGGGCCGTGAGGAGGCCCGAGGCCGCAAGCGCCAGGGTCTCGTTCGTCCGGGTGCCGAAGCATGCCCCGTAGACCACGAGCCGGCCTCGAGCCGTGACGGTCAGCCGTCGGTCGGTGGCGTTTGCCC
This sequence comes from Thermoplasmata archaeon, assembly GCA_035623855.1. GTDB lineage: Archaea > Thermoplasmatota > Thermoplasmata > Lutacidiplasmatales > UBA184 > Lutacidiplasma. The sequence goes on along the minus strand of DASPSQ010000006.1, from coordinate 136,714 downwards.
CGGCGAGGGCGGCGGCCGCTCGACGGCTCTCGAGACGGTCCCGGTCCTTGGGAGGTGCCGGGTACCGGTCCCATCCCCCGGTCCGCCGGACCTCACCGATCTCCTGGGCCACATCGAACGGCACGGGCAGGTCCTCGCCCGCCCATCGGGGTTCTTGGCCGATCTCCTGGACGGTTTCGACCAGGAGCTCGCCCTCCCGGTACTCGACGACCTTCCACGTGCGTCCGTGCAAGAGGAAGATCTCCTCCGGCTGCGAAAGGATCTGCGTGAGGACGAACCGCTCGTCCAGGGTTCCGATCGTCCGTCGGGTCGCAATGTCGCGGAGTCGGTAAGTTCGCTCGTCCGGAATGAGCGAGAGGGAGGCGTAGAACCGGTGGAGCGTCCCCCGGCCGGAGGAGAGAGTTCGCTCGCTTGCCCGGGCGAGGCCGAGGTTGACCAGGTAGTCGATGAGCTCGCTCCACTCGGCGTCCGAGAGGTCCCGGACCGCAATGGCCCGGCGTAGCGTGGCGATCAGCCGGTTCCGATCGACCGCCCCTTCCGCACGCAGCGAGGCGACGATCTGCTGCGCCGCGGCGAGGCGGTTGCGCGTGCGCCAGCTCACCGGCTCGACCTGGCCCTCATCCGCTCGACGGGCGAGCACGGCGGCCTCCTCGAGGTCGTCGTCGTCGAGGGCGAGAACGGTTCCATGGATCGTGCGACCGAGACGGTGCCCCGACCGGCCGACCCGCTGTATCAGGCGGCCGACCTGGTGCGGCGAACCGAACTGCACGACGTGGTCGACCACGCCGATATCGATCCCGAGCTCCAGCGAGGAGGTTGCGACGAGCGCTCGGAGTCGGCCGTCCCGGAACGCCTGCTCTGCCTCTTCGCGGACCTCCCGGGAAAGAGATCCATGGTGCACCGCGACCGCTAGGTCGGGTGCGAGGCGCTGGAGCCGAGCTGCGAGGCCTTCGGCGGTCGGCCGAGTGTTGACGAAAACGAGAGTCGTCCGGTGCCGCCGGATCTCTTCCTCGACCTCTCGTAAGCCCCCGAGCAGGACCGGGTCTGCCTTCAGGTCCTGGACCAGAGATGGTTCGAGCGAGGGTCGGTCGTCCCGGGGCCGCTGCGCGGTCAGCTCGATGACCCGTCGCTGGACGGCGACCCGGACCTCGATCGACCGCGGGGCCGGTGAGAGGAACCGAGCGACTTCCTCTGGATTCCCCACGGTCGCAGAGAGTCCAATCCGTCGAACGGTCCGTCCGGTCAGTGCGTCGAGACGTTCGAGGGTGAGCGCGAGCTGGGCCCCACGGTCCGAGCCCACCAGCTCGTGCACCTCGTCGACGACCACAGTCCGTGCGTGGGCAAGGGCCGCACGGAGGTGTCGTCCCACCAGAAGGATCTGGAGGGTCTCGGGCGTGGTCAAGAGCAGATCCGGTGGGTGGCGGGACTGCGCGGTGCGGGCTGCGGACGGGGTGTCGCCGTGGCGGACGGCCGCGGTGAGGCCGACCTCCCGGACCATCGTCACCAGCCGGTGTTCGAGATCGCGGTTCAGCGCTCGGAGCGGCGTCACGTACAGGATCGAAATCGGGTCCGACGGAGCGGCGAGGCGACGTGATAGGAGCGGAAGGAGCGCGGCTTCGGTCTTGCCGGTGCCGGTGGGGGAGATGAGGAGGGCGTCGGCGTCGCTTTCGAGCACCGGCAGCGCAAGCTGCTGGATCTCGGTCGGTTCGGTGATGCCCCGCCGGGCGGCCGCCTCGGCGAGTCGGGGGTCGATTCGGGGGAACACGAAAGAGGTCTCGGAGCTCATGAGATGGGGAGCCCCGACAGTCGCAACCCGCGCAAAGAGCTGTCGACCGGCTAGGCGTCCGTCCCGGGGTCGAGATCGAGCATCCGAAGCCCGAAGCTTTCGTTCATGGGGCGGCCGAACGTCCGCCCCGGGAACGACTCCAGCAGGATCTCCTGGAGCGCTCCCACGGTCGCCTGCACAAGGTGGCCACCCACCACGCGATGATCCGGCCCGGCGGCCGCGATGTGGAGGTGGATCGAGGGCGCTCCATCCGCGCGGGCGATCGAGCCATGGAGCGCGACGACCTCGTGGGGAACCGTGAGTTCTTGGGGCTGGTAGCGCGTTCCGTCCCAGTACCCGATGGTCGCGCGGCGGACCATCCCGATCCCGGCCACAACCACCGCTGCTCGCAGATCCTCGCGTCGCGCGATTCCTGAGAGCGTTTCAAAGAGGTCCTGGCCGTCATCGAGCCGGATCATCCAGCGGGAACCGTCGCGGACCGTCTGCATGGCCCGCGCCAAGGCGAAACCCGCTTTGGGGATTTCGCAGGGAGAAAAGGTAACTGGACGCCGATGCTTCCATGGGCCTCATGAACGCATCGGACTCCCCGGCGGCGATCCGCCGGCCCGAAGAGGAGGTCGTCGGGCGACTTCGGTCCGGCGGGCCGGCATTGGTCGCCCTATCGGGAGGAGTCGATTCTTCGTTGGTCGCCGCGTTCGCCGTCCAAGCTCTCGGCTCGACCGCGGTTGCGGTGACGCTTTCGGGGCCGGCGGTCGCGCAGGCCGAAGTGGAGAGGGCCCGCAAGGTCGCAGCATTCCTCGGGATCGCCCACGAGGTCCTGCCCGTCGACCCTCTCGCCCGGGAAGAGTATCGGACGAACCCGACCAACCGCTGCTTCTTCTGCCGCACGGTGGAGACCGCCGTGCTTCGGAGCTACGGGGACTGCCGGGGGGTGCTGCAGTTCCTCGATGGGATCCATCTCGACGATCTCTCGGACGACCGGCCCGGTCTCAAGGCGATGGACAACGCCGGGTTCGTCCACCCGCTCCTGTGGGCAGGGTGGACGAAGGCGGATGTCCGGCGTGCCGCTCGCCAAAGGGCCCTGCCGAACTATGACCAGCCTTCGGAGGCTTGTCTTGCGTCCCGTGTGGCGCACGGCCAACCGATATCCCGGGAGGTTCTCGCCCAGGTGGAGGCTGCGGAGGCGTTCGTTCAAGCCCGAGGGTTCCGGCGGGTGCGGGTACGGGTCCACGGGAACTCCGCGCGCGTTGAGGTCGATCCGGACGAGGTGGCCCGGCTGATCACCGAGCCAGTGGCCCGGGAAGTCCGCTCCGCGTTGCGTGCGCTTGGGTTCGATGCCGTGGCGCTCGACCTCGAGGGGTATGGGCACGGCTGCCTTCGGGCCTCGTCGGTTCCATGACGAATCCGTCCTCGGGGTCCCCGCAGGGATCCGGTCTTCCCGGTCGGTTCCAGCTCGAAACCGATCTCGTTCCCCAGGGCGACCAGCCAGCGGCGATCGACGAGCTCGTCCGACGAATCGAGTCGAGAGAGAAGTACGTCACCCTCCTCGGAGTCACGGGCAGCGGAAAAACGTTCACGATGGCCCATGCGGTGGCGCGGCTCCAACGCCCGACCCTCGTGGTGAGCCCGAACAAGACGCTCGCGGCACAGCTCGTCAGCGAGTTCCGGGCCCTCTTCCCACGCAACGCCGTCGAGTACTTCGTGAGCTACTACGATTACTACCAGCCCGAAGCGTACGTCCCCCAGATCGACCTCTACATCGAGAAGGACGCGTCGATCAACGAGGAAATCGACCGGCTCCGTCACCGAGCGACCCAGGCCCTCCTCACGCGGCGCGACGTGCTGATTGTCGCATCCGTCAGCTGCATCTACGGGCTCGGGTCCCCCGAGGACTACCGGGCCTCCGTGGTCGAGCTCCGGGTCGGACAGGAGATCTCTCGTCAATCGCTCCTCGAGCAGCTCGTCCGGATGAAGTACGCCCGGAACGACGTGGAGCTCAAGCGGGGGCGCCTTCGGGTCCGGGGCGGGACGATCGATGTGATGGGCGCCGGAGAGGCGATCCACCGAATCGTACTCGAAGGGAGCACGATCGGTGCCATCGTGGAGCTCGAGCCGGTCACCTTCGAGGAGCGCCGGGAGCTCTCGGAGCTGTCGATCTTCCCGGCGACCCACTTCCTCACGGTCGACCAGCGGCTCCGGGGGATCCTCCACGAGGTGGAGAAGGAGCGCGACCACCGCGTCGCCGAGCTCGAACGACAGGAGAAGATCGTCGAGGCCCAGCGCCTTCGCGGGAGGGTCAACTACGACCTCGAGATGATCCGGGAGACGGGGTACTGCTCGGGGATCGAGAACTACGCACGGTACTTCTCCGGCCGCAAGCCCGGCGAACCGCCGTACACCCTGCTCGACTTCTTCCCCGACGATTTCCTTGCGTTCTTGGACGAATCGCACGTCGGCATCCCCCAGCTCCAAGGGATGTACAAGGGCGATCGCAGCCGCAAGGACAACCTCGTCGAGTTCGGCTGGAGGCTTCCGTCCTGCCGCGACAACCGCCCCCTCAAGTTTCCCGAGTTCCTGGAGCGAGTCCCGCAAGCGGTCTTCGTCTCGGCAACCCCGGGTCCGTTCGAGCGCAAGTTCTCGAAAGGGATCGTCGAGCAGATCATCCGCCCCACCGGCCTCGTCGATCCCCCGATCGAGATCCGGCCCCTCGCCGGCCACATCGCCGACCTGGTGAGCGAGCTCCGATCGTGCATCGCGCGGGGCGATCGGGCGCTCGTCACGACGCTGACGAAGGCGACCAGCGAGGAGCTCGCGAACTACCTCGCGAACCTCGGATTCAAGGTCCGCTATCTCCACTCCGAGGTCGAGACGTTGAAACGGGTCGAGATCCTGCGCGACCTCCGCCTCGGCCGGTTTGACGTCCTGGTCGGGATCAACCTCCTGCGCGAGGGACTCGATCTGCCCGAGGTCAGCTTTGTCGCGATCCTCGACGCCGATAAGGAGGGCTATCTCCGCAGCGAAACGTCGATCATCCAAACCGCCGGGCGGGCGAGCCGGAACTCGGCGGGACGAGTGATTCTCTACGCGGACCGTGTCACCGGCTCGATGAAGCGGGCCATCGCTGAGATGGCCCGCCGTCGGACCTCTCAGCTCGACTACAACGTTGCGCACGACATCGTGCCGGAGTCGGTCCGCAAAGAGGTTCGTTCGCTCCTCGCCCCGGAGGAGGAGGCCCCGTCGGGGGAGCTCTCGACGTCTGGCCTGGGAAAGTACTGGAAGGATCGGCTCCCCTTGCTCCTCGCGAACCTCGAGGAGGAGATGCGGCTCGCCTCGGAGCGCCTCGAGTTCGAGGAAGCGGCTCGCATTCGGGATCGGATCCGACAGATCCGTCGGTCTGTCGAGGGCCCGGGGGCGCGCCGAGCGGCGCCATCTATCCGTTAAACTGGGTTTTCCGACATCGGCAACGCCGTTTTAGCCCCTCCTGGGGATACGTGCGTCGTGGCGCGTTCGCGTTCCCGTCCGTCCCCTGCCGAAGGGTTGGCCGCGCTCCGTCGCGGCGGTGCGACCACCGAGCTGCTCTTCCTCTACGCGTGCGCGACGCTCGATCCGACCCAGCTGCGTCCCGTCGCCCGTGAGCTCGGGCTGACCGTACAAGCGACATCTCATTCGTTCCGACAGCTACGCGCCCGGGGCCTCGTCGCAGTTCAGGAGGGGCGCTACCGCCCCACGGTCGAAGGCGTGGCCTGGCTCCACGAGAGTTTGACCCACCTGGCAGAAGATCTCCGCGAGCGCATCGACCGGCTGCACGTGATCCGGTCCACCCGGGCGATTGCGATGGCCCCCACCCACAAAGGGGACCTCGTCTCGCTGGAACTGCGCAACGGCCTGCTCTCCGCGCGGCCCGGTGGGGACGGTCCGTCGCGAGGACGGGCGACGGCCTCGGCCGCGTCGGGCGAGCTGATCGAGGTCGGAGATCTGGAAGGGATCGTGCCGATCACCCCGACCCAGGTCGTCATCCGCACCGTGTCGGACGCCGATCTCAATGACCCGTCACTCCCGAACCGATTGCGCGCGATCCTTCCTGCTTCTGAGGGGGTCCTCGCCGCGCAGGGGCTGGAAGCGTTCCACTCGTTACGCCGGGCGACGAACCGCTCGATCCAGCGATTCGCCTCCGCAGCGGCGTGCCTCGAGGCGTCTCGTCTGGGCGTCGCGAGCACCGTGGTCGTACTCGAACGGGACCTCCCGGGGTTGCTCCAGGCATTCTCCGTCTCGAATCCACCCCCGCTGGACGTCGGTCCGCTCCCGAGCCGGGTGGGCCGGTCGTTTCGGGCCCTACGCCGCGGTTCCTAGAGGCTTGAGCCGGGCGTGGAGAACCCGGAGTAGCTCCGTCGCGTCCGCGACCTCGGTCGCTCCCGCGTCGAGCAGGGCCGTGTACGCCCCGATGGCCGCCCCCCCACAGAAATCCCGATCGCGAATGGGGGGCTGTCGCACCAGATACGTCGGGGTCGTGCGGACGAACGGACGGACATCCTCGAGATTGGCGAGGTTGGACGGACCCACGGCGAACGGAGCCACGACGATGGCCTGCGCGGCCGTGAGCAGCGAGCGGTTCCGGGCACGGGCCTCGTCGCTCAGAGGAGCGAATGGAACCTCAATCGCCACGGGCAGAGCGAGCGCCTCCGCCGCCTCGGCATCCGAGTCGAGGAGCGGAAGGACACCGGCCGACACGAGGAAACCCTCCTCCGTGAGGATGCGGAGGATCGGGCTCGCCGCCCCCCCGCCCCCCACGACATGGACCGGACCTCCGGCACGTTCGCGAGGAACCGGGGCGGACATCGAGAGAAGATGCTGGGGGATGAGGTACGGGGCCCCGCTACGGGGGTCACGTCGCAGATCCGCTGAGATTCCCCAGACACGCGCCAACAGGTCGACGGATAGGATCTCGCCTGGCGGTCCGTCAGCGACGAGGCGTCCATGCGACAGGACGACGATCCGATCGGCGAAACGGGCCGCGAGATTGAGGTCGTGAATCGCTGCGACCACGGAAACCGACCGCTCTTGCGAGAGGGTGCGAACTCGGCCCAGCAGGTCGAGCTGGTGGGCGATATCGAGGTGGGAAGTCGGCTCGTCCAGGAGGAGCAGCGGGGTCGTCTGAGCGAGGGCACGCGCGAGCGTGGCCCGCTGCCGTTCGCCTCCGCTCAAGGAGAGGATGCCATCCTGAGATCGGTCGGCGAGTCCGACCTCCGCGAGCACGCGACGTGCGATCGCTCGGTCCGCCCCCGAGTCCGCGTCGAGCGGCCCGTGATAGGGAAACCGACCATAGAGGACGTAGTCATAGAGACGGACGTTGTCCCGCGGGCTCTCCATTTGAGGGACCCACGCCACCTTTTGCGCCCGCTCTCGTGCCGAGAGCCCCTCCGAGGGTCGTCCGAACAGCTCCACACGTCCGCGCTCCGGTGTCAGGAATCCCAACACCGCCCTCAAGAGCGTCGTCTTGCCCGAACCGTTGGGGCCAGCAAGCGCCAGGAACTCGCCGGCGTGTGCCGAGAGCGTCACTCCCGAGAGCGCGACCCGCTCGCCGTACCGGACGGTGAGGTCGTCGCAGTGCAGCGAAACGGCAGAGCTTGCGCTGCTCACATTCCCCCCATCGTCGACGCCTGCCGCTGCCGGTAGAGCAGATAGAGGAAAAACGGGACCCCCGCGAGTGCGGTGAAAATCCCGATGGGAAGGACCGATCCCGGGAACGCCACGAACGAGATGTCCCTCGCGGTCAGGAGAAAGACGGCTCCAACGACCGCGGCGCCCGGGAGGACAATCCGGTAGTCGCTCCCTCCAAGGCGACGGACGATATGGGGCGAGACGAGACCGACGAATCCGATGATACCGGTGAAGGCGACGGCGATCGCGGTCGCCATCGAGGCAAGGAGGATCACGCGAAGCCGGACGCGCCGTGCGTCCACTCCGGCGCTCTGGGCCACGTCATTGCCGAGCTGAATCAGGTTGAGCTCGCGGCCGTGGAGGGTAAGTAGGGTCGCGAGGACCACGATTGCACCGAATGCGATCCCGTCGACCGTCCAGGTCGCCAGCCCGAGACCCCCAAGCAGCCAGAACGTCACCTGGATGCTGCCGATGGGGTTGTAGAGCAGGAGCAGCGAAAGGATCGCGGAGAGGAGATTCGCGAGCGCGACACCGGCGAGGAGGAGGGTCTCGACCGAACTGAACCGGCCCCGGGCGACGCCCAAGATGACGAGCCCGGTCGTGATTGCGCCGAGGAACGCGAAGATGGGGAGGAAGACATCCGCATCGGCCACCTCGATCCGGTACACGTACAGCACCGCGGCCCCGATCGTTCCTCCGCTCGATATGCCAAGGAGGAACGGATCCGCGAGCGGATTGCGGAAGATTCCCTGGAGGGCCCCTCCAGAAATCCCCAACGCTGCGCCCACGATCAGCGCGAGGAAGACCTCAGGGATCACGAGCTGCCAGACGATGATGGTATAGGCTCCACACAGCCGCTCAGGGGTTGGGGTTCCGGCGCAGGCTTGGGGGAAGAGCGTGCCTCCGGAGATCTGGTGAAGGACGATTTGCAGGACGTCCTGCGCCGGAATCGCGACGCTGCCCAGCAACGGCGAGACGACCAAGAGAACAACGAGGATTAACGCCGCGACGAGGCCAAGGCGGAGCGGTCCGAGGACTGGCGTCCTCGGGGAAAGGGCCTCGGCCACGGGTCCCCGGATCCTCTTGAGATCACAAGGAGGCAGGATGGAGGATCGCGAGCAAGGCCGGGATCCCCTTCAGGATCATGGTGGGGTCCGGCTCGGTGAACCAGTTGGAGTCGATCCCTGAGACGTTCCCATGCTGAACTGCGGGGAACTCCGACCATAGCGGCCCGCCGGCGTACGTGCTTTCATTGAGCCCGAACCCGACGCCATAGATGATCCACTGGGGATCCGCGACCAGGACCTGCCCAGGGGAAAGCTCGGGGTACGCGGTTGTAGAATTCGCACTGATGCTTGCCCCTGCGGCAATCTCGATGAGCGATTGACCGAAGGTAGAGGGACCGAACGTCCAGTACCCGTTCGAATCCGCGTCGTATGTCAATAGGACGGTAGGAAAAGTTGGGAGCGATTGATCCAGGACGGTCGCGTTGTAGAGTGCCGCGGAGAGCTCTCCGTTGAGCGACTGGGCCGATGTGGTCACACCGAAGATCTCGGCGACGAGGGAGACGTCGACGAGGATGCCGCTCAGCGTGGGCGGTTGAAGCATCACAACCGGGATGCCGAGCGTGCTGGTGATCTCCTCGACCGCCGCCACGGACACAATCGTAGACGCAAGCACGAGCTGGGGGGTGACGTTGACGAGAGACTCGGCATCGAACGTCGGTCCGACCTCGACGCACATGGAGGACGAGAGGTTCCAGAGAGCGATCTGATCCGGGGAGTAGTCCTCCGACAGCCCTCCGAGGGCGGGAGCGTAGCAGTCGACCCCCACGACATGGCTGCGGAGTCCGAGCCGGAACATGATGTCCATGATGCTGGGCGAAAGAACGGCGACCCGCGACGGGTCGTAGGGCGCCTTCACCGTCCGACCGAGGTCATCCGTCACCGCGACGGTGTGTCCGGAATTGGTCGAGGAGGCTGGGCGGAGGGCGTAGTACCCCGCGGTCGTCGCCACAGCTGCACCTGCGACGACGAGTACCACCACGATGAACAGCGCGAGAGATACGGTGCGGCGCGGACCGGAAGGCGGGGGAGGTACATCATTCAACGACATTGGATTTCAGTCAAGCTCGTTTTCACATAAGGGTTTCCCACGGAGAGGGATCCGGGCGCGGGAGCAGGTACGCCTCGCCCCCCCGGGACGACAAAGGATATCTCCCTCGAAGGTCCCCCGGCGCGCGGAGGAGGGAGCATAGGCTAATCTGGCAGACCAGCGGGCTCCAGTCAGGACGGCCGTCCGGCCTTCCTGCGATGAATCGGGTCTGCGGAGGGACGCTGAGCGTCCCTGTGACGAGTGACTGGAGCGCGCGGAGAGACCCGCATATCGGGGTTCAAATCCCCGTGCTCCCACCTCTCCCCGCACAGCTCTGAGTGCTTTGTCAAATCAGTGGGGTGACCCACGTGGGGGTTGGGCCGAGGTCCGGGCGAAAGACATGGCAAGGTACGCCCGCCCCTGCCGGGGCACTTTCCACGATACCTGACGCCCAGAGCGGTTTTCGGATCCACCTTGGGATTGGAATCCTGCGGCGGGGAATCAGCCTGTCCTTCGAGGCGAGAGCCCTGCTTTGACGGGGCTCGTAGCGAGGTGAGGCAGGGAGACGAGCCCGAAGAAAATGAGGACGATTCCGATGAACTCGGAGTAGTACAGGGCCACCGGGAACGAGGCGATGTAGAGGGCTCCTCCCGCTGCGAGCACGCACGCTCCGACCCCCATCATCAGAGTCTGCCACCTCCAGCTCCGACGCAGAGCGACGACCACGGCTCCGAGCAGGACGACGGTCGCGGGAACCGTAACGCAGGAGGAGACAACGATGAGTCCGAGCGGAGGGTTCCCTGTGATGACACCGCTCGTGACCATCGAGCTGGGCAACGGCGTGGTGAAGCTCAGAACCGCCACCACCACGCAGGTCGCAAGCACGTAGATGGTGTAGCTCTGCCGAAACCAAGTGCTCCGGATTACTCGAGTCGACCCGAGAGACAAGAACCCCACGATGGCTGCCGACAGGAATACATAGGTTTCGAGGAGAAATCCGTTCACGAACCCGAGATAGACGATGAGCTCGACCCCTGTTGCGAGGGTGGCGAAGGCGAGACCGAGCCCCCACATCAGCTGGATGCGGACGCGGTCCCGGGCGAACCGTATGAGACCCCGCGCGGCAAGGGCGCCCAGGGCGACGGTGAGTCCGACGAGGGACCCTGCGATTCCGATATCACTCGCGTTCATCGTGCCCTCCTCCGAACTCCAGCTCTCCTTCAGTGGGGAGCGTCTCCAGTGGCGTGAGTCGGGGGCGCCGCGGGTTGGGGCTTTTCAGGAGCGACGGGGACAGAGTCGGCGCCTGCGAACTTTTCGGGAACGCCGAGGTAGACCGCGACCATCGCGGCGATCAGGAAGAGGTCCATCAGGAAGAATCCGATAGTGAAGACCCAGTACGCAGCGGACCCCGTCTGGAACTGGTGGAAGATGTAGGCGTATCCGCCGATCGTCGCGATGAGCACGGAGAGCATCGCGTACGCTGTAAGAGATGATCGGACTCCCCGTCGGTCGACGTAGAAGTCGATGCAGAGCAGCGCCATGCACATCAGCATAATTCCGATGAGCGCGAAGTACTGCAGGTTGCCGAACACGATGTCCTGGGGCGCTCCACTCAGCGCCGACTCACGGAACTCGATATAAAAACCCTCGAGAGGCGTCGTAATGAAGGCGAAGATCCACGTCATGAGGATTCCGGCCCGCACGGGGTCCTTCCACATCGGACGTCCGCGGACCGGAGTGAAGAAAAGCGGGATGAGGATAATTCCCCCCCCGAGCGCCGCCCAGAGCATCGTGGTGTCATCCGCGGCCATTCCGTTGGGATTCGTGTACGACCACCAGGTGAAATGCCCGCCGGGAGTGGTCCCAAACAGGGACGGGGGCACCCCCATCGGGAACACTGTGGTGAACGCTTCCAGGAGGAACATCGTCGTCAAAGCGAGTATGCCCGTGACGCCGACCCACACGCCCGCCTTCGCGACCGAACGCTTCCAGCCGACGTTGTTGAGCACCCCGAACCGCTGCGCGGTGACGGCAACCACGCCCAGGAGGAGCGCCATCACCATCTCATGGGAGTGAGATCCGTACACTGTGGTGAAGAACTGCGAGGCCCCGCCCAGCCACGCGATGTATCCGCCGAAGATTCCGGGCGAGACGCCGATGTCGATCACGAAATAGTTGAGCCAGAACGCCACGAACCCCATCACCCCGGCGATGAACGCCGAGATCACCGTGACGAACGTAAGCCAGTACACGGAGTCCATCTTCCGGAACTGCTTCCAGGAAGGAAGGGACTTCCATCTCGGGATCATGCCAAGGCGGTTGGTGTCAGGGTCGTAGGTCCCCTCGCGCTTTGCTGGCAAGAGGTACAGCTGGATGAGCAGGGCGCCGCCCACATCTGCGAGCAGTATGAGGCCCAGTAGGATGAGACCGAGAGGGATTGGCGCGAGGGGTGCGATGAAGATCGGGCGAAGGTAGAAGAACGCTCCGATCGCGGCAAGGACCGTAGCAGCCAGCGCCCGGTAGGAGATGGGGAAGTCGATCGCCGGCTCGTACTTGTCGAGGTCGAACGCCATGAAGACGAGGTAGACACCCAGCGCAGCGACCCCGATGGCGATAGAATGGAAGTAGAGGTCATTGACGTTCCCCGGAGGCCCTCCGAAGGCTGGCGGGATCGACCCGGCAGCGTTCGGAGAAAGGCCGAGGACGAAGTAGAGTAAGGACATGATGCCGATGATGAGCAGTGTGATCCAAACGTACGTCTTCTGAGGGTGGAGATACCCACGCTTGGTCATCAGATATCGACTGGCCGATTTCGACCCCGACTCTGCTGGCGCGGGTGCCGGTACGGGTTCGGCCCCAGTTGCAGACTCCGTCATTCCTTTCCCCCGGCCCGGGAAGCCCCGGAGTGCGGCCGACGCGATGCTCCCGGGACTGCAGAGGAAAGAGCCCTGCAACAGTAGGGGAGATACACGACGAGTCGCGACCTGCCGGCGGTCACATGCCCGGACCTTGTGACGGTGACTCATGGTAGCCCAAAAATCGCTCCGTAAATCCGGTTCGACGGTCCAGGGTAAACTTCGGTTCACGACCAGTTCTTGACACGGTGCATCGTCTCGGTCCGAGACCGGTGTGGAGTGGGTCGGGTGAAACCGTGGGTTTCATCGACAAGTCCGGAAGTTGGCAAGCCGCGGCGAATCTCAGCCATCCTCCACCCGCCATCCACCAGCCATGGTGGGACGTGTTGCTCGCGTATGTCCAGCTCTTGAAGCCGAGGATGGTGGCGTTGCTGGTCTTCACCGCCGCGGTCGGAATGGTGGCGGCCGCAGCTTCCGCCGGTCTCGCTCCGGGCCTCCTCACCTACGTCTTCGGGCTAAGTGCGATCATCGCCGGAACCGCGGGGTGCAATTCGATTACGGGCTACGTTGACCGGGACGTGGACCGGATGATGGAGAGGACCCACGACCGTCCTCTCTGCACGGGGCGGATCCACCCGGCCTCCCGCGCCGTCGTTCTCGGGGCCGTTCTCCTTGGGGTCTCCCTCGTGTTGTCGGGCCTTCGGAACCCGCTTTCCCTCGCATTCATGTCCATCGGTATCGTCGATAATGTGGTGATCTACAGCCTGTGGCTGAAGCGGACGAGCCGCTGGAACATCGTCATCGGAGGGATCTCCGGGGGCATGCCAGTTGCGTTCGGATGGGCGTACGTGTCCGGGTCCCTCGGACTCGCGGCCGTTCTGCTCGCGGGGCTCGTCGTGCTGTGGACGCCCACGCACATTTGGAGCCTTGCGCTCCGGTACCGAGACGACTACGCCCGGGCCGGCATCCCGATGCTTCCGGTTGTGAATGACGAGAAAGTCGCGCTGAGGTGCATGGTGGCTACCGGGGCCCTCCTCGTGCCGGTCAGCCTGGTGCTTCCGTTCGTCACGGCCGTGGCCGGATTTGGCTACGTGGTCGTCGCCCTCGCGTTCGGCCTTCCTCTCCTCGCGATGAGCGTCTGGCTATGGTTGCGTCCGACGCCCGAGGGCGCATGGCTCGTATTCCGGTTTTCAAGCCCGTACCTGGCTATCGTCTTTCTTGCACTTCTCGTAAGCGCTCTCTGGTGACGGCAGCTGTCCGTCCCGGATCGCCGCGGCTCGGAAAGGTCAACTTGGGGGTCGACCACGGCACCTCTCCGGCGATCCGCTCGGGGGCGGGCCATGCCGCCGGGGTCAGAACCGTGGGCTGAGTCGCCACGGGGGAGAGTTCGGAGATCCTAGTCCGCTGGACCGCCGGGGAATCGGACTCTCTCGGTCCCCGAGGATCGCGCGGTTCGCCCTCCCCCGGAGCTCCTGTGCGGTCTCGCTGTCGCAAAGGTAGTCCGTGAAGCCGATGAACGCGGGCTCGAGCCCGCCCACTTTGACGACGCGCTGGTCGAAGGCCTCCGGCATCACAGCCTTGGGAAAAGGGGGCTGGACTACCCGAAGGTACTGTCCCTGGTAGAGGCCCAAGGGGAGCCCTTTCATTCGCCTTCCCGCTGACCCGCCTCGGTGGACGGTGACGGAGAGCGTTCCCCCTCGATTGGAACCGGATGCAACCGACCTCCGTTCATTGCTCGCCAATCGACGGTTCTCGCTCTGGCTCGGCTCTCAGGTCGCGTGCAATCTCGGCTACTCGGCGTGGGCCATCTCCGTGCTGTGGCTCGCTTACCAGATTTCAGGGACCCTCCTGCTCTCGGCGCTCGTGCTCTTCGTTCAGTACGGCATTTACTCCCTGACGGCGATCGCCGGGCCGATCGCGGATCGAGTCCGGGACAAGCGATCGGTATTTCTCATCGTTCTCCCGCTGCAGGCCATCGCGGCCGTACTGGTCGGTGTCTTCGCCACTTCAGGCATGCTCTCGGAGCTAGTGCTGCTCGGCGCCGTCGCCGCGATGTCGCTGCTCGATGATTTTTGGTGGACGACGAGCAACACAGTCCCCCGGATTCTTGTCGGGAAGGATAATCTTCTTCGGGCCAACGGAGTCCAGACGGCTTTCTTTGGTGTCGGCTCACTCGCCGGCTATGCTGCCGGAGCTGCCTTGCTGATCGTCGTTGGCCCGGCGGGCGGAGCGTTCCTGCGCGCCGGGATGCTGGCGCTCTCTGCGGCCCTCCTCGTGCCGGTCGCCATCCCGTCCGTCCCAACTCGTGTCCGGAGACTCTTCGGATCGTTCGCCGAGGGGTGGTCCCTTCTGTGGAGGGAGTCTGGGCGATCCCTGATGAAGATCGGCTCCCTCTTCGCCGCATGGGGGTTCTTCACCGGGGCCCCCGCTCTGCTCATCACTTTGTTTGCGAACCGCGAGTACGGCGCCTCCAGTTTCGATTACGGTCTCCTGTTCACGGCGTACATGGTCGGGGTGATCGCGAGTGGCATCGCCGTCGGCCGGACCAACCCTCGGCGTTACGTTGGGAAGTTCCTGATCGTCGCCATGGTCGCGGAAGGGGTCACTATTGCCCTTGCGGTCGTGACCCTGCCCATGCTGCTCCCAAATGCCGCGGTCTGGTTCCTTGTGGGGCTCGCCTCCGGGGTTCCCTCGACGCTGGTCTACGCCTACTTCCAGGCGGTCGCGCCTCCCGAGGCGGTCGGAAGGATCGTCTCGGACCTGGAGCTGTTCCCCT
The DNA here is from genome assembly GCA_035623855.1 of Thermoplasmata archaeon. Taxonomy (GTDB): domain Archaea; phylum Thermoplasmatota; class Thermoplasmata; order Lutacidiplasmatales; family UBA184; genus Lutacidiplasma. Next base: position 121,545 of record DASPSQ010000006.1, on the reverse strand, counting down.
CCGCGACCGGTGCGCTTGGGGCCGTCGTCTTGGGAGTGCTGGCTACGGTGGTCTCGCCCATGAACCTCGGGCTGTACATGGGCCTGGCCCTGGTTGTTGTCGGGGTCGTCGCCTTCGGGGTCCCGACGGTCCGCCGCATGCGGTTATGACCACCTTCGGGGTCGAAGGCACGGGAGTCTTGGACCCTCATGACGTGATTATCCACGCTCCCGCAACGGGTCCGAAGTTATGCTCGGCAACCGGTCAGCCGGACAAGCCAGGACCGGTCGTCATCTGGAGTGCCCGCCGCCGACGGCAGGACGCTCGTGAATGAATTTACCCTCAATCACGCAAGAGAGCATGAACTCGGCGACGTCGGCCCGGGAAATCCTCAGAGGCATTCCGCGCGCCAGCGCTCCGACCCTGTAGTTCCCCGTCCTCGGTCCATCGGCCAGGATCGGAGGTCTGACAAGCGTCCAGTCCAACCCGCTGTCCGAGACGATCTGCGCCGCGGCGCGGCTGTCCCGCGACAGCCGGTCGTTCATCTTGTAGAGCATGAACCTCAGTATCCTCTGGGTCAACGGGAGCCTATCGCTCGGGTCTTGGACCCCTGTGTTGACCAGGACGACAAGCCGCGTGATTCCCTCCTTCTTCATGGCGGCGATGGTATTGAGCGAAGCGACCGTCAACAGGTCGGGGGGGCTGTCGTCCCTTCGCCCGAGGACGCTCACCACGGCACTACAGCCGGTCACGACACGTTCCACCGTGGGAGGGTCTGTGACGTTGCCTTCGACGGGGGACACATAATCGTGGAACTCCCTTAGTTTATCCGGTTGCCTGACGAGAGCATTCACCTGCAGACCTTTCTCGTGGGCCCGGGCCAGAAGTTCTCTACCGGTGCGCCCCGTTGCTCCGAAAACCGCAATCCGCACCCCTACGCGAGCGTAGGTCGATCGAGTGGACGAGTCCCCAGCTTGTCCGCCAACGGAAGAATCTGACCGTTTGACTTCGTTGTACCCGTTCATCCCAGGAGCGTGGTCAAACTGGTCCGCCAAATGAAAACCGCGATTCGCCGATCGGTCACGTTCGTATGCCGATCGTCATTTCTCGAGGAGCTATCAAAGGGACGAACCGGAATGTGGCGAGGACGGCCTGGAAGGCATTCGCCCCGGGGGGCATCAGGAATGCCCTGTGGTAGGGGAGGCCGGGAATGCTTGGACGGCTAGCTTCCGCGGCTCTGAGGTTCGAGTGCAGAAGAATCTCGCAAAGATCGTTGAGCCCCAGAGCTCAAACTTAGCGATTGAGCCACGGTGAGACGTCAACCCCAGCAACTAGGCCTGAAGGACGCGGGGAGGTGTTCGGCCCCACTCGAACGGGCCCGAACGGAACTGCCTCGATACAGCGGTACTAGCGTAAGGGAAGCGCTCGAACGGAGTGACCACCGGGGGCGGCGAGCGGTATCAAATCGCTCCCGTCGGCGTTCGCAGTTCTGAGCGAAAGGGCCCGAATCCGCCTGCTCCCACCTTTGTCCCGATTTGTGCACGGCGGGCCACTCCGACAGTGGGCGAGGGAGCGCGACTCGGAACGGTTAAGTTTGTTATGGGAAGTGACGCCTCGCACGGGCCCAGTCGGCGATGCCGATCGCGCGGGCCCTGCGTCAGGTGATGACCGGTGCCGAGACGTCAGAGCTCCGGAGGATCGAAGCATCGGCGTCCCGGTCGTGGAACATCCCGCGGGCCCAGTCCCGATCCGGTGTGCATCGGGATCGATCTCGGCGGTACCAAGATTGCGTCAGGACTGGTCGATGCGACCGGACACGTCCAAAAGCCCCACCTGCATCCGACGCAGAGGGATCGGCCGGCCAGCGCGATTATCTCCGATGTCATTGACTGTCTGCACCACTGCTGGGCCGACGATCTGCCCCGAGTGGCCGCGATCGGAATCGGTGTGGCGGGTCAGGTAGAACCCGACGGCACGGTCGCATTCGCACCCAACCTCCGGTGGCACCAGGTGCCCCTCGCGCGGGAGATCACAAAGTTCGTGGACTGCCCCGTGCGCGTTCTAAATGACGTGCGAGCGATCACCTACGGCGTGTGGAAGCACGGCGCCGGCAAGGGCGTCGACGACCTCGTCTGCATCTTTATCGGTACAGGGGTTGGGGGCGGCATCGTGGCGCAAGGTGAGCTTCGAACCGGCGCCAACGGTACGGCCGGCGAGCTTGGACATACGACGGTCGTCGCCGGTGGCCGCAAGTGCCATTGCCCGAATCGGGGCTGTTGGGAGGCCTACATCGGGGGCTGGGCGATCGCGGAGCGGGCGCGAGAGGCCGTGATCGCCGACCCGGCCGCCGGGGCGGGGCTCATCGCGAAATCGGGGGGATCCATCGATGCGATCGGTGCCCAACACGTCGACGAGGCGTATCGCGAGGGGGATCCGCTGGCGCACGGGATCGTGGACGAGACCGTACGCTATCTTGTCGACGGGCTCGTGTCGGTCGTGAACGCGATCGATCCGAAGGTGATCGTCCTGGGAGGCGGGGTAATGGGGGGGCTGACTTCCTTCATTGACGAGATCAACGCCGGGGTCCGCGCCCGCGCGCTGCCGACCGCGACCCGGGGGCTCCGCATCGTTCCGGCAAAGCTCAGCGAATACTCGGGCGTTCTAGGGGCAGCGACCTACGCGTTCGAGTCGATCGGAGTGTCGTGAGGACCATGACGAGCGACGACGACCGACGGATCAACACGATACGATTCCTCTCCGTCGATATGGTCGAGAAGGCGAAGTCGGGCCACCCCGGCCTTCCCCTCGGCGCCGCACCGATGGCCTACGTGCTGTGGGACCGCTTCCTGCGGCACGATCCGAAGGACCCGAAGTGGCCCGACCGGGACCGGTTCGTGCTGTCCGCGGGCCACGGCTCGGCGCTGCTCTACTCCTTGCTCCACCTTACCGGCTACGATCTGCCTCTCGAACAACTCCAGCGATTTCGCCAGTACGGCAGCGAGACCCCCGGGCACCCGGAGTACGGCCGGACGCCGGGCGTCGAGGTGACGACCGGACCTCTCGGGCAGGGGTTCGCGATGGCCGTCGGCCTCGCGCTGGCCGAGCGGTACCTCGAGAGTCGGTTCAACCGACCGGGCTTCCCCGTCGTCGACCACACGACCTACGCGCTCTGCTCCGACGGCGACATCATGGAGGGGATCGCGTCCGAAGCCGCATCGTTTGCCGGCCATCTCGGTGTCTCGCGGCTCGTCATGCTCTACGACGACAACAAGGTCTCGCTCGAGGGCCCGACCTCCCTCGCCCTCAGTGAGAACGTCGACGAGCGATTCCGGGCGTACGGGTGGAACGTCGGCTCCGTCGCGGACGGGAACGATGTGGCCGCCATCGAGTCGGGGATCCGAGAGGCGGTCGCTCGACCCGACCGACCGTGGTTGATCCGCGTTCGCACCCACATCGGCTTCGGCAGCCCGAAACAGGACACGTACCAGGCGCACGGCGAACCCCTGGGTCCTGAGGCGACCCGCGCGACGAAGCAGAAGCTCGGGTGGCCGCTCGAGCCGACGTTCCTGGTCCCCGACGACGTACGGGCATACTTCCAACGGGGCGCGCAACGGGGGGCTCAGATCTCAGCCGAGTGGCGAGCGCTCTTCGACCGGTATCGAGCCCAGCACGCCGATCTCGCGCGCGAGTTCGAGCGGATGATGGAGGGACGGGCCCCGGCGTCGTGGTCGGACGGCCTCCCCACGTATCCCGAAGGGAGCGTCGCCACGCGGGACGCGTCCTCAAAGGCGATGCAAGTCCTTGCCGCCCGGTGGCCCGAGCTGCTCGGCGGCTCCGGGGATCTATCTCCATCGACGAAAACGGTCCTCGAAGGCCTGGGGGACTTCTCGTACCGCGGCGAGTGCGGCCGGAACTTCCACTTCGGGGTTCGCGAGAACGCGATGGTCGGGATCGTCAACGGAATGGCAGCGCACGGAGGGCTGCGGCCGTACGGTGCGTCGTTCCTGGTCTTCTCCGACTACGCGCGGCCGTCGATCCGCATGTCGGCGCTCATGCAGGTTCCGACGACCCTGGTCTTCACGCACGACAGCATCGGTCTCGGCGAGGACGGACCGACCCATCAGCCGGTCGAACATCTCGCGTCGCTCCGAGCGATCCCCGGATTTACAGTGATCCGGCCCGCGGATGCGAACGAGACCGTCGAGACCTGGCAAATCGCGCTCGAACGTCGTGGACCGATCGCGCTCGTACTGACACGCCAGAAGATCCCGGTCCTCGACCCGGCGAAGTTCCCGACGGTCAAAGGCGGGGTCCACAGAGGGGCGTACGTGCTCGAAGAGGCGGCCGGGGGCCCGCCCGAGATCCTCCTCATCGGGACCGGATCGGAGGTTCATCTGTGCCTCGCGGCGAAGACTCAGCTCGCGTTGAAGGGCGTTCGTGCGCGCGTCGTATCGATGCCTTCCTGGGAGCTCTTCGAGGAACAGGAGGTCGCCTACCGGAACTCCGTCCTTTCCCCCGGAGTCCCGCGGGTCGTGGTGGAGGCAGCGAGCTCGGTGGGTTGGGAGCGCTACGCCGGGCCCGGGGGCGCGATTCTCGGCCTCGACCGGTTCGGCGCCTCGGGCCCGGGGCCGACCGTCCTCGCGGAACTCGGGTTCACGCCCGAGCGGGTCGTCGAGGCCGCGCTCGGTGCCCTAGGTCGGCGTCCCGGGTCGGGGTCCGCGTGACCGCCCCGGGGCGGGGCCTGAGTCCGGCCGGGAACCCCGCGAGCCCGTCCCACTCCATCGCGAGCGCGGAGGAGCGCCTTGGAACGTACGCCTCTCAGGTCGATTCTCGCCTCTCTGGTTGGGAGAAGATTGGCGCAAGCGGGCGCATCTGGCACAAAGATCCGATGTTCTGGCCGGCGGCCGACCCGACGAACGTGAAAACCCGACTCGGCTGGCTCACTCTCCCGAACGATTCGCTGGCGCTGCTTCCTGATGCCCAGAGGCTCGCCGACGACATCCGGTCGGATGGGTTCCGGTACGTTGTCCTCCTCGGAATGGGCGGATCGAGCCTCGCGCCGGAGACGCTGGCCCGCACCTTCGGGCCCCGTCCCGGTTGGCCCGAGCTCCGAGTGCTGGATAGCACCCATCCTGCGACGGTGCGCCGGACGGTCGGGACGGACGATCTTGCGAAGTCGGTCTTCGTTGTCTCGAGCAAATCCGGCACGACCCTCGAGCCCAACGCACTCTTCCAGTACTTTTGGGCCGAGGTCTCCCGCGTCTGCGATCCCGCCGGTCCTCAGTTCGTGGCGATCACAGACCCGGGCACGCCGCTCGAGCAGCTCGCCCGGAGGCACGGGTTCCGACGATGCTTTCTCGCGCCGTCCGATGTCGGGGGCCGGTACAGCGCCCTCACGCCGTTTGGTCTCGTGCCGGCGGCTCTGGTGGGGATTGACGTCGCGAAGCTCCTCGCCACGGCACGCGAGATGGCCTCTCAGTGCGGTCCCGACGTCGCGGCCCGATCGCACCCAGGCCTTCGTCTCGGCGCGGCGTTGGGCGAGCTCGCCCGGGCCGGGCGGGACAAGGTCGTCCTCGTTTCCTCGCGATCGAGCGAGGCGCTTCCGCCGTGGCTCGAGCAGCTGATCGCGGAGAGCCTCGGGAAGAGCGGGAAAGGGCTCGTTCCCGTCACGGACGAGCTCGATCCGCTGAACCCGATGGGCGCCCAGGATCGGTTCGTTGTGGAATTCCGGCACGAGACATCGACCGAGTCGGCCCCGGGCGCTACGCCCCCTCCGCGCGACGGGGTGAGCCCGAGATTGGTCATCGACCTGCCGGACCCCGATGCCATCGCGAGCGAGTTTTTCCGGTGGGAGTTCGCGGTGGCCGCCGTCGGATCGATTCTCGGGGTGGACCCGTTCGATCAACCCGATGTGGAGATCGCGAAAGAGCTGGCTCGCGAAGCGATGAACGCTTCTCGCGGTCCGGCCGCCCGTTCACCCGCTGCCGACGCGGTCCCGGTTCGCGATGGAACGCGCCTCGGCATTCGCATGGACCAATGGATCGCCGCGGCGAGGCCGGGCGACTACGTGGCGATTCAGGGGTTCCTCGATCCCACGGATGCGGTCCGCGACGGAGTCCTCGAGCTCAGTCACTCGGTCCGCCGTACGCTGCGGCTCGCAACGACGACCGGTTTTGGACCCCGATTCCTGCACTCGAGCGGCCAGCTCCACAAGGGAGGGCCGCCGAACGGGATGTTCCTCCAATTGATGGACGAGCCCGCATTCGACCTCGAAGTGCCGGGGATGTCGCTGTCGTTCGGTCGGATCATCCGGGCCCAGGCCGACGGCGACGCCCAGGCGCTCCTCCAACGCGGTCGTCGGCTCGTACGAGTCCAGCTCGGTCCGGACGCGCCCGCGGGCCTTGCCATCCTTCGCGAGCGGTTCACGGTCTGACCGGGAATTCCATGTCGCTTCCGTCCTCGAAGGTCGGCGCTCGAAGCCAGCAGGTCGGTCGCTAGGAAGCGGGGGGAACAGCATGGAGCTTGGAATGGTGGGACTCGGTCGAATGGGCGGGAACATGGCGGTGCGGCTCGTCCGCGGTGGCCATCGGGTGGTCGGGTATGCACGCACCCGGGAAACGGTCGACGCGGCGGTGGCCCAAGGGGTCACGGGGGCGACCTCGCTTCCGGATCTCGTCGACCAGCTGAAACCGCCCCGGGCGGTCTGGATGATGATTCCCGCCGGCGCGCCGACCGAGGAGTACCTCGGTCAGCTGCTCCAGCTCCTCGAGAAAGGGGACGTCCTCATCGATGGCGGGAATTCGCGGTACGTCGACTCGGTACGGCACTTCGAGACCGCGCGGTCGGCGGGGGTCGACTTTCTAGACGTCGGCGTGAGCGGCGGGATCTGGGGACTGTCGGAGGGGTACTGCCTCATGATCGGGGGACCGGCGAGGCCTGTCGAGCGCCTCACTCCGGTCTTCCAAACCCTCGCCCCCGCCCCGGACGCCGGATGGGGCCATGTCGGCGGCCCGGGCGCCGGTCATTTTGTGAAGATGGTCCACAACGGCATCGAGTACGGGATGATGGAAGCGTACGCCGAGGGATTTGACGTCCTTCGTGCGAAAGAGTCCTATCAGCTCGACCTTGGAAAGATCGCCGCGATCTGGCGACGCGGGAGCGTCGTGCGTTCGTGGCTCCTCGACCTCTCGGCGGAGATCCTTGCCGACCGCGCAGCGCTCGAGAAGATCCCGGGCTACGTGCGCGATTCGGGGGAGGGACGCTGGACGATCGAAGAGTCGTTCGACCTCGGAGTTCCCACCCCGGTGATCACGCTTGCGCTCGAGCAGCGGATCCGCTCGCGCGACGAGTCCCTTTTCTCGGAGAAGTTGCTCGCCGCGATGCGTCAGAAGTTCGGGGGCCACGCCGTCGGACCGGGGTGATCCGTGACCGCTCCGCAGTTCGACCCGCATCTCTTCGTCGTCTTCGGCGCGACCGGAGACCTCTCCGCTCGGAAGCTCCTCCCGGCGCTCCGGGAGATCACCGATGGATCGCCGGCACGTCACCCGACGTTCGCGATTCTTGGCTGCGGTCGCCGGCCGATGACCGACGCCGAATTTCAGACCGAGGTGATCGCACGATGGAAAGAACTCGGGCTCCCCGACCTACCGGCGTCGAGCCGCTGGGCCCGTCGCCACCTCCGCTATGCGTCGCTGGGGACCGAGACGCCTGAGGAGTTCCGTCGGCTCAGCGAGCGCATCGCCGCTGTCGAACGGGAATACCAACTCCCGGGGAACCGGGTCCTCTATCTCGCGCTCCCCGCCGACGCCTTCGAAAAGACCATTCGCGGTGTCGGGGAGGCGGGCCTCCACCGCTCCGCGGGATGGACTCGGTTGGTCATCGAGAAACCGTTCGGGACCGACCTTCCCTCCGCGGAGCGGCTGAACCGGGTCGTCCACTCGTTTTTTGACGAACGCCACGTCTATCGGATCGACCATTACCTCGGCAAGGAGACCGTCCAGAACCTGATCGTCTTCCGTCTCGCCAACATGTTTTTCGAATCCGTTTGGAACCGCGACCGGATCGATTTTGTCGAGATCACCGTCGCCGAACAGCTCGGGGTCGAGCACCGGGGCGCCTACTACGAGGGTGTGGGCGCGCTGCGCGACATGGTCCAGAGCCACCTCACCCAGCTCCTGACGCTCACGGCAATGGACGAACCGACGAACCTCGAAGCCGACGAGGTTCGCAATGAGAAGGTCAAGGTCCTCCGATGCGTCGAGCCGATTCGCCCCGAGGACGTCGTCCGGGGTCAGTACCGGTCGGGACGCATCGACGGTGCACGGGTTCGAGGGTACCGCCAGGAGCCGGGGGTGCCCCGTCGGTCCACCACCGAGACGTTCGTTGCCCTCCGACTCCGGGTGAACAGCTGGCGATGGCACGGGGTGCCCTTCTACCTTCGGACCGGTAAGCGTCTCCCCGCGAAGCGCACCGAGATCGTCATTCACTTCCGCAGCCCGCCGGTCTGGTTCTTCGGCACACCGATCCCCCGCGCGATCCGGGCGAACCGCCTGACGATCACCCTCCAACCCGACGAGGGGTTCGAACTCGCATTCGAGATCAAGCGACCCGGGCTCGCCGTGGATCTCGAGACCCATCGACTCCACTTCCTCTATTCCGAAGCCTTCGGGCCTCTTCCGGATGCGTACCACACGCTGCTCTCCGACATCCTACGGGGCGACCAGACGCTGTTCGTGCGCGGCGACGAGGTCGAGGAAGCCTGGCGGATCTACGGGCCGTTACTGAACCGTCCGCCGCCGCTCCGGCCGTATGCGAGCGGAAGCTGGGGGCCGAAGGAGTCCGAGGCGCTCGTCCGAGCTGACGGGTACGAATGGGCGAACCACTGAACAGTTCGTGGCACCTCTTCGCGAACGCGCACGACGCCGCGACCGCAGTTGCCGAGCGACTGAGCGTTCTCGTCGCTGCAGCGACGGAGGAACGCCGTACGTTTTCCCTGGCGCTCTCCGGCGGGACAACTCCCCAGTCCCTCTTTTCTCTCCTGGTCCGCGAGTACGACGTCCGGATCCCGTGGTCCGAAGTCGAATTCGGATTCGTCGACGAGCGAGCCGTAGGTCCGGACGATCCTCGAAGCAACTTCGGCCAGGCGAACCGAGAGCTCTTTCGGCCCCTGAAGGTCCCATCCGACCACATCCACCGAATCGAGGGCGAGGCTCGCTCGGTCGACGTGGCGCGAGACCGGTACGAGGAGGAGATCCGGACCCTCTTGGGGTCGACGTCCGTCGGTCCGTTGCCTTCCCGATCGTTCGACGTCGTCCTTCTCGGCGTCGGGACCGACGGCCACACCGGCTCGCTGTTCCCCGGCGCGGCGTCCCTCGCCGAAACGTCCCGCTGGGTGGCCGTGGAGACCCATCCCTCGATGGAGCCGAAGGTTCCGAGGATTACGCTCACGTTGCCCGCGATCGCGGCGGCCGGTCACGCCCTCTTTCTGGTTCTGGGGAAGGCAAAGCGACCCGTTCTCCAGCGGATCCTTCGCGATCCAAACCTCGGCTCGCCCCAGGGAGAACTCCCGGCGGCTCGCGTGCGGACCCTCGAGGAGACCGAATGGTTCCTTGACACCGAGGCTCTCCCTGAGGGGCGGAACGGGCCGCGCCCGGAGAAGGGATAACCACCCGCGAGGTCTCCGGAACGTCCGGGGGGACACGGGAAACCGACGTCCGTGACGTCGCGGAAGGCGTTGCTCTCCTGGAGCAGCGGGAAGGATTCCGCCTTCGCGCTGCACGAGGTCCTCCGCTCGGAGCTCTGCGAGGTGGTCGGTCTCCTGACGACCGTCACCGGCGAATTCAGTCGGGTCTCCATGCACGGGGTTCGAGAGGAGCTCCTCGATCGCCAGGCGGGATCCGTCGGTCTCCCCCTTCTCAAAGTCGTCCTTCCCCATCCGTGTTCGAACGAGCAGTACGAGCAGGCGATGCGACCGGTCCTCGAACGCGCCCGCAGCGAGGGGGTGCAGGCCGTGGTATTCGGGGACCTCTTCCTCGACGACATCCGAAACTACCGCGAGTCCCGGATGATGGCCGTCGGGATCGAGTGCGTGTTTCCCCTGTGGCATCGAGACACCCGAGAGCTGGCCCAAGAGATGATCGGAGCCGGACTCCGGGCTCGCATCTGTTGTCTCGATCCGCGCAAGCTGGACCGGTCGTTCGCCGGCCGGGAGTTCGACTCCGAACTCCTGTCGGCTCTACCGCCGGCTGTCGATCCGTGTGGGGAGCACGGGGAGTTCCACACCTTCGTCACGGAATCCCCGGAGTTCCATGTGCCCGTGACGGTGAAGGTGGGTGAGACGGTCGAACGCGAGGGGTTCGTCTTCACGGATCTTGTTCCTTCGGAGGCCGCACCGTAGCGGTCCGACCCGCTCCGCCTCCGTCCCCTCACGGGCCGCGCACTCCCCCACAGGAAATCTCGGATCCGGGCCCGCTCACGGGAGAGCCATCACGGGAGATCCATCCTCCCGGGGGTCAGTGCGACGGAGAGCTGGGGATTGCCGCGCTCCCCTGACCCTCGACCTCGAGGACCGGCTGGCCGCGACCGAGGACCTCTCGGCCGAAATACACCACGACCCCCGCGCACGCGAAGGCGATCGCGGCGAATGCGAATGACCATTCGAATGCGAGATGGGCGGGGAAGACGAAGCCGAGGAACACGATCGTGAACGTGGTGAGGATGGAGCCGGAGAGCGGGGCTCCTACCGAGCTCCCGATGTTCCGGAACACCGCGCTCATGGACGTGGCGAGGCCCATGTCCCGAGGGTCGACGGTGAGCACGAGCAGGTTGATCATCCCAGCGTTCAGGATGCCGATGCCGGCGCCGACGAAGAATTCGACGACCAAGAGCGAGCCGAGCGACTGGGTGGGAATCGCAGCCAGGAACGCGACACCTGCAACGGCGGAGCCGACGGCGGTGAGAGGTCGCGCGCCGACACGGCTGACGATCGCTCCGGCGATGGGGGCGAAGACGAGCATGCCGAGCGCGAGAGGTACGAGCGAAAGTCCGGCTCCGAGGATCGTCTGCCCGTACCCTCCCGCGCGTACTGGGTCCTGGAACAGATAGGTCATCGAAAGCAACGCGAGGTACATCCCTAGGCCCGAGACCGAGCCCACGAGGTTCGTCACCATCACGTTCCGCTCTTTGAGGAGACGGAAGCTGAGGATTGCCTCGCCCCCGCCCCGTTGGTACCGTCGCTCGTAGAGCACGAGCGGAACCAGGAGGAGCGCACCGAGAAGGAACAGCGTCAGCGTCGCCGGCACGAGCCAGCCCCATGTCGGTCCTTCGGAGAGGGCGAGAACGAGGAGAGCAAGTGCGAAGCCGAGCACGGACGCTCCGACGTAGTCAATCCGGGTTTCCGGTCGACGATACCGGGATTCCCGGACGAAGAGGAACACGAGGACGGCGAGGAGGATCACGAATGGGATGGCCGAGTGGTAGGTCACTCTCCAGCCGTACCTGAACGAGACCCACGCTCCGATCGGGAGGCTGACCGCGAAGCCGGCCCCAAACATCCCGCTCAGAATCCCTTGGGCCCGCGGGACCATCTCGCGCGGGAACTCCTCCCGGACCAGGCTCATTCCGAGCGGGAAGACGGTGAGACCGATTCCTTGGAATGCCCGGGCGGCGACCATGAATGAGAACGTCGGCGAGAAACCGGTGACGGAGACGCACCCAGCGTAGACCACGAGGACGATGCCAAGGACCCGCTTCTTGCCGTAGATGTCGCCGAGTTTCCCGACGACCGGGCTCAATGCGACGCCGGTGACGATGTACGAAGAGAGAATGAGGCTCGCCTGACCCGCGCTGACCCCGAAATCGCGGGCGATCGTAGGGAGGGACGGCGTGAGCATCCCCTCGATGTAGAGGACGACGGTGACGAGGCCGGCGAGGATCCACATCACCCGCCAGGCGTACGCCTGATCGTACTCGCCGTTCCGCCCATTCGCCGGTGCGGAGCGCAGGGGCGCAACGGTCGAGCTCATCCGACCCCCGGCTCTCGGAGTCGCGCGTCGCGCGTGCGGCGGACTTTCATCTGGTTCAGCAAGGTCTCGAGGCACCCGATCAGCGACTCCCGTTCCGACACCGAGAGGGCCGCGCTCGCGTCGCGAACCGCCCTTCCCATTTCCCGGTCGAGCTTTTCGAAGAGCGGCCGGGCCCGAGCCGTCAGGTGGACCGCGACCCCCCGTCGATCGGAGGAGGAGCGGCGGCGAGCCACCCATCCCCGAGCCTCGAGCAGCGAGACCAGCGAGGTCGCCGCGGGGCGCGAGATCCCCAACCCCTTCGCGACCTCGGACAAGCGGAGGTCCCCCGATTCCCGAATCCAGTTGAGGGTCAGGTATTGACCGATCGAGAGGTGCTCGTGGCGAAGAATCTGGGAGCCGATGCACTTGGTTTCGAACGTTGCATCGCGGAACACGGGCCAGATCTCCGGTCGAGCACCGTGTCGCGCCCCTCGGTTCATTTCAGTTAAGTGAACTTAATCTTTAGATAAGGGTAACTTCCATCGCTTCGGCGCCACCGGCCCCGCGGCTCGTCGGGGCGTCCGCGCCTTAGATAAGGGTGGTACACCTCCCCCGCGGTCGGATGCGTTTCCGGTCGGTTCGGCGGGATGGTGGCCCCGCGCTAGCGTCCGCGCGGTCCTCCGGGAGTTGATTCGGGGCGGACTCCGGGGTCCAGGGACCGAGAGGGAATCCTATGCCCTTTGAGTACGCGGGAATCCGGGTGCGCGACCTCGCCCGCTCGGTGCGGTTCTACACCGAGGGGTTGGGCCTCAGCGCGCAACGAACCGGTCGGATGCGAGCCGGAGGGGTCTGGCAAGAACTCCGGGACCCCGAGTCCGGTGCCATGCTTGAGCTCAACTACTACCCGGGCGACCCCCCGTACCGGGAGGGGGACGAGCTTGACCATCTCGGGTTCCGAGTCACGAACCTGGACGCGTGCCTCGCCCGCCTCGTCGCCCTGGGGGCCCGGGTGAGGATCCCTCCATTCGAGGAAGGGGACGTCCGGCTTGCCTTCCTATCGGATCCCGATGGCGTGTGGATCGAGCTCTACGAGCACCGTTCCGAAGAGCTCCCGCCCACTTCGCGACCCGGGGCGTGACGAACGGCGAATCCGCTCTCGAGCGACGGGGATAAGAAGCGGGTCCCGCCATGGTCCGCACGGTCGACCGTGGAACCCACGACTTCTCCTGAGCCGCCGCCCGAGGGGAAGCCAACCGTCCCCGCACTTGCGCACTCTCTGACTCTGAGCTCCGGAGCGGTCTTTGCGGCGAGCCTCGTCGTCCAGCTTCTCGGTCTGGTTGCCACCTTCTTTCTCGCCCGGCACATCGGAATCTCCCCCACGGGTCTCGCCCTTCTCGGGACGGCCCAGCTGTTCCTTCTCATCGCCTCGTCGATCAATGGGCTCGCCGATCTGAGGCTCGGGACCGCGTACACCTACTACCTCGCGAGAGGTAAGCCGCCGCGGGAGAGCACCACCACCTACCTCCTCGTCGGAATGGCGATGGACGCCGCCGTCATCGCCGTACTGTTTGTCCTTGCGCCGCTGGCGATCAACGGAGCCGCGCTCGTCCACGGATCGAGCGAGTGGCTCGACCTCGGCCTCTTCCTCACGCTCCCGATTTTCTGGTCGTTCTCCGGCCTCTACATCAGCCTGTTCATCGGCCTCGGCAACTCGCTCAAGGCCCAATATCCGACGCTTGTCGAGGGGGTGGTTCGCCTCGCCGCGCTGATCTACGTCGCGTTCTACGTCCACTCGATCGAGGGAATCGCAATCGCCTACGTGATCGGCGCGACGGCGTCGACGATCTTCAGCCTACCGGCGCTTCTCCCGCAGTTGAGCACCTTCCGGTGGAGGGAGGCGGTCGCGATGTTCCGATTCTCCTGGCCTCTGATGGGCGCCCTTTTCATCAACTATGTCGTGACGAACCTGACGCCGTTCCTCGTCGTCAGCCTCAGTACGGCTCAGCTTTCGATCTACCTGGCCGCGAACGGATGGCGGATCCTCGTTCTCTCGCTCCCAGCCGCGGTGACAACGCCCCTGTTCCCGTACCTTGCGGGCCTTCACAAGAAACGGGAATTCGAGACGTTACGACAGAGCACCTGGCAGGCGCTCCGGTACTCCGCCATGCTGCTGGTTCCCGGGGTCGTTGCGCTGGTCACGTACCGGACGAATTTTCTGAACATCTTCCAGAACCACCTCTATGCGGTGCCCGGTTCCCTGCCGCTCGCAATCCTGGTCGTGGGGGCTCTGCCCCTTGCGTTCAGTCAGATCATCCAGTCGAGCATCAACGCGATCGGACGCCAGCGTCTCGAGCTGTACATTACTGCGACGCAGGTCGCCGTCCTCCTGGTGGCCCAAGTGATCCTCTTTCCATCCCCGGCCCAACACGGGATCTTCCCGATCTTCTGGCGAATTGTCCCGGCGAATCTCGACCCGGGCCTCGTCGCGGCATCCGTCGCCGTGCTCCTCTCTTCGGTCGCCGCACTCGGACTCAACACCTACTTCATGGAGCGACTGATCAAGGTCCACATCCGCCCGGGACCGATCCTCGCCATCTCGGCGAGCGCTGCGGGTTCGTTCGCCTCGCTGTGGCTCCTCAACCACCTTCATTTCTTCCCCGTTAGCACATGGTACGAGCTCCTGAGCGCGGTCATTCTCGGGTTCGCAGTGTACTTCCTCATCCTCGCCGGGGTCGGGGAGCTCACCCGGGCCGATGTGCGTCGAATCGGTGCGTCGATGGGGCTTCCGGCCTGGATCTATGGGCCGCTCACCCGATTTTGCTGGAGAGAACGCGCCCCGGAGTTCCCGCCGATCGACCTCTCTCTCGCCCAGGGGTTCCAGACGACGGAACTCCCCGAGATGTTCACGGGTACCCGCGAGTTCCCCGACCTGGTCCCCTTCACGAAGGAGCGGCGGCCCGACGAAGAGGAGCCGCCCACAAAGCCGGGAGTCTGAGGGACGCCGAGACTCTCTCGGAACGCGGGGTCCGGGCGCGGTCGCGGCTGAGGGAACCTCCGTTCGGGCTCGACGGTCGAGGAGCCTCGAAATCTCGCTCGACCGTTAAATATGCCCGCGCGGCTCGCGCGGGCCCATGGCAGACGAGGCGCTCCACAGCGTTCAGCTGCGCAAGGTCTACACCTCTCGGGGAGCGCCTCCCGTCGAGGCTCTTGCCGGGGTTTCGATGGAGGTCCGCCGAGGCGAGCGGGTCGCGCTCCTCGGCCGCAACGGTGCCGGGAAGACCACGTTCCTACGGATCGCGTCGACCCTCCTCCGCCCCACCTCGGGGATGATCGAGGTGTTCGGGTACGATGCGGCCCGCACGCCCGACAAGGTCCGACCGTACATCGCGGTCGTCCCTCAGGAGGGGAAGCCGTTCTTTCACCTCACCCCGCGCGAGCAGGTCTACACGTACCTCCGCGCCCGTGGACTCTCCCGAGAAACCGCGAAGTCCCGGACGGAAGAGGCGCTGGGACGAATGGGTCTCACCGATTTCGCCGATCGCCTGGCGATCACGCTGTCGGGGGGCCAGCGGCAGCGGACCATGGTCGCGACGGTGATCGCGACCGAGGCGCCACTTCTCTTCCTCGATGAGCCGACGATCGGCATGGATCCGTTCGCGCGGCGGGCGGTCTGGGATTCGTTCCGGAGGTTGACCACGCGGGGGTCGACGATCCTCCTCACCACCCACTACCTCGACGAAGCCGAAGCGCTGAGCCACCGCCTCTACATCATCGAGAGCGGGCGGGTCCTGCAGAGCGGGACCGCCGAATCGCTCAAGCGTTCGGTTGGGGGGACCCTCAAGGTCGCCCTCTCGGGCGCCTCCGGACTCGCCGAGACGTTCCGCACGTTCGGTTCGGTCATCGACGACGGCGAGCACCTCACGGTGGTCGTCACTCCCGAGCATCTCCAGGAATTGATGGACCTCGCGGTCCGGACGAAGGTCAGCGCGACGGTGGGTCCGGTCACGCTCGAGGAAGCGTTCCTGCGCGTGGTGGGTCGGTCGATCAATGAAGACTGAATCAGAGATCTACTTCGGCCCGTTCCACGGGTTCCGCGCGTTCCTCTGGACGGAGGTCCTGGTCCAAGCCCACGAGAACCTCGCCATGGCGACCTCGATGGTCGTCCAGGGGGTCCTCCTCGTCTTCGTGTGGATCCTCGACCCGGCCCTCATCGGAGTCGCGCTGCTCGGCGCGATCGTCTTCTCGATGTTCGCGATGGGCCAGCGGGTCCTGAACGAGGCGGCGTACATCCGGATCGACCACAAGGCGAACGACCTCTACCTCGCCGGGCCGCTCTCTCCCGAGGCGTACTTCCTTGGCATGTCCACGGGGATCCTCGTCGTCTACCTTTCGCCGGTGATCCTCCTCGGGGTCCTCGCGGTCTCGGTCGTCCACGTCTCCGTGGGGGTCGGGCTCCTCCTCCTTGGGCTCTGCGCGCTCGTCTGGCTGATCGCCGCGTCGATCGGCTACGTCTTCTCGACGTTTTTCCGGGACAACCGGGCGATCTGGGCCTACGCCACCCTGTTCTTCAACATCTTCGGGGTCCTTCCGCCGGTCTTCTACCCGTTCGACAAATTCCCCGAACCTCTCCGGCCCGTCGCGCTCCTGATGCCCCCGAGCGCGGCGGCCGCGATCGTTCAGCATGCGATCGGGGCGACGAGTCTCGGTCCCGGCCAGCTCGCGCTCGCCGGGGTCGGCCTCGTCGTCGAGGCGGTCGGAATCTTCCTGTTCGCCATCTACTGGGCACGTCGGACCGTGCGGGAGCGCTGAGCGGGTGGCGACGTCCGTCGGACGATGGGAGAACGTCCCGACTCGAGGTCGCGCCCTCCCGGCCTTCCTGATCGTCGGGTGGCGGTGGATCGGTCGCAACCCGGCGGTCGCGATCGCGCCGATCCTGCTCCCGTTCATCTTCCTGTACTTCCTGACGTTCATCTCGCCGCCGTCGCTCCTCCCGCTCGAGATCATCGGGGCGATGCTGTTCACGATGCAGAACATCGGTTCCTGGGTCCTCGGCGACAGCGCGACCTGGCGCATCGAGTGCTCGCTCCAGGACATGTTCGTCGCGAGCCCGCTCAGCCGGATTCGCTACCTCTTCGGGATCGCCTTTTCGAACCTGATCGCCATGCTCCCCGCCCTCGTGATCCTCGCGACCCTCCTCGCCTGGATCGGAGGAGCCCGCGGGGTCCCGCTCACCCCCTACGCAGGACTCGTCCTCGTCGGTAGCCTCGCGGCGCTCTGGATCCTCTTCTCTTCGATCGGAATCGCAATTTCGAGCAGAATTCGCACCCAACGGGAGATCTGGCCGGTCGGCAACCTCACGTTCACGCTCCTCGGGATGCTCTCGCCCCTGTACTACCCGCTCGCGGCGCTCCCGGGCCTCTGGCAGGACGCGGCACGCTTCCTGCCGGCAACGTACGCAGCCCTCCTGGTCCAGGGAGCCATCGGGATCACCCCGGCCTCCCCGGTTCAGATGCTGACCTATGCGGGTCTTCTTGCGGTGACGACCGCGGCGGTCCTCGTCGTCACCTTGCGGCTGTACCGGTGGGGTGAGTTGTGAACGGCGCCCCGTCCGAAGGGGAGGGTTCATAGGGAGTGGCGGTATGGACACGGTGGTGCGCAACTCGGAACCGCAGCCATTGATCGCAGGGTTCTCGGCCGGGGCCGAGGGGAGTGCCCCGGGCCGGAGATTTTCGGGTCGTTTTTCCACCCCCGAGGGCCGGTAGCAGCGGACCATGGGCAACAACGAGTTCGACGAGATCCTCTCCGCGCTGGATCGAGAGACCGCCCGGATCCGCGTTCGAGCCGAACCCCGCCGGTACAATAAGCCGGCCACGGTAATCTCGGGGTTTCCGCCGGGAGTGGACCTCGCCGAGACCACCCGGGCGCTCAAGAACCGCCTTGCCACGGGAGGGTCCGTGGTGGACGGAGAGGTCTACCTGCAGGGGGACCACCGCGGACGGATCCGTGAGGAGCTGGCCCGGCTCGGGTTCGATCCCGAGACGATCGAGATCTCGGACGCCGCGCTCCCAAAGCGCGGGCGACACGGCTAGGTCTCGCGGATCTCCTCCGGAACGGATTTTCCTCGGGCCCCCCGAATTTGCACACTCCGGCGAGCCTATATTCCCCGAAGGCTGCAGAGGACCCGAGTCTCTCATGACGCCGAAAGCTTACGCGCATCCCGAAGTGCTTGTCGAGAACGACTGGCTGGCCGAGCATCTCTCGGATCCGAAGGTCCGGGTCGCCGAGGTCGACTACGACCCGGCGGCGAACTACCTCCTCGGGCACATCCCGGGTTCGGTGCTGTTCGACTGGCGGAAGGACATCAACGACCCGGTCCGACGCGACATCCTGAGCGCAGAGGCCCTGACGGAGCTCTTCCAACGCGCCGGTATCGATGACGACACGACCGTCGTCCTCTACGGGGACTTCAACAACTGGTTCGCCGCGTTCGCATTCTGGGTGTTCACGTACTATGGCGCGAAGCACCTGAAGCTCCTGAACGGGGGCCGGAAGAAGTGGATCGCTGAGGACCGGCCGATGGCGAAGGAGATCCCGAAACCTACCCCCGGGAAGTTCCATCCGACCGGTGGGGACCCGAAGCTGAGGGTGTACCTCGACGACGTACGGGCGGCCCTTTCGGAGGTAAGAGCCGGGAAGCTCCACCTGGTAGACGTCCGGGGCCCGAAGGAGTTCTCCGGCGAGATCACCGCCCCGCCGGAATACCCGACCGAGCACGCGCAGCGCGGCGGTCACATCCCCGGCGCGAAGAATATACCGTGGGCCCAGGCGGTCAAGGACGACGGGACGTTCAAGTCGCCCGAGGAGCTCGAGGAGCTCTACCGGTCGAAGGGCGTGACGCCCGAGACCCCCGTGTTCACCTACTGCCGCATCGGCGAGCGATCCAGCCACACCTGGTTCGTCCTCCGCTACCTCCTCGGTTATCCGGACGTACGGAACTACGACGGCTCGTGGACCGAATGGGGGAATCTCGTCCGGACCCCGATCGAAAAGTAGCGTCCTCGGATCATCCGGGGCGCCTCCGGGGGACCGGGTGCGCCTCCTTCCGGACGAGGAAGTGGTGGATCTCCCCGTCGCGACGATGCGAGAGCACGGAGTGACCGGTCTGGTCCGCCCACCGGACCATCTCGATCGGACTGGTGGGGTCGTCGGTCACGAGCAGGATCGCTTCGCCCGCCTCCCGGGCGGCCAGCTCCTCGTTCAACTTGGTGAGGACCGCCGAGCACTCGAGTCCGATTTCGTACAATTCGAGCTCAGGGGTCTGGGGCCAGCACCGGATGCGCTGGGTCCGGATCCGCTCCCCGAGCCGCCGGGCTACCGCGGACGCGGTTTCCAGCTTCTTGTCGGCTTCCCCCGGCCGCTCCGCGCGCACCCGAACGACCCAGCCGTCCCCGTAGGGTGCATCGTTGAGGAGACGCGGCCTCAGGGCCACGGCCTCGTTGCGCTCGAGGACCGTTGCATCGACCGGAAGACGCACCGCGCCCGTGTATCGCATGCTTTCTACGGTCGCGACGCTCCGTCCGCGGCCAACGACCCCGTCGGTCGAGCGGAACTGTAGGGACCGGAAGGGACCGGCGAATGCGGCCAGCGGGGCGATCAGACCGATGCGCGCGAGTTCCGGCTGGTCGGGCTCGCCAACCCACCAGACGTCCAGCTCGAGGTCGTACAGCCGATCCTCGGGGAGGAGACAGCCTTCGATCTCCATGCCCGGGTCACCTCGCCACCCGACTTAGAGGTAGGCCGTCAACAACCTTTTGGTCCGTGGGGGGCCATGCCGGCCGCGATGGTGTCGCGGGCGACGACTGAAACCGCTGGAGAGTCGTTCTCCCGGGCTCGGTGCCGGTGCGGTCACCTGCCGACCCATCATATGGTGGTCGTGCCCATCGGGTCGACGTTCAGCTTCCGCCTCGAGCCGACCGGCCCCTGCGCGATCTGCGGGGAAGCCGTCTGCCGGCGCTTCCAGCCCGGCGCGCCGTAAGCCGTCAATCCCCGTCGTCGGGCCTCAGCCGTAGGCCGACTTGATGAGATAGTCCTTCAGGCGCTGGAGCCGGTCCTCCCAGAAGTGGAAGTGCCAGGATCGGGCCTCCTCCCACGCTTCCCCGGAGCCCCAGCCGGCGTGCTCGAGGGTCACATCCACGCCCTCCGGGGACTCCTGGAGGCGGACGTACACGTTCGATGGGTCTGGCCCCCGGTTCATGAGCGCGGCGAACTGCGGTGGGGCGTACCAGCTGAACCCGAGGTCGAGGTCCGGCGTGAGCTGGCGAACCTTGCCCGGGCTCTCAAACGCCAACGGTTCGTCAAACGTGAGGGCGTACTCTCCGTCGACCACCGGCGAGACGCGTGCGGACCGGCAGAGCCAACCGGAGATCTGGGCGGGGTTCGTCAGCGCCGCGTAGATCATCGGGACCGGGAGCGGGACCGTCACCTGGATGAGGATCGGGTCGAGGCCTTCCTCGGGCACGTCGGTCGCTCCGGCGCCGGCGGCTAAAGGGGTTGCGGTGGGCCGCAGAGTTCCTCTCGTCCATCGACCCTGCGGGGGCGGTCGTCTACCAGCAAGACCCGGAGCGGACTCGATCCGTCTTCGTACCTGGCACCGCGGGTCACATACCTTGACGGGAGAAGGACGGGATCACGCATTTCCTTCGGATGCACTCTTGTCGATGCGAAGAGCGCTTTCCAGATCCTTGAGGTTCTCTCTGAACCACACCACGTCCGGGTTCACATTTTCTACGAAACGGTGGCGATCACTTTGATCGTCCCATCCGAGATCACGTTCGCACTGTTCGTGCTGTAATCTGCGACGAACAGTTCGCTCTCGCCCGAATCATACGCGAGCTCGATGGGATAGGATCCGAGCGATACGGTCGCGACCACCTTATCGGTCGCGTCCGAAATCACGCTCGCGTTCTTGCCGTCGTGATTCGCCACCCAGACCTCGCTGGTTCCTGGGTCGTAGGCAACCCCCTCCGGGTCTTGCCCCACCGACACCGTCGCGACCACCTGGTCCGTCGAGTCAGAGATTACGCTCACATTGTCGGACGCCTCGTTCCCGACAAATACCTCGTGTGTTGCCACGTCGTAGGCGTCGCCCCACGGTTCGGAACCCACCGTGATGTTCGCCACCACTTTGTTGGTGGAATCCGAGACCACGCTCACGTTGTCGGAGTTATAATATCAGCAAAACCACGCCCACCAGCTTCCATCGGCCCGAGCTCCACATGCGGTTCCTCGCCCCCTCCCGAGAGGAGTTATGCGCGACGTGAACCCGGTCTAAGAACGTTCGCAATTTGTTGAGCCTCTGTCGACTCTAGGCTTCTCCCTCCGGGCCCACTGAGGGAGATCCAAGGGGTTAGCGCAGACCGAGCTCGTCGTGCCATGGAAACGGTCAATGCCGCCGGCGGGGAGGTCGGTTCGGTCGAGGTTTGCGTCCGAGAGCCGAGAGAAGAACAGGTCGACCTTGTCTTCCACCCACCCCTCTACTTTCGAAGGTCATCGAGCGACTCCCGCTCGGGAAGATCGCAGTGGGGGAACGGTTCTCCGGTCAGAGTGGACATCCGGACAATCCAGGTCTCGACCCCCCCTGGGAGTGGCCGGGGATGTCGAGCAAGCTCGGGAACGACGCTCCCCGATCCCGCTTCAACTCCTCCGGCGAGAGCTTCGACAGTGTCACGAACTACCCGTGCCGGGCGGCCGCATTGTAGGCGTACCACTGGCGAATCCACTCTACATCGGACACGCGCGCCCCTCCTAGGTGGCCTTCTTGTCCTCGGCCACGAACGATGTCATCCGTTTGATCTTGCCGTTTTCCAACTCATAGACGCTGACAGCCCGGCCGACGAAGTAGCCGCCCTTCTCCAAGGGTACGCGAACTACGCACTCAGCGACGACGACGTTGTTCTCCTCGGTCATCCGAGTCGCTTGAATCTGGAACCGTCGCGGGGCCTCCATGTCCTTGATGACCGCGGCCTTCCCTCGTACCGGAACTCCCGACGAGGGGAACCCATCGGCCCACTCTACGCGCTCGACGTCCTCCGTCAGGCACGACGCCACCGCGGCCCAATCCAGGTTACCCAAACTCGCCTGGTAGGTCTCGATGACCTTCTTGTTTGAGCTCATCACTGCCGAATTCGGCTCTGGGGCATAAATTCACGCATCGCGCGATGCGGGGAGCTCTGGGACGAACGGAGTTCGCAGCGCTCGCGCCAGGACCTTAAGCCCACCCTGTCGCGTAGGTTCGGGACCCGCCTTCCATTCGGTAGGGGTCAAGCTAGAGGACGCAGATTTGATTCGGGTGAAGCACGAGTCTTCGTGCCAAAGGCTGATCGCGTCCTCGTCGTCGGCCGCAGTCGTCGTCCGACCCGGTGACGGTCGAAATGGACTGGTCGGGATTCCTGGACTTGTGCGGGCGGGGAGTGACTGAACTCAGACTTGCTCGTCCCTCCACGCCACGTCGGGCTCTCGAGGAATCAGCGGCCGGAGGGCCCGGGGCAACTAGCCCAGCGTAACCTTACCGAGGGAAGAGCCGTTTCATCCCCACATCAAATATCCGCATTCAGTTCTGGTTCGCGTACTTGGCAGCCCCTTCGCTCCCGTTATGTCCGGCCGTGCCGCTCGATCCATTGACTCCGGCTGCTCCGGCCGTTCCGTTCTGTCCGGCGGAATTGTTGCCGCCGTTTGCGTTGGAGCCACCCGCTCCTCCAATTCCGAAGGCGCCTCCGGGACCACCAGAGCCCCCGGTTCCGAAACAATCGGATGCGGAGCAGCCGCCGCCGCCGGCTCCGCCCGACACACTGTTCGAGGAGAACGTGTTACCGCTCTCGGACACCACGGCCGTCGTGTTGAACACGGCCCCTCCGTAGGCGTTCCCGCCGTCTCCTCCGTTCCCGCCGTTCCCTCCCGCGCCGCCGGCTCCTCCGTTCCCCCCGTCGCCTCCGGCCCCGCCCCTGCCTCCGGAACCGCCGGCGGAGCCGCCGGGTCCGGCATTTCCCCCCGGGCCCCCGTTGCCGCCGCCCCCGCCGGACGCCCCACTCGAGCCAGAACCCCCACCTCCGCCCGGGCCACCATCGGCGGCATCGCTTGAGAACTTGTTTTTGAAGATCGTGAGATCTCCCAAACTGAAGATCGCACCACCCTCGGCAGCGCCTCCGGGTCCCCCAGGTCCACCGCTCCCGCCGCCACCGCCATTCCCCCCGTTGGTGCCGTTGCCTCCCGCTCCGCCGGATCCCCCATTGCCCCCGGGCCCGCCGTCGCTTCCGTCTCCTCCGACGCCGCCTAGACCACCGTCTCCCCCGTCACCTCCGGAAAGTCCCGTGCCGGCGGCGACTGCAGCAGAACCACCGGGTCCCGCTGAGCCCCCTGACACCGAGTCGCTGGCGAACGAAACGTCTGAGATCACGGCAACGCCGAGGCTGTCGATGGCACCGCCATAGGCGGGCCCACCGGAGCCTCCAGGGCCGCCGGAACCTGCGGGGGTAGCGTTCGAGCTGTTGCCGCCCGGTAGGCCGTTAGCGCCGTTCCCGCCCCCGGGCGCTCCCGTTGGAACCCCATCTTCGCCGCTCGCCGAGTCGCCCCCGTTGCCTCCAGCTCCTCCGAAGCCACCGGTCGATGCGCAGCAGGAAGGGCCCTGACCTCCCGAACCTCCCTCCCCGCCGCTCCCACCTGTGGCTCCGATGGCACTGCAATCCGTGAAGCTGCCCTGGGAGAGCGTGGCAGTTCCCGAAACGCCGTTGAACACACACCCTCCATCCGCCGCCCCTCCGTCGCCACCATCACCCCCTGCTCTGCCCGATCCCATGGTGCCGCTCCTGCCCGCTACGGAGGGCGCCCCCCCCGTGAACACACCGCCCCCGGCCTCTGAACAATACATCGCGCCGGCGCAGTCCCCCGTTCCTCCGTCGCCGCTGGCTCCGCCGGAGTCCGCAGCCCCGACCCCGAAGTCACCGCCCTTGCCTCCGGTGTTTCCATTTCCTCCCGCTCCTCCGGAAGCCGAGTTCGATTGGAACACTGCCTTATTCGCAACGAGTTTCTGTGCGCTGAAGATGGCTCCGCCGAGCGCGGCGCCACCTACGCCCCCTCCGCCCGCCGCACCGCCATTACCGCCGTTCCCTCCGGGAGCCCCTGCGAGCGCCATTCCGGGCGCCCCTCCTAAACCCCCTGGATCAATCGTGTCGGGTTCTACGCCGTTCCCTCCGGATCCGGCGAAGTACCCTCCGCCTCCGTTCCCTCCATCACCTCCGTGTCCGGCGCCGCCGCCGAGGTTTGCGCCCGAACCGCCCTCGGCGGCATTGTTTTCGAACGTGCCGCCCGTGATCGATAGGTTGCCGGCATTGTAGACCGCTCCCCCTTCGGCCGGTCCTCCAGCTCCCCCAGCCGCACCGTTGCCACCGGCACCGCCAGCCTGCCCGGGTTCGTTGATTCCCGAGGAACCGCCAGGTCCACCATCGGGGGCGCCGTAGGCCGCGGTGCTACCGCTCCCGCCAGAGCCGCCGCTTCCCCCATCGCCCCCGGGCCCTCCGTTCCCACCGTTGCCCCCGGCCCCGCCGGTGGCCGAATTCCCGTTGAAAGTGTCGTTGATGAGGGAAAGGGTCCCGTTGCTGAATATCGCGCCCCCTTCGGCCGCGCCCCCGGCTCCTCCTTCCCCTCCGCCACCCCCCGCGCCAGCTGCTCCGGCCGTCCCTCCGTTTCCTCCGTTCTCGCCGGAAGCTCCGGCTGTCGGTGACGACCCACCGTCCCCTCCGTTTCCGCCGTTGCCACCGTGCCCGCCTCCGCCGCCAGGCCCACCCTGACCGCCGGCTCCCCCGGTGACGGCGTTCCCAAGGAGGTCGTCATCCAACAGGCTGACCACTCCCCCCAGGTTGAGGATCGCACCGCCGTTCGCGAGGCCCCCCGCGGTGCCGGCAGTCCCCGCGCCGGCGGAAGATCCACTGGCTCCGTTGCCGCCCGAACCGCCCGGCTCTCCCGATTTCCCGTCAGCTCCATTCTTGCCGTTCTTACCGGGCTCGCCGAGGGTTCCGATGCTTCCGGCGGTACCGGGGGAACCGACGACCGCGCCGTTCTCGAGAGTGATCCCGGAAATGGTGAGACTCCCGTTCCGCACGAGGAACAGCCTCAGTTTGGATTTCCCGTCCAGAACCACGTGGTGGCCATTTCCTTCAATCGTGAGCGTGAGGCTTGAGTTTACGAAGACGGTCGACGCGAGTTTGAGGTCACTGCAGTTGACTCCGAATTGAACGACTCCGCCCGATTCTACGGCCTTTTGAAATGCGCTCGCGGAACAGTTCTTGAGCACGGTGGCGACGTTCGACGTAGAAAACCCAATCTCGTATCCGGTATGGAGCGTCGGGCCGATTGACACCGATCCATCGTGAGCGAAGGGCGAGGCGCAGTTCTGAGAGCAGGCCGCCGACTCTGGCACCACCTGCGCGATGGCAACCGGTGCGCCCAACAGGGTGCAAGTAATGAGCGCAATCGCCAGGAACGTCGGCGAAAATCCAATTCGCGGGGGCATCTGGGGGAATCGTTCCGGGGGTTAAAACTAGCTCCACACGAATCGAGGGCGGACAGCCTCGGACGACCCAGTCCTGAACCGACATCGGATCGGGTGTTCCCAATCTACGCTCGACCGCAGACCAAAT
Source organism: Thermoplasmata archaeon (assembly GCA_035623855.1). GTDB lineage: Archaea > Thermoplasmatota > Thermoplasmata > Lutacidiplasmatales > UBA184 > Lutacidiplasma. The sequence continues at coordinate 95,873 of DASPSQ010000006.1, read as the reverse complement.
CCGGGACCCGCGCTTTTCGATGTCCGGAATCGCCCGCGAGGATCAGGGGTCATGGACTGGTCGGGATTCCCCAGCTTGTGGACTGGGGGAGTCTCAAGGGTAGCGATCACGAGTCCCTCGACTCATAGGTCGAAGCTAGCGAGGGGAGCCGACCACCAGCATCAACCAAACGGTTCGCCCCTTCTTGCCAAGGAACCACGATAGTCCCAGCGCTCAGGAGGTGAGCCGCGAGCCTCCCCCGAAGGTCGCGGTACCGTCCGGGCGGCGGCGATGGCTCAGTCTAATCATTCGCAATGGCTCGCCGAGCAGCGTGAGGCCGGGGTCGGCTCGATACAGAGTTCTCTCCCTGGATCTCCACGACACGGTCGTTTGGGACACCCGGGCAATCGTCGAGGCTCAGTACGAGGTTCGATGGCAGGTCCTTGCCCAAGGACTCCGGATGTCCGATGGACGCCCTGTGCTGCCGGATGTGTTTGTCAAGGCCCGGGAGTCATTCTTGACGGAACTGAAGAGCGAGGGCCGCCCCATGGAATCCATTCCGGTAGCCGTGCAGGTGGAACGAATCCGCGAGTTTCTGGGAGCACGGTACGCAGGTCCCGCCGAGCAAGTTGTGCAGGACTACGCCGAAGGTGGACTGAGGGAACATCCTCCGACGATGAATCCCGAGGCCGTGGCTCTCGTTCGTCACCTCAACTCGGTGGGATTTCCCGTAATCGTCATCACGGATACCTCCCGATCGGGGTTGGCCTGGAAGTCGTTCCTTGAGGTGGAGGGAGGCCTCCACGTTGCCCATGTCATCGCGTCGACCGACGTGGGAGTGTGCAAACCCGACGTTCGAATCTTCATTGAGGCAGCGAGGCGGGCGGGCGTCGCTCCCTCCGAGATGCTTCACGTTGGAGATAGTTGGATGTGGGACGTAGTCGGCGCACGAGCTTGCGGGCTCGGGGCAGCGCTGTATCGCGGACTATGGACGCGGGCCTGGGACCCGGATAAGCTACGCGAGGGCGTGGACCCGAAGGACCTCTCGGTTCCTTGGATCGATCACCTATCCGAGGTTGCCGTGCTGTTGGGCTTCGAGTAGGCAATCGCGTCGCGGTCCGATATCCACCGCACGCTGATTGTGGTTCTCCATCGGCCGGGCGCATCGCCCGGCCCCGAGGTCGAAATGGACTGGTCGGGACTCCTAGACTTGTGAGGGCAGGGAGACCATGAAAACAGGATTGCGCGTCCCTCTACGCTCGGTCAGATTCTCGTGGGAGCAAGGCCGGAGGGTCCTCGACAATTGGTCCAGAGTCACCTTGCCGGGGGAATACGAACGTCCGCGTGCTGACTGCGGTCCCGTCATCGGCCGCAGGCCCCGTCCGAGCCGAACAGGGATCTAATGGACTGGTCGGCCTCCATACCCCATGGGGCTCAAGTCCTTCGCAGAACCGCCGTGCTGGGGACGCCGAAAGTTCCCATCCTTCTCGGTCGCAGGGGCGCCGGAACCCCCCTCATATTTCCACCCAGTTCGTGACGGACCTCGACGAGCCTAGGTGTCGCGCCTGGTGCAGAATCTGGCACCCGAAAGCCGGTGGGACCTTCGGGGAGGGAGCTTAATCTAACGGAACCGGTCCCCGTACCGTGGCTTCGGTCCGGCGACTCTCCGCGATTATGTTCACCGACATGGTCGGCTCGACCGCTGCGGCCCAGGCCAACGAAGAGAACGCTCTGAAGCTCCGAGACGAGCAGGCCGCCCTCGTGCGACCGCTCTTCGCCGCTCACCAGGGGCGCGAGATCAAGTCGATGGGCGATGGATTCCTTGCCGAGTTCGATAGCGCCCTTCGGGCTGTTGAGTGCGCCCTGGACATCCAGCAACATCTCCACGAGCGGAATTCGCAGCCGGGCGTCGCATCGATCCAACTTCGGATTGGCGTCCATCTCGGGGACGTCGAACAGAAGGAGACGGATATCTTTGGAGACGCTGTCAACATCGCCTCCCGCATCGAGCCCATGGCCCCGCCGGGCGGAGTATGCATTTCGGGAGAGGTGTACAGCCAGGTCCGGAACAAAGTTCCGAACAAGCTCGAGAAGCTACCCTCGACCCCGCTCAAGGGCTTGCAAGTTTCGATCGACGTGTACCGAATTATTCTGCCCTGGGCCGCAGGGGAAACGGCTCCCGGGAGCTCCGGGCCGACGGGGATCGCAATCCTGCCCTTTTCCAACATCAGCCCGGATCCCAAGGACGAGTACTTTGCCGACGGTCTCACCGAGGAACTCATCACCGTCCTCTCCCAACTGCGAGACCTGAGGGTCATCTCTCGTACGTCGGTGATGCAGTACAAGTCCACCACGAAGACGGCCGCTCAGATAGGCGTGGAGCTAGGGGTCGTGTCCATCTTGGAGGGGAGCGTTCGAAAGGCCGGGAACCGGATCCGGGTGACCGCGCAGCTCATCGATGCGGGGTCCGACCGACATCTCTGGGCCAAGACCTATGACCGCGAGCTGGACGACATCTTTGCCGTCCAGACGGAGATCGCCCGGCAGGTCGCGGAGGCGCTGCAGGTCGAGTTGCGCGCGACCGAGGTCGCCCGTTTGGGAGCCCGAGGGAGCGTACGACCCGATTCCTACCTCGCCTACCTGAAGGGTCGAACGTGCCTTCACGACCGGTCCGAGACCTCGCTCACCGAGGCAAAGGAACAGTTCGAGCTCGCGATCTCGCTTGATCCCGGGAACGCGGCCGCCTATTCGGGCTTGGCGGATGTGATCCGGCTGATGGGATGGCGCAAGCACGACATCCCCCGAGCATCCTGGGAGGAGACCACGCGACGCTTGGTCGCCCAGGCGATCGAGCTAGACCCGAACTTGGCCGAGGCTCATACCTCCCTGGGGCTGATCCTGTGGGAGGCCTACGATTACACCGCCGCGGAGAAGCAGTACCAGCTGTCCCTCGCCCTCAACCCGAGCTATTCCGCGGCCCACCACTGGTACGCGACACTCCTGGAGGACGAGGGACGTCTCGATGAGGCGCTTCGGGAGGGGCAGCTGGCCGAAGGCGCCGACCCCCTGGCGGTCGGTTATGTCAGCTTCCTCGCGAGCTTGCTAGTCGACCTCAAGAGGTTCGATGAGGCACTCCCGAAGATCCAGCGGCTGGGGGTGCTAGACCCCGACTCTTATTCGTACCACAGCGCCCTGCAGCATTTCTACCGGAACCGGTCCGAGCTCGCCCAGTGCCTGGTGGAATGCCGCCGATCCGAGGAACTACAGGATAATCCGGGCTGGAAGCGAATGTGGCACGCGTACTACCTCGCGACGTCAGGGGAGAAGCAGACGGCGAGGGCGCTCCTGCAGTCCGAAGAGGCGCTACCCGAGTTCCCGGGACTTTCATGGGTCGTCGGTTGGGCCTACGCCATACTAGGCGATCTCGACAGCTGCTTCCGATGCCTGGAGGTCGCGGTCGAAACGCATAACATCGCGCTCCAGCCCTTCCGGACCCATGCGGAACTCGAGATTGTGCGGAGCGATCCGAGATTCCAACTCTTGTTGAAGAAGATGAACCTCGGGTGACCGCAGTCTCACCGGCTGTAATGGACTGGTCGGGATTCCCGCACTTGTGGAGTGGGGGAGCCCAAGAAAGTGGGTTCGTGCGTCCCTCTACGCTTAGTCTGGTTCTTGGAGAAATGTTTGGTGGAAAGACCTCGGCGAAAGTTCGACGGACTCCGTTCGGATGGAAGATGGGGGCCCGCGAGCGCGCCTTGCTGACCAGAATCGACCATGCGCGTCCTTCAGGAAGGCGTCGCAGCCGAAGATTGCGGCCGGTCCTGGCGAGGCCGCGTTCTGCCGCGGCTCCGTCACGTTAGATTCATCTTCTCGAGCAACACCTGATATCTGGGGTCTCGGCGGATGTTTTCGTATCGCGGGTCGTAGCGGATCACCATGATTGGGAGATCGTGCACCGCGAAGGACTTGTCCAGCCAACGAAAGCACTCGTCCAGATCGCCGAGCTCTGCGTAAATCTGAGCGACGTTCGTAGGGATCTGACCGAACAGAGGCAGGGTCTCTTCGTGCTGTAGCATCTCCCGAGCCTTCTCTGTGTACCCGGAACGCGCGAGAATCCAAGCTCTCGTGATCCGCTTCTCGCGAACCTCGGGTGTCAGGTCTTCGGCCCTTCCCCACTCCTCGATACCCTTCGAAGTCTCCGTCCGAGCAAAGTAGTACTCTCCGAGAGCAAGATGGAAAGCTGGATCAGAGGGCGCTATCGTCCGGACTTTCTCGAGTATCATCCAAGCTTCGTCGAGTCGCCGGAGCTGGATCAGCAAATACGCCATGTTGTAGAGGTTCCAGAGCCAGAGAGGGTCGGCGGCCTCCGCGAGTCTGAACTCTGGTAGGGCCTCCTCCGGTCGCCCTACAAAGCTCAGGATCTGGGCTAACTGATCGTGCGCCAGGGCATAGCTCGGACTGAGCGAGATAGCCAATTTGAATTCCCTTTCCATCCCAGCGTAGTCCTGTTCCCGGAACAGGACCGCCGCCATTCCAACGTGCGCCTCCGGGTGGTTCGGGTCCAATTCCAACGCTCTGCTCGCGGACGTTCGTAGTTTATCCACCCAGTCCGTCCGCGACGGGTCGATACACCAAAGGGCAAAGAACCACGTGGCTATCGCGAGGCTCCCGTACGCGCCGGCGTTCGTAGGGTCGAGCGAGATGGCGATCTCAAACTGGCGCTGAGCAGCTTCGAGCGAAGCGGCGGAGGTGTCGCGCAAGAGAGTCAGCCCGCGCAGATATGCCAGGTAGGACTCCGGCCGTACCGTGAGCCGCGACTCCAAGCGAGCTTCATCCGCGGGTCGCAGCTCAAGCCTCAATGCGTCGGCGACTTGCTTCGCAATTTCGGCCTGGATAGCAAATACGTCATCGAATTCGCGATCGAACGTCTTCGCCCAAAGGTGTCGGTCGTTCCGGGCATCGATCAACTGAGCGGTAATCCGGAGTCGAGTACCCGCCTTTCGAACGCTTCCCTCAAGCAGAGATGAGACGCCAAGTTCGGCGCCGATCTGGGCGGCCGACTTGGGGGTTGCCTTGTACTGCATCGCGGAGGTACGCGAGATAACACGAAGCTCTCGTAGCTGGGAGAGCACGGTGATCAGCTCCTCTGTGAGGCCATCGGCAATGTACTCGTCTTTCGGGTCGGGGCTGATGTTCGAAAACGGAAGAATGGCGATTCCGCTCGGGCCGGCGCTCTCCATGGACCCCTCTCGACCGCCGGCCGGCATGACCACCCGATAGATGTCCATCGCGACTTGCAGGCCCTTGAGCTCCCGAGGGGGTAGTTTCTCGAGCTTGCCCGGAATCTTGTTCCAGATCTGCTCACGAACCGCACCGGATACGCAAATGCCCCCCGGCTCGGAGACAGGCTCGATCCGAGCGGCGATATTGACGGCGTCGCCCAGAATGTCCCCTCCTCGCTGTTCCACGTCCCCTAGATGAATACCGATCCGGATTTGGATGGGCGGGAGCCGGGATGCAGCGTTTCGCTCCACGATCCTTCGTTGGATCTCGATCGCGCACTCGGTCGCCTGCAGAGCGCTATCGAATTCGACTAGGAAGCCGTCCCCTGTCGACTTGATCTCTCGACCATGGTGACTCGCGACAATCGGTCGGACGAGCTGTTGCTGTTGGTGTAGCAGCTCAAGCGTGCGTGCCTCGTCCGACTGGGTAGAGGCAGTATACCCCACCGTATCTGTGAACATGATGGCCGAAAGGCGCCGAACCGAGACCACGCCCCGAAACCTGCTTCCGTTAGATTAAGCCCCCCGTCTCGGAATTGGGTCGGCCACCGATCGGGACATGGCCTAGACCGCGTCTCCGCCAGCCTGCGCGCCGATTGCAGTCCTCCGTCGGCCGCGTGCGTCGTTCGACCCGGCGGCGGTCGAAATGGACTGGTCGGGATTTGAACCCGAGGCCTCCGGTTTGCAAAACCGGCGATCTTCCGGACTGATCTACCAGCCCATCCCCGGAGGGAGGTGTCGACGGACGGCTTAGGGTTTTGGAGCCTTCGCCGGCGCCACCCGCTCCCAGACTCGATCGAGCTTCGGGACGGTGAGTCGGTTCGGGATCTCTTCCGAAGGGACCCATTCGGCTCGAACATTCTCCCAGTCCAATTCCAGCTCGGTCGACCGCACGCGAAAGCGGAAGGGATGGACGACGTAGATGCGGGTCCCTTCCCGGGCGAGCACGGGGTTACCGGAGGCTCTGAACTCGACGTCTCGCTCGGGAATACCGACCTCCTCGAGGATTTCGCGATATGCCTGCTGGAGGGCGTCTTGCTCTTCGACGTATCCCGAGATGCCGGCCCATCTCCCTTGGAAACTTCCCACGCTCCCTGACCGCTCGAGAAGGAGCACGCGCCCGTCCGATCGCTCGAGGAGCGCGGTCACCACCGGTACCTCCTCGATTCCGTCGATGGTCAACCGCCCGTTGGTGCCGTCCACCTCGACCGTTTCTCCTTCCCGCAGAACGTCCAGATCGACGTTGCCGACACTCGGTATGGAAACATCTTCCAGGCTTCCGGTCGGAACCCCATCGAAGACGAGGGCGGAGATCCCCTCGGGAGCCTCGGGAGTGAACGGCCACCCAAAGGCCGGCATCGCGGCCACCCAGACCTTGTCGCCATGCGCCCCGGGCCACGTCCCCGGCCCGGTCGAGAGATGAACCGGACCCGCCGCGTGGCCCGGCACCAGTCCAAATGCGGGCAGGCTCATCGTCCCCAGGAGGTCCGCTTCGTTCATCGGATTGTCGCATCCGCACCGCGGACCCGGGAAACGCCTTCTACTCCCCCTCGGTCCGAAGTCCGTGAAACTCAGCGCCTTCACCGTCGTCGATGCCTACGACGACTCCAACGAGCTCCACCGGCTGTCGGACGTCGTCCGACTGGCGGAGGAGGCCGAGAAATCAGGGCTATCTTCGCTTTGGGTCGCCGAGCACCACTTCCACCGGGGAGGCGTCTGCCCGTCGCCGCCCGTGTTGTTGGCCGCGTGCGGTGCACGGACCCACCGACTCCGTCTCGGCTCGCTCGTCAGCGTCCTCCCGTTCCATTCTCCGCTCGAACTTGCGGAACAGTACGCGATGCTCGACCGCCTCGTGGACGGCCGCCTGAACCTTGGTGTCGGCAGCGGCTACATCCCGATGGAGTTCGAGGGGTTCGGTGTCGATCCCGAAACAAAGCGCCAGCGGTTCGACCTCAGCCTCGACACGATTCGACGCGGGTTCGCGGGAGAGGAGATCCGGGCTCCCGGACCGAATGCACGGTCGGTTCGTCTCAACGTCCGTCCCGTCCAGTCCCCGTATCCACCTCTCTGGATCGCTGTGCAACGACGCGAGGCCGTGCCGCACGTCGCCCACCACCGGGCGTCCCTTGCCCTGATCCCGTATGCGACCCTCGCGGATCTCGACGAGCTCGCGGCTGAGATTCAGGAGTACCGAGCGGCGTGCCCTCCGGGGTTCCGTGGGGAGGTCGCTGCGGCGGTCCACGTCTATGCCGGGGAACACCTCGACCGGGCCCGGGCGGCGCTCCAGCGCTACCTGGATAGCCGACTTGCGACCCAGAGTACATTCTACCAAGAGAAGGTCCGGCGCGACCCCCGGCATGCGAGCGCCGCGGCGGTTGAAGAAGCCGGGTGGGCGCTGTTTGCTTCCGCGAACGAAGTCGGTCGACGGATGAAGGAATTCGAAGCGGCCGGGGTCGACGAACTCCTCGGGATCTTCGATTTCGGCGGCCTTCCGATCGAGGACGTGGCGAGATCGGTTCGGGCGCTCGGCCGGGAATTGAGGGGTCCCCACGGACCCGAGAGAGGCTCGTGTCCGCCCGAGTCAGACTCCAAGTAGGTGCTCACGCATCCTCCCTGGATGACCACGCGAAGCACCCCGGGACGCAAGCCGAAGCGTCTCTACCTTCGACTCTTCGAGGTTGCCGGGGCGGACCCCGAGTCCCTGCCTTCTCCTCCCGTGATCCGCCAGTTCCTCGCTCGTCTCTCCCAGGCCGGCCGACTCGTGGGTCACGGACCCCTCACGGATCCTCCAGGGGACGTGCTCCTCTACCGGGCCCGGGAGGGAGACGAGGCTCGGAGGGTGCTTCGGACGGATCCCTGGGCCCAAGTGGCGGGGGGTCGCTACGAAGTTCTCGAATGGAACCCCACCGATGTGGGAGTCGGCGTCAATCTCGATCTTCCTCCGGCCCGCGGCTCGGGGCATCTCACGCTTCTCCAGCGGGTCGCAGTCGTGGTGTCCGACCAGGAGCGTGCGATCGAGTTCTACCACACCGTGCTCGGATTCGAGATCCGGGTCCGAGACTCGGAATCGGGCTACGTGGAGCTCGCCCTCGGAAAGGGCACTGCGGCCCTCAATCTGGTCGCTCCGCACCCGAACTGGGGAGAGCCATATTACTCCGAAGCGAAGGCACGCATCGGGACGCGTACCGGGATCGTGTTCCAAACCGATAGCGTGGCCGCGCTCGAGTTGAGGCTGCGACACTTCGATGCGCGGGTCACCCAACCTCCGGCCTCCGAGCCGTGGGGAGGCCGGTCGCTGCGGTTTATGGACCCCGACGGCAACGAGTTCCTTGCCTTCGAAGCCGCGTACCCGCCCAGCGCCCCTACCGGGCCTCCTTCGAAGGAACAGCCTGTTCCCTCTGAGCGACCTCGAGCCTTAAGCCCCGCATGGACTCAGGGGGCCGGACGCCGATGATCCGAGGGTTTGCATGAGGATCGGGTTCGTCGTCATCGGCGCCGTCGTCGCCGTCATCGGCGCGGCGCTCCTGTATATTCCGGTCGTTCCCCAACCGTCGGAGACGGTGCCGGCGGTGTCGGGACCGCCGACGTACTACATCGGCAACGTCACGGGGTACTCGATCACGGAGAAGATCCCGGTCACTATCTCGTGGACCGCGAACGTCTCCGTGACCGTGATCGGCGGCGCGTGTACGAGCCATTGCGTGAACTTCACGGACCTGTCCAGCCTCACCTTGCAAACGGGCACGAGCGGCTCCTTCGCCGTGGACCAGCCGAATGGAGGGTCGATCTTCTTCGGGGCCAACGCGTCCGGCTCGAGTAACGGCTCGGTCACGTTCAAGGTCACGACGGCACTTTCGACGGTCGCCTCGGGGCTCGTCGTCGTCGGTATCGTTCTGGTCCTCCTCGGTCTTCTCCTTCGAACGCAGAAGGCGAGCCCCGCGGTCGCGACCGTCCCTGCCGCCGTCGCCGGGCCGTCGCCCAGCCCGGCCCCCGCTCCTGCTACGCCCTCCGATTGAGCCCTGTCACGGTCCTGAGCGGCCCACGGGGCGTCAAGTTCGAGGACGGGCTCGCCGCATGGAGCGACGAAAGCTCCCGGGTTCACGCGCGGATTTTATCCCCCACCGAACCACCTAAATCGCCCCGCCGTCTCGGGCCTGACGGTGCCTATGGCAGAGATCCTACCCGGAGTGCATCAGGTGGAGGGCGTCGACCCGTCGCCGGATTTTACGACTCATGTCTACCTCGTGAAGGACCGCGGGGGGACGTGGACGCTGATCGACACCGGACTGCCGGGGGCTCACGCCGCGATCGTCGCGTACCTCGCGAAGATCCACGTGGAACCGGCTGCGATCAAGAAGATCCTGATTACCCACCTTCACCGGGATCACGTCGGGTCGCTGCGGGAGATGGCCGAGCGAACGAAGGCGCGAACGTTCTCGCACTGGATCGAGGCGGCGTACATCGGGCTGCATCCAAAGTACGATGGGCCGGGTACCCCTCCCGCCGAGCCGTTCACGATCGACGAGGTGCTGAAGGACGGGGACCCCGTCGACGCCGCGGGGGGCCTCATCGCCTACCACACTCCGGGCCATACGCCCGGCCACACCTCGTACTACCAGCCCGAGCGCAAGCTCCTCTTCTCCGGCGACCTGTTCTTCGTCAACGGCGACAAGGTGACCCTCACCCCACCGGAGTTCACGCATCACATCCCGACCGCCCAGATCTCCGCCCGACGGATGAGCCAGCTCTCGGTCGATTCACTCCTGACCTACCACGGCGGCCCGATCCTGAAGCAGGGGGGCAACGCGGTCCGGCTCCTCACTCAGAAGCTGTAGTCACCGCCGGGTCGATCGGTGGGGGAGCTCCCACCGACCCCAGTGGGACTGGCCAGATTTGAACTGGCGTCTCGGAGTCCCGAACCCCGAAGGATGGACCAAGCTACCCCACAGTCCCAGACGGCGGGTCGCCACGACCCCGTCCTATTTGACGGTGGGGGCCATGACGCGTGAGCTCGAGAAGGGCGTTTCACCATCTCGCCGAGGATCCTTACATGAGCCCGATACCTTGGAACGTTCAAGAATGAGCGCAAGCCCGTTCGTCCCGCCAATACCGGGAATCGCCCCCGTAGCGTCGCTCTCCTGGAGCATCCCGGGCCTCAAGGACGACCCCACAATGTGTCTGAGGTGCCGGTCCGCCCAGCTGCTCTGCGGTAAACCGGTCTGCCCGATCCTCCTCAAGTACCACGCCTTCGAGCGAACCCTTCCCCTCGTGGACACGACCGAGCTCGACGGGAGCTCACCCCCCGGGCTTTTCGTGGGACGATTCGGATACCCGAAGGTGGCGGTGGGCCCGCTCTTGAGTCCCCTGCACGGCTCGACCGAGCTGTTCGATACGCCTGAGGAATGGGTCGGGCGCACGGTCTCCGAGGTCGTGGGGTATCGCACCGGACTCGTCCGGGGGACGAGCCGGATCCGGGTCACGGACGCGGAACGGCCGATCCCCCTTCTCGAAGACCTGCAGCTCCTTGGAATCGCGGGAGAATCGGTGGAGAGCGAAGCGAAGTTTCGCCGTCCTCCTCGGGGCCACCTGGCGCTTTCCGATACCTCGCCTCCGTTCGGTCCCTCGGCCCCGATCGAACGGTTCCGTTTGGACGTGCGTCGCGTGGATCCCCACCTCGATCGGCTGACCTCCGACGTCCATGCGAACGCCCGCACCGCGGTCGGGGAACTGTACGAGCGGGGTGTGCGGGTGAGCCGGATCCAGAGGGCCTTCAGCGTGGGGACTCTGGGTCGGCGGGGTCGCCGGCGGCTCGTTCCGACGCGTTGGAGCATCACCGCCGTGGACGACCTACTGTCCAAGCAGAACCTGGAGCGGGTCCGGGATCTCCCCGAACTGTCGGAGATCCTGCTCTACCGGCTCACGGCGCTGGACAACCGATGGCTGATCGCCTTCCTGCCCGGGGCGTTCCGGTACGAATCGATCGAGGCGTGGTACCCCAACACCCTCTGGAACCCGAGCCCGACCCATCTCGTGGTGATCGGCGACCACGAAGGATTCTCAGGGCGGACCACGTACGCGTCGATCGGGGGCTGCTACTACGCCGCTCGCCTCGCGGTCAGTGAGTCGCTCCTCCGCTTGGGTCGACAGGCCGGTGCCGTCGTCCTGCGGGAAGTGCATCCGGGAGAGATCCTCCCTCTCGGAGTCTGGAATGTCCGGGAGCATGTTCGGGCTGCTTTGTCCTCCCCCCCGGAGCATCTCCGGAGCCTTTCCGACCTCGATGATCGGATCGGCGAGACCTTCGCGATTCCCCGGGAACGCTGGCGGGCAACGAGCGCGCTCCTCCACGAGGCGCGGACCCAGCGGCGGCTCGACGATTGGATTCGCCCGACCGCGGTTCCGAACTAGCTGAACGGCGTTCCGCACCCACCGCAGAAGGTGTCCGACGGCTGTCGGGCGGCCCCGCACTTCGTGCAGATCCGCGGGGTCCGGGGTTCTCCGCACCCCCGGCAGAACGCATCGCCGGCGAGTGTGGGGTAGCCGCACGATGGACACCGCTCGGCGCTCGCCGCCTGTTCGGCGGACCGCGTGGCATCGAACCCGTTCCGGCTTCCGTTCCCGTCGTCCGGAACTGGCGTCCCCGGTCCGGCGGCCGGGAGGCTCTCCACCTGCGCACCGATGGCGCGCCGGCCCTTGAGAGCGAGCCGGAAGGCGTCGGTGTAGTCGGCACGATCGAACGCTCGCCCGGCATCCGTCCGGAGCTTCGTCGCCTCCCGGACCGAGGTGGACCCGGTCGGACCAGCTTGGGCCGAGTCGAGCTCCTGATCGAGGAGCCGGAGCTGGAACTGAGACTCCGCGCGGTTCTTTGGGATCGGCGCTGAGGAGGGAGGGGGTATCGATCCTGCGTCGGGACCGACACGGGAGCCGAGCTCGGGAGACGCAGGGGCCGGGGCCGGCACATGGGCCGTAGGCGGTGAGGCAGGAAGCGGACCGTCCAGACGGCTGTGCACGAGGGCCTCGTGGGCCTGCTGGGCGAGCTCGTAGGCGCGGTCGTAGTTCCGCACGTCGAACGCACCCTGTGCCTGAGCAATGAGATCGCGGGGTCGAGCGATGTCCGCTCCCTGTCGCGTCAGGATTTCCGCCTCTCGCCGGGCCATCGCAATTCGATTGAACGCGCGGTCTTGGATGTGTTCGGGGCGGTCCCGGAGCTCGCCAAGGAGTTTCGCGCGGCGCTCGCGGAGCCGCCGCAAGAGGAGGAGGAGAACCGCGACGACGAGGACCGCGAGAATGACGACGATGGCGATCGCAACGATCTCGGTGCTGCTGAGCGCGAACACGACCGATCGGTCTCTCCGGGTCGGACTCCCGGGGGTCGACCTCTGAACTAGTGCTGGACCGAGTATTTAGAAGGCGGCCCGCTCGGCACGGCCGAGCAGATAGGTCGATCGAGCTCCCTCGACCCGCACTCGGACCGTCGACCCGAGGGCTGGTCGGTCCTCGAGGACGACCGGTAGGTAGTTCGGAAGGCGGGCGACCGAGCTCATCCCCGGTCCGTGCTCGACCACCCGCGCCGGGCCGAAGTGGCCGATCCACCGTTCGAGCCGGCCCCGCGCGAGCCGCTGGCGGAGTGCGGCAAGAGAGCGGGATCGTCGCTTCGCGACTCGGGGCCCGACCGGACGAAGGTGCGACGCCGGGGTCCCGGGCCGGGGAGAATAGCGGGTGACGTTCACGATCTCGGGTTCGACCGAGGCGAGGAGCTCCTCGGTGTCCCGGTGGTCCTCCTCCGTCTCCCCCGGGAACCCCACAATCACGTCCGTGGAGAGGGTCAGACCCGGGAACCGATCTCGGGCCGAGGCGACCTGGCGACGGAACGCGGCGACCGGGTATCCGCGACGCATCGCCGCGAGGATCCGGTCCGAGCCGCTCTGCACCGGGAGGTGAAGGAACTTGTAGAATCGGTCCGGTGCGAGTGCTTCGAGGTAGCGGGGAAGGCTCGGAGCGAGCGTCTGCGGGCTCATCATGCCAACCCGGACCGAGAAGTCGCCCGGGATCCGCGCGACCGCGTTCAGGAGATCCGGTAGCCGCTCCGTCGGGCCCAGATCAACACCCCATGCGGCGGTATCGAGCGATGTGAGCCGGAGCTCGACCGTCCCCCGAGCAACCGCAGCTTCGGCGCGTCGAACGATCTCGCAGGTCGGGACGCTCTCGAGACGGCCCCGGGCAAGGCGGCTGAAGCAGTACGTGCAGGCGCTCGTGCATCCCTGGGCGATCACCACCTCCTCGGAGACGGGTGGGTGGGGAGCGAGCGGGCAGGGCCGGGGGCGCGCCGGCACATTCCCCCGGATTGCCGAGTCGGACCACTCCGAGAGGAGGTCCGGGATCCGCGATTGCTCCCGGATGGGGACGAAAGTGGTCCGGGCGCGGCCCTCCCCCTCCAAGATCGAGGTGCGCAACGGGACGAGGCATCCGGTCACGACCACGCGGGGGATCTGATCGGAGATCCACCGCCACCGGCGCGCCATCCGGGCCTCCGTCGGCCCGATCACCGCGCAGGTCACGAGGACCCCCACGTCCGCCCCCTCCGGGAGGGAGACCAAGTCGTGGCCCGCATCGGCGAGGGCGCGGGCGATCGTCGCGCCTTCCCCCTGGTTCTGGGAGCACCCGTACGACTCGACGTAGACGCGCACGGCCGGACCCTCCTTCGTGGTCCGGCCGGACCCGAGGTTCAGAAGACCGAAAGCTTGTCGGTGAGAAGGAGACGGGGGATCGTGTCGATCCGATCGAACCAGCCTTCGGCGATCGCTTCGGCCTTCCCTTTCACTTGGGCGAGCTTCACCCCGTCGGCCGGCAGGATCTGCAGGCTGGCGACCTGGGGCTGGTCGACGGGCTTCCCGATTTGGGAGAGGATCCGGACGTGGATTTCCTTGATGTTCCCCCCGGTCTCCTTGACGACGTCGTTCGCGATGAGGTTGCCGAGAAGGTTGTAGATCTTCCCGACATGGTTGATCGGGTTCTTGCCGGCCGACGCCTCGAGGCTCATCGGGCGGCACGGGGTGATGAGACCGTTCGCGCGGTTCCCGCGTCCCACCGACCCGTCATCTCCCGCCTCCATGGAGCAACCGGTGACCGTGAGATAGAACCGGCCGAGCTCGGGATCGTCGGCGGTGTTGACGTCGATCGAGACCTCGTGCCGCGTGATCTTGGCCGCTTGGTCGAGGAGCTTTAGGCGGATCTCCTCGCAGACCGAGGCGTAGTCGCTCGCGTTCTTCACCTCGCTATCGACGAGCGCGGCCGCGACGGTGAGGTGGATCTTGTGTCCCTGGCGGTAGCCCATCACCTTGACGTCCTCGCCGAGCGCCGGGAGCTTCTTCTTCAGCTTGAGCGTGAGGAACCGCTCGCTTTCGAGGACGACCCGCTCGGTGTCGGACAGCGGCGCGAATCCGACGCCAAAGCTCGTGTCGTTCGAGAGGACCGCCTTCTGATCGAAGACTCCGCGCAGGTCGACCGACCCCTGACCGATCCGGCAGTCGAGGTCCAGGTGCTTTTCCGCGTCGACATGCGAACAGACCGATTGGATGTACTTGCGGGCCGCATCGAGGGCCACTTCGCGGTACGGCAGCTTCTCCCCGTTGACCTCGGTCGTGGCCCGTCCGACCAGGAGGATGTAGATCGGGGTCGTGACCCGGCCCCCCCCGAACTTCGGCTCGGCCCCCCCGCCGACCACCTGGGTCTCGTCGGTGTTGTGGTGAAGGATCTTCCCAAACTCGTCGAGGTACAGCCGACAGAGGGCGCGGCTCACCGACTCGGCGATTCCGTCGGCGATCGAGTCGGGGTGCCCGAGCCCCTTCCGCTCGACCAACTCGACCTCTTGGTCCGCGATATGCACGGTTCGCAGGGGTTCTACGACGATGTTCCGGTCCATGGGGGGTCCCAGCGGTCGGCGGAGCCGGGGGTGGGTTTAACGGTTGCGTGAGCGGGAGCGCCGGTGCGGTCCGCCGGGAACCTCACGCCTTGTGCCCGGCGAAAACAACCTTCGCCATGTGCGGCCCCGCGCGCTCGAACCCTCGCGCCCGGTAGTACGGCCGGGTTCCCACGGCGCTCGTCACGAAGACGGTACGATATCCGGCGCTCCGGGCCCGCTCCTC
The DNA here is from genome assembly GCA_035623855.1 of Thermoplasmata archaeon. Taxonomy (GTDB): domain Archaea; phylum Thermoplasmatota; class Thermoplasmata; order Lutacidiplasmatales; family UBA184; genus Lutacidiplasma. The sequence goes on along the minus strand of DASPSQ010000006.1, from coordinate 80,470 downwards.
CGCCCGATCGAGAAGAGCGCGGCCGAAGCCCCGGTGTTGGTACTCGGCCGGACGGGACCCGGGTGTGCCGACCGGAACCTCCGCTCCCACGACCTTGAGCTCCCGGATGACCGGCTCGTCCAGCCCTCCGGGCGTGTGGTCCGAAGGGAACCGGAGCCGAAGGAAGCCGGCGACGGTATCCGTCGAGGGGTCCTCCCAGGCGAGGAAGGTCTCCGAACCGTCGCCGGCCGGGTACGTCGTCTCCGTGATCTCGAAGGCATCCGGAGGGGGCGTGGATCGGCGGCCCGCCTCGCGGCATCGAAGGCACGGGCACCGGCGCCCCTCCGCTTCGAGGCGACGGAGCGCGAGCTGACGGAGGTTGCTCGCGCGAACGCCGTCGGCGATCAGTCGGGCTGGGATGTCCCGCTGGATCCGCTGGATCCGGACCCACGGAGGGATCTCCCGCTTCATCCTCGCCAGCAGTTCGGCGGCCGTCGGCGAGTCGTACGGTGCGTACCGCCCGGCCTTCCAATCGTCGAAGAGGGCCGTGCCGGGAAGGACGAGCGTCGGATAGATCTTGAGGAGATCTGGACGGTACGCCGGGTCCTCCCAGAGCCGACGGAAGCCCCGGAGGTCCCGATCGGGGTCCATGCCGGGGAGACCGAGCATCCAGTGGTAGCAGACCTTGAGTCCGCGGTCCCGGGCCTCCCGGGTGGCCCGTACCACATCCCCGGAGCCATGGGCCCGTCCGACCGCGGCGAGGACTTCGTCCTCAAGGCACTCGACCCCGATCTCGACTCGCGTGACCCCCGCATCGAGGAGGAACGGGAGCACCCGCCCGTCGCACCAATCCGGCCGGGTCTCCACGGTCAATCCGACCATCCGATGAGCCGCCCGTTCGTTGATCTCCTGAGCCCCGGCCAGGTCCGTCGAGGGCGTGCCGTTCAGCCCGTCATAGATCCCCTGGAAAACGGACTCCTGGTAGTTTCGGGGGCGGGCCGGGAACGTCCCGCCCATCACGATCACCTCGACCTTCGACGTCGGGTGGCCGATCGCCTCGAGCGTCTCGATTCGGTGCCGAGTGATCGCGGTGGGGTCCCAGTGGAACTGAGCGCCCCGGAGCGCGGAAGGCTCCTCCCCCGTGTAGCTCTGCGGGCTCCCGTTCTCGACTCCACCCGGGCAGTAGGTGCATCGCCCGTGGGGGCACCGTGCCGGCGCGGTCATCACCGCAACGATCGCCACGCCGGAGAGGGTGCGGGAGGGCTTGCGTCGGATCGATCCTTCGTACTTCGCGCGCTCGTCGGGCGGCAGCGCTCGGACCCATTCGACGTTCGACGGGAGGGAACGGCCGGGGGCGGAACGCATCCGAGCCAGCTTCGCGCGGTGGAGCTCCTCGGGGACGGACGGCGGAGGGTTCAGCGGTGCAGCCACGACCGCGTCTCTCCCGTGATCACGTAGGGCGCCTTCGCGAGCTCGGCGACGCTCCGTGATCCCGTGAGGAACATCGCGACCTTGAGCTCGTGGATGATCGTCTCGAGCTCGCGCCGGGTCTCCTCGAAGCCCGACGCGGCGGCCTTCAGGACCCCACCGGCGGTCCCGGCCGCGGTCGCGCCCAGCGCCAGGGCACGGGCGACGTCGAGGCCCGAGCGGATTCCGCCGCTCGCGATCACCGGAAGTCCGACCCCGACGACTTCAAGGACCGAGACGGGGGACGGGATTCCCCAATCCCAGAACGTCTTGCCGACCCGAGCCTCGCGCTCCGCCCCCTGATCGAGCGCGCGATAGTGTTCGACCGCGGCGAACGAGGTCCCTCCCGTGCCACTGATGTCGAACGCTCGGACCTTGCGGTCCCGCAAGTTCTCGGCGACCTCCCGGGAGATCCCCGCGCCCGTCTCCTTGACGAGGACCGGAAACATCGCAGCGAGCTCGCCGATCCGCTCGAGGCACCCTTGGGCCCGACGATCCCCCTCGGGCTGGACCATCTCCTGGAGGAAGTTGAGGTGGATCGCGAGGACATCCGCGTGGATCAGCTCCATCGCCGAGCGGACGAGCTCCGGCCCGACGACCGCGTCGTCGGGCCCCTGAGGGATGATCTGGGGAGCCCCGATGTTCGCGAACTTGAGGGGCACGTCGTACCGGGCCACGCAGGCATAGCTCTCAGGATACTGCCCCTTGAGAACGGCCGCCCGCTCGCTTCCGACGCCCATGGCGATTCCGACCTCTGCGGCGGCCCGGGCGAGGTTCTCGTTGATCTTCGCCGCATCCGGGAATCCTCCGGTCATGCCGGTGATGACGAGAGGGGCCGAGAGGCGATGGCCGAGAAGCGTCGCGGAGGTGTCGATCTGCGCGAAGTCGACCTCGGGCAGCGCCCGATGGACGAGCTGGACGTCGTTCCAGTAGCGGTAGTGACCCTCGACGTCCCGTCCGAGCACCACCTTGACGTGCTCGGCCTTCCGGTGGCTCAAGTCGAGTCCTTCCGCGTCCGGAGGGCTATTCGGTTTCGGCGTGCGCCCAGCTGCCGTAGACGAATTCCCCCCGAATCGCTCGCAGGAGCGCGCCATCCGACAGTCCGCTAATAAGACCTGCGTCAGATCCGGCGTGCGCGATCGCGCGCATGGCAATTGCCTTGCCCCGAATCCCGCCGGTGACGTCGGGTGCCCCAGGGGGAGGGCGGAGGGACCCGGCCACCGCGTCGGTGACCTCGGCGATGACCGAGCGCCGGCCGGTCGGCGGTCCCTCGAGGATGCCGGGGACGTCGCTCACGAAGATCACCCGGCGTGGATGAAGGACGGGCGCGAGCGTTCGGGCGATCGTGTCCGCGCTGAGGATCGAGGAGCCCCAAGCGTCATCGGGCACGACATCGCCGAAGGAGACGGGCATCAGGCCCCGCCCCAGCGCGTCCCGGAACGGTACTGCGTCGAGGCTCGCGAGCTCGCCGGAGCGGTTGCGCGCGTGCGTCGCCACCGGAATCGAAATCGGGGAGCAGCCGGCCGCCACGAGGGCCCGGAGGACCACAACGTGCAGGCGCCGGACCTCCGCCGAAACGATCGCGGCCCCCCGGGCACGCGCGCGCGGGTCTTCGTTCGCTTCAGCGGCGTGCGCGAGACCGAATCGGCGAGCGCCAGGGTGACCGAACGAGCCCGCTCCATGGAGGAGGACGATCCGGTCGGAGCCACTGTCGGCGATTTCGCGCGCCAACCGGGCCAGGACCTTCGGGCGAACGCGCTCGGCCTCCCGCTTGCGGGTGATCACGCTTCCTCCCAGCTTCACGATGACCGGTGCCGGCGGCTCGCTCGTCGTGGCTGACATCGAGGATGCCTTTCGCCTACGCGCGTTCCGGGCCCGTCGCCCGGGTGAAGAGGAGGTAGGCTCCGAGGGCGACCACGAGGACCGACGGGAACAGCTCCCAGTTGAACGTCACGAGCCAGTAGGCCGTGCCGAGGAGCCCGAGGCCGCAGAGGATGGAGGCTGCGAGGACCAGAGGGACCGAGACCCGGTCCGACGTTCGCTCGACTCTCGTCCCTTCGGCCACCGAGGCACTGGACATCGCCCCGAGATGAACCGTCGGCCTTCAAATGACTTCGGTCGAGTCCGGGGTTGTGGGAAAATCGAGTCGTCGGCTCCGAAAGTACGTCGCGGCACGTCGCAAATCAAAAAATCCTGCAAAAGGTAGATATGGCTCAGCATCCTGCGACCCCCCGCCCGAGGCCCGGGTAGGCTCAGACGGTGCCCAATTTTCCCCAAATCCCGCCGGCGGACACGCCGGATGGGTCCGGAACCGCGAACGCCGCGAACCCGGCGGTCGCTCCCGTCGGCGACCGCCACCCGGCCGGGGAATCGGTGGGTGCCTCCAGTTCGAGAGGCACCTCTTCCCCGGCCGGTAACTCGAGCTCCGCGGGTGAATTGCTCGACTCGATCCTTCAGAGCTCGGGCGAGCTGTTTCGTGGGAGCCGCGAGGTGTTGCGGGACTCCTACGTCCCCAACCGCCTGCCCCACCGAGAGCAGCAGATCCGAGCCGTGGCGGAGGTCCTCGCTCCAGCGCTCCGCGGAGAGGTCCCATCGAACCTCCTCATCTATGGGAAGATCGGCACCGGGAAGACCGCCGTGGTCGCGCAGGTCCGACAGGATATGCTGCGTCGGACCGAACTCGCGAGCCACATCGCTTTCATCTCCTTGAACTGCGGGAACATCGACACCCCGTACAGCCTGCTCCAGACGATTGGCAACACGTTTGCGAAGTCCGAGTCGGACCGGATCCCGACGGGTTGGTCCCTCGACCGGGTCCAGGCAGCGATGCGCCGACTGATGGACTCGAAGGGCGGGACGATCCTGCTCGTGCTGGATGAGATCGACCGATTGGTCGCGCGTAGCGGCGACAGCGTTCTCTATACGTTGAGCCAGCTGAACACCGAGCTCGAGGTCGCACGGCTGGTCCTCGTGGGGATCTCGAACGACCTCAAATTCACGAACCAGCTCGACGCACGGGTCCGCAGCCGGCTCAACGAGGAGAAGATCCTGTTCCCGCCGTACGACGCGGTCCAGCTCCAGGACATCCTGCGGGAACGCGCCCGTGAGGCGTTCAGGGAGGGCATTGTCGACCCCGGGGTCGTCGAACGGTGCGCGGCGTACGCGGCCCTCGAGAACGGGGACGCCCGGCGAGCGCTCGCCCTCCTTCGTCTGTCGGCGGAGATGGCCGAGCGGGATCACGCCAAGCGGATCACTCCCGACCACGTCGTCAAAGCCAAGAATCGACTCGAGCAGGACATCATCGTCGAGTGTTGCCGGACGCTCCCCCCTCATTGCAAGGTTCTCCTCTACGCGATCCTTCAGTCGTACGAGCGGCGGCGCAACGGCGTCCTCACCGGCGAGGTCTACGATAGCTACAAACGTCTCGCCGAGCGCCTCGGCCTCCAACCGCTGCACGCCCGGAGCATCTCGAACTACGTCTCCGAGCTCGAGTCGCTCGGTCTCATCCGGGCGACGATCGTCTCACGGGGGCGTGGCGGCCGCACCCGGGAGATCATCGTGGATGTCCCCCTCTCGGAGACGATGCCGGCGCTCGAGGAGGACCCGCTCATCGCGCCGGTCGGCCGGCCACGGTCCCGGGGCCAGATGCTCCTCACGAACTTCGACAACCCGAACCGGACCGGACCCTACTGAGAAACGCTCCGGGCCCGGCGTTCGGTCCCTTCGAACCGGACCGCCCTTGGGGCTACGAGCTACCCTGGGAACCTTCTTCGACCGGCGCAGTCGCTGGGGTCGCCTCGAGGGCCTCGGCCCGGCGACGCGCCCGCTCTCGCTTGAGCTCGCGCAGATCCCGATCTAGATCCTGCATCTCCGAGGCCGCGCGGCGGACCCGCAGGCGCGCGATCCGCTCCAGCTCGGCGATCTCCCGTTCGAGGGCCTCGTCCGAGGCACGAAATCGGCTCATACGGCGGTCTCGCTGTCGATTTGGGCCTTCTGAAGCTTCGAGGAAAAGTCGACGAAGACGCTCTTGATTTCGGTGAACTCCTCGATCGCCGCGCTGCCCGCCTCCCGTCCCCCATTGCCGGTGTTCTTCACTCCTCCGAACGGGAGCTGGACCTCGGCTCCGATCGTCGGGGCGTTGATGTACGTGATTCCCGCCTCGAGGTCCTGGATCGCGCGGAACGCCCTGTTGACGTCCCGCGTGTAGATTGCCGAGGAGAGCCCGTACTCCACGTCGTTCGCGACCCGGACCGCCTCCGGGTAGTCCGGGACCCGCAGGACCGAGAGGACCGGCCCGAAGATCTCCTCCTTCGAGATTCGGGAACCGTGGTGCGTCTCGAAGATCGTCGGCTCGATGAAGAACCCGCGATCGTGCGCACCGCCCGAGAGCTTGTGACCGCCGAACCGGAGCTTCGAATCGCGGCGACCGATCTCGATGTAACCGAGGATCTTCTTCTCTTGGTCCTCCGACGCGACCGGGCCCATCGCGGTCGATGGATCGAGCGGGTCGCCGACGGGGAACCGTGCGAGCCGGTCCGTGAGCATCCCGAGGAATTCGTCGTACACCTTGGTGTGGACGATGAGCCGACTGGTCGCCGTGCACCGTTGCCCGGCGGTTCCGAACGCACCGAAGAGCACTCCGTCGAGCGCAAGCGACAGGTCGGCATCGTCCATCAGGATGACCGGATTCTTGCCGCCGAGCTCGAGGTGAACCATCTTGAGACCCCGCGCCCCGCGGACATAGACGTCCCGGCCCGTGTCGACTCCCCCCGTGAACGAAACCGAACGAACCCGCGGATCCTCGACCAGAGCGTTCCCGACCACCCCACCGGATCCGGTGACGAAATTCAGGACGCCGGGCGGGATCCCGCCTTGCTCGTACAACTTGATGACCTCCGCGCCGCATCGCGCGGTCCCGGACGCCGGCTTGAAGACGACCGTGTTCCCCGTCACGAGGGCCGCGGCGATCTTCCAGTTCGGGATCGAGGTGGGGAAGTTCCACGGGCTGATGCAGACGACGACTCCCTTCGGCTGCCGAACCGTGAGGCAGAACTTTGAGCGTAGCTCCGACGGGACCGTCTCCCCGAATAGGCGACGTCCCTCCCCGGCCATGTACTCGATGAAGTCGATCGACTCCTGGACTTCGCCAAGCGCCTCACCGATGACCTTGCCCATCTCTTGGGACACGGCGTGGCCGAGAGCTTCCTTCGAGAGCTTCATGCGACGGGCGACGTCGAGAAGGATTTCCCCCCGCTTCGGCGCCGGCGTCTCCTTCCATCCCCGGAACGCCTTCTGGGCCGCAGTGACCGCCTGGTCGACATCCGCCACCGTTCCCTGCACGAACGAGCCGACCGTCTCCCGGTTCGTCGGGTTGACGGTCTCGAACCGCTTCGCTTGGGGAGGCTCGATCCACTTGCCGCCGATGAACAGTCCGTAGCTCTCCGCGTGTGGGGACATCGTCCGGGGCCACCTCGACCGCGGAGCACGGTCGGTGCCGCTAAAAGCCCGCCGGACGGGGCGAGGAAAAAGGCTCATCCCGAGCCCCGGTCTGACGCCACCGTGATTGACCTCGAGCGTTTGCGCAAAGAACCGGAAAAGGTCGAGGAGAACCTTCAGCGGCGGCGGAACCCCGAGTACCTCCGCCTCCTGTCCGAGGTTCGCGCGAAGGACGCCGAGTGGCGAGCGCTGCGGAAGCAGGCCGATGAACTTCGCCGCCTGCGCAATGAATTGAGCCAGCGGATGGCGGGAGCTCGGACCGCCGGGGGCCCGACCCCGGAGCTCGTCGCCGAGGCAAAGGCGATCCCCGAGCGACTGCGGGTCGTGGAAGACCGGGAGAACGATCTCCTCCGCGACCGGGATTCCGCGCTGATGCGCGTCCCGAACCTCCTCGACGAGTCTGTCCCCTACGGCAAGGATGACACTGAGAACGTGGTCGTGGCGACGTGGGGAGAACCGGGGCCTGCCGGAGAGCGGAAGTCCCACGGGGACGCCCTTGAAGCCCTCGGGATGGTCGAGTTCGACCGAGCGCACCGCGTGAGTGGGGCCGGGTTCTACTACCTGCGCGGCCCGATCGTCCTCTTGGAGTTCGCGCTTCAGCGGATGGCGGTCGACTTCCTGATGGAGCGCGGCTTCACTCCCGTCATCCCTCCGTTTATGCTCCGCCGCGAACCGTACGAGGGGGTCACCGACCTCGCCGACTTCGCGAACGTGATGTACAAGATCGAGGGCGAGGACCTCTACCTGATCGCGACCTCCGAACACCCCTTGGCGGCCCTGTACCGCGGGGAGATCCTCGACGAGGAGCGGCTCCCGATCCGGCTCATCGGGCTCAGCTATAACTTCCGCAAGGAGATCGGCGGGCACGGGGTCGATCAGAAGGGGATCTTCCGTACCCACCAGTTCTTCAAGGTCGAGCAGTTCATCTTCTCCCGCCCGCACGACTCCCCGAAGCTCCACGAGGAGCTGCGGGCGAATGCCGAGGAACTGTTCCGGCGGCTCCGGGTCCCCTACCGGGTGGTCAACGTCTGCACGGGGGATGTCGGGACCGTGGCGGCCAAGAAGTACGATATCGAGGCGTGGTTCCCCCGGCAGCAAGCGTATCGTGAGGTGGTCAGCTGCTCGAACTGCACCGACTACCAGGCCCGGCGGCTCGGGATCCGAATGGGCAAGGCGGGCAAACCGGGCAAGTCGGTCCCGCACACGCTCAACTCGACCGCCATCGCCACGTCCCGCGCGCTCGCCGTGATCGTGGAGCAGTACCAGCAGCCGGACGGGTCGATGGCCGTTCCCGAGGTGCTTCGCCCGTACCTCGGTGGGCGGGAAACTCTGGCCGCCGATACCACCCGGATCTGAACAAGGCCGGTCCGATGCTCCACCCCTTTGCTCCCTCCTGGGGGCGGTCGGCGGTTCATTCCCGGCGTAGAACCTAAAATGTAGCCGCCGCTCCGCGTCGGCCGAGATCGCGATGGGTCGTCAGCGTCTCCTGGACGATTTCGGTCCTGAGGGGGCGGAGTCCCAGCCCCCTCTCGCGCCGCCGGGCCGCCCCCATCCACCGCCCCTCCCAGGGGTCTGGCGCGTGGCCGACGGCCTGGTCGAGCATCCTCTCTTGCGGACCGGAGAGATCCGGGCCCTCCCCTTCCAGCTCGATCTCGCGCGCATCGGCCTCGACGAAGACCTGCTCGTCGTGCTCCCCACGGGACTCGGCAAGACGGTGATCGCCGCACTCATCGCGGCCGAGGTTCTCCGGCGCTCCCTAGGCAAGGTTCTCTTCCTTGCCCCCACCCGCCCGCTCGTCCAGCAGCACGCAGACTCCTTCGGCCGCTGGCTCGTCCCACTCCGATCCGCTCGCTTCACGGGGACCGTACGACGTCCAGTTCGGGAAGGTTCGTGGGATGCGGCGGACCTCGTCTTTGCCACCCCCGAGATCGTCCAGAACGACCTCGTCGCGGATCGGTACCACCTGTCCGGCGTCGATCTGATCATCTTTGACGAGGCGCACCACGCGGTGGGAAAGTACGTCTACGTCCCGATCGCGGCCCGGTACGCTGCGGAACGGCCCGCGGGGGGCCGGGTGCTGGCCCTTACCGCATCGCCCGGAGGAAAGGACGAGCGGATTGAGGAGGTCGTCGGCGCGCTCGGAGTGGCCCGGATCGAGGCGCGGACAAGGGACGATCCTGGGGTCCAGGAGTACGTTCAGCCGGTCGAGATCGACTACCGCTGGGTCGAGCTCCCTCCGGCCACGGTCCGCATCCAGGAGCTCTTGTCGACCGCCGCCCGAACGACGGCCCACAAGCTCCAGAAGATGGGCTACTTGAGGAAAAAGCCGATCGCCTCGCTTTCGGTCAAAGACCTCATCGCACTACGCGCCGAGATTTTCGCCCGTCCGGGCCCGATGGTCCGCCGGTTCGGGCCGCTATTCCATCAGCTCGTGCTCTTGCACCTGTTCCACGCCCAAGAGCGACTCGAGACGCAGGGCCTCGGACCGTTCCTGCAGTACCTCGACCGTCTCCAAGCGAAGGAGAAGCCGAGCCGGGGGGACATCGCGGTCCTCAAGCTCCCCGAAGTCGTCCAGGCCCGATCGGAGGCCCAGGCGTTCCTCGACACCTCGCGCGAGCCATCGCACCCGAAGCTGGATGCCCTGACCACGCTCGTGCGGGAGACGCTCGAAGCCCCCCGGGACCACCCGCCCCGGATCCTCGTGTTCGCGCAGTATCGGGACACGATCCAATCGATCCAATCGTCGCTCGAGCTTCAGGGTTGGACGGTGGGCCGATTCGTCGGCCAGGCGACCCGCGACGCAGAGGACCGGGGGATGAGCCAGAAGGAGCAGGCCCAGGTGCTCTCGTCGTTCCGCGCCGGCCGATTCCCGGTCCTGGTGGCGAGCAGCGTCGCGGAGGAAGGCCTCGACGTGCCCGACGTGGATCTGGTGGTCTTCTTCGAGTCGGTACCGAGCGAGATTCGGGCGATCCAGCGTCGCGGGCGAACGGGCCGGAGTTCTCTCGGGAGGGTGGTGGTCCTGCTCACCCGGGCGACGCGGGACGTGCGCTACCAGGTCGCGGAGGCGCGACGAGAAAAGGCGATGCACCGGATCGTGCGCCGCCTTTCCCATGAAGCCCGCCGTCGGGCCGCCGGCGCCGGAGAGCGACCCCGACCGGAGTCCGGGGAAACGGAATCGTCCGCAAAGCCCCTCCTATAAACAGTTATAGACCTGGCGCCGGGAGTGCGCTTCGGTCATTGACGCTAAATAACCCAGTCCGGGTCTAATTTCAGCCCGCAGTCCATGGGGTTCCTTGAACTCGTAGCCCAGCACCTCGGTCTCGTGGTGCTCACGGTGCTCGGGGTCCTTCTGACGATCTACCTCGTATACTCGATGCTCCACCCCGAGCGGTTCTGAGATGGACGGAGGTCCGTGTTCGAGGTCCAATCGCTCTGGGACGTAATCCTCCTCCTCATCGTTATTCTGGCAGCCGCGCCGTTCTTCGGCTCCTACCTCGGCAAGGTCTACATGGACCGGCCGATCTTCGGGGACTTTCTGATCACTCCGGTCGAGAACGCGGTCTACCGGCTTCTGGGGACGTCACCCCGCAAGTCGATGCGGGCGACCGAATACTTTGTCGCGCTCCTCTTGGTGAACCTCGGGATCTGGGGGTTCCTCTACCTGTTCTTCCTCTACCAGAACCTCCTGCCGATGGACGCGACCGGCGCCCCCGGCATGGCGTGGGATCTCGCCTTCCACTCCGCGTCGAGCTTTGTGACGAACACCGACTTCACGCATTTCACCAACGAGACCCAAATGAGTCTCGGCTCGCTGGTCATCGCCTGGCCGCTCGCCCTGTTCGGATCGGCGGCCACAGGGCTCTGCGTCGCGGCCGCGACGATCCGAGGATTTGTCCGGAAGGACGGCACGGTGGGAAACTACTATGTCGACATGACTCGGACGCTCACCCGGATCCTGTTGCCCCTCTCGATCCTCTTCGCGGTTCTCCTCGTCGTGATGGGTTCGCCCCAGACGTACACGAACCTGGTAATCGCCCACCCGATCACGGGAGGCCAGCAGGAAATCATCCTCGGACCCGTTGCGTCGTACCAGGCGATCTCGCTTCTCGGGACAAACGGGGGCGGGTTTTACTCGGCGAACGCCGCGATGCCGTTCGCCAATCCGAGCGCGGTCTCGAACCTGTTTCTGGTCTTTGTGATGATGCTCATTCCGTTCTCGACCCCCTTCGCGTTCGGCCAGATCATCCGCAAGAGGGGAGAGGCGTGGCCGTACATGGGCACGATCCTCATCGTGTTCTGCTTCGCCCTCGGGCTCTTCATCGCCTACCAAGCGGCGACGAACCCGACCCTGGCCGGCCTTGCCTTCCTCGGCCCGCAAACGAACGGCTACCCGGTCGGTCAGGAGACTCGGTTCAGTCTGCCCGAGGCGTCCCTGTTCCAGGTGACGAGCGTATACTCGAACGTCGGGGCGAACAACATGATGATCGGCGCCCTCTCGCCGGTCGCCCAACTCGTCCTGCTCTTCGGGATGTTCACGCAGAGCACCCCAGGGGGGGAAGGGACTGGATTCGGAACGTTGCTCCTGTTCGCCGTCCTCGGGATCTTCGTCGGGGGCCTGATGGTCGGACGGACCCCCGAGTATCTCGGAAAGAAGATCACCACTCGACATGTCCGCTGGGCGGCGCTCGCGCTCCTGATACATCCCACGGCGATCCTCATCCCATTCGTCGTCGCGGTCACGGGACATTTCGTCTCGACGGCGACCGGCTCGATCCCGGCGTCCGCGCACGTCTTCACCTCGGTCCTCTATGAGTTCACGTCGGAGTCGGCGAACAACGGGAGCGCGCTCTCCGACGCCCAGTTCAACGACGCGACGGTCTTCTTCAACATCGCCGGGGCGGTCGTCATGCTGGTCGGCCGATTCGTACCGATCTGGGCGATGCTGATGATCGGCGGTCTGTTCTCGGAGCAGGACGTCCTGCCGCCCGGACCCGGAACGTTGCGGACGGCGAGCCTGACGTTCACGATCTACATCACGCTCTTCCTGATCATCGTCTCGGTCCTCCTGTTCCTCCCGGTCATCGCGCTCGGGCCGCTGGCCCAGATCATATGAGGTTCGGAACATGACCACCCCTCACGTCGAACCCGGGGCCCGCGTTTCGATTCGGCGGGTTCCCCATACCTCCGTTCGCCGCGTCCTCGCCGACTCGTTCCGGATGTTCGACCCCCGGGTTCAGATCCGCTACCCGGTGATGTTCTGTGTCTACGTCCTGTTCTTCTTCCTTGCCGCGCTGACGCTCTTCCCGAGGGCGTTCCCCGACATCGCCCGGACGTACAATGCGGACTACTTCCTCTGGGTGACGATCATCCTCTTCCTCACCCTCTGGTTCGCGAACATCTCAACCGCGATCGCGGAGGCGCAGGGGCGCGCCCGGGCGGACGCCCTCCGTGAGATCCGTAGCGGGATTCGCGCGCGACAGATTCTTCCGGACGGGACCGAGCGCTGGGTCTCCTCGGATGTGCTCCAGATCGGGGACACGATCGAGATCCGGGCCGGCGAGCCGGTTCCGATGGATGGGGACGTCATCCATGGCGCCACGCTCATCGACGAGTCGATGATGACGGGCGAGTCCGAGCCGGTCACGCGCGAGAGCGGTGGGGACAAGACCAGCGTCCTGGGGGGAACCAAGGTCCTCCAGGGAACCGCGCGGGTCCGCGTCACCGCCGCCCGGGGCCAATCGTTCCTCGATCGGATGATCCGCCTCGTCGAGGGCCAGGGACGCGAGCCGACTCCGAACGAGCTCGCGCTGCTCGTTCTCCTCTCCGCGCTTACGATCGCGCTCTTCAGCGTGGTGATTACGTTCATCTATCTCGCCAACTACACCACGATCGTCACGATCGATCTCGCGACGATCGTTGCGCTCTTCGTCTGCCTCATGCCGACGACGATCGGGGCGCTTCTGCCCGCGATCGGGATCTCGGGGATCAACCGGACCGCGGGCGCGAACGTGATCGCGAAGTCCGGCAAGGCGGTCGAGGCGGCGGGGGACCTCGACATCATTATCCTCGACAAGACCGGGACGATCACCGTGGGGAATCGCCTCGCGGTGCAGTTCGTGGAAGCCCCCGGCGTCGCCCCCGGCGAGCTCCTCGAGGCGGCGCTCCTCTCCTCCAGCCTGGACGACACGCCCGAGGGTCGGTCGATCGTGCGCCTTGCAGCCCGGCGAAACGCCCCGGCCCGTCGGCTCGAGCCCGGAAAGTACAAGGTCCTTCCGTTCACGGTCGAGCGGCCGATGAGCGGGATCGTCCTCGCGGACGGGACCGAGGTCTACAAAGGCTCGGTCAAGACGATGGAGGCCTACGGCGCGGTTGCTCCGCCCGAGCTACGCGCGGCAGCGACCGAAGCGTCCCGCCAGGGGATGACTCCGCTCGCGATCTCCGTGAACCGCCGGATGCTCGGACTCGTCTACCTGAAGGACGTCGTGAAGCCCGGCATCCGGGACCGGCTCCGCGAGCTACGGACGATGGGGATCCACACGATCATGTGCACCGGGGACAACCGCGTCACCGCCGCGGCGATCGCTCGGGAGAGCGGGGTGGACGAATTCGTGGCGGAGGCGAAGCCCGAGTCCAAGCTCACGTTGATCGAGAGGGAGAAGGCTCAGGGACGGCTCGTCGCAATGACGGGCGACGGGACGAACGATGCTCCCGCCCTCGCTCGCGCCGACGTCGGCCTCGCGATGAACAGCGGCACCGGCGCGGCGAAGGAAGCCGGGAACATGGTCGACCTCGACAACGATCCCACGAAGCTCATCGAGGTCGTGTCGATCGGTAAGCAGCTCCTGATTACGCGTGGCGCCCTCACCACCTTCTCGATCACGAACGACGTGGCGAAGTACTTCGCGATCATCCCGGCGATCTTCATCGCGTCCGGCGCAGCGGGCCTCCCCGGGATCAGCATCATGAACATCCTGGGCCTGACCAACCCTCAGCTCGCGGTCCTCTCGGCGCTCCTGTTCAACGGAGTGATCATCCCGCTCCTCATCCCCCTCGCCCTGATCGGTGTGCCGTTCCGCCCCCGGTCCGCGATCGATCTCCTGCGGCGGAACCTTCTGATCTATGGATTCGGGGGCCTCGCCGCCGCATTCGTCGGGATCAAGCTGATCTACCTCCTCCTCGCCTGGCTCGCGACGCTGCCCTTCTATCAGTATGTCGGCGCGGTCGTGGGGCACCTGTTGCCGCTCGGGGGCCTATGAGAGGGGGCACGGTGACCGCGACGCCCCGACCCGGACCTCCCGCGGCACACTCGCTCTGGGGCCACGTGCGGTCGACGTTGATCCTCCTGGCCCTGATGACCCTCGTCGCCGGGTTCCTCTACCCGCTCGTGGTGACGGGAATCGCCCAGGGAATTGATCCCAGCGCGGCGAACGGCTCGCTCCTCTACTACCCGAACAATCACACGCTCGCCGGCTCGTCGCTGGTCGCGCAGAACACGGACGCGCCGTACCTCTTCTGGGAACGGCCGTCCCTCACCGACTACAACTTCACGGGCGGCGCGCCGACCCCGCCCGGCCAGACCGAGCCCGGCCTCGCCGCGCTCATCAACGAAACGCTCCAGTACATGAAGGAGTACGGGAACTTCACCGTGAACGCGACCCTGCCGTTCTGGTGGGTCGCCCCGTCGGCCTCGTCGATCGACCCGGATCTCGTCCCCGAGGCGGTCCTCGTTCAGATCCCGCGCGTCTCCGCGCACACGAATCTTTCGATCGTGACGCTGACCGACCTTGTCAATAGCCATATCGTCAACCCGCCCCTCCCGTACATCGGGGTGCAGTACGTGGATGTCCTCCAGCTCGACCTCGCTCTCCTACCGATGATCGGAAGGTGACGATGTACCGCAAGATCCTGCTCCCCGTCCAGAAGCCCGCCGAGGTCGAGCCGCTGATCCGGTTCGCGTCGATGCTTCTCGACGCCGACGGCGAGATCCGGGTGCTGCACGTCATCCCGACGATCACGCTCCCGGAGGTGACGCGGGAGTGGCGAGAGTCCGTCCACTTGGTCGTCCCCGCGCACGAGGCCGGGGCGTCGCTCGACGTCAAGGTCGAGCCCGAGGTCCGTGCGGCAACCGACGTGCCCGCCGAGATCCTGGAGAGCGCGGAGGCCCACGGGGTCGACGCGATCGTGCTCACGCTGCGGGGGGACAAGCGGAGCCGCAACCCGTTCGTCGGCCACACCGCCACCGGGATCCTGCAGCACGCGCCGGCCCACGTGCTCGTCCTCAACCGGCTCGCGCTCGCCGCCGACCGGTACCCCCGCATTCTGCTCCCAACGCTCGGGGAGAACCCCTCGCCAACCGCGACCCGGCTCGCCGAGGAGATCGCGGTCCACGTCCCGGGGGCGCCGGTGGTCGCGCTCTCGATCGGCGCCGGACCCCGGACTCGGTCCGTCGAGGGGGCGGGCCCGGACGGCGAGGGTCCCCGCGGGACACCGATCACCCGGAAGCGGTCGATCTTCCCTCCCGCCCTCCTCGGTCGGCGTCACCGTCTCCCGGACCTGATCCTCGAGGCCGCCCAGCGCGAGCGGTACGGCCTCCTGCTCGTCGGCGAAGAGGCCGACCAGTCCGGTGGGCCCCTCCTCACCCGCCGCTTCCTCGAGGGACTCTTCCGCGCCGCGCCCTGCCCGGTCCTGGCGGTGCGCGGCTAGCGCGGGACCGGGCCGCAATGGGCGAACTCTGGTTCGTTGGGCTCGGACTCGGCGACGAGCGCGGGCTGTCCCGATTCGCGCGGGACGTGCTCGGGACGTGCGCGGTGGTCTACGCTGAGGAATACACCTCCGTCGCGCCCTCCGGCACGTTCGAGCGACTCGAGAGGGAAGTCGGCCGCCCAATCGAGCGCCTGTCGCGGCCCCTTCTCGAGTCCGAGGCCCCGATCCTCGACGCGCTCGGCCACGAAGACCGGGTCGCGTTGATCGTCGTCGGCGATCCGTTCACTGCGACCACGCACGTCGCCCTTCGGATCGCGGCCGAGCGAGCCGGACATCGCTGGCGCTACATCCCGAACGCGAGCATCCTGACCGCCGCGGCCGGATTCCTGGGTCTGAGCGCGTACCGGTTCGGGCGCACCGTCTCTCTACCGTTTCCGGTTCCCGGCTTCGAGCCCCGGTCCCCTCTCGAGCATCTCGCCGCGAACCGCGCCGGGGGGTTGCACACGCTGATCCTCCTCGATCTTGTCCCCGAGGAGGGCCGTTTCCTCCGGGCCCCCGAGGGCCTCGCGATCCTGCGTACTCGAGATCCGGAGGGGGCGATCCTCCCGGAGGCTGCGGAGATCGGCGTCGCGGCACGCGTCGGGCGGGACGACGCCCAAGGGTGGTTCGGGCCGTTCGCACGGCTGCGCTCGATCGACTTCGGACCGCCGATGCATGTCCTCGTCGTGCCGGCGACCGACCTCCATTTCGAGGAGTCGGCGGCGCTCGAGCGGTACCGAGTTCCCGACCGGTGACGGGGTCTCCCCCGGCTACGACGGGGTGGAGGAATCGGGCGGGGACGGACTGGACGGCTTCGCCGGTGGGGCGAGCGCCTCGGCGAACTGTCGGATCCGGAACGGGCGCAGGAGGACCACATCGGGGCGCTGGCCGGCGTCGGGCGACGGCACGGGGGGCCGGGACGCCGGGGCGACCAGGATCACCCGCAGTTGGGGCAAGATCGCGCGGGCTCCCGCGATGAGGGCCGACGGGCTCCCTTCGGCCAGGTTCACGTCCGCCACCAGGAGCTGGGGTCGGTGATCCCGTAGGAGCTCGAGCGCGTGCGTCGCCCCTTCAGCTTCCCCATCGACGCGGAAGTGGTGGAGGCGCAGGAGACCCCGCAGGAGGACGCGGGTCTCTTCGTCGCCCGCGACGACGATCGCGGCAGTCGCCGAATCCTCGGGCGTTCCCACTGTCCGCTCCCGGTGGGTGACCTCAGGGGGTCACACGACGGACCTCATTTAATGGGTCCGCGAAGTATTTTTCCCTATGGGCGACGGGTGAAAAATCCCGCCGCGCCGATCACGACGTTCCGCGGGGCTGGGTCGCGGGCTCGGGGTCTCCCCAGTTCGCGACTCCGGCGGCGGCGAGGAGCCGATCCAGGGCGGCATGGTACCCCGAGGGGGGTGCGGCGAAGAGCTCCTTCGCTCGGTCGGCGAGGGCGGTGCCGAATTCGCGCTCGGTGTCCGAGAACTGCCAGGCATGCGCGTTCGCCCGGCCGAGGGCGATGAGGACCCCGTACGCGATCCCTCGCTCCTTTCCCTCTCGCGGGAGGGATTGCAAGAGGGTGCGCTCGGCGCCGGCATCCCCATGGGTCCGGTGGTCCCGGGCGACTCGATCGAGCCACGCCGCTTCGCGCGCGAGCGACCGGTACCGTGGTAGTGCTTCGAGGACCTCCCGCTCGTCGCTCTGGCGTTGGGCGCGTTTCAAGATCTCCGCGACGCGCCCCGGTGCGCTCCGCGCGCTCTCGATCAGGCGCCGGGCCTCCTCGGGATCCCGTACGATGCTTCCCACGATCGTCTCCGCATGACCGGACCAGAGGCGTTCGAGCGCGCGGCTCGCGCTCGCCTCGTCGACCTCGAAGTACCCCTCCTCGCGAGAAAGCACGGCATCGAGGGCCCGGCGCTCCACGACGGAGGGGTGCAGCGCCTCGAGGAAATCGGCCCGCCGGTCTCCGTAGCAGATCCCACCGGCCACGAGGGTCGGCCGACCGGTCCGCTCGATGCGGGGACGAACCTCCGCCGAGTACTCGTCCAGGAGCTTGGCGTCGGAGAGACGGCCGAGTTCGTACCGCTTCGCGAGGGCCCGGGAGAGGGGGGAAACGCCGGCATGCACGCAGTCCGGACCGCCGGTACACCGGACATTCAAGTCCGTCCGGACCGGGAACTCCTCGCTCGGATCCGGTACGGCCGCGCCATCTGACACACTTCCGAGCAGGTGGCGGTCGTCCTTCGCACATCGCCGACAGACTCGGAATGCTGTGTTGGCGCCGGGCCAGCCGACCTCGACGTACGGGCGCGGCTCTCCGGCCGCGAGGTGGGCGCAGACGTACCGGTGCTGGCCGGCCTCCTCCGTGAGCCGGTAGGGCAGGTCGGCGACTTTCTCGGCGCGGAATTCCTCGGGCGGTGTCGCCGAGCGTCCCGTGCACCACAAGGTGCGGCGGGTTGCGAAGAAATGGAACCCCTTGCGGGCCCAGTCGATGTACCCAAGCAGGAGCCGATCCGGGTCGTCGGATTGCTGGACCGCGACCTCGGCCTCGCGATCGGTCCGTGCGAGGGCGGCGAACGAGACCTCGCCCGAATGGATCTCGAACCCGATCACGGTCGGCGCGCTCGGTTCGAGGTAGAACTTCAGCAGCCCCGCCAGGGCCCGCGAGAGAGGATCGCCCCAACGGGCCATTCGCTCCAGTCGCTTGGAATCGTCGCGCGCGGATCGGACCTCCTCCAGCTCGGCGCGCCGTCGGTCGAACCGGTCGGTCGGGCAGTCCGGGGTGAGCCGGGGGAGGAGCGAGTCGATCGATTCTCGCAGCACCTTCGCCCGGGCGGTGAGGTCATGCTCCCGAACTCCCGAGCCCTTGCGGATTCGCGCCACTCCGACCTCGACCGACGGACCCGGACGCCGTACTTATTCCGGACGGGGGCTAGCGGCGGCACGCCTGGAGGAAGTGACGGAAGATCTCCGCCCCTCCCTCGGTGTGCTCGACCTCGGGATGGAACTGGACCCCCCAGATCGGCCGGGTCGGATGCGCCATCGCCTCGACCGCACACGCGCTCGAGTGGGCGAGGACCGGCCAACCGGGCGGGGGGTCGAGGACGGAGTCGTTGTGGCTCGCCCAGACGCTCAGTCGGGGGGGAAGGTCGCGGAACATCGGATGCTCGGGTCGGTCGACCGTGAGATCGACCCGTCCGAACTCCGGAGCCCCCGCGCGGCCGACGCGGCCGCCGAAGTGGCGGCCGAGGAATTGGTGACCGACGCAGATTGCAAGGACCGGCACCGGCACCGCATCGATCCATTCCGCGACGCGGCCGAGGGTCGTCGCGGTCCCCTCCAGGCTCAACGCCCCGCCGGAGAGCACGACGCCGTCGGCGTCGAGTTCCTGAAGCGGCACGGTGTTCGGCACGATCCGGCTCTCCGCGCCGAGGTCCCGCAGGACCCTCCACTCCCGGTGGGTCCACTGCCCGCCGTTATCGAGGACCGGGATCCTCATCGACGCGGCTCCTCCGGAAGCGGGGGACGGGGGATGACCGGGTCGGAGAGCGCGGCGGGAAGGCTCGCCGACTGGGGGGAAGGGGCCTCGGAGAGCCTGCGAACCGCCTCCTTCACCTCAGCGAGGTCGCTTCGCATCCGAAGCATCTCCTCCTCGAACGGAGTGAACCCTGCGGGACTCAGGAGCCGTTGGGTGAAGTAGATCCCGATGAAGATCGCCCCGACGAGGGCGAGGACCGTGGTGAAAACCAGAGCGAAGACGAACGCGAGAGGGTCTTCGACCGCGGACTGAATCGAAACGGTGAACACATGGGTGATCTCCGCGAACTCGACCCCGAGGAGCACGGCGATCACGACCGACCAGAGGAGTAGGACGACGCGCGACGGCCTCATGGCAGGCTCCGGGACGTGAGCGTGGTCAGGATGATGTAGAACGGCTGGCTCACGTTGTTGACGGCCGCGGGGGCCGGAGCGTACACTCCTGCGGTCGCGCTCGCGGAGTAGACCGCGTTCCCCGACGAACTCGGACCCACGTCGAACGCGAGTTCACCCCCGTAGAGAGCGTTTCCGCCGGAACTCTCGTAGTAGGCGGTCACGTTCACGGCCACAGGATTCCATGTGGTGTTGAATCCGAGGGCTACGGAGTCCGAAGCATTATGGAACGCTAACCAGCGCAATGCGGTCCAATTCACCGAACCCTTGTCCCAGGGGAAGTATCCCGAGACCCCAACCCGGATATCCGCATAGCGGATGGCCTCGCCGTACGCGACCACGTAGAAGTTCGTCACGTTCCCGCCCGGGACCCGGTCCACGACGAGGATCGCCTCGGTCAGGACCCCGGGCGCTGGGTGGCCGGTGGAGATCAGGATCGGGGTCAGGAGGATCAGGATCACGAGGAGGACGGCCGCGCCGACGAAGGGCCAGGGCGCGTACGTGGTCCATCGTGGCGTCACGACGGTGCCTCCGTAGTCTTCCACCCCCGATACAGGTGATGGGCGACCCCCAGGTGGTCGAGGACCTTCCCGGCGAGGTAGTCGGTGACGTCGTCGATCGTCGTGGGATGCAGATAGTAGGCAGGGGAGGCCATCAGGACAACCACGCCGTACTCGCTCAGCGTCGCGAGGTGGCGAAGGAGCACCGTGGGGAGAGGGGTCTCGCGGGGGACGACGATGAGGGGTCGCCGCTCCTTGAGGTGGACCTGCGCCGCCCGGGTCAAGAGGGAATCGCCGAGACCGAGGGCGATCTTTGCGGCCGTGTTCGACGAGCATGGGACGACGACCATCCCCCGGGTCGGCCGGGAACCGCTGGCAATGGGGGCCCCGAGATCGGTCTCATCGTAGACCGTCCCGGCGAACGGTCGAAGGGCGTCAACATCGACTCCGCATTCCTCGCGCAGGACGGCCCTCGCACCTTCCGAAACGACGAGCGCCACCGGCACCCGTGCCTCGTGAAGGGCCTTCAGCACCCGGACCGCGATCGGCGAACCGCTCGCCCCCGAGACGCCCACGACGATCGGAGGATCCTCCGCCACGACGCCTCTCCGTCCACTTAAGAAGCTCCACACCCTCGGTCGATAAGACGATTGGCGGGGCGGAAGCGGTGCGGCATCGGGCGGCAATTGTGGGGGCCGGCCACACCCGGTTCGGCGTCCTCGACGCGGGGCCGCGGGAACTCGTGCGAACGGCGGTCGATCAGGCCGTCGCGAGCGTCGATCGGGGGGTCGACCGTCACGAGATTGGCGAGCTGTTCCTCGCGACCCTCGGTTTCGGAGGTTGGCAGATTGGGAACGTCGCCGCGGTCCTGGCAGAGGAGGCCGGTGCGGTGGGCACGCCGACCCATCGGATCGAGAACGCCTGCGCCTCGGGGGGGTTCGCGGTCCGCTCGGCGGTACGGAGCATCGAATCGGGCGCGGTCGACCTGGCGCTCGTCGTGGGGCTCGAAAAGATGACGGACTCCGCAAACCCCCGACGCCGGTACTGGCTCGGGGTCTCTGGGGACACCGAATGGGAGCGGACGGCGGGACTCACGTTCGCGGGAGTGTACGGCCTCATCGCCGCGCGATATCTTGCCGAGTACCATGTCGGGCCCGAGGCCCTTGCCGAAGTCGCGGTGAAGAACCACGCGAACGGTGCGCGGAACCCGAATGCGCATTTCCAGAAGGTGGTCCGGCGCGAGGACGTTCTCTCGAGCCCCCGAGTGGCCGATCCGCTCGGCCTCTACGACTGCTGTCCCGTGAGCGACGGGGCTGCCGCGGTCCTTCTCGCACGGAGCGAGATCGCCCATCGGTTCACCGACACCCCGGTCTACGTGGACGGCGTCGGAGCCGGGTCCGATCAGCTCGCCGTCCAGGAACGGCCCGAACTGACTCGGTTCGCCGCGAGCCGCCGAGCGGCCGAGGAGGCGCTCCGATCCGCGGACCGCTCGCGGGACCGAATCTCGTTCCTGGAGGTCCATGACTGTTTCACCATCGCCGAGCTTCTGGCCCTCGAGGACCTCGGGTTCGCGGGCCGCGGCGAGGCCGCTCGAATGACTCTGGACGGAGTGACCCGACGCGAGGGTCGGTTACCGGTCAACCCGGATGGAGGATTGAAGGCGAAGGGCCACCCGATCGGTGCGACGGGTATCAGCCAGGCGTACGAGGCGTTCCTTCAACTTCGGTCCGCCGCCGGCTCTCGACAGGTTCCCGGAGCGGAGTCCGCGCTCCTCCACAACGTTGGAGGCGCCGGAGCGACGGCGGCCGTTGCGATCTGCTCGGTAGGATAGGGACCGATGGGGCACCTTGCGCGAGCCGCGGCGTATCTCGCCGCTTGGTCCTCCGATGGGCGTCGGGCTCCCGGACCGGACGAGGACCTCTTCACGATCCTCGCCACGGCACTCGAACGGGCCAACGATGGTCGCGGCGATCTGGCCCGCCCGGTCGAGATCGAGGTTGACGCTCCCATCCCCGAAAGCATGGACTGGGCCTTCGGCGCGATCGTGGGCTCGCCCGCTACGATAGTTCATGTCGCGCTAGGCCCGGATTCCTTCGCTACCGCACTTCGCAGGGCCGAGGAAGGAGAGGAGGGGGACCGGATCGCCCTCGTGGCGTCCTGGTCCGCGGACCCTCCGGACTCGGCCTCCTTGGCCCGGTCCCGTGGGGGTGCCGGGACGGGTGCGGCCGCGTTCCTCTTTCAGCCGGGACCCGGGCGAAAGGTCTCCGCCGAGCCCGTTCGGTCGGGGTCCGAGGGATCCAGCCTCGGGACTGCCTTCGAACTCTACCAACGGACCTCGGGTCTGAGCGGAGTTTCATGGGTGGGGGATTGGAAGGCCGACCCGGGCCAGGGTCGACCCGGCGACCCCGCTCGGCTCGCCCGGTATCGGGATCGCCCGATCTCGGTCGTCTCGGAAGGCGCGTATGTGCCCCGCCCCCGGTACAGGGACAGCCTTCCGAGCCGCTGGAGATTCGCGGCGGAGCGCTGCCCCGACTGCTCGAAGGTCACATTTCCGTCGCGCGGAAGCTGTCGATCGTGCGGGAATCTTGAGGGACTCGTCCCGATACTGCTCCCACGGGACGGGCTCGAGGTCATCGCGACCACTGTGATCGGCCCCGGGGGGCAACCGACGGAATTCGACCCTCAGGTCGCGGAGTGGGGCCCGTACGAGGTCCTTCTGGTGGAGCTTGCCCCCGGAGCCCGAGCGACCCTCCAGTTGACCGATGCCGAGCCCGGCTCGGTCCGCATCGGAGACCGGGTGGACACCCGGCTCCGCCGGCTCTACCCGATGGAAGGCGAGTGGAGATACGCTCGAAAAGCGGTCCCCCGAACAGAAATGTAGAGCGCGACGGCCCGGAGGTACGGGAACGCGGATGGCGCCGTTCACTTCTCTTGGGTCTTCGCGGGCGGCTCCCACTTTGCCTCGAGCCAGCCCTCATAGACCGTGCGGGCGAGTACGTCGGCAGAGTCGACCGGTGTGAACGCGAACTTCTCGGGCGGGGGAGTGCCCAGGGTCAGCGAGAGCGTCCGAAGGTACCCCCGACGAAAGACGGTCAGGTCGACCGGGGTCCCTGGCGCGAACCGCTTCAGGGTTCGGTCGAAGCCGTCGTGGACGACCTTCGCGCGGTTGATGGCGACGATCTCATCGCCCGGGCTCAGTCCGGCCCGGCGGGCCGGGGCGCCGGAAAGGACGGTGCGGACCTTGACGAGCCCCTCCGAGTTCTCGTAGCGAATTCCGAGATAGCCCGGCTCGTCGGTTTCGGTTTCGGGCTCCTTCGGTTTGGGCCCGAACGATAGACCGGCCCGGCGGGCGACCCCGTCGAAGTCGATCTCGTCGGTACCACGTACGTACCGCTTGAAGAACGGGTCGAGGTCGACTCCGGTCGCGCGGCTCGCGATCGGCCCGAGCTCCCCCTCCTCGAGCCCTCGCCCGGGTTTCCCGCGCTCGGTCCAGAGGGTGCGAAGCACCGTGTCGAGCGACGCCCGGTTTTCGGTCCGGTGACGGATTTCCAGATCGAGACCCAGCGACACGAGCGCTCCCTTGAGGTAGTACGAGATCGACTGATTCGGCGTCTCCTCGAACGGTTGGTAGTGGTCGATCCAAGCGAGGAATGAAGCCTCCTCGAGGGACTGCTCGCGACGGCCGGGGGTGTCGAGATAGGTCTGGGCCTGCTTGGCGAGTCCCTCAAGGTACTGGGCGGGCGTGAGGAGGCCGGCGCGCCGAAGAACGAGGTCCGCGTAGTACTCGGTTGTTCCTTCCATCCACCACAGGAGTCGGGTGTACACCTCCCGAGTATAGTCGAACGGTCCGAGCACCTTGGGGCGGATCCGCTTCACGTTGTAGAGATGGAGGTATTCGTGGCTCGTGAGCGAAAGGAACCGCCGGTACTCCTCCGCCGGTCGGAAGGAGAGCCGGGGAACGACGCAGGAGGTGGTCCGAACGTGCTCGAGACCTCCGTCCGAAATGTCGTTGAGGTGGTAGAAGAACGTGTAGCTCTTCAGGGGAGACTCCCCGATCAGTCGGATCGCCGCCTCGACGATTTTTCCGATGTCTTCCTCGAGGCGGTGAAGCTCGTAGTTCCCCCCCTCCCCGCAAAGGCAGATCCGATGCGGGATCCCGCCGGGCCGGATCGTGACCACGAGCGGTCGACCCACGTCGATCGGGTTATCGACCAAGTCGTCGTAGTTCGCAGCTCGATAGCGCGGAGGGCGGGTCTCGAGCTCCTCGAGCTCGGTGACGACGTTCCACTCGGGCGGACTGTCGAGCACGACCTCGACCGGATCGGTCAGGTGGCCCTCCACGTACGGAAGGCAGAGGGCGGCGTTCACGAACATGTGGTCCGAGGTGAGGTCGAACCCCTCGTCGATCATCGCGTGGCCGTAGACCGAATACTCGATCCGAACGGTCGGGGAATCCAGCGTCGTGACCCGCCACCGGGCCTTGTCGATCCGCTCTACGGGAAGTTCCGTCCCGTCCGGTTCGCGCCGGGCGTCGAATGCCCGGAACCCCCGAGAGTAGTTGGCGATGTGATACGAGCCGGGGACCCACGACGGCAGAACGAGCTCCACGGCCAGGCCCTCGATCCCTTCGAGATCGATTCGGAACCGTCCTCGGTGCGCGAGCGGCTCCGCCGCCCCGATCGTATAGACGATCCGCATCGCCCCGCTCAGCCCTAGCCGAAGCCGGGAAGGTCCCGGGAGCCGCTCGGCTTGTCCCGGCCGACGTACGGTTCGGCGGCAATCCCGAGGTGAGTGGCGAGCATCCGGAATGTCGTCACCAGCTGCTCGATCGCCTTCGCCATCTCTCGCTGCTCGGCGCGAAGCTCCCGGAGCTCCTCCCGTAGCATGCGGAGCTCGATTTCCCAGCGATCCCCTTCGGTCGACGGCTTCACGGTCCCAACCCTCGTCGGGGCGAGCCGCCCTCGATACATAGGGCGTTCGGGGCCAGGAGCTCAGCTTCGGTCGTCCGCCGGACCGAACGGGGAATTCACGGTCCCTTTCTCGACGAATGGAACCCAGGTCCCCTTCTCCCCGGAATAGTCGACGCGCTGAAGCTCGACGACGAAGCTCTTGAGCAGCTCGGACGGCGCCGGTCGGACGGTGATCGCGTAGACGTAGATCCCGAAATCCATGAACTCCGTCACGCGGCGCAGGACTTCGGGGAGGGCTTCCCGGGGGACCGTGACCCGAACGGACGTCTCCCCGAGGAGAGCAGAGAACTCGTCAACATCGAATGGCCGGTCGAGTGTGATTAAGGGGGTCGAGGGGGGAGGGGAACTGGTCGGGGAAGGGGCATTCGATGGATGGACCGGGGCGGGGGTTGAGGGTGCCCCGCGTGGCACCGCTGAGCTCGATTCTTTCGTTTGGCCCCGGGAAGTTTCCGAAGCAGGCGGTCCGCGAGGGGCGAGATCGGGATTCTTGGGTGGATACCGGTCCAGTACTGGGCTCGGAGCCCGACCGACGAACCCCTGGGCTCGTTTTGGTGAATAGGGGCCGGCGCGGGATCGAGACTTCGTGTGACGTGGTCGGCGGCGACGCTCGGGCATGGTCTCCGCCAGGGATACGACCCGATGGATAAGATGAAGGACCGGGACCCGGGGAGGAGGATCGGCCTGAACAATTCGGCCTTACCTTGGGGACCGTACGTGGCCGGCGGGCTCTCGTTGACGAGGGTTTGTCGCGAGTCAGACCGTGCGACTATACGTCACGGGGCCCCTAAATTGTCGCGTCGAGAACGACAGATGGATTATGTAGGACGGTGTGGGTGGACGGGACGGCCCTGAGTCCAACCAAAGGGTCCGAGAACGAGGGAAAGACAATGCCGGCACGCGTGATGAAGGAGTTTCAGGCGCCGCGAGGCCTTCCCCGAAAGACCGCCTCGGTTTGCCCCGAGTGCATCAAGGTGATTCCCGCAATCGTCCGGGAGAAAGACGGTCGCGTGATCATGGAGAAGACCTGCCGGACGCACGGGTACTTCTGGGACATCATCTCGAACGACGTGGACTTCTACCTCCGGATGGAGGTGTACGCGCACGATGGGGTGGGATACGAGAACCCCTACTACGACAAGTTCCGGGGCTGCCCGACCACCTGCGGGATGTGCAGCCACCACAAATCGCACACCGGTCTCGCCCTGGTCGACCTCACCAACCGGTGCAATCTGAAGTGCCCGGTCTGCTTCGCGAATGCGAACGCGGCAGGGTATGTCTTCGAGCCAACCCGCGAGCAGATCCACTTCATGTTGAAGACCCTGCGGGAGCAGAAGCCGGTCGGAACGGTTGCGGTCCAGTTCTCGGGAGGAGAACCGACCCTCTCCCCGCTCTTCCTAGATGCAGTGTCGATGGCCCGGGACCTCGGGTTCAAGCAGGTCCAGGTCGCCACCAACGGGATCCGGGTCGCAAACGAGCCCGGCTTCGCCCAAGCGTGCCGCGAGGCGGGTCTTCACACGCTCTATCTTCAGTTCGATGGGCTGGACGACGAGATCTACCGCAAGGTGCGGGGCGTCCCACTGCTCAAGGTGAAGCAGAAGGCGATCCAGGCCGCGCGCGAAACCCACTCCTCGGCCGCCGAGCTCGCGGCGGGAAAGCCGGACAAGCCCCTCAGCGTTGTGCTCGTCCCGACCCTCGTCGGCGGATTCAACGAGAAGGAGATCTGGCCAACGGTGAAGTTCGCGATCGACAACATCGACGTCGTTCGCGGCGTGAACTTCCAGCCGGTCGCGCTGACCGCACGGATTCCGGACAAGGACCGGTTCCAGATGCGGTTCACTCAGTCGGACCTCGTCCGGATCCTCTGCACAGAGGGACCGTTCGACAAGTCAGACTTCTTCCCCGTCCCGTCCGTCGCTCCGATTTCCGAGCTCGTCTCGATCATCCACGGCGAGGAAAAGATGACCCTGACGACCCACCCGGGGTGCGGCTGCGCCACGTTCGCGTTCGTGTCGAAGGACGGGCAGACGATCACCCCCCTCCCGCGGTTCATGGACGTCGACGGCTTCTTCGAGAACGTCGAGTCGATGATCGAAAAGTACCGCGACGCGCGTTTTGCGCGCGTGCGCACCGCGGTCGCCGGGGCGCGACTGCTCCACGACGTCGCGAAGTACTTCGACTTCTCGAGGTCCCCGGAGGGTCTCAACGAGAAGAACTGCGTCAAGGTCATCGCCGGGATCTTCACCGAGGGCAACAAGGAGGCTCTCGCGAAGTTCACGTGGCGCACGCTCTACATCGGGAACATGCACTTCCAGGACGCCTACGACTACGATATCCAGCGGCTGATGCGCTGCGATATCCACTACGCTGTCCCCGACGGACGCGTGATCCCGTTCTGCTCGTACAACTCCGGCCCGATCTACCGGACGGAGGTCGAGAAGAAGTTCTCGGTTCCGATTCCCGACTGGCAGGCGGCGAAGAAGCAGGTCGGCGCCCAGTTGAAGACCATCGAGACGATGGGAGTCAACGGCGAGGTCATCGTCGATCCCGAGTACTACAAGATCCGGGCCCTGAAGAGCGCGCCCGGGATGTCGACCTGAGACCGGCTCGGAATCGGGGGAACGATCCCCCGGGTGTCGACCTCTTCTCGAGCGCTCCGACGCTCGGTCCCCGGGTGTGTCGGCTCAATCGACCGAGTTCTCGAACAAGTGCCGTCCAGGCTTCCGCCACGCGAGGCTTCGGGGGGCTGAGCTCAACCCGAGTTCCGCGACGGCCCGATCGATTCTCTTCCACAGGGCTGGGGGCCGGACGGAGCGGACGGGAGGCGCCCGGGGCGGTCGTTTCGAGGCGGAGCCGGAGATCCAGCGAATGGCGGCCTCGATGTGCTTACACCGACCGAGCCCGCGTCGCGCGAAGTCCGTGCACGTGCACAGCGCGATCTCCGTGGAGGGGTAGGTCGGGAGCATGACGAGGTACTCGGTGCCGTGGAGCGGGTTGCGAACCGCGAGGATCGGATACGGGGCGGCCTGGCGGAGTCGGACGTCCAGAGGCTCCTCGACGGACCGCTTCCGCCGTTCCTCGAGCGCCGCACGTGTGTCGGTCGCTTTAGGGACTCGATCGATCCGTGATCGGGGGGAGGGCATCGAGATTCCAGTAGAGACGACGAAGCTATACTCCCTCTGCCGCGAGGGGGAGGTTGAGAACTTACTTGAGAGGGAACGTTATTCTCGGGCCGGGGGATTTCGGTTGAAGGCGGATTCGGCCGGCCGCTCCCCGCCCGCCCCCTTCGGACGGGTCACGATCGGGCAGCAATGAACACGATCACGGACATCATCATCGGGATGTTCTTGCTCGTCGGCGGCTCGGTGCTGATCGGCGAGCTGTTCGAGCACCTCGGGCAGGTGGCGCTGGTCGGCCAGCTCCTTGTGGGCGTGATCTTGGGTCCGACTCTGCTCGCCGGCCCGCTCGGTCTGACGACCATCGCCAGCAGTTTCCAGGCGCTTCAGATCCTCGCGACGTTCTTCATCCTCGTGATGGCCGGGATGGCGATCACTCCCCAGCAGATCCGCGCGACGGGAGTCGCCTCGGGCTTGTGCGGGATCGCGATCTTTGTCATCCCCTTCGTCGCCGGCGCGTATGTCGTCCACGGAATCTACCCGGGGCTTTCGACGACCGAGGATTTGTTCATCTCGCTCACGATCTCGATCACGGCCCTTCCGGTTCTCGGGGTGATGCTCCGCGAGTTCAACATTCTCGAGACACGGCTCGGCAGTTTCCTCATGAACACCGCGATGGTCAACGAGCTCTCGGCCGTCACGACCTTCGCCGTGCTGCTCCAAGTGTACAACCACCCCGGAAGTCTCGGGGTCTCGATCGCGACCGCGCTGGGGACGACCGCGTTGTTCCTCGGCTCGATCCTGGCGGTGTACTTCGTGATCCGGGGCCTGCGCCGGATCAAGGTGTGGGACCGATGGGCCGTTCGATTCCGGGAATCGTGGCGGTCCCGGCAAGGCGGGTTCGCGATCCTGATGGTGGTCGGCCTCGCCTGCGCCCTCTACTCCCAGTATCTCGGGCTTACGTACGTCGTCGGTGCGTTCTACTGCGGACTGTTGCTCACTCCCGAGACCACCGGACGACGGGAACACCGGTCCATCAGCTTCATTTTTGAAGCGATCACGTGGGGATTCTTCATCCCCCTCTTTTTCGCGCTGATCGGGCTCCAGATGAACCTCCGGGACATCGGCCTCGCGGAAGTTCCTATCCTTGCGTTCTTCGCTCTCGGCGCGTTCGCGCTGTTTTCCAAGATCTTCGTCGGGGCCGGGGTGGCGCGAGCACTCGGATGGTCGGCGAACGAGTCGTTGCTGACCGGATTCCTCGTCACGAGCCGTGGCGCGGTCGAGCTCGCGATGGCGGTGATCCTTCTAGACCTGGGCATCTTCAGCACGAAGATCTTTACGATCGTCGCCGGCGTCGGACTTCTCGCAACGTTCATCTCTCCAATTGGCGCGAAACCGTTTGTCCGCGTGTTCACGGGCGCCCGTCGCACTGCGGCCGGTCCTTCGCCGCCCTCGCCGCTCGAGCCGGCGTTTCCGCAGGCCGAACGATAGACCGGTATTCTCCCCGTAGGTCCGGCTCGTCGGAGAGGGAGTCCCCCCGACGGTCCCGGTACGGTTATCTTCTATCGACCTCGTCCAGAGCTCGATTGATGACATCGGCGTCGCCCGGCCGGCCATCCCGCAGCTCCGAGCCGGCTTCTCCCCGGAGCTCCCGGACAAGATTCCTTGCCCTCGGTCTCCTTCTCTCCCTCCTCGGGCTCGTCCTGGTCGCCGTCCTCCTACCGACCGCCCCGGCGTCCCTTCGCACGGTCCTCCCGGTCGCCGCCGCCGGCCTCGTCCTGCTCTGGACAGGCGGCATTCTCCTCGGCCGGGGCAGCCGATCCTAGGGCGGACCGTGCCGGAGTACCCGTGGCGGCTCGTCACCATCGACATCGACGGCACGCTGACCCGGGGCCACGGTTGGGACCGAATCGCCGACGCCTTTCATGCACGGGCGGCGTACGACGAGTCGAACCGGCGCTTCCACGCCCAAGAGATCGGAGAGGACGAGCATCTCGCCGACCTCCTTGCCATCACGACCGGTCATACGGTCTCCGAGGTGGAGGAACTCGTCGAGCAGACGCCGAAGCTCTCGGGCATCTCCGAGGGGATTCGAGCCCTTCAAGCGCGCGGGGCTCGCGTCGCGCTCCTCACGCACAATCCGACGTACGTCACCGGCTACTACCGGCGCACGTTCGGGTTCGACGACGACGAGGGAGTCGACGCCCAGGAGATCGTCTCCGGACGAATAGGGCCTCCGGTGGACGTCCGGGCCGACAAACGCGCCGGTCTCCGGCACCTTCTAACCCGATTGGGGGCCCGTCCTACCGAGACTGTGCATATCGGGGACGGATGGTCCGATGCGGAGGTGTTCCGAGAGGTCGGGGGCGCGGTCGCCCTCAACTCCTCGCTCGTCGAGGTGAGGGACGCGGCGGACCTGGTCCTCTCGACCACCGACTTTCAGGTCGTGGTGGAAGCGCTCGGCCATCTCCACCCCCGCCCCATCGCGGAGTAGGTTCCACAGAATTCTTATAGGATTGGTCGGCTTCGCCGGTCCAGCGATGGAATACGTCATCGTCCGGGCGATGCATCCGACCTGGCTGACGATGCAGCTGCCCGCCGAGGTGGCGGACCTGATCGGGTTCCGTCCCGACGAGGGCCCGGACCGGGAAGCCAGCCGGACGATCGCGTTCCTGGCCCGCGGTTCGGGGGTGGCCCGGGTAGTGGCTTCGTACCCGGCGCGAGAGGCGCTCGCGATTGAGACCGTTCGAAGCCGCCTCATCGCCTCGGCCCGCCCGGGGGACCGCCACTTGTTCACGATGCCGACGCCGGTCGTCCAGCACCTCGGGCTTCACGCCTACTCCCGTGGTCCCCGGGTCCGGGGGACGGACGACTCGCTGATTTGGTTCCTGCCGGCGCCGGAGTACTACGAGTATCGTTCGGTGGTCGAATCGGGGAAACCGTGGGCGGGACCCACCGGATCCCCCTTCGCCCATGTGTACATCGCAAAATCGCTCTTCCCCTTCCCCCGGGAGTTCGGCCAGCTCGCCGAGACCGAGTTTCGGATCGAGGAGGAGGAGTGGCGCCCAGGGGTTGAGGTGCTGCAGCGGATGGGTCGGGCGCGTCGCGTGGTCCTCTAGAACACGGCTATACGCCACTCACGCGACCCCGGCCGATTTCTCAATCTACATATACGGGGGGGAGGGATAGATTCGATGCATGCGGAGCGATGAACGCTCGACCGCGAAGGGAACCGCTTCGAAGCGATACACCCTACGGAACCCGGTACCGCTGCGTACGGCGGCGGACGTTACCACCACCCGGGCCGGGATTCCGACCGATGCCACCCTTGTGGCGACCTCGGGTCCGGTCGACTTCGACTCGCTCGCGAAGGCGATCCGTCGATCGGTGGGCCACGAAGGGATGCGCCCCGAGGACGCCCGGTCGATCGCGGCGCACGTGTTGAACTTCTTCGGCTTCAACGAGCGGATCATCGACAACGTTCTCGAACCGGACGACCGCGACACCTTCTACATGCTCGAGGACACCGGCATCCTCGAGACCGAGAGGGACGAGACGACCCTCTACGATGGCCGGGAGTGGCGGATCCACTACTGGATGTTCCGCAAGGACCGAATCTTCGACCTCGCCCGCGAGGAGTCCGAGGCGATGGCAGCCGCGGGCGAGAAGGACGTCGTGTACTCGCCGAACTCGCACCGGTCGGGAGCGTTCCAGCTCCCGCACGGTGAGACCGGGACGGGACTCCCGGCCCACGCAGTCTACCACGAGCTCGGGGACGAGATCTGGCTCGAACGACGGCAGAACCCGCTCCCGTCGGCCCCCTCGCCGGCGCCTCGCCGGCGCCGCGGAGACGACGAATAGACGGTCTGCGGGCGGATGGACCGCCCGCGTGCCGGGCCGGCCGGCTAGATTTCCAGCCATTTGGAGTTTCGGACACAGTGGTACCACCGAACCCTTAACCGCTGCCGCGACTCGCGCCGATGGATGCGCCGTTTTCTGATTCTCTCTCATCGAGTGCCAATCACTGGGGAGTTCACGCTCAATGACCTCGCGGGGGGTGCGGGTCGGATGGACGAGATCGCCCGCGCGGTCTCGACGGCGTTCACCCTTTCGAATGACCTCCGCCGGGACACCGAGGTCACGGTGTTATTCGTCGCAGAGGCCCCACCCCGGACCCGCCGGATCATTTTGACGGGGAATCGCCTGAGGTATCTCAACCCCGACGAGCGTTCGACCGCGGCGTTGCTGAAGAACGCGTTGACCCGGGCACGAGAGTACCCACGGGAGTTCGAGTCGTCCCCGGGTCTCACCATCGCCCCGGCGGACCCCGCCGCCGAGCTCGACGCGTTTCTGACACGGCCAGGGGCGGTATGGCTGACCGAGGACGGCCGTCCGCTCGGCGAGTGGGTTCCGCCGAGCGGCGAACTCGCGGCGGTCCTCTCCGACCCGTACGATCCGACCCCAGAGGAGCGGGAACGGCTCGCGAGGAGCGGCGTCCCCCGCCTCTCCGTCGGTCCTCGTTCCCTTCGGACCAGCCAGGTGGTCGATCTGGTCCACTCCCATCTCGACCTCCTCGAGGCGAGGCACCGGGCCGGTACTGCGTGAGTTAGTCGGCGAGGAGCGGACCGCGCCCGATCTGGTTGCTCTGAACTGCCTCCCGGACGGTTCGGGGTCGCAACCCCCCCAGGACCGCGGTCATGTGGACGACCTCTCGTGGCTCGGGGCGGACCCGCGTGCCGAAGACGAGGCGTTCCGGGTTTCCGAGCGCACGACGCATCGTCCGCAGCACATGATCGAGGGTCCGCAACGTGAGATTCGCCCCTCCGTCGAGGTGGACGAGCGCCGAGGCCCGGTCGGTGAGATGGTAGTCCAGAAGGGATTCGGAAAGCGCCTGGTGCACGAGGCGCTCCGGCTCGGAAATGTGGTACTCCCCCACGATCAAGGTCGAGAGGCCCGACTCGCGGAGGTGGTTCTTCAGGCTCGCGAGGTCGACGTTCAGCTGGGAAGGGTTCTCCACCATGTCGACCAGGCTGGTCACGAGAGAGTGCAGGTAGGCGTTCCTCACTTCGAACACCCGGTGGATCGGCAATCTCTCGAACCGCCGCAGCTTCTCGTTCGCGATCGCGAGGAGGAGGCCCCCCATCTCCTCGAGCTCATCGAGTGTCGCCTCCACGTTGTCCCGCCGGTTCGCGTTCGTCTCGAGCTCGACCTGGAATGGAAGGAAGACGACCGGGATCGGAAGTGCCTCGGTCGCGCGAAGCTCGCGGGCCAGGAACGGAAGGAGCGCGCTCCCGGTCCCTCCGCCGAGCCCTGCGAGAAGAAAGACAATCTCGAAGTGCCGGAGGCGTCGGAGCAGCTCGTCCTTGCTATCGACCGCCGCGCGAAGTACGAGCGAACGGTTCCCCCCGCTTCCCCGCCCCCGGAGCTCGCGGTGGCCGAGGAGAATCTTCTCCTCGACGCCCATGCGCAGAAGGTGTTTCGCGTCCGTGTTCACGGCGAGCGACCGGACCCCCGGGATCCCGAGGCGCACGAGGTCCTGGACCGCCTCCGAGCCGGCGCCCCCAAGGCCTACGACCGAGATCCCCGGGCTGAGCGCGAGGGCTGCCCACGACTCCTTCGCGTCGAGGATATCCGTCATCGTCCCCACCGCCTAGGGCGGAGGGGGCCCTCCAGCAGCCACCGGCTCCCCCTCGCGTCGGTGCGAGCGGGCCGGCGGGCCGAGCTGCTCCAGTCGGCTGCGGATGTATTCCCGCACGGCCGATCGGACCGCGTCGTCGACGCTCACCGAATTCCCCTCGCGAACGAACTCCTCGAGCCGGTTGTTATCCTGGCGCGAGAGCTCGACCACGACCTTTCGGATGTTCTGCGGGGGGAGATTCAGTTCGACGTACTGCTCGAGACCGGCCCGAATCGTGTCCGAGATCGTCGGCGTCTCCTTCGCTTCCTGAATCTGCTTCAGCTTCTCAAGGAGCTCTTGCGGGATCCGAACCGTCACCCGCTCCGACGTGTCGACCATGTCCGTCAGACAACGCCCCGTTCTTTGTCTGACGAATGACATATCATCCTACCAGTATATAGACTGCTCTGGCGGCCCGAACCGTACCCCTAGGGGGGTCGCGCATCGAATAGATGCAGAGGGAACTCCGTAGCCGAATGTCAAACGGATCCTCGCGGAGAGGGAGCTCGGTTTGGCTACTCGACCCGCCCGCGTTCCAGTCCCTCGCCTAGACTGCCCTTCTTTTCACTTCGACGACCAGCGGGTCCGACACGTTGAGGGTCCTTGTGGTGAATCCAGGTCCCCTTTGATCGATGGGTCGAATCGCGCCAGAATCTGTCGCGGAATGGACATAAGTCGCCTTCCAGAGTCGATTCGCTCCATTGGTAGGTGACCGGATTAAACTGGAGGGACCTCCTCGGGCGGCCGGGGGCGCTATCCTGAACTCGGCCGGCTTTCATAGGACAGCACGGCTCCTCGGCGTATCGGCAGCCGCGTTTGTCGTAGCCGTCCTCGTTCTGAACATATTCGCGCAGCCGGTGCTTGCGAGCCCGCCCAGCCCGCCGGCACCGCCATCGGGTCGCCACGGTTCCGCACCGCTTGCGCCGTTGGCTTCTCCTCCCGTCATCCCGTACTCGCGGGCGCTGAATGGCAGCGAGTTCAGTCCCGCGTTTCTGGCGCAGTGCGAGGTTCGAGCATGCCCTACCAACCAGCCTGGGGTAACCTTCCAAGCGTCGCCACCGGCCGATGCAATGTACTGCGTCACGCTCATCTCCCTGACGGCCGGCCCGTACACATCGACGCTCCAGTTCAACAGCTCCACCGGTTCCGGGACAAAGCTCGACTTTTATTACGACGTCAGCGCGAGCGGTCACCTCACCGTCTGCGCAGGGGTCACGACACAGAGTATCGCGTTCAAGTTCTTCGGTAGCTGCCTTTTCTGCATCACGGTTCCGACGGGGATCGAGTGGCTCAATTTCACTGAGTCGTACTCCGAAAAGGTGGTCGCAAACGCGAGCGTAACGGGGAAGGGGCACGAGGCATTCAATGCGGGAGACCTAGGCGGTCCCCCCCGTAGTCTCGCCAGCTTCAACCTCGTGAATGAAGCAATCTGCTGCGGGCCGATCCCGATCGTCTATCTCAATTTGAATCTCAACATTGCCGCGGAGTACGAATTCACGTTCGATCAGGGCTCTTGGCTGAATCTCTCCCAAGGCAGCGCAGGGACTTACTCCCAGAACTATACCTTTCAAGGGCAGCCATCGTGCACCACCACGTCGGGTTGGTGTGACTCCCATCACACCACGTGTACCAACGGAGCCGCCCTTTCCTCGTTGTGCACCTGGCTTAACCACTCCAAGTCCTTCGGAGGTTCGGTTCTGCTCCGGGTCGGTCCTGAGTTGGTCCTAACGCTAAGCGCTGGGGTCAACACCGGGATCTTCGACCTCGAGCTCGCGAGCGTGACGTTATGGCTCTTCCTCTACGGGCAGGCGAGTCTGTACTTTGGCGTCGGTTCGTCCACAAGCGTGTACACGGGCTGCGGTAACACCGGCGGGAGCTGCAAACAGGCCAACCAGGGGGGCACCGGCGGTTCGTGTGGGACAGGCCCCGCCAATCTACCGTACCAGGTTTGGGGACTGAACCCGGACCCGATGTACCCGTTCGGTGTGAAGGGAGATCCGGCAGCGAACAATTTCTGGGGGGTGCTCTGCGCGGGAGTTGGCTTACAGTTCGGAGGGTCGTTCAAGGTCTTCACCTTCACGCTCGAGAATCCGCTCCACTCGATTGGGATCGGGCCTCCGAACATCTTCACCTGGACGTTGTGGAAGGGCAAGCTGTTTTCCAGCCTGACATGGTACATTTACAACGGCACGCTCGCGACCTCGATCGACGTCTGCGATGTGACCCAGAAGAACTGCACCGGGACGTTCATGAACACGCTCGCCGCCGATAACGGAACTCAGGCGAACCCGGGACCCTGGGAGATGAAATTCGGGGAGAAGGACGTCCTGGTGGTCGACACCGCCCTCCATTCCGATATTCCGGGCGGGGAGGAAACATTCAGCTTGCCCGGGTTGGCCTCCCAGACCTGGTACGAAAAAACCGGCTGGGTCTATCCGGTCGGGGCGACCGGTCCATGCGGAAACTTGACGCCGCGCGCCGTGCCGATTCCCACACTTCCTGACGATCGGGGGCCGTGGAACGTGTTCAACTACACTGCGCCCTATCAAGTGCCGGATGGTTCGAGCGCGACGTACGCGATCTGCGCGCTCTGGTTCAACACGGGCTCGCCGATTTCGGTCCCGAACTTCCAGATTTCGAACGTGACAATCTGGATCCGGGTCGTACCCGCCCCGGGTCCGGAGTATCCGCTGACGTTCGTTCCCTCCTGCTCTCCGGAGGTCTGCAACTATCTCGATTACACTTCGGGGGTCTGGAGCGTCAGCGTGACCCCGAAATCGGGCGGAATGTCTGAGGCGGAGACATCCCTGTCGGATTACGCGCCGTTCAACCAAAACCTCACCATTCCGAGGCTGCCCAACGGAGACTACAGCTACAAGATCACTCCACCCGGCAACGTGACCGTCAAGCCACTTACCGGTTCGTTCACCATCGACTACACCGGCGTGGTCATCTCCACCACGTTCGAACCGTTGCAGATCAAGATCAACGAGCACGGACTCTCCGCGGGGACCACCTGGGCCGCGACGGTCGACGGCCGGACCCTGACCGCGAGCGGTTCGTGGCTCGACTTCAACACGACGGCCGGCAAGTACTCGTACACGATCTCCCCGGTCACCGGTTGCTCCATCACCTCGGGTGGCAAGGGCACGGTCACCCTGACCACGAAGAGCGCAACCCGGAAGGTGACGTTCTCCTGCGGGACGGAGAGCTCGGACGGGGCGGCCCCCGCCCCGCCGGCGGTCACTTACCCGGTACAGTTCGATGAATCCGGTCTCCCTACGTCGGACGATGCCTGGTACGCGTTTGTGGCCCCGGGGCTCGTGTGGAGCGGCACACAAACGTTCTTCCAACTCAGCCTCCCGAATGGGACGTATACGTTAGTGGCCGGAGGTCCGGCTGGGTACCGATGGACCCAGTCCATCGCCTCCGGACCCGCCACATTCTCCGTCGACGGGGCCAGCCTCGTCGTCGATGTGGTCTTCGTTCCCTTCACGTACGCGGTGACGCTCTCCGAGATTGGGCTGCCGGGCGGAACGTTGTGGTCGGCGACGTTCTCTCACTCGAGCACGGTCCAATCGTTCTCGACCACTTCGAACAACATCACTATCGAGCTCACGAACGGAACCGGCGCCAAACCGTACTACACCTACGCGATTGGTCCCATACCCGGTTTCGAGGTCGTGAATGCTACGTGGACCGGTGGGTTCAACGTGGCCGGGGCGAATGTTTCCCTCGTCGTGGAGCTCGCGCCCGTCACCTACGTCGTGACGTTCGTGGAGTACGGCCTCGCACCGGGGACGGTCTTCGAGGTGAACTTCAACGGTGCGGTACACGACGAGACGGCCACGACCCTCAACACGTCCACACCGGACAGCTTCGACGATGTGCCGAATGGAACGTATCAGTTCGTAATCGGAAGTGTCGCCGGATACTCGGCGAGCACCCTGGTGGGGTTCGTCACCGTGGAAGGCGGGACCGAGCCGATCGACATCTACTTCACGTCGGCGACCACGTATGTGGTCACGTTCCATGAGACCGGTCTACCGTCTGGGGCGAAGTGGACCGCCGGAGCGTATGATCCGATATTCGGCGGTAACCAATCTTCGACCACCGACGACATCAGCTTCGACCTGACCCCCGGTTACTACGCGTACTTTGCCAACACGACCAACTCGGAGTACACATCCGCCCCGACCGGCTTGGGTCTTTTCGAGGTCTTGAGTTCGGCTCTGACCATTCCGATTCACTTCAACTATACGAACAGCTCCAGCGGCTCGTCGGACCGCGGGATCCCCCACGCCCAAGCCTCCGGCTCGGCGCCGGCCGGAGCCGCGTCCGCGCCGGACGCACGGTCGCTCGGCTCCGGCGCGCAGGCAGTTGTTCGTCCGGTGCGCGAGCCCGGTCCCAAACCGCCGAAGCCCTGCCGATGGGCGGAGGGGTCGCGGAAGCTAGCCCCGACCCGAATAGGACCGAGAGTGGAGTAGACTGGGCGTCATGAAGAGGTGGGCACCTCGGGGGCTTGAGTCGGCGACACAACGGCGATCGAGCTGGGTCCGGGGCGCATCCGGCGTTCTGGCGCTTATGGTCGCTGTTCTGGTCATCCTCTCGGCACAAGCGACTGCGACCTCGATCCACTCAGAGGCCACGTTGCGATCCCCGTTCAAAGGCACCACCTGGGCGTTCGGCGAAGTCCTCTTGACGCTCTGCGGCTCGTGGGTCATCCCCGTCTTCCCGAACTTCAATCTTACGAGCGGAGTGTTCACCGGAGCGGTCAATGCCTCGATGGAATCGTGCAGTTCGACGGACGAGGCCATGCAACTCGATTTCTCCGACGTGTTCGAGTCCTCAAAGGAGTTCTCTGTGGCCTCGGATGGCTTGTACCCCTTGACGGTCAGTGCAAAGATGTCCTACGAGTTGAATCTGACCTCCATCGTCGGGGGGGCCGGCCAGAGAGCCGTTGAGAATGCCTCCCTCGAGACGCTCGCCTACGTCTACAATCTCACCAGCGGGGCCCAGTACTCCATCGGTGAGAGCTCGGTCGCCTTTACCGAGTCGAGCTCCTTCGTCTCGCACAGCCATTCGTTCGCGTTCACGTTGACAAACGACACTCAGCTCGGGACCGGAGCCGAGTACGAGGTCTACGTCGAATGGGGATTCGCGATCCAGCTCACCGTGTCGCCCGGATCGAGCACCGCGATCGTCCAGCTGAACATGGGCCTCGACGGTCGCAAGGCGACCCTCACTTCGATCACTATCCCGTGACCCCTGGAGCGTGGCCTTCGGGCGGACGGCGGACTCGACCGGGAATTCGGTTCGAGCGGTGAGCGGACGCACCGCATTCTCTTCCCCTCGTGGGCTGCGCAGTATCGGAATCCACGCACCCTGACGAACCGTACATCGACGTCCGCCCGAGGTGTCGTTTTTCGCGACGGGGCTAAGACAAAGTTCAAGGAGCATGAACCTGTGACGAGACGTCGTGGACGGCCTCGACGCGGCGATCCTTCGAGCGATGTTCCGCTCCGGAGAGTGGTCCCTGGACGGCGTCGATCCTCTGCTTTCTCCCACCGAGATCGCTCAGCGTGTAGGTCGATCTCCAAATACAGTGCGCCGGAGGCTCGCCGGATGGCGGACGGAGGGGTTCCTCCAAGGGTTCGCTGCAATTCCGAACCCGGGACTCCTTGGGCTCGATGTCCATCTGCAGCTCCTCGTCGTAGAGGGGCTGAACGGATGCGAGAGATTCGAGCACGAGCTCGACCTGCTCGAGACGCCCGCGATCGTCTACCGCATGGGCACCAGCTACGGGGTCTTCGCCGTCACGCGCGGGGGCCGCACCGCGGCCCGGGACCGAGAGCGCCTGCGACGGCTTCCCTCTCTTCGACTGGTGAGCGATCCGATTCCGATCTCGTTTCCCCCGCCGGCGCGCGCCATGCGGCGCGCCGATTGGCAGCTCCTCGCCGCACTCCGCGCGGAACCGTCGGTTACGCCTCGCGCCGTGTGCCTTCGGGAGGGCGGGAGCGCGCGTTCCTGCCACCGCCGCCTGGCGAGCTGGCTCGACGGGAACCTCGTCTTCTTCCTTCCACTGCTCGACTTCGAGCACGCGCGGGGCACGGTCGCCTGGATCGGGAGTGTTGTGAATTCTCGCGTGGACGCGGGGACGATTGACCATGTCGTGGGGAAGGCGTTTCCCGATCGGATCCGGATTCAAAATGTATTCCCGATAGAGCGCCTCTTCCCCCCTCCTCCGGGTGGAGAGCGCTCGGGCTCCCTCCAGTTTTTCCTACCAGCCCATTCCGCACAGTCGGCGGAGGTCGCGTATGCTCGATTCTGCCACCTCCCCGGAGTCGGGCAGGCGATGCTCGCATTCCCAACGCGGAACTACGCTCTCCCATCGGTGATCGACGACGCGATCGCCGAGACGCTCGAGCATGGCGGCACAGGAGAAGGGCGAGCCGCCGCCGTCAGCGCAACGCTCGCTGAATCGTCGTTTGACCGAATCCCACGCCCGGCCGTCGGGGGGGAAGGGATCGCCGCAATCAGGCCTTCCGGACTCATCCAGACGGCCAGTGGGACTACGTCGCGTCCCGCCCTGGAGGGTTCCATCCGCCGACCCGCGCTCTCGCGGAAGAGCTGATCGCAAACTCACGGCGCCCGGACCGCCGGTCGCGGTTCGAGCTGCGGGTGGCCCGCCGGTCCGAGCTTCAGCACCGGCCCCGGGCGACGACCTCTTCGCATTGGGATGCGGGGGTCACCTTGAGCGAGCCGGCCTGGCCGAATGGGGCGAGGTACTGCTGGACGGCCGCCTGGTTCGGACCCTCGAGGATGACGTAGAGGTGGTGTTGGCCGCTCGCAACCGCATCGGCGTGGATCGTCAGCCCCGCCTTCTTTGCGTTCTCGTTCGAGAGGATCTGAAGGAGGAATGGCGCCATCTGGGCGTTTCCGGCGGGGCATCGATCGGCAGGGTGTTCGTGCTCGGCAACG
Organism: Thermoplasmata archaeon; assembly: GCA_035623855.1. Lineage (GTDB taxonomy): Archaea > Thermoplasmatota > Thermoplasmata > Lutacidiplasmatales > UBA184 > Lutacidiplasma. The sequence continues at coordinate 39,630 of DASPSQ010000006.1, read as the reverse complement.
AAGAGCGGCATGGCGCGCACGACACGGGGCCCCCTTCATGTACCTAGAGATAGGCGCACGAATAGACCGTGGTGTGCGAAAACGCCCACGGAAGGTGTTCGTGCGCCCCCGGAGCCTCAGTGAACGCCCACGATGGTCCCGTCGGGAAGGAGGTCGATCTCCTCCGCCACCGGCTTCGTAGGAAGCCCCGGCATCGTTTCGATCGTCCCAAGATAGGCGACCGTGAATCCGGCGCCCGCCGAACGAGTGAACCGGTGCACCGTGACGGTGAATCCCTTCGGGCGATTCAAGAGCTTTGGGTTGTCGGAGAGCGAGAGGGGGGTCTTTGCCATGCAGACCGGGCCCGAGACCTCTCCGATTCCCTCGAGGTGCTGGAGGTCCGCGGTCGCTTCCGGCGACTCGAAGACGGCACCGGCACCGTAGAGCTTTTTCGCGATCAGCTCGACCTGCTGCATCGGCGGCGTACCGGGCGGGTAGAGCGGGCGGCTGTGCTTCCCCATCGCCGCGGTCTTCTCGACCGCCCGGGCGAGGTCGACACACCCGCGACCGCCGTCCTCGAACCCGCGGGACTCGATGACCTCGACGCCGCGCTCCCGGCAGTAGCCCCGCACGAGATCCGCCTCCTCGGGGCTGTCGCCGGGGAACCGGTTGAGCGCGACGGTGACGACGAGTCCCATCGCCGAGAGGTTCTCGAGATGCTTACCCAGGTTCGCGAGGCCCTTCACGAGCGCGTCGCGGTGCGGATGGAGGGACTCCGCGTCGCTCGCTCCGCCTTGGAAACGCAGGCTCCGCTGGGTCGCGACGATCACCGCCGCATCCACGTCGATGCCGATCGTGGGGGTCAGGATGTCGACGAACTTCTCGGCGCCGAGATCGGTGGCGAATCCGGCCTCCACCACGCAATAATCCGCCGTCGCGAGAGCGAGCTCGATCGAAAGACGGCTGCAGGTTCCGTGGGCGAGGTTCCCGAACGGCCCGGTATGCACGAGTGCCGGGACCCCCTCGGACGTCTGGACCAGGTTCGGTTCGAGCGCGTCGCGGAGGAGGGCGGCCATCGCCCCCGCCGCCTTGAGGTCGGAGGCGCGGACCGGAGCGCCGGTTTTGGTGTATGCGACCAAGATCCGGCCCAGACGTACCCTCAGGTCGGCGTAGTCACGGGAGAGCGCAAGGATCACCATCACTTCGCTGGACGCCGTAATCTGAAAGGAGCTGTCGTGCGGAACGGACTTGGGGTCGGGTCCCCGACCGACCACGATGTGACGGAGCGCCCGGTCGTCCATGTCGACCGTCCGTGGCCAGATGATCCGCGCCGGATCGATGCCGAGCGGGTTCCCGTGATAGACGTGGTTGTCGACCATCGCCGAGAGGAGGTTGTGAGCCGCGGCGATCGCGTGGATATCCCCGGTGAACCCGAGGTTGATCTCCCCGGACGGCTCGACCGTCGCCTTGCCCCCGCCCGTCGCTCCGCCTTTCACGCCGAAGACCGGTCCGAGCGATGGCTGGCGCAGGCAGACGACCGCCTTCCGGCCGATGTGGGTCAGTCCGTCCGCGAGCCCGATCGCGGTGACGGTCTTCCCCTCCCCGTGTTTGGTCGGGGTCATGCCGGTGACGAGGATGAACTTCCCCCGATGGCCTCGCGCCGCGCGGTCCCGGACGACCGCCACCGGCACTTTGCCGGCCGACGGACCGGCCGGGTGGACCTCGTCCGGCCCGAGGCCGAGCGCCCCCGCGAGCTCTTGGATACTGTGCATAACTTCGTGACTCCCCTTCGAGTAAGACTCGCGCCTTTAGAACTTCAAGCCTGTGCCACGCTGAGCCACGGCAGGGCCCTTAAGCTCGGCCGTCTCCCGGGAGTCATGCCGGGCCGTCTTGCACCGATCTCCGAGGATCCGATCCGGTCGATCGCGCTCGTGCGTGCGGCGGTGGAGGCCCGGGCCGGTCCCGACGATCCTCTCGAAGAGAGGGTCGCGTACGTCGAGCGGGAGATCCGATCGGGACGGTTTCGCGGGGGGCTCTGGATTCGAGACGGCCGAGCGGTGGGTCTCGCCTGGTGGGATCCCCCGGGAGTCCGGGGGACTCATCTCCGTCTCGTCTATCTGGAGCCGGACGTCGTGAGCCCTGCGAGCTATCACGAGTTCCTCGACTCCGTTGAGCGGTCGGCGGGCCCTCTCGTGACCGCGCCGCCGCTCGCGGGTCTTTCAGGCGAGGAGGAGACCGAAGTCCTGGGAGGGTTGGGATTTGCGCCGTTCGCCCGGTTCGAGATGCGCCTGCCCAGCGGCATGCCAAGCCCGGACCGTCAGGCTCCCCCCGGGTTCGTCCTCCGCCCGCTCCGTCCGGAAGATCAGGGTGCCGTGGCCCGGGTCCACGCGGCGGCATTCCGGGATCGGTTTGACCGGTATCTCTTCCTCGAGGATCCGGATCCTGAGAGGGATGCCGAGAAGGTGGTGGCATCGCTCCTCCACGGGCAGTGGGGCGAGTACCTGCCGTGGGCGTCGTTCGCCGCTGAGACGGCGGGCAACGTCATCGGGGTCACCATCGTCCTCCGCGCGCCAGGACGGGCCCTGATCGCGGACGTATCCGTGGATCCCGCCCACCAGGGACACGGGATCGGTCGCGCGCTCGTCTGCGCATGCGTCAACGAACTGCGGGACCGGGGAGAGCCGACCATCGCGCTCGTCGTCACGGAAGGGAACCGCCGCGCCATCCACCTTTATGAGAGCCTAGGGTTCGTGCGCGCCTTCGCCCCTGACCGACGGTGGTATCGAACCCGGCTGATCCCCGTCAGTCCGGACGCAGGCTAGCTCGTGGCCAACTCGCCGTCGGGAGACCGACGGGGCTGGTAGGAGAGACCGCGCATCGCTCCGAACGTGAAGAGCATCACGACGGCGAAGACGAGGATCGCGGCGCCCGCGAGGAGGAACGAGCCCCGGACGGTGACGACGAGGACGAGAAGGCCCCCCACGAATTGGCCGACCGGGATCAGCGCCGAGCTCCCGAGCTCATCCGCCGAGAAGACGCGACCCATCATCTCGTCAGGTACGGTGGCTTGGACGGTCGAGAGGAAGACGTTCGTGAACATTCCGGCGACCGCGCCATATACGAAGTAGATCGCGAGGGCGAACCCGATGAACCGGACCAGGCCGAAGGAGAGGAGCGCCGCGCCGTAGACGAACGAAAGGAGCAGGATCACGCGTCCGGCCCGGGGCTCGAACTTCAGGTGCGGGATCAGAAGGAATCCCACCGCGACCCCCGCCGTCCCCGCGGCGATCATCGCTCCGTACCAGAAACCCTCCGTAAGACCAAGCCAACTGCCGATGTACAGGCCCATCTCGACCATCGCCATCGCCGCGAACAGGTTGACGACGAGCGCGAGAAGCGTGATCTCGAAGAGGCCCCGACGTCGGAACAGGAACGAGTATCCCGCCCGCGCCTCGGCGAGGAGCGAGCGAGGGGCCGACCGGCGTCGCACGGCGAGGTCGACGTCCACCATGAGGAGCGCGACCTGGGTTGCGAAGAACAGCCCGAAGGCGATCCCGAGAGCGTACACATCCGATCCGACGCTCAGGAGGACGCCGACGGTGAGCGTGCACACGGTGCTCACCGCCGCCGCGGTCGCGTAGATCGCCCCGTTCGCGATGCCGAGGTCGCGGGCGGCGACGAGTCGGGCAATCGACGTGTTGAACGCGGGACGGAAGAGGGTCGTGGTCACCGCGATCGCGGCCCACGCCGGGTAGAGCGCGAGGAGCCAGACCGGCATGTAAAAACCGGCCGGGCCGGGGATCGGGACCCGGGCGGAAGGGGCGTAGAGGAGGTCGGCGACGAGCCCGAGGGTTGCGACGACTCCAATGAGATTCACCGCGCGCATGAGAACGCCCCGGTCGTGCCGGTCCGTAAGTGGACCGGAGACGAACATCGAGACCAGCGTCGGGACGGTCGCGGCCAGGCCGAGGAAGGCGAGGGCCAGCGCACCGTACGTCGCCCGTTCTCCGGCGGGGTAGGCAAGCGTCACGGTGAAGATCAGGACGACCAGGACGGCGGAGGGGGCGGCGAGCTGGAGGGCGCCCGCCACGAGGAACGGGACGAACGAACGTTGGCGGAACAGTGATCCGTAGCGGCTCAGGGGCGCCCCCCTCCCGAAAGCGCGCGCATGATGCCGACGTTCCATAAACCTATCGTGGAGAGCTCTCGACCGGCACCGGAGAGCGAAACCCCCAAGAGCCGCGACCCGCCTCCTCCCCGGGGGGCGGGACGGTGCGATTGCTCCACCACGACCGGTCGACCGGTCGCTACCGGCTGCGCCTCGAGACCCCGAGCGATCTCTGGCGGATCGCCCGACTCCTCCGTATCGGGGAGCTCGTGGGGGCGTCCACGACGCGGCGGGACCCCGAGGCGCCTCCCGAGGTCGCGGGGGCCGAGCGCAGCCGACGTCGGGTCTTCCTGGTCGTGCGGGCCGAACAGGTCGAGTTCCACGGCTTTTCCAAGCACGTGCGGGTCACCGGACCGATCGTCGAAGGGCCGTTCGACCTCGGGCGACATCATACCTTGGACCTCGCCGAGGGCGAAGAGGTCACCGTCGAGAAGCCGACGATCGGCCCCGGCGAGCGGGCGATCCTCGAGGAGGGTCTCGCCGGCGCCGAGGAGCCCACGATCCTCATCGCGGCAGTCGATTGGGGGGACTCCTCCCTCGTCCGCCTTCGGGGACGTGCGATCGAGCCGGTCGCCGAGCTCCGTCGGACGATCGCGGGGAAGCGGTACCCCGGCTCTCAAGGGGAGAAGGACCGGAAGACCTACGCCGAGGAGATCGAAACCGTGCTGAAGCGAGAGGGACCCGGCGCGACCGCGATCGTTCTCGCCGGTCCGGGATTCCTCAAGGAGGAGATCTCCCGCCGGCTCTTGGAGGACGCCCCGGCGCTCGCGAAGAAGACTCGCGTCTACCCGACGTCCGAGTCTGGCCGCGTCGGAATCGACGAGCTCCTGCGGTCCGGCAAGGCGAGCGAAGCGCTTCGGGGAAGCGTCGCGGCCGAGGAGTCCGAGGTCGTCGAGCGTCTCGTCCGCTCGCTCGCCGGCGGTCTGCGCGCGGCGGTCGGGGTCCGGGAAGTCTCGGAGGCGGTGGATGCGGGAGCGGTCGAAACTCTTCTCGTCGCCGACTCGCTGCTTCCGGATCCCGCGCTCGCTCCGATGCTCGACCGGGCCCGATCCGCCCGGGTCCGGATCTTCGTCGTCCGTGAGGAGGGAGAGGCAGGGAGACGCCTTCAAGGACTCGGTCGGGTCGCGGCGCTGCTGCGCTACGACTGGGTCAGTTCGAACTCGCCTACGGGATCGCCTGGACCGCCTCGCGCAGCTCCTCGCACCGACGTTTCAGGTCCTTGAGGGCGAAGCGGAGCGCCTCGCGCGCGGAGAGCGAGCCGTCGGTCTCGAACTTGAGGAAGAACCGTTCGGGATCTGGCTCCACGTGGATCGACCCGTGCTCGCACGTCTCCTCGCAGGCGCCGCAGTCGATGCACTTCGCCTCGTCGGTCACGGAGAGCTTTCCTCCGCCGAACTCGAGGATGTTCACCGGGCACGACACCGCCGTACGCTTCAAGCACGCGTCCGAGCACCCTTCCTTTCGCTGGATCTTGACGTGCGGCCGGGGGAAGAGTCCGACCCCCTGGGCGACCTGCCACTTCGCATGCTCCCGCGCGGTGCCGACGGTCGCCGTCGCGTAGGCAAGGAGGGCCTGGCGGGCTCCGAGCCGAACGATGGGGACGTCCGGCTCCAGGATCGCGAGCGTCGCGTCGCCGAGCGGGACCACGTCCTTCGCGTAGACGGTGCACGGTCCCTTCTTGTCGATCGAGAACATCACCTGGCAGTGCGGGCACCCGGCACCGCCGCACGAGCATTCGGACTTCCGACGGAACTGCGAGAGGTCGGTCGGGATCGGTAGGAGGCCGAGCCGGAGGGCGACCGCCTCGTCGAACATGCTCGTCGACGAGTCGTAGTCCTTCCCCGTCGCCTCGTCCCGGATCGGGCCGAGGTGAAACTCGACATCCTCGATTGCGAGCTTCGGCACGTCGGCGAGAAGCGTTCGGCGAACCGCGTTCGCCTGGGACGCGGTGAACCCCTCGAGCTCGAGCTCGGTCGAGCGCGGCTTGAGCTGCTGGATCGTCACCGGCATCGACTACACCCGCCGGCCTCGTCGGCCCCCCTTGGGTTTCGTCCCGTCGTGAGGGACCGGTGTGACGTCCTCGATCCGCTGGATCTTGACTCCCGCCCGGGCGAGGGCTCGGATCGCCGCCTGCGCGCCGGGCCCGGGCGATCGGGAACGGTTGCCTCCCGGTGCCCGCACCCGCACGTGGAGCGTCTCGTACCCCTTCTCCTTGATCGCCGCGGCGATCTGATCGGCGGCCTTCATCGCGGCGTACGGACTGGATTCGTCCCGCGCGGCCTTGACGACCATTCCACCGGTCGCCTTGGCGAGAGTCTCGGCACCGGTGATGTCGGTGACCGTGATGTGGATATTGTTGTAGCTCGCGTAGATGTGCGCGATCCCGACCTTTGCCATGGCCTACGCGCCTCCTTCCGGTGCGGCCGCCGGAGCAGGCGCCGGCTCGGGGCTCGTCGGTCGCGCCGATAGGCGCTCGCGGAGCGCCACGCGGACCGAATGGTCGTCGTCCGCGAGCGGGCTGGTCGGAGAGTAGTGGATCTCGGTCTCCTCCGCCGAGGGAACGAGATACCCCGGGCGGGTCACTCGATGGTCCCCGATCGCGAAGTGACCGTGCACGATCCACTGGCGGCCCCCGAAGACCGTCGGGGCGAGGCCGCGGGTGAAGACGATCCATTCGAGGCGGCGACGGAGCACGTCCTCGGTCGTGAGAGCGAGCACGTCGTCGAGGCTCGGGGCACCCGGCGCGAGAACGCCCAGCCGGGTCAGGCGGCCGAGGAGCTGGTCGGTCTCGCGTCGGGCCTGAGCCTCCCCGGCCCGGAGCCGCGCCTGGAGATCCCGGGCTTGCCGCCGGAATCCGCGGAGGATCGACTGCGATTTCCACAGCTCGCGCTTGTTCTTGAGGCCGTACTTCTGGAGGAGCTTTCCCTCCTCTTCCATGCGCGCGGCCTCCCACGGATGCTTGGGGGTCTCGTAGGTTCGCCGCGAGAACTTCGGATCGCCCACGATGCCGTCACTCCTTCTTCGCCGGCGCCGGGGCCGCCGGGGCCGCGGGCGCTTCCTCTTTCGCGGCGGCCGCCGCGGCTTCCTTTGCGGCTTTCTTCAGCACTCCGGCAGCCATTCCCGTGCGACCGTTCGACCGGGTCCGTTGACCGCGGACCTTCTGGCCGCGCTCGTGGCGGACCCCGCGGTAGCTGCGGACCATCTTCATCAGGTTGATGTCGTCCCTGCGGCGTGACTCGAGGTCGGGCCCGATGAAGTGGGGCGACTCTCCCGCAATCGGTTCGCGGGAGTGATTGACCATCCAGGCGGGTACGCTCGAGGAGAGGTTCCCGAGAGCTGCCTCGATGCCCTCGACGGTCGATTCCGGGAGGTTGCCGATCATCTCGGCCGCCGAAACGTCTGCGAGTCGGCATGCGACCTCGGCGATTCGGAGGCCGACCCCACGGACTCCGGTCAGGGCGAGCGCAGTCGGCCGAGTTCCATCGAGGTCCGTATTCGCGACGCGAACGATGTACCGGAAGTTCGGGTTGTCCGGAACGACCTTTGCGGCCTTCCCCGGAGCGCCCGGCCGCCCTTTCGCCTTCGGCTCCTTGCCCTCCTTCGGTTCCCGGCCCTTCGCGCCGCGTTCCTTCTTCCCTTCCCCTTTCTCGGGGGCGGGCCCAGGCCCGGCATCCGCATCGGCCGCGGGCGGTGGGGTCGGGGCCTCTTTCGTCTCTTTGGGCGCGGGAACCACTTCCTGGAGCTGACCCGTCGCGGAAGGAGCGCCGCCGGCGCATCTGCCCAGCGATCGACCCCCCTCGCGGAGAGCGCGGCGGCCGAGAGGCACTCTCTTCTTAAGTGCTTCGGCGAGCACCGTTAGGCCGGCGCGACGGACCGTCCGGGGGCTCGCTGTGCCTCGAGGACCCGGTAGCCGGAACCTCGGCCCAACACCTCGACCGGTCCCGGCCAATGCTCTTCGAGCCACCCCTGGTAGAAGCGGATCCCCTGACTACCCTTCCCGACGAACACGAGTCGACCGCCGGGAACGAGATGGTCCGGGGCGTCGCGCAGCAACCGAAGGATCGATTCCCGTCCGAGCCGATAGGGGGGATTCGTCGCGATGACGTCGAACACCTCGTGGGCGACCGGCTCGAAGAACGGCCCGACCCGCACCTCGGCGTTTGGAACGTTGTTGCGTTCGAGGTTCTGTCGTGCGAGGCGTGCCGCCCGTCGGTTGACCTCCGTGAGCACGACGTGCCCTCGGGGAGTGGATCGGGCCGCGGCGACCCCGACCGGCCCCCATCCGCACCCGAGGTCGAGGACACGATCAGAATCGTGGAGGCGCAGGTTTTCGATCAAAAGGCTCGTCCCGGGATCGAGCCCCTGGGAGGAGAATACCCCCGCGTCGACCACGAATCGGAGCAGCTCCCCACGGTAGAGGAATCGACGCTCGCCGGGGGTCGACCGAGAGCGGGGTCGCTCGGTCCAGTACGGCTCGGAGGAACGAGGCACCTCGTCCTGCATCGTCACGAGGCCCGCCGCCGGAAGAACGGTTCCCGCTTCCCCGGAGTGGCTCCCCCTGCGGGTCCGAGCGCCTCCCGCAGGAGGTCCTTTTCGCGGCCGGAGAGGGACCGGGGAATGTCGACGTGGACCGTGACAATGAGGTCCCCCCGGGACCCCCCCCGCAGCCGGGGGAACCCTTCGCCGCGCAGGCGGAACGGAGTCTCGGGCTGCGTGCCGGCCGGAATCTTCAGCTTCGCGTGGCCATCGACGGTCGGGACCGTCGTCTCCCCTCCGAGGAGGGCGGTCGCAAGGGGGATCATCGTCTCGGTGAACGCATCCTGTCCCTCGCGTCGGAGGTGCGGAACCGGCTCGAACTCGACCTGTACATAGAGGTCACCGGGGTGGCCTCCCGTGCCGCCGGCCATCCCATGACCGGGAATCCGCAGCACCGCTCCGTCCTCGACTCCGGGGGGGACCGTCAGCTCGATGCGCTCGACGGTGTTCTTCTTTCCCGATCCCCCGCAGGTAGGGCACCGATCGAGGATGCGCCGCCCGCTTCCCTGGCAGCGCGGGCATGCCCCGATCGTGAGGAGTTGCGTGTACCCACGGCTCTGGACCCGGCGGAGCTGTCCGGTGCCATGACAGTCGGGGCACGTTTCGAAGGCGGTACCGTCACGGGCCCCCGTCCCCCGGCAGTCCGGGCACGGAGCCGAGCGGGGGACCTCGACGGTCGGCCGGGCGCCGCGGACCGCGGTGGCGAGCGGAAGGCGCACGGTGAGCTCGACGTCGTTTCCCCGGCGAGCCTCGACCCCTCCCCCCATCCCCCCGAACGGAAAGCCGAGTCCCCCGAAAAATTGCTGGAAAATCGGGGAGGAGCCGAGGAGGTCCTCGAGGTCGCCGACGTGGGTGAAGTTCTGCCAGGTGAATCCTCCGGGTCCGAAGTCCGTCTCCACCCCGGGGAACCCGAGCTGGTCGTAGCGCCGACGCTTTTCCTCGTCCGCGAGGACCTCGTACGCCTCGGAGATCTCCTTGAACTTCTCCTCGGCGACCTTCGGGTTCTCTTTCGCGACGTCCGGATGGTACTGGCGGGCGAGCCGTCGGTACGCTTGCTTGATCTCGTCGGGCGTCGCGTTCCGCGACACGCCGAGGGTTTCGTAGTAGTCGCGCTTCGCCATGGACGGTCCCGCCGGTGGAATCGGGTTCACCGTCGTCTTGCGACGCAGGTAATTAACCGCTCACCCCGGACGCGGCCCGAGGCCCCAGCGGACTCGCACCGAACTCCCCACGCGGGCATGAAACCGGTCGGCGGCGCGCCCCTGAGCGACGGCGACTTCGATGGTGCCGAAGCTCGAGCCCAGGACGCCCGGCATCCCCAGCCCGAACGCCTCGTAGCTCGTCGCCCACGGAAGCCGTCGGGCCCGAGCCGAACCGACGCGCACGTCGAGCACGCGACTTCTCCGCGGAACCCAGTTCGCCGGAATGTTGCTGATGAGGTTTCCGAAGTGGTCGATGTGTACGATCTCGCCGGAAGATCCCCCGGGGGTCCTCTGCGCCTCGGGGATCTCCAGCCGACACGGGGTGACGCGGGGCCCGAGGGACGAGGGGCGCTGACCGGTGGCGAGCGCTGCGGCCGCGGGCGCGAAAATGTCCCGGCCGTCGAACGTGGTGCCAACCCGAGGTCGGTTCGGTCGCAGGCGGTCCGGCTGGATCCGGTAGGCCGTTCCGATCCCGAGGGCCTGAGCGAGGGGATAGAGGACTCCGTTGTCCGGACCCACTACGCGGGAGCTCTCCCGACACGCGATCGCAATCGGGGCCCGTCGTCCCCCGACCCCGGGATCGACGACCACCACGTGCACTGTGCCCGGTGGGAAGCCGATGCCCATGGCGCGGACGACGAACGCCGCCTCCCGCACGTTGTGGGCGGGGAGGTCGTGGGCGAGCTCGACGATCCGGCCCGGGTCCAGGCTCCGGGCGAGCACCGCCTTCATCTGGGCCGAGTACGCCGACCCAACGTCGCTCGAGAGAGTCAGGAGCCGCGGTCGGGCGTCGCTGACGGCTCGGGGCACAGCCGGGGCCCGCGGGACGGGCGTTCAGGACTTCATGATCGCGACGAGGAAGATCCCGACCGCGATCAGCGCTCCAATCACCGCCGCGACGATCACAAGGAACGCCTGCCAGATCAGGAACCCAAGCTGGTTGGACGTCGCGACAAAGTCGCCTGCGTGGTACGCATAGCCGATCAGGAAGCCGACCACGAGCCCCACGACCAGCAAGACCACCCCGATCGTCCGGCTCTTCCCGCTCCCGAAGTAGGCCGTGAAGATCCCGGCGAGGATCAGGAAGAGCGCGAAGACAAGGAGCAGGACCGCGATGAAGTTGTACCACTGAGCATAGTCGACCAGCGTCGTACCCACAATTGACCACATCGTATCCACCTCAGAACTTAATCCCGGTCAGCGTCTTGGTATCGATGACGCCGGGCACCGATCGGATCTTGTCGACGACGAGCTGACCCAGCGCGTTGAAGTCCTCTGCCTCGACCTTGGCGATGAGGTCATACTCCCCGAAGAGGGGGTGCAGCTCCACGATTCCCTTCACCCGGAGCAGCTCCGTGTAGACCTCGTGTTCCTTTGCCGGAGCAGTGCTGATGAGGACGAAACCAATGGCCACGCTGGGCCCTCCCTACTAATGGCGCGCGAGAAGACCTCCGCCTAATAAGCGTGTCGAGGAACCGGCGGTAGTGCGAGACCGCCCGAGAGGGTGGCCACCCCCGCCGCCACTCGAGTCGTCCGACCTTAAGTAAGCAGCCCCTAGCGACCGGTTCGAGCGATGGCGTTCTCCCTCCGGACGTGGCCGTCCCGGCTGCTCACCCGCCCCTGGCTCCTCGCCTTCGTTCCGATCAACGCAGCAACCGCCGGGTTCGGGGTCGTCCTACCCCTCCTGATCCTCATCCCCCTCCATGGGACGTGGGCGAACGTCGCCCTCGCCGCCACGCTGTTCAACTCCGCCGTGATCCTGAGCTCCGTCGCGTGGGGCCGCCTTTCCGATCGGTACCACCGACGCCGGCTCTTCCTGGTCATCAACTACGGCGGCTACGCCGGCCTCTACGTCCTCCTCGCCCACATCTCCTCCCTCCCCGAGCTCTACGGGATCTACGCCATCATCGGGGTCCTCTCTCCCGCGGGTGCGAGCGCGTCGAACCTCCTCATCCTCGAGAAGTTCACCGAAGCCGAGCGACCGAACGCGTTCGCCTCGTTCCAGGAGATGAGCATGATCGGCTCGGTCGTCGGGCTCGTGATCGGCTACTTCTGGACCCTTGCGAACGCGACCCTTCTCACGCTCCTCTGGATCCTCGGCGCCCTCGCGCTGGTCAGCGCGATCGCGATCTGGTACGGGATCACCGAGGCCCGAACGCGGGCCACAACGCGCCAGGTCGCCCATCACCCGGAGAGCCTGTTCTCTCGCATCCGGACGATTACCGCATACCGGATGCCGATCCCCTTCTTCCCCCACCTCCCCCGGCTCGGCCCCCGCCCCCTCCAGCGTCTGCGCGCCTGGGCCCGGGCCGAACTGCACCACGAGCTCCCGTTGATCCTGATCGCGTCGTTTCTGTTCAACCTCTCCGCGAACCTCTTCAACGTCGCATACACTCCCTTCCTGTACTCCGCGGGACTCTCCGCGGCGGCGATCTTCCTCGTCAACCTCTCCAACAACTCCGCCCAGACGGTGATCTTCCCGTTCACCGGCGGCCTCTCGAACCGCCTCGGGCCGGACCGCCTCGTGCACTGGGCCACGTACCTGCGCAGCATCGGGTACCTTTCGACCGCGGCGTTCGCGCTCGTCGTCGTTGCGCACGGGGAGGTGTACAGCTCGAATCTCGCGATCTACGCGCTCCTCGGTGGGGCGATCGCGGTCTACACGACCTCGAGTTCGCTCATGTTGTTCCGCGGCTTGGTCGGTCGTGACGCCGGAAGCCTCCTGGGGCTCAACAGCGCGCTCGGAGGGATTGCGGCGGTCCTCGGGGCCGGGCTTTCGGGTGTCCTCTCGGTCTACGGGAGCTACCGGCTTGTCTTCCTGGTCGCGGGCGGCACGCTCCTCGTCTCGCTGCCGCTCTGGACGGCAGCGTCGGTCGCGTACTCCCGCCGGCGGTTCGCCCGGCCGGAGAGCCGAATCGGGAGCGTTCCTTCGGCCCCGGCGCGTGCGGTCGACTCCGGCGCCGCCGCAAAAACACCATAACCCGCCGAGCTCATCCGACCGGTGGAAGGTCGGCTCATGGCAGCTTCGCCCGAAGTGCAGCGCGGACTGGAAGATGTGGTCGCGCTCGAATCTCGGATCTGCTTCATCGACGGACGTCAGGGCCGGCTGATCTACCAAGGATACGACATCCGGGACCTCTCCGAGCGGTCGACGTTCGAGGAGGTTGCCTACCTCCTGTGGAACGGCCGCCTCCCGACGGCGGCGGAGCTCGCGGAGCTGAAGAGTCGTCTCGGAGACCTTCGAAAGCTTCCCCAGCCCCTCGCCGAGCAGATCGACCGGATCCCGGTGGACGCGAACCCCATGGACGTCGTCCGGTGCGCAGTGAGCCTCCTGGAGATGTTCGAGCCGGGCGAGACCCGGCCCGGTCCGAGCGCGATCGCCGGGGCACAGCGGTTGACCGCGCTCCTCCCGAGCGTCCTCGGCCAGTTTCACCGACGACGCCGGGGACTGCGCCCGCTCGCGCCGCGACCCGATCTTTCGCACGCCGCCTATCTGCTCTACGCAATCCTCGACCGGGAGCCGATCGCGCTCGAGACCCGAGCGATGGACGTCGCGCTGATCCTGCACGCGGACCACGAGCTCAACGCGTCGACCTTCGCGGCACGGACGACCGCGTCGACCCTCTCGGACCTCTATAGCGCGGTCACGAGCGCGGTTGGGACCTTGAAGGGTCCCCTCCACGGTGGTGCGAACGAGCGAGTCATGGAGCTGCTCGAACAGATCGGCACGACCGACCGGGTCGCGGAGGTGGTCCACGCCATGCTGGTCCGCCGGGAGCGCGTGATGGGATTCGGCCATCGCGTCTACAAGGTCGAGGACCCTCGAGCGACGATCCTCCGGGAGTGGTCACGGCGGGTGGGGGAGGCCAAGGGAGACCTCCACTACTACGAGCTCCTCCGCAAACTCGAAGACGTGGTCCACCGGGAGAAGGGCCTCTACCCCAACGTCGACCTCTACTCGGGCTCGGTGTACGCCCTGCTCGGGATTCCCCGAGATCTCTTCACCCCGATCTTCGCCGCAAGCCGCGTGACCGGTTGGACGGCCCATGTGCTCGAGGAATACCAGGACCTTCGGCTCATCCGACCGACCGCGAAGTACATCGGACCGGTCGACCTCCCGTACGTTCCGCTGGATCAGCGGCGCTGACGTCACCCCATTTCCGGAGCATGTCCGGATCTCTTGCAACCGCAGAGTTCCCAGGCTCTACCTGGGATGGCGTTCCTAGGCGGAGGTCGGAACCGAAGAGGTGACTCGTGACCGTCGGTCGCCCCGCTACTGCGCGCGAGGGACCCTTCGGCGGTGCCCGATGCGGGCGACGCTCATCAAGGGGTACCGCAGCTCCGGGCGGTACTTCAGCCGCGCCTCGACACTGAGGGGCCCATCGACGAGTCCCACCGTGACGTCGAGCATCTCCGCCGTGAGGTACTGATAGGCAAACCGCCCGCGGCCCGGACGCCCCGCCCGGCGAGGGTCGATCCGTACGCGCACCGAACGGACGAACGGCTGAAGTCCAACAGCCGCCTCGATCGCCCGGGCGAGCGCGGGCGCCGTGCGGGGGGAGACCGGCGTGCCGAGGTACTGGTGGAACACCCCGCCGAGCTTGATTCCCGCTTCGAAGAGCAGCGCTTCCCGGCGGGTGAGCACGGCGGTGTGGGTCGGCCCGGAGACGGTCATGGCGAATGGGGAGTCGGAGCACCCCGGGGGACGGTGAACGGTCCGGCCAGATAGTAGCTCGCCACTCCGATCAGGAGGACGAACGCGCAGGCATAGGCAAGGAGATAGAGAGGCCCGCTGGTCGACGGGCGGAACTGGAGCGGAATCAGGGCGAGCCCCGCCGCGATCGCGGTGATGGTCATCGGTACGCGCAGGCGATTGCCTCGGCGGATTTTCGGGTACGGGACCGGTACGACCATCATCACCGCGACGATCGCTGTCCCCACGAGGACGCCCACTGGAGCGACCGTCTGGAACGCCGGGGTGTCGTGGAAGAGGATCACCACGATGATCGCGAGCGCGCTGAGCGGCGTCGGAACGCCGAGGAAGTACGGTCGCTCGAACCCTCGAATCGTGAAGTACGTGAGACGTGCGAACGCGGCAACGACGTACGCTCCGGCCAGGGCGACCGACACGCCCGCCCAGGGAGCCCAGGCGCTGGTGCCGGTGGTGTGAATCGCGATCAGGGACGCCGGGGCGAGCCCGAAGGTGAGCGCGTCGGCAATCGAGTCCGCGACTCGGCCGAACGCCCGGGCCGGTTGATGACTCCTGCGAGAGAGGATCCCGTCCAGCCCGTCGAGCCCGATGGCGAGGACGATGAGGAGCATCGCCCAGGTCTTGTTGCCAGCGAGGACGTACAGGATCGCCGCGATCCCGAGGAGGCCGTTCCCGAGGGTGGCGAGGTTCGCGAGGAGTCGCCAACGGTCGATCACGTCCGCTCCAGGGCGATGGTCGTCACGCCGGCCCGTACCCGGTCCCCGACCCGGACGGCCGCCACTGCCCGTTCGGAGGGGAGGAGGACGTCCACCCGCGAGCCGAGGACGATCATGCCGAATCGGTCCCCCTTTTTCCCCACGAATCCCGCCCGGACGAACGAGACGAGCCGACGGGCGACGACCCCGGTCATCTGGATAACGTCCACCGGGCCGAGAGTCGTGGAAAGGTGATACTGCCGCTGAACGTTCCGGTCGGAGTCGGGGCGGAACGCGGCGCGGTATCCCGCACCCGCGTCCCCCACCGCATCGATCGTTGCGTCGATCGGGAGACGGTTGACGTGGACGTCCGTGACATTCATGAACACCGAGATCCGAAGTCGGCTCCCTTCGACCTCCACGGCTCGAACCCGTCCATCCGCCGCCGAGACGATTCCAGCGCCGGGCGGTCGGTCCGGATCCCGGAAGAACACGGCGAAGAAGGCGGCGAGCGCGATCAGAACCGCGATCGCCGCTAGGTCGACGGCGAGGAAGAGGCCGGCAAACCGCGCGACGACGGTCAGCAGAGCCAGCACGACGGACACTAGGCCGGGCGGGCCGATCCAGCGGCCGGCACCGGGGGCGAACACGCGCCTAACCGGTGAGCACGATCTCGATGTTCACGCCGTCCGGGACCTGAATGCGCATCACCTGTCGGAGCGCGCGCTCGTCGGCGTCGATGTCGATGAGGCGCTTGTGGATCCGCATCTCCCAGTGGTCGATCGTGCTGGTGCCGCCGCCGTCCGGGCCCTTGCGAACCGGAACGCGGAGGCGCTTGGTCGGAAGGGGGATCGGTCCGGAGATCGGGACGCCGGTCTTCTGGGAGATCTCGCGGATCTGGTTGCAGATCGAGTCGACCTTGCGCGAATCGGTCCCCGAGAGCGAGATGCGGGCCTTCTGCGACATCGATGGCCCCTCCCCTCGACCGAACCCCGGGCCGATCCCGGCCTACTCGCGCTTCTTGAGGTCGTCGACGACGCCCGCCGCGACCGTCTGGCCCATGTCCCGGACCGCGAAGCGGCCGAGCTGGGGGAACTCTTTGTACTTCTCGATGACGAGCGGACGCTTCGGAGTGATCTTGACGACCGCCGCGTCGCCGGTCTTGAGGGTCTGCGGGTTCTCCTCGGCGACCTGCCCGGTCCTGGGATCCAGCCGCTTCAGGAGCTCGGTGAACTCGCAGGCGACCTGGGCCGTGTGGCAGTGAAAGACCGGCGTGTAGCCGACGGTGATCACGCTCGGGTGGTTCAGGACCTGGATCTTCGCGATGAAGCTCTCGACGACCGTCGGGGGGCTCGAGACGGGACCGGCGACGTCCCCGCGGTGGATGTCGTTCTTGTCGATCCCGCGGACATTGAAGCCGATGTTGTCGCCCGGGACCGCCTCGGTGACCGCCTCGTGGTGCATCTCGATCGACTTGACCTCGCCGGACTTCCCGCTCGGGAGGAAGATGATTTTGTCGCCGGCTTTGAGCTTGCCCGTCTCGACCCGGCCCACCGGCACGGTGCCGATACCGGTTATCGTGTAGACGTCCTGGACCGGAAGCCGGAGCGGCTTTTCCGTCGGTTTCTCGGGGACCTTCAGCGCGTCGAGCGCCTGGAGGAACGTCGGTCCCTTGTACCAGGGCATGTTCGGGCTCGCCTTGTTGATGTTGTCGTCCTTGAACGCGGAGATCGGAAGGAAGACGGCCTGCTCGGGGATCTTGAAGCCGATGTTCTTCAGGAGCTTCGTGAGCTCCTCCTTGACCTCGTTGTACTTCGCCTCGGAGTAGTTGACCTCCTGGCGGTCCATCTTGTTGATCGCGCAGATGAGCTGGGTCACGCCGAGCGTCCGGGCGAGGAAAATGTGCTCGCGCGTCTGCTCCTGGACCCCTTCGGCCGCGGAGCAGACCAGAACCGCAGCGTCGGCCTGGCTGGTCCCCGTGATCATGTTCTTGACGAAATCCCGGTGGCCCGGCGCGTCGATGATCGTGAAGTAGTACTTCTGGGTGTCAAACCGCCGGTGGGCGATGTCGATCGTGACCCCTCGCTCCCGCTCCTCCTTGAGGTCGTCCATCACCCAGGCGAACTCGAACGTCGCCTTGCCCTTCGACTCGGCCTCCGCCCGATACTTGTCGATCTCCTCCTGGCGGATGTAGCCAGTGTCGAGAAGCAGGCGACCGACCGTCGTGGACTTGCCGTGGTCGACGTGGCCGATGAAGACGATGTTAAGATGGGGCTTCTGTGCCATGTACGCGGGACTCCGGGCGCGGCCAAAAGGTACCCCTATATAGGCGTTGTCTCGATAAATCCTCGAGAGCGACGTGCCGGAGAGGAAACCGGCAATCCATCCGATCGTTGCCAGTTCAACATACGCTCCCTGCGTGGGGCGGATGGTTCCGGGATCTCCTGTCCGGCCCGTCGGGGAGTCTCACGGCTCACCGTGGTTCCTTCGACCCGTAGATCGCCGGTCCGAGGATACCGATGGGCCCAGGGAGTCCCCAAGCGCTCGAGTTGCCCGACCGACCCGAGGATTCGCACGGGGTAACGGGGAGGTCGCCTCAACCGGCCGGCATCAGGGAATGCTCGTTTCCGTCCGGGTCACGGATGACGGCGTACGTCCCCCAATCGGCCTTCGTAGGACCCTCGGTGAACTCCACGCCTCGCGCCTTCAGCGTTGCACAGCCCGCTTCGAAGTCTTTTCCCGGCAGCAGAAGGAGGATTCCAGAGTTCCCCGGTTCGAGTTGGGACGCTGCGTCGTCGCCGCTTGGCTCACACAGGTGCAGGACCCCGGGCCGACCTTTCCTCCCGACGGTAATCCAATGTTCCTCACGGTCGATCAGGTCGAGCCCAAGGCGCGTCGTGTACCACTCCAGCGCCTTTTCGGCGTCCGCCACAACCACGGCAACGCTCGCAAAATATGGTCCGGAGGCTTTCGTCTCGTTCGGTTTCTTGGCCGGCATGTTCCTCTCCGGAACCTCGTAGTCAGTCCGCGTTTGGAAGGGCCCGGGAAGGTGCTGAAACGGTTCGATCACGACGCGATAGATCCCTGCGCAGTCCTACTCAATCCATCGGTTCGGGCAGCAACCTTATATCGAAATACCGATATCGGAATTCCGATATGTGGGCGCACGGGTGGGGAAGCCGCCATCGTAGGGGTCTACGGGTGTGGGTGTTGAATTGCCTCGAGCAGGGGCCGATGACGGGTGCAGAGTTGATCGCACAGATCGACCGGATGACGATGGGATGGTGGCGTCCCTCCCCCGGTTCGATCTATCCCCTCTTGGAACAGATGGAGCAGGAAAAGCTGGTCCAGAAGAACGCGGACGGACGGTACCAGTTGACCGAGTCCGGTCGGAGCGGGCCGGACTGGCTGCGAGGGATGTTCCCCGGCGTGACGGGGCCGCGTAACCCCGAGGACGCTCTCCGGGAGATCGAGGCGTACGCGAGGTATCTCGAGGATTTCGCCCGGACGGACCGCGATCGGGTGCGGGCGGTGAGCGAGAGAATTTCGACGATCGCACGACGGCTGGAGTCTCTGACCCAAATGGACCCGTCGTCGGGCCCCAGCACGTCTCGGGACGCTCGGACGGGTCGAGAATCGGCTTCGAGGTGAACGATGTCGGAATGGTCGAGGGTCGTGATGGTGGAGCGAGGTCGGAGAATGGTCGCCGGACTCAAGATCCGGATTGTTGCGACGTTTGCCCTCGCGGTCGGCGGCGTCGTGTGGCTTCTGCTGTATGCGGCATTCTGGGCCGGGCGATTTGCCTGGTTCCAGAACCTCGCAGTAATCTTTTCGACCCTGCTGGTCGTTCCTGCGATCATCATCGCGATGTGGGTCCTCTGGGGAATCGGCGTTCGACGCCGACTTTGGCTCGACGACCCGTTCGGACCGTGGTGATGCTCGCCCGGACGAGTGCGGTCCCGGTGCGGTCGCCGCGTCGTTGAACCCCTCGACGTATCTCCCGCACCGGCTGGAACTCGACCACGATGGTCCCTGGAGGACGGTCTCCCCCCCGCCGGGCCGAGCGCAATCGATTTAGAGCCCGACTCGGTCATCACCGAACCCGTTCCCCGTGAAGCGTCGATGCCCGATTGCGGTTCTGCTGTCGTAACAACGCCCAACGATTCCGTAGTGTCCCTCGTGGCGGGAGCCGATGCGGGACCCGTCGGACTCGACCCCCCAGGTCTGGTACCGTGGAAATGAACGTGAGCGAGCTCGTGCAGGACTCGCCGGAAGGTGCGGATCATGCTCTGTGAGATGTGCGGAAAGGACGTGGTCGCCACAAGCCGCGTACGCATCGAGGGTACCGTTCTGCCGGTCTGCCCAGATTGCGCGAAATTCGGCCAGCCGGTCGATCCGGCACCGGTGTCGTTGTCATCGGCGCTGTCGGCCAAGACTCCGACCCCGGGTGCCCGAGGCGCTCGGATCGGCGGTGCTCGGCGGAGATTGGAGGAGCGGGATCTCTACCAGGAGATTGGCGAGTTGGAGCTCGCGCCGGATTGGGCCCGTCGGGTTCGCCTCGCCCGCGAGGCCCGTGTTTGGACTCCCGAGGAACTGGGGAAGAAGCTGAACGAGAAGAAATCCATCGTTCTCAAGATCGAGTCGGGAAACTTTCACCCGTCGGACGAGCTCGTCCGTAAGCTCGAGCACCTGCTCAAGATCCGCTTACGAGCCGAGGAGGGCGCCACCTCTGCCACCTAGTCGGCCCAGGGGATCAGCGGAGTTCGAGGCCTCCGGAGCCGGGGTCTCGGTCCGATGACCCTATGGTCCGACGCCGCCGAACGTGAGGGGAACGCTCGGTCGGCCGGCCGACGGTCCGATCGAGCCCGACCGACGAGCCCGCCTCGGCGCGCAGGAACCCGTCCGACGCCGTCCCATCGCGCAGGGCGCGAAGGTCCTTCGCGTACCCCGAAAGGACTCCTTCGCTCCAGACGACGTACGTCGCGCCGGTGATGATGAGGCCTCCGACGCCAAGGATCCCCCATCCGGCACGCGGAGCGGCCAGGACGAACACCGACAATGCGACAACGGCCGCGCCGACGGCACCAAGGCCTCGCCAGATCGTCCGGTGGGCGCGTCGGTCCCGGTGGGAGTATGGGATCATCGGACGGGGGAGTCCTGTGGGGAGGACCGATCAGCGACCCCGGGGCGATCGGGTTCGAGGCTCGAGGATAAGCTCCAAGATCGCCTTCTGAGCGTGCAGTCGGTTCTCGGCCTGGTCCCAGACGGCTGCCTTCGGCCCGTCGAGGACCGAGTCGGTGATCTCCTGGCCACGGTGCGCCGGCAGGTCATGGAGGACGAAGGCGTCCGGACGCGCGAGGGCCACGAGCTCATCGTCGATGCGGTACCCCTGGAACGCCGCGAGTCGCTCCGCCTGCTCCGCCTCGTCCCCCATCGAGACCCACACGTCGGTGTAGAGGGCATCGGCACCGCGGGCAGCCTCCTTCGGGTCGTCCGTGAACGCAAGGTGGGCGCCCGAGCCCCGCGCAAGGGACTGGGCGGACTCCACGATCTCCGTCCGGGGCCGGTAGCCCGCAGGCGTCGCCGCGGTCAGATCGAGCCCTACGGCCGCGGCGCCGAGGAGCAGCGAGTGAAGGACGTTGTTCCCGTCCCCGATCCAGGTGAGCCGATGGCCATGGAACCTCCCGTTCCATCGCTCGTGCATCGTGAGGAGATCGGCGACGATCTGACACGGGTGCTCGAGATCGTCCAGGGCGTTGATGACCGGCACGTCCGCCCATCGCGCGAGCTCGACCACGTCGGAATGGCGGAACGCGCGGTAGCAGACGGCGTCCACGTACCGCGAGAGAACCCGTGCGGTGTCGGCGATCGTCTCTCCCCGACCGAGCTGGAGATCGCGCGTGGAAAGGTAGAGGGCGTGGCCCCCGAGGTCGTTCATCGCGACTTCGAACGACGTCCGGGTCCGCGTCGACGGCTTCTCGAAGATCATCGCGAGATTTCGGCCCCGAAGCGTCGGGGAGAGGATTCCGCGGCGTCGGGCCGCCTTGAGTCGGTCGGCCCGGCGGAGAATCTCCGGTAGTTCGGACGCGATATCGAGGATCGACAGGACGTCGGTGGGCGGGGAATGTCTCGTCACGTTCTCGACGAGCCCCCGCTCGCGTTTAACGGGTCCGAGAGGGGACGACGTTCCGGCGAAGCGGAGCTTAAGAACCGGACTCCACTGCTCGGCCGAGGTTTTGGGATGCCTCCACGTTCAAGACCGAAACCAAGAGCCCGGGCCCCGCCGCCGAAGCGCCCTTCCGTGTCGCGTTCGCAGGGGCGCAAAGTGTACATGGTGACGGGTGGAGTGACGAAGTTCGCGAAGGCCCACCCCGCGATGGACTTCCGCCTGATGGTCAAGCGCGCCTACGACTACGCGCTCAAAGGGATCCCGAATCTGACGGCGGACCGGATCGACGGGACCCGGATCTCGTACTTCTCCGACCATTTTGCGCGCCAGTTGAAGGCGGCCAGCATGGTCCAGGACTACCTCGGCATGAACCCGAAAGGCTCGGTCCGGCTCGAGTGGGGGGGTGCGACGGGTGGCGAGTGCTTCCAGGCCGCGTACGAGGCGATCGCGAGCGGGCGGATGGATATCTGCCTCGGCGCCGGTTTCGAGACGATGAGCCGGGTCGCGACATGGAAAGGCAACGAGTTCATCGCCCTGGCCTCGGACACCAACTTCGATTTTCCGCTGGGGGGATTCTACACCGGATACTACGCCCTGATGGTCGTCCGTCACATCTACGAGTACCTTCGCCGACGAAAATTCGGTCATGTGACCGATGAGCGGGAAGCCCAACGGCTCGCGATCGCGGAGGGCTCGCGGATCATGAGCATGGTGTCGGTCAAGAACCATCTGAACGCGCTCCACAATCCGTACGCCCAGTATCCGAAGCGGCTCACCGTGGAGGACGTGCTCCGCTCCGAGATGATCAGCTATCCTCTGACGCGCGAGCAGATCTGCACGATGAGTGACGGCGCGGCGGTGGTCGTTCTCTGTTCCGAGGAGCGCGCGAAGGAGTTCACGGACCGACCGGTCCGGGTTCTCGGCGTTGGGTGCGGCACGGACACGATGCGGCTCGCCGATCGACCGTTCGGGAAGGTGCCCCTGATGCCCCACGAGAAGGCCAAGGACTACGAGGACCTCCCGTATCCGGGCGTCCACTCCTTCCGTGCCGGCCGCTCGGCGGGAATCGAGGCGTACCGAATGGCCGGGATTACCGACCCGAACCACGAGCTCGATTTCATCGAACTCCACGACGCGTACGCCTCGAGCGAGATCCAGACCTACGAGGATCTCGGACTCTGCAAGTACGGAGAGGGGTACGGATTCGTCGAACGGGGCGATCCGTTCCTCAAGGGGATCGACTACGGCTTCCCCTCTCCGCGCGCTGGCGCGATCCCGGTGAATCCGTCCGGGGGCCTCATCGCGTGCGGCCATCCCGTCGGCGCGACGGGACTCATGCAAGCCGTCTTCGCGTTCTGGCAGCTCCAGGAGACGATTCCGAAACACTTCGGGGATCCCGCCCTGCAGCTCGCCCATCCGCAGCGTGGCGCGATTCACAGCCACGCGGGGACCGGTTCGAGCGTGACCGTCTCGATCCTCGAACGGGGGTTTCGATGACCGCCCGTCCTCCGGTGTTCACGAAGTTCCGCGACGCCCAGGCCGAGCTCGAGCGCAGCGGTGCGGTGCTGTTCCGGGACGGGGATGGGGTCGAGAGCCTCATCATCAAGTTCCCGTACGCGATCAACTACATCCACAGCTATGCCGAGGATTCGCCGTTCTTCCTCGGCCTCGCCGAGGGTCGTCTCCGAGGATCGAAGTGCCGCAAGCCGAAGTGCGGGTTCGTCTTCGCCACTCCACGAAGCCACTGCATGGTCTGCGGGGCGCCGACCGAATGGATCGATCTCCCGCCGAACGGCCGGGTTCACTCTTGGACGACCTGTCATTTCGGGAGCGAGGCGTTCCTGAAGGAAACGCCGTACAACCTCGCGATGATCGAGTTCGACGGCGTGGGGAGCCTGCTCCTCGCGCGGCTCAAGGACGCGAGCGAGTCCGAGCTGTACGTCGGGATGCCGGTCGAGGCGCGGTTCGACCCCAACCCGAAGTACTCGATCACCGACGTCTGGTTCGTCCCCTCGCGGTAGACCCGTTCAACGCGCGACGCCGAGCGGCCGCCGGTGGGAGGAACCTCTCAGACAAAATCGGTCGCGGCTGAGGGCTTCCGCCGACGGCGCCAGAGGATCCCGACCACCCCGAGCACGATGGCGGCGCCCACGACCGCGGTCACGACGACGCCGAGAACCGGACTGGACAGAGTCGCGCTCGAGGAGTGCGACGCACCTCCGAGGGTACTGGACTGCTCGCCGCTCGCATTCACGTACAGCGCCTCCGCCATGACGCTGAAGTTCGACGCTGGGCCCACGAGCTTGATTGCGACGCTGAAGCTGAGGGTCGAGCTCACGTTGGAGAGGTCGAACGATAGGGGAGACACGCCCGAACCGGACCCGAACCAGCTGATGTTGACTGCAGTCAGCGTCCCTCTGGAAGTGTTGCCGCCGAAGGAAGCGTACGCGTTCGAGTTGGAAGTCGTGTTGCCACCAAAGAGCACGATGTAGCCGAAGTCCGAGTCCGAGAGAACGACGGTTCCGGCCACGGTAAAGGCGCAGGTCAGGTTCAGTCCGCTCGAGTAGCTGGTCGTGAGGCGGATCAGACTGACATCGGGATTCGAAGTCGAAGGCGATTGGGAGTACGATCGATCGTATCCGGTGGTGCCCGCGGCGGCGTTCGCCGCGAGACCCAAGAGCACGCAGAGGACGACTCCGGTGAGCCCGACGGATCGGAGGTGTCGATGGGTGCTCCCTGAATGCGGTGGACGCACATTCACGGTCCGTACCTTCGGTCTTTTGGTGGCGGGATCGGTCGCACGATTCATGCGTGCTCAGCTGTGCCGAACGAGAGCGCGCAATCTGCTAATTAGTTTTCGAGGGACCCCGGCAGATCGTTCGATCCGGCCGTCATGGAGTGGACGGCACGACCTCCCAAGTGTCGAGGAATCGCCCGTTGACCGACGGTCGGTCAATCCTTCGGCCGGAGACCCACGAGCTCGAGGACGTCTCCCTGAGACCGGGCGATGTCGCTTCGAGAGGTCCGCGCCACGTCGACGAATTCGAGGCGTTTCCACGGAGAGGCCCGGGGTGGGGAGTCGGACACCCACCGACCTCGGAACACGAAGTGGAAGTCCCAGTGCGGATCCGCGGAGGGGCGATCAGGTCGAGCCGACGGATCCGAGAATACCTGGGGCCCCTTGAGGCGGATGCTCTCCGTCTCAAGCTGTTCCTTCAGGACCCGTCGCGCGGCTTCGTCCGGCGATTCGAAGAACGCGAGCTGGCTCGATGGGAGCATCCAGCGGTCCCCGATGGCCGAAAGCCGTCTCGGGTCGATCGCCCCGATCTGCCACCACGGGGCGGTCGGATTGAGCTTGCCCATGAGGACCGAGCCCTCCGAGGCTTGCGGCTCGAGAACAAGGAAGACGGAGAGGCACATTCCCTCCCCGGGAACCTCGAACGCCCCCGGATGGTCGGAGACCGGGCCTCGCCGAAACCGCGTGAAACGCCTCTCCATCAACTCTCCACGAGGCCGCGCGATTGGAATGCCGCGGGCCGGGCTTGAACCGGCGGCTTCAAGATCTTCAGTCTTGCACTCTCCCAAACTGAGTTACCGCGGCGCCGACGACCCCCGACCCTCGGCCACGTTTAAAGACTGGCGGACGAGTCACACCCGCCTCTTCGACGCGGTGCGTCCCGATCTCGCTGCACCTGGCGTTTACGAACGCACGCGCGCACGTTCATCAGCGTTCACGCCTCCCGGCCGCCCCGCATTTTTATCTAGGGAGCCCCGCCTCTTGCACTAGCCGTGACTCGCACACTCGTCGTCGCCGAGAAGTTCAACACCGCGCTCCGGATCGCGATCGTCCTGTCCGACGGCCGGATGAAACGGTCCCGCCTCGAGGGGACGAACGTCTTCGAATTCGAGGGCCCCGAGGGGCCGTACGCCGTGGTGGGATTGCGGGGACACATCGTCGAGCTGGACTACCCGAAGGAGCTCTCCCACTGGTCACTGCATACGCTCCCGAAGCTGCTCGAGACCCCGCCGCTCAAGCACGTCACGGAGCGGGGGATCGTCGGCGCGCTCCAATCGATCGTCCGGCGGTTCGATCGGGTGATCATCGCGACCGATTTCGACCGCGAGGGCGAGCTCATCGGGCTCGAGTGCCTAGAGCTCTTGCAGAAAGTCCACCCAGGGATCGAGGTCCGACGGGCGCACTATAGCGCCCTCACGCGGGAGGCGATCGAGCAGAGCTTCGAGCACCTGGTCACGCTCGACCATGCCCTCGCCGAGGCCGCCGAGGCTCGTCAGGAGATCGACCTCGTTTGGGGGGCTCTCCTAACACGGTACCTTTCGCTCACCGCCGGGCAGCGCGGGCGAGGGTTCCTCTCGGTGGGACGGGTCCAGACGCCCACGCTGGCACTCTTGGTCGAGCGAGATCAAGCGATCAAGGAGTTCACCCCGACCCCGTTCTTCGAGATCGTGGCGACGTCCGAGAAGTCCGGCGTTTCGTTCCGACTCCACCACTCCCACGGGATCTGGGAGAAGAAAGAGGAAGCCGAGCGGGTCTTTCGCCGAGTGGACGGAGCTCGAGAGGGCGTGGTCCGCGAGTTCACGGATGAGGAGAGCCGCCGCCGGCCTCCGATCCCGTTCTCGACGACGCTGTTCGTCGCCGAGGCTACTCGCCTCGGATTGGGAGCGGCGACGGCCATGAGGATTGCCGAGGATCTTTACACGCAGGGGCTGATCAGTTATCCTCGGACGGACAACACGGTCTATCCGCGGGGACTCGGGCTGCGCAGCCTGGTCGAACGGTTCCGGGAGAGTCCGTTCCGCGAGGCCGCCGAGTTCGTCCTAGGCCAGCCGACGTTCCGAGCGACCCGGGGTCGGACGGAGACGACGGATCACCCGCCGATCTACCCCACCGGGGTCACCGACCCGAAGAAGCTCCGACCGGACCACGCACGGATCTACGAGCTCGTCGTGCGCCGGTTCCTCGCGACGGTCGCACCCGACTCGATCTCCCGGAGCCGGACCGCAGCGGTCGAAATTCGCGGGGAGCGGTTCGATGGGAAGGGCCAGGAGCTCGTGGACCCGGGCTGGTACCGCGTCTACCCGTACTCCGAGCCGGACCCGACCCGCCTACCGGTCCTCACCGTCGGAGAGACGATCCCGATCGCGTCCATCGAACTCATCGAAGATCGTACGAAGCCTCCGCGGCGGTACACCCAGGGCTCGCTGATCCAGGAGATGGAGCGACTGGGCCTGGGAACGAAGAGCACGCGGCACGATGTCCTGCAGAAGCTGTTCGACCGGCACTACGTGAGTCAGCGCCAGCTCGAGCCGACGAGTACGGGCATCGCGGTCACCGAGGCGCTCAAAGCCCACGCCCCCGTGATCACTCGCCCGGAGATGACCCACCGACTCGAAGAAGACATGGAACTCGTCGCCGAGTCGAAGAAGGAGAAGTCGGAAGTCCTCGAGGAATCGAGGGAAATGCTCCGCGAGGCGTACGCGCTTCTCGCGGCCAACGAGCCCGGGGTCAAGGAGACCCTGACCGGTGCGCTCGACCGACAGCATTTCGTCGGCCCCTGTGTCAAGTGCGGCGGGGCCCTTCGACTCGCTCGAAGTCCCCGCGGGGCGCGATGGGTGCAGTGCGTCAACAATCCGTCGTCCTGCACGGCGTCGTACGCTCTTCCCTCCGCCGGTTTCATCGAGCCGGCGCCGGACTTCCTCTGCGCGACGTGCCGGGTCCCCCGCGTCAAGATCATCTTCCGGGGCCAACGACCCGAGCTCTACTGCATCAACCCAGAGTGCGTGGAGCATCACAAGGCGTTCCGCATCGGGGTCTGCCCGACTTGCGGGAGTCCGTTGCACATTCGCTACTCGTTCGCCGGCAAGCGGTTCGTGGGCTGTTCTGGCTATCCGTCGTGCCGGGTCACGTACCCGCTTCCGCAACGCGGGAAGCTCGAAAAGGACCAGCCGCCGTGCCCGGTCTGTCGGGCCCCGGTCGTCACGGCGATCGAGGCGGGCCGGCCTCCGTGGACGCTCTGTATCAACCCGGAGTGCCCCACGCGCGTGAAGGAAGCTCCGACCCGCCGCGGGAAGTCCACGCCGAAGGCGCGAGCTGCGGCCCCCCCGACCGGCACGCGGGCACGCTCGACGAAGAAGGCCTCCCCCGGATCCCGTCGAACTGCCTCGGGAGCCGCGCCGACCCGTTCGGGGTCGAGTTCCCGGCGCCGTCCACGCCCGGTCGCCGGGGGCGAGACGGCCTCGACGAATGGGGTCTCTCAGGGAACTCCCTGACGAAGGGAACGCAAAAACCGATCTGTACGACACGAGGGGCTAAGACCCATGCGCCCCCGCCGTCCGACGCGGATCCGTTTCGAGCCCTCCCGACCCGAGTTAAATATGCCCAGCCGGTCGTTCGATCGATGCCTCGCCCCACCTACCGTCTCTGGGAGCTCGATTCCCGGACGTACGAGCGACGGTTGAGTTCGCACCCGCTGGTCATCGTGCCCGTCGGTGCGCTCGAGGCCCACGGTCCCCACCTCCCCCTCGGCGCGGACCAGATCCAAGCCGAGCAGACCGCGCTCGCGCTTGCCGAGCGGGTCGACGCGCTGGTGGCGCCCACAATCCCGTATGGCTCCGCGCCGGGGGCGCGACGATTCCCCGGTACGGTTTCGCTGACCATGGCGCAGCTCGAAGCGCACGTGGCCGGGGTCCTCCAGGAGCTCGCGCGCGGAGGAGTCCGCCGGCTGCTCGTCCTCTCGGGGCATGGAGAGCGAGGCCACATGGCGGCGCTGCGGGAAGCGTCCGACGACACCATGCGCTCCTACCCCGGGGTACGGGTCGTCGTGCTCTGCGACTACGATTTCGTCTACGAGCTACGCGGCAAGGAATCTCCTCCGACGGACGGGCACGCCGGGCTTCTGGAAACGTCCCGCGTGCTCGCCCTCGCTCCGGAAACGGTCGGATCGGAGCGGCCCGTGGTGGAGTACCGCCACAGCCCCTTCGTCCCGGGATCGCCGACCCCCTCGGACTGGCCCGAGAGCGTCATCGGCGACACGCGCCCGGCCTCCGCCGAGCTGGGCGGGCGGGTCCAGGCGTACGTCCTCGACCGGCTCACCGAGACAGTGCGCGCGCTCCTGCCGCCGTAGGTCCGGACCATGGCCGAATCAGCGGGAGCGATCCGGATCCGCGGCGCCCGCCAGCACAACCTGAAGAACGTCTCCCTGGACCTTCCCCGGGGGAAGTTTATCGTCATCACTGGGGTCAGTGGATCGGGGAAATCGTCGCTCGCGTTCGACACGCTTTACGCCGAAGGCCAGCGCCGGTACATCGAGAGCCTCTCCTCGTACGCCCGCCAGTTCCTCGGGCAGATGGACAAGCCCGACGTCGACTCCATCGACGGTCTCTCTCCCGCGATCGCGATCGAGCAGCGGGCCGGCAGCCGCAATCCCCGGTCGACCGTTGGGACCGTGACGGAGATCTACGACTATCTCCGTCTTCTCTTCGCCCGGATCGGGGTTCCGCACTGCCCGAACGACGGGGAGGAGATCGCTCCTCAGTCCGTCGACCGGATCGTCGAGGCGGTTACCGCCCGGGCCCACGGGCAGCGGATCGACCTCCTCGCCCCGGTGATCCGGGGCAAGAAAGGGGAGCACCGGGACGTCGTCGAGCGACTGCGCAAGTCGGGCTACCGTCGGTTGGTCATCGACGGGGTCGAGGTCCGGGTGCCCGGCACCGAGATTCGGCTTGAGAAGAACAAGAAGCACACGATCGAAGTCGTGGTCGACACCTTCGAGGTCACGGAGGCCGAAGCGAGCCGCCTCTCGGAATCGGTGGCCCTCACTCGGGAGCTCTCCGACGGACTCGTGGTCCTCCGTCGGACCGGCGGTACTCGGGAGATGTTCTCGAGCCGTCGCGCGTGTCCGAAGTGCGGATTCTCGGTCGAGGAGCTCACGCCGCGGATGTTCTCGTTCAACAACCCGATGGGCGCATGTCCCGAGTGCCTCGGGATCGGGGCGACGCTGCACGCCGAGCCGGACCGGATCGTCCCGGACAAGGACAAGCCCCTCACGCGCGCGATCGCCGTCTGGGGACTCACGCCCGCAACGGATTCGCTCGTGCGGTTCGGCCGGGCGTTCAACTACGACATCCGTCGGCCGGTCCGCGAGCTCTCCCCGGACGGCTGGAAGGCGATGATGTTCGGTTCGAGCCGGCACGTCGGTCCCTCCGTTGGCGGGGCGGGCGAGTGGTGGATGGGATTCGGCTGGCTCCGCGAGGGCCTCGTCAATGCGGTCGAGCGCCGGTGGAGGTCGACCAAGAGCGAGGGCGCGAAGGAGTACTACCTCGGATTCATGTCGTTCGTCCCGTGCCGGTCGTGTAGCGGCCGACGCTTGAAGCCGGCCAGCCTTGCGGTGACGGTGCGGGACCGCTCGATCGCGGACGTCGCGGCGATGACGGTGCTGGACGCGGTCGCGTTCTTCCGCACGCTCGAGCTGAGCGGGCGCGACGAACAGATCGTCGGTCAGGTCGTCAAGGAGATCCGCGCCCGCCTTGGATTCCTCGAGAACGTGGGTCTCACCTACCTCACGCTCGACCGAGCGTCCGCGTCGCTCTCGGGAGGAGAGGCCGAGCGGATCGCGCTCGCGACCCAGATCGGGAGCGGGCTCGTCGGAGTACTCTACATCTTGGATGAGCCGTCGATCGGCCTCCACCCCCGGGACCACGCGCGGCTCCTCGCGACCCTGAAAACCCTTCGGGACCTCGGCAACACGTTGCTCGTGGTCGAGCACGACGAGATGACGATGCGCGAATCCGACTGGCTGGTCGACCTCGGACCCGCCGCCGGGATTCATGGCGGCGAAGTCCTCTATTCCGGTCCTCCGAGGTCGATCGTCGGCACTCCGCGCTCGTTAACCGCCGACTTTCTCTCGGGGCGCCGGGCGATCGCGCTCCCGGAGGAGCGCGCCCGGCCCGGGTCGCGGTATCTCACGATCCACGGACCGCGCGAGCGCAACCTGAAAGGAGACGACATCCGGATCCCCCTCGGCCTCTTCGTCGCGATCTCGGGGGTCTCGGGAAGTGGGAAGTCGACCGTCCTCGAGGAGATCCTCTATAAGGCCGTGCAGCGGCACCTCGGCGTCGGGCGAGCGACCCCTGGGAAACACGACTTCATCGAGGGGATCGACGAGGTCGACCGGGCGCTCCTCATCGATCAATCGCCGATCGGCCGGACCCCGCGCTCGAACCCGGCGACGTACACCGGAATCATGACACCGGCCCGGGAGCTCTTCGCGAGCCTACCGGAGGCGAAGGCCCGGGGGTTCGCTCCCGGCCGGTTCAGCTTCAACGTCGCAGGTGGCCGGTGCGAGGCGTGCGAAGGAGACGGGGTCCTCCGCTACGAGATGCACTTCCTTCCCGACGTATACGTGGTCTGCGAGGAGTGCCACGGACGCAGGTTCAACGCCGAGACCCTGGAGGTGAAGTTCAAAGGGAAGACGATCGCCGACGTCCTCGATATGACGGTCGACGAGGCGCTCGCCTTCTTCCAGTACCAGCGCCGGATCGAGAGTCGCCTGAAGCTCCTCTCGGACGTCGGCCTCGGCTACATCCATCTCGGCCAGAGCGCGACGACGCTGTCGGGAGGCGAAGCGCAGCGGATCAAGATCGCCTACGAGCTCGCGAAGCCGCCCACCGGCCGGACGCTCTACTTGCTCGACGAACCGACGACCGGCCTCCACTTCGCCGACGTGGAACGTCTGCTCGCGGTCCTGTTCCGGTTGCGGGCCGGAGGGAACACGGTGGTCGTGATCGAGCACAACCTCGACGTCTTGAAGTCGGCCGACTGGCTCATCGACCTCGGGCCGGAGGGAGGCGACGCGGGGGGTCACGTCGTCGGCGCGGGTCCTCCCGAGGCGATCGCCGGGGTCTCGGCGTCGTACACGGGCCGGTTCCTCGTACCCCTCGTCCGCCGTCCGATGCCGCTGGCGCGACGGCCCCGCGCATGACCGACGCGCCCCGACCCGAGCTCCCCGCGTTCGTCCCCGCGAGCGAGCTCGCCGCGGCCGAACGCGAAGGGTTCCGATCGGGGCCGGACGTTCCGGGAGTGTATCTCTTTCGGTCCGCACGGGGAGACGTCGTGTACGTCGGCAAGGCTCGGAGCCTGCGCCGACGGGTCCTCGACCACCTGAGGGCGCGCATCGAGAAGGATGGCACGATCCTCGCCCAGAGCGCGAGCGTGGAGTTCGTCCCGACGGCGAGCGAGCGGGAAGCACTCCTCCTCGAGGCGAGCCTCGTCAAGCAGTACCAGCCCCCGTACAACGTTCTCCTCAAGGACGACAAGAGCTACCCGTACCTCGCCGTCACGATCGGAGAGGAGGTCCCGAGGGTCCTCTTGGTCCGCCGGCCCCGGCGCCGCGCGGGGCTCCTCCTCTTCGGGCCGTACACGAGTGCGCGCGAAGCCCGTGGTGTCGAGAAACTCCTGGGAGACCTCTTCCAGTTGCGGCGGTGCGTCCGCCTCCCGAAGGAGGCGTGCCTGTACTACCACCTCAAGCTCTGCAGCGCGCCGTGCGTCGGCGCGATCGACCGGGGGGAATACCGCCGGCAGATCGACCGGGCGGTCGACGTGCTGCGCGGTCGGACGGCGCTCGTCCGGTCCGAGGTCGAGGAGGAAATGCGACGGGCCGCGGCACGGGAGGAGTTCGAGCGTGCGGCGCTGCTCCGGGACGCGCTGGAGGGACTCGGTGCGTTGCGCGAACGCCAGGCGGTCATCGGACGCGGGACGGGACGGGTGGACGTTCTCGCGCTCGCCTATCCCTCGGACCCGTCGACGCTGCGCGTCGCGGTCGGCCTGCTGCACGTCGAGGATGGGGAGGTCCGACGGACCGAGCCACACCTCGTCGTCGTCCCAGCGGACGATGTCCCCGAGCCGGGCGAGGTCCTTCGTCAGTTCCTGACGCAGTACTACGGAGCGCAGTTCGAGCTCCCCGAACGGATCTACGTTGCCGGAGCGCGGCCGGCGGGGCTCGATGCCACGCTCGACGAGCTCTTCGGATACCGCGGGATCGAGGTCCAGTTCCGGCCCACCGGACGGTACGCGGCTCTGAGCCGACTCGCCGAGCGACTCGCGCGCGCGTCGGTCGACCAGGTCGTCGCTCGTCCCGCGCCGCGCGAGGTCCTCACCGCCCTCCAGTCCCTTCTCACCCTTCCGACGATCCCGAACCGGATCGAGGGGATCGACATCTCGATCTTCCAGGGATCCGAGGCGGTCGGATCGCTCGTCGTCTTCGAACGGGGCCTTCCGAAGCGTTCGGAGTACCGGCGCTATCGGATCCGATCGGTCGAGGGGACGAACGACTTCGCGATGGTCGCGGAGGTCGTGCGGCGGCGCTACCTGCGCCGCCTCGCCGAGGCCGAGATCCTGCCGGACCTCCTCCTGATCGACGGCGGGGCGGGGCAGCTTTCCGCCGCGCTCGCCTCCCTATCGGCGCTGAACCTCACCGACCGGATTCCCGCCATCGGCCTTGCGAAGCGCGAGGAGGAGGTCTACCTTCCGGACCGGGCCGAGCCTCTCCGACCGAACCCGAACGCGGCGCCGATGCTTCTCCTGCGAGCGGTCCGGGACGAGGCGCACCGGTTTGCCGTCACGTACCACCGAACGCGCCGCCGAATGCGGCTGCGCGAGGAATTCGGTCGGTCTAGACGCGACGCCGAATCCGCCGCCGGCGCGGGCGGGATCGCCCCGAACGCAGGATCGGGATCCACATCATGACCGGCGGCTCGCGGTCGTCCTGCCAGAGGGCGCCGATGACCTCCCCGACGTGATGCGCCTCCTCGAACGTCGTTTGGAAGAACGCGTCCCGGACCGTGTAGCGGCCGGGCATCCAGGGGGCTTTCACCCGCCGGGCGAAGTCCCGGTCCCCGAGGTTCGTGACCGTCTGATCGATCTCCGACCAGACGCGCCGGGAATACTCCCGGAACTCCTTCCAACTCTTCGGGGACCGGCGCGGGTCCCGGAAGAGCCTCGGGAGCTCGCGGTTCCGTCCCCGGACGATGTAGACGAGCCAGACCTCCTGGACGTGCAAGACGTGCACGAGCGTCTGGAACAAGCTGTGGTGGCCGGTCTCCCGGTCCCGCGTCGCCTCGGACCAGGAAAGGCGGGAAACGCGCCGGGCGTACCGGTCGAAGACCTCGCGGTT
This sequence comes from Thermoplasmata archaeon, assembly GCA_035623855.1. Classification (GTDB taxonomy): domain Archaea; phylum Thermoplasmatota; class Thermoplasmata; order Lutacidiplasmatales; family UBA184; genus Lutacidiplasma. The sequence continues at coordinate 5,982 of DASPSQ010000006.1, read as the reverse complement.
AAATTCGGTGAGTTCGCGCGCTTCCTCCCAAGGGGAAAGCCGGGAGACGGGCATGGTGGGCCCACGGGTGGAGGGCTCTTACCTCTGCTCTGGAGCGGCCGGTCCCCTACCGGGACGCGGACTTGCGATCGGGGGTGCCGATGAACGACATCCCCTGCACGCGCCGTGCAACCTCGGGGGTCGGCAACCGCCGCAGGTCCGAATCCGGTTCGAGAAATGAGACGTCGAGCGCCTCGGGTTGGAACGGTGTCGGCGAGCCCTCGGCAACCGCCTGGACGGCGAGCCGGAACGCGGCGTCTTCCGCCAGATGGTCCGGCATCTTCTCCTCGAGGTAATCCGCGACCGCCCGACGGTTACGGCCGATGGCGTACGCCTTCCAACCGATCGTCGCACCGCTCGGATCGAGCTCGATCAGCCCCGGGGCTTGTCCGTTGAACCCTCCGAGGAGGAGCGAGACGGCGAACGGCCGGGTCCCTCCGAACTGGGTGTACTGCTGGAGGAGCGTGCCGAGAGAGTGGCCGAGCAGAGCGAACGGCGCCGATTCCCCGTAGGTGAGACGATGACGCTGGGCCTCGACCCGGAGGAATTCGACCAGGACGCGCGAATCCGCGATGAGCCCGGCGGTCACGCAGCCGAGTCCGGAATCGATCGCGAAGCTCTTCTCGATCGACCCCGCCTCGGCGAGTGAGCTCACGGGCAGGTTCCGGTACGCAACGAAGACGATCCCTGTGTCGTAGGTCACGGCGACCGCGGTCCCTCCCATCTGGATCGCTTGGAGGGCGTATTCGACCTGGAACAGCCGCCCGTCGGGCGAGAAGACCGTGCTCGCGCGGTCGTACGCCATCTGGCCCGGCTGCATCTCCATCGACGTCCGACCTCCGAGAGCGAGGCGCCGAAGTAGGGTGGGGCATTTGAGCCTAAGCCTCCGTTCCTTCCCGGACCTCACTTGGTAGCGCGAGGCCACCACGGAACGTCGGCGCGACGTGGGGGTCCGGGTCGCCGGAGCCCACCGGGACCTCGAAACGGTTTTACCTCGGGGGGGGCGTCTCACCGTGTCGATGGATCCAACCGGCCTCCATCTGTTGCCGATGGCATCGAGCCACCGCGGCGAGCTCTCGCCGGCGTGCACGCAGTGCCAGGAGGGCCGCAAGATGGTCCTGTTCGTCACCGGCCTCTGCCGGTTCCGCTGCTTCTACTGCCCGGTCTCGCCCGCCCGCAACCAGAAAGACGTCGTGTTCGCGAACGAACGGAGAGTCTGGACCGATCAGGATGTGCTGGACGAGGCCCGGGCGATCGGGGCCGGGGGGACCGGAATCACCGGCGGCGATCCGCTCGGGGTCGTCGACCGGGTCGAGCATTACGTCCGTCTACTCAAGAGCGAGTTCGGGCCGAGCCACAACATCCATCTCTACACTCACGAGCCCAACCCGGAGAAACTGCGACGGCTCGCGGAGAGCGGCCTCGACGAGTTCCGCCTGCACATCCCGCATTACCTCTGGGGCCCGCTCGCGTTGGACGGTGGGGCCTACCGCTCGGTCCTCGAAGAGGCACCGAGCTGGGGGATCCGTCGGGGGGTCGAGGTCCCGGTCCTCCCGGAGAAGGAAGCCGAGCTGCGCCGTCTGCTCCGGGCGCTCGAGCGGATCGGGGTGGATTTCGTGAACCTCAATGAGCTCGAGTTCTCGGAGACGAACGAGGCGAAGCTGGCCGAGCGGGGGTATCGCACCGACCCACGCAACGGGTGGGGGGTCCGGGGAAGCCGCGCGATCGCCGAGCGAATCGTCCGGGAGATGCGCCTTGCGATCCCCGTCCATTACTGCTCCTCGCGGTTCAAGGATGGGGTCCAGCTGCGCCAGCGCTTGCTGCGTCGCGCCGAACGGACCGCCCCGTCCTTCGCCGAGCGGACGGTGGATGGAACGGTCGTTCTGGGCGTCGTCGAACCCGTCCGAGCCGCGGAAGACGCCGACCTCGCCCGGTGGGCGGCACGTGTGGCTCGCGCGACGCGCGCCGGCCCGGACGACTACCGTCTCGACCTCGGTCGACGTCGGGTCGAGCTCGCTCCGGATCGCCTCCGTCGGGCCGCCCCGCGTCTGGAGGATCCCGCGTTCGAAATCGAGGTATACCCGACCTCCGACGCGCTCGAGGTCGAGCGGACGCCGCTGAACGTTGCGGCCCGGTCCAGGGCCAACGCGGCGTTGGGCGGTGGAATGTATCCTTCGTCGCAGAGGTGACCACCGTAGGTGAGGTACCGTTGGTCGCCTCGGCGGTGCTTGATTGAACAGGGGCCCCAGCCTTCGTTTTCGGCGCCGTACCACATCGGGCAGTCCTGACAATGGAGCTCCACTGGGACAGCTCGGGTCCTGATCGTCCGATGGCGGAGATTCGCCGTCACCCTGAGTCCTCCGGCCGGGTCAGCCGTTGCCAGGCGAGGACGGTGCTCGTCATCAACTGGGCCGCCGTCACCGGTCCGACGCCCCCTGGGACTGGGGTCAAGGATGCGGCCCAGCCATCGAGGGCCTTGGGATCGGCATCGCCCACCGAAATCTGGACGCCGGGCCGGCTCGGATCCGGCACGCTCGAGACCCCGACGTCGACCACATTCGCCCCCTCCGGAACGGTGGATCGGTTGAGCAGCCCGGGTTGACCGACACAGGAAAAGATCGTCCGGCTTTCGCTGAGGGCGGCCCGGAGGTCGCGGGTCCGGGAATGGAGGATCGTGACGGTCGCATGGATGCCCATCGACTTGCCTGCGAGCAGGAGCGCAAGCGGTAGACCCACCGTCTCGGACCGGCCGAGCACTGCGACCCGCTCTCCCTCCAAGGGGAGCCGGTAGTGCTGGGCGATTGCAAGGGCCGCGAGGGCGACCGCCGGCACGTGCGCGGGTCGCTGGGCGACCAAACGGCCGAGGTTTGCGGGCCCGACGCCGTCGACGTCCTTCTCGGGCCGGAGTTCTCCGACCGCTTGGTAGAAATCGAATGGAGCCGGCAACGGATGCTCGAGTAGGACGGCGTGCACGGAGGCATCGGCATCGAGGATTCTCATGCGATCGAGGAGGTCCCGGGGTCCCCCCGAGGGCGAAAGCGGCTCGTCCCGGAACCGGACCCCGACCTGCGCGGCCGCCTTGGCCTGGCGCTTGAGGTAGAATCGGAAGGGGCTGTCAATCCCCCGGTGCACGCTGACCAGGGAGGGTGGCCCAACTCCCGCCGGGGCGGACGCGATCGCCGCCCGGCTCCCCGCATCAAGGGCCTCGGCCACCGGCTTTCCTTCCAACCGCTGTGTCATCGCGAGAACCCACGTGAGCCGAGTTCCGGACGATAGATAAACTGCCACCTCTCTCGGTCGCTTCGGCGTGCGGCACCCTCCCGCACCGTACTCGCGATGTGGTCCGGCACGAAGGGATTTATACCGACCCCTACTTCGTTTACTTGGCGTGGATGTCCCGGACTGCACGGGTCGTGACGCCGCTATGGCACAGGGAGCGGAAAAACCGTCAGCCGGGGTAGAGGAGCACTCAACTCCCAGCGATCTGGATGGTTGGGGGAAGGCGCTTCCCTATGCGTCTTCGGCTCAAGTGGAAGTCCCCCCTCGTCTGCTCGACCAGGTGATTGGCCAGGACGAGGCCGTCGAGGTCGCACGCAAAGCCGCGAATCAGAAGCGGCACATGCTCCTGATCGGCGAGCCCGGTACCGGCAAGAGTATGCTGGCCCGGTCGATGGTCGATTTCCTTCCGAAGGAGCAGCTCCAGGACATCCTGGCGTACTCGAACAGCGACGACCCGAACGAGCCCAAGATCCGGGTCGTCCCCGCCGGGAAGGGCAAGGAAATCGTGGCCGCCCAGAAGCTCGAAGCGGCCCAGAAGAAGGAGCAGAGGACGATCCTGTTCGTCGTTCTGACGGTCGCGATTCTTGCCTTCACCCTCTACATCGTCATCATCGACAAGGACCTGACCGCGCTCCTCTTCGGCCTCCTGATCGTGCTCATCGTCTACGCAATCCTTCGGTTCTCGGGCGGCCGCAGCGATACAGGAACCGCGGTCGCGAAACTGCTGGTCACGCATACGTCGGAGGATAAGCCCCCGTTCATCGACGCGACCGGTGCCCACGCGGGGGCGCTTCTCGGGGACGTCAAGCACGATCCGTTCCAGTCTGGGGGGCTCGAGACCCCTCCGCACGAGCGCGTCGAGGTCGGGGCGATTCACAAGGCGAACGGCGGAGTCCTCTTCATCGACGAGATCAACCTCCTGAAGATCGAGAGCCAGCACTCGCTTCTGACGGCGCTTCAGGAGCGGAAGTTCCCGATCGTCGGCCAGTCGGAACGATCGGCCGGTGCGATGGTCAAGACCGAACCCGTCCCATCCGACTTCGTTCTGGTCGCTGCGGGCAACGTCGATAGCGTGCAGAACATGCACCCGGCACTGCGTTCGCGGGTCCGGGGCTACGGCTACGAGGTCTACGTGAAATCGACGATGCCGGACACTCAGGACAACCGGATGAAGATCGTCCGGTTCGTCGCGCAGGAGGTCCTGAAGGACAAGAAGATCCCGCACTTCGACACCGCGGCAATCGTCGAGGTCATTCGGGAGGCGCAACGCCGGTCGGGCCGCTCGGGCCAGCTGACGCTCCGTCTGCGGGAGCTCGGGGGCCTCGTCCGGGTCGCGGGCGATATCGCGCTCACCGAGGGCCAGTCGCTCGTCCACGCGGACCACGTGGTGAAAGCGAAACGGGCGAGCCGCTCGCTCGAACAGCAGATCGCGGACCGGTACATCGAGCGCCGCAAGGAGTACCGGATGTTCTCCGTGGAGGGCGCGGCGGTCGGCGTCGTGAACGGCCTCGCGGCGATCAACGCTCAGACCGGGATGGCCGAGTTCTCCGGAATCGTCCTTCCGATCGTTGCGGAGGTGACGCCGGCCCAGACCCGCGACAGCGGCGTGGTCGTCGCGACGGGCAAGCTCGGCGAGATCGCCCGGGAAGCCGTCCAGAACGTGAGCGCGCTCATCAAGAAGTACACGGGGGAGGACATCTCCCGCTACGACATTCACATCCAGTTCGTCGGGACCTCGGACGGCGTCGAGGGCGACAGCGCGTCGGTCTCGATCGCCACCGCGGTCATCAGCGCCCTCGAGGGCGTCCCGGTCGACCAGTCGGTCGCGATGACCGGCTCGTTGAGCGTCCGGGGCCAGGTTCTTCCCGTCGGAGGCGTGACCGCGAAGGTCGAGGCCGCCGCCGACTCCGGGATCAAACGGGTCCTGGTCCCCGAGGACAACCTCGAGGACCTCGTCCTCGAGTCGCGGTACCGGGGGATGGTCGAGGTCATCCCGGTTCGGACCCTTCGTGACGTTCTCAAGTACGCGCTCGTGGGCCAGGGGGCGCAGAAGGAATCGCTGCTCGAGCGCCTCAGCGCGATGGTGCGGGCGACCAGTCGAACTTCGGAGGAGATCCCGGCCCCGACGGCGCCCGCATCGCCGCCCGGACGTCCGGCAGGGTCGTGAGAGGCACGTTCCGCGTCGCGGCGCACGTGCCGGTGGTAGCGCCTCCGCCGGCGGTCCCCGACGAGGACGAGGACCGGTTCGTCGACCGGCCGTGTTACGAATTCAACTCCCGGCTTCTCGGTGCGTGGAACGACCGCCATTGCTCCCACTGCCGACACTATCTCACCGCCCGGTGCCCGCACATCGATGAGTTCCTGGACGACGTGGAAGATTTGACCCCCGAGTGATATCGCCGGGCCCGTGCGCGGCCTTCTGATCGGTCGGTTCCAGCCGTTCCACCGGGGCCACCTGAGCGTCGTGCGGACGATCCGCGCCGATCGACCCGATGATTCCCTCCTTCTGGGCATCGGAAGCGCGCAGGAGTCGTTCACGTGGAAGAATCCCTTCACCGCCGGCGAGCGATTCGAGATGATCGCCCGGGCGATCGCCGACGCGGACATCGCCCGCGTCGAGGTCGTGCCGATCCCCGACATCCATCAGCATGCCCTCTGGGTCCG